>NZ_JBCOWR010000059.1:0-1000 GCF_040918965.1 Bacteroides sp. RTP21281st1_H5_RTP21281_210402 | reverse complement strand
GTGTATGAATACCTCCGTTATTCCTGCGGTTTCACTTCAGAAGAAATAAACCGGAACAAGGAAACATTTATAACTGCACAAGAAAATATTACTGACCTTATAAGAGAACTGGCTATCCTAAACGGAAAATCACGAGAAAAGAATAATCCAAAAGGTTGGATTATCAATGCACTAAAGGGGAAAATAAAGGAGTATAGTGCTTGATTTTCAAAAGGAATTGCTATATTTGTGGATATTAACTTTAAATTATACCATTATGAAAAAGTTTTATTATGTTATTTTAAGCATGATAGCAATAGCTTTAGTATCATGCACGTCTGAATTAGACGAGATAAATAACACTGTTCATCAGCAAGAAACCTTATCCGGAAATGAACTTGGTGCTAATCTAATGAAATCTTTTCAAAATGCAGTATCTCGAAGTAGTGAGATAAAGCATTTATCATATCCTTCATATTATGGAGGAGCCTATTTAAACAAAGAAGGCAAACTGGTTGTAAAGGTAGTCAATAAAACTTCGGAAGAGATAGAAAAAGATTTAATCACTCGATGTGGTGGAAATGGATCCATTGTGGATATCTGTGAATATTCTTATTCAGAACTATTAAATGCAGCAGAAAAGATGGATAACTATTTGTTATCTAAAAAGAATGCAGATAATCCTTTTGAATTTTATGGTTTTTCTATCTGCGATACAGACAACAACATAGAAGTCTATTTAGGTGACATTTCAGAATCAAATATACAAGACTTCAAAAAAGAAGTTTTAGAAGAACCCTTCTTGAAGTTTGTGAAATCAGAAAAACCAGCTTTCCTAAGCGAAATACTAACAGGGCAAAGTATTGTTTCCGGAACACGTTCATATGGTTCTGTCGGATTCCGAGCTAAGCGAAAAGATAGTCATGTTGTACCTGTTACAGGATTTGTTACCGCAGGACACGTTGTACAAAAAGCTGGAACTTATGTATACGAAAATGAATCGATGAGTACTCCTATAGGT
>NZ_JBCOWR010000058.1:0-936 GCF_040918965.1 Bacteroides sp. RTP21281st1_H5_RTP21281_210402 | reverse complement strand
GTAAGCATTCGGCCTTGTGCGTGTTTCTTTCCAAGCTATAATAAAGCCAAAAGCCAGACGTACTTCGTCTGGCTTTTGGCTTTATCAATCTTTCTCGTTTATCCTTTCCAATTAAATGGCAGTAAATCGGAGTAGTCGTTTTTCTCTTCTCTTTCTTTCTCCTGTACCCTAATCAACACGTCCTGCATCCATAGTTTTGGGTTCACCTTATTTTCCCTGCAACATCCCATCAGTGAAAAGAATATTGCCGCTGCATGTGCCGCCTCATGTGATCCGGAGAAAAGAGTGTTTTTTCTGTTCAAAGTCAATGGTCTTATAGAACGCTCCACCGGATTATTGTCAATGCAGAATTGTGCATCGTTGACATATCCGGACAGTTGTTCAAATCGTGTGTACATATAGAATATGGCCTTGGCAATAGGCGATTTCTCAACCGTATGTTCATATTCCTCCTTGCACCATTTTTCCAGTCCTTTGATAATAGGGTACGATTCTTCCCGGCGAAGCTTTACTACAGCCCCGCCTTCCAGATGTTCTATCCTGATTTTCTCCTCCACAGCATACAGTCTGCCTATTTGTTCAAGTGCATACCCTGCTCTGGGAGGGTCATTCCCTTCCGCTTCCACAAACTTGCGCCTGACGTGTGCCCAGCAGCACAGGTGTAACTTTCCGGGTAGCGTGTCGAACTCGTCATATACTGCAAAGCCGTCACTCTGTACCACCCGGACCTGTCCTGCCAGCAGTGTGTCTATTCCGCTGCTGCCACGTCCCTTGTGGTATTCAAAGAAGGGGGTATGGAACCGGGGCAGATAGAAGTTCCACATATACCCGCGGTGAAGGGCACCGGGACGGTCGCTTTCAAGTACGGGATGGGGCGTCTCATCGGCCATGACGTAATAACTATCCTTGACCAGTTCACGAAGCTCATTATAGACC
>NZ_JBCOWR010000057.1:0-1038 GCF_040918965.1 Bacteroides sp. RTP21281st1_H5_RTP21281_210402 | reverse complement strand
AGACTAAAAGCGGGATGGGATGAAAAATATTTGTCACAACTTTTACAGGAAAATAATTTTTAATGCGTCTGCCCTGTGTGGAGTGCAATGATAGAAATGCTTATAGAAAAACATGCGTATGTCGTTCTTTGTCATCTTGATAACTGCCTGATAATGTGTAATTAAGCGTTATCCTTTTTGGCGTTTGCCTTGAACCCGATTATTGTTTCCTGGTCTTTTAGTTTTTCCGCAGATATTTTATTGAACGGTTCTCCATACCTTTTTCAAGTGCATAATAAATGTTTCAGATTGTTCAAATCCGGTTCATGTTGTTTTATTCCCAATGAGAAATGATTTAAATAAGTATGAGAAATACATGATTTTTAAGGTGAAAATGCATAAAAACAATGAGAAATGCCGTTTCTTATTTTATTTCTCATTCAGTCATATCATTTATTTACAGATAGTTATCACTTGAACTATGAGAACATGAGAAATGATTTTTCGAAATCGTTTCTAGTAAGAACTTGAGTTTTTGAGTTCAGCTCTCGTATATCTTTTGGACCTGACTCATAAATGCGTTATGCCTTCAAGTATGAAAGAGCAATTGGAATATTTGCATGCTGCCTATGTATCACTAGGATAATTTTATGTCTCCCATTCATTTCTTTGTCAATATAGTTTGCTTGCTAAATATAAATTGCTACTTTTGTCATAGTTTACTTTCGAGCGAAGAAAGTAAGTTTTTGATAATTTTATTGAGAACGGTTATTTATTGCAATCTTCATAAAAAATCGGCTAATTTTTTTCACGAAAAGCAATAAGTGACAGGTCTCACGCATCTTTTGTATATATGACCTTGTTATATACTCAATTGGGCGTGGGGCTATCACTTGTGTTCGTGGAGGGTTTCTAGCCGATACCTTATGAAGACATGGGTAGATAGTTCCTACGCTCTTTTTATATATAAACCCTCGCACCTTTTGGGAACAGATGCGGCAAACAAAACTATACCGATGAGTAATGATTTTAAAGAGAACATCATCCTCCTGATGCAAC
>NZ_JBCOWR010000056.1:0-1165 GCF_040918965.1 Bacteroides sp. RTP21281st1_H5_RTP21281_210402 | reverse complement strand
GTATTGAAGCATTCAAATCAACTTGCATCTTTAAAGTACGACTGGAATCGTAAAAAACTCCGGTAGTGCTTTGAGAACCTCCATTAATACTCAAAGAAGGGAGAACAGCCCTCGTTTCCGTTACAACATCCCTAAATACTGAAAAATCAAAATTAGCATCCTCCTTCACCTTTTTAACCAAAGTCTTTCCATTTACAGAAAAAACAACATAAGCGGTATTAGGATTTGAAATAGCACTTGCCACTTGAGCATTTAAAACCTGCAGGTTATTCTTATATTTTTCAATACTCAAAGGACTAACTTTTTCTAAATCCTGCCAATCCGAACCTGTTACATAAGACAACGCCCTCGTTTTCTTATTCTCATTGATATAGTATTCATTTGTAATCTCATTTACATCAACGAAACGAGATAAGACCTCCATATCAGATACAGAATCACTAACCACAGGTTCTATTACTTCATTATCATTACACGAACAAACACCCAAAACAGTCAGTAGACTGATGAACATAAACATTACTTTTTTCATAAATCCTCCTTTTTTAAAGTTAATAAATAAAGGTTTCGCCCAAAAATATAAAATTTCTCCTATTTTTGCATTGAATATTAAATATTTAACTATGAATAGAATAATACATATCTCTTTACTTATTTCAACAGTATCACTTTTTCTTATTTCAAACACCGGATGTGTTGAAAAACAAGGATACTACAACCATGGAGAAGAAAGCATAATCTCATTAATTTGTGATATTACATGGGCTGGTAAAAAAACAACAGACGAAAACGGCAGTGTCTGGCAAGGTACATACAAATTCAATAAAAACGGAACATATACCCGTACAAATATAGAAATCGACAAACAAGGAAATAAAAAAGAAGCCAATATCTACGGACAATGGTCATTCGGTGATCCAAGTTTCAGTACCATTTATTTTGGTGGAGAACATTACTGGGACATAGACGAGCTAACTAAAAACAAATTTTCCTTCTATGACAGAAGTGGAAAATTTGGCGATCCTTTCATGAATAGAGAATACATAGAACTCACACCATACCAAGAAAACAATACAACAAACTAACAACTACCCACTATTAGGAAAAATATCCTCATCTAAATAAATATCCTGCAAAAGTTCATCCTTCCGGGTGACCTTATAAC
>NZ_JBCOWR010000055.1:0-1322 GCF_040918965.1 Bacteroides sp. RTP21281st1_H5_RTP21281_210402 | reverse complement strand
GGTGGGTTCTATCAATTCCATTTTTTATTTCTTGCATAAGGCAGCAGAACCCTTTAACTGTCTTGAGCAAGATAATCTTGCGTAAAGTTAAGCAATTTAATCTACCCCCCCCAAAAAAAATGAGGGATTTTTGCATTTTTGAGGATACACCCCGTCTCTTTTTATTGGGCAATCGCCAATTCACGTTTATTGCACACAATCTGGATGTAGCGGAAGATGTTGTAGGTCAAATTTGTCATCGCCACATTCGCCTTCGCCCGTACAATCCCTATTGTCCTGACAATAAGGCCGTGCATACTTTGCTCTTCAAAACCGAATACGTGCTCGACAAGGCAACGGGTCTTGGACTTGCGCCTGTTCTCAGCCTTCTGTTTTTCTGTCAGAGGATGATTCCGACGGCCTTTCTCGCAGATTATCGGATTCATGCCATGCTCCTTCACGGTTGACTCCTGCCCGGCATATCCTGCGTCAAGATACAAATCCTTATCCTTGTCTGACTCATCAAGCAGCTGCTCAAAACCTTTGGAATCATGCACATTGGCAGGCGTTGTTGCATACGAGAGGATTACCTTGTTGCCTTTGTCTACCTTGACATGCTGCTTGTAGCCGTAAAACGTGTCACCGCGCTTCTTCGTCCAACGGGCATCCACATCCTTATGGAATTTCTTGTGAGGATTGTCATTCCACAGTTCGTCGCCCTTGCCCTCCTTTATCTTCGCATTCTCCTCACGAGTGTTGCGCTGGCGTGGGGCAACGACAAAACTGGCATCTATGATCCGCCCCTCGTTGAACTGAAGGCCCTTGGCCTCCATGAACGTACGGAAGTCTTCAAACAACTTGTCATACGCACCGACGGACGTGAGGGCTTCGCGATACTTCCAGATTGTCTTCTCGTCCGGTACATCATCCACGTTCTCTATCCCCAGAAAAGCGCGGAAACTGGTGCGGTCCACTATCTGATATTCTATCTGATGGTCACTCAGGCCATAGTAACGCTGGAGAAACAGTATCTTGAACATCAACACACAATCTATGGGAGGACGCCCGGCATTGCCCTTACGCTCGCCTGTGAACAGAGAGGCTTCCAATGTCGGACGGAATATCTCAAAGTCCACCAATGACGACAGTCTCTCTAGTGGGTTGCCTATCACGTTAAGGCGAGACGATTGATTCTCGGATTCAAACACACTTTTATAGCGTAACTTGCGATAGCGGCTTAACTTGTTCATGATCAATGATTATTTTGTCTGTTTCTGCAAATATAAGCATTTTATCCGCTTATGCAACTTATAATCAGGGATTTAATTTATAGAAGTCCCCTT
>NZ_JBCOWR010000054.1:0-1473 GCF_040918965.1 Bacteroides sp. RTP21281st1_H5_RTP21281_210402 | reverse complement strand
CAATAGTTCGTTAAAAATTCGCCACGCCTAAGCGGCTCTGGCAGTAAATAAAATGAGTTCTTTGAAAAGTTTGTCAATAACTTGCGGGTCTGGGCTAATCCCAAACACGCAAATAAATCGTTCAAGCATATAAGCATTGTGTATGAATGACTTGCAGGAGGATATGGAATAGGTTATTCCGAGCCTCTTACATGCCGCTTTGGCCAAGTTGACAGCAGCAAGCGATGCATTGAAGTGAAAATCCAATTTCCTGAAGTCGGTAGACTGGCAGTTGGTGATTCCTGCATGCTGCTTGCCATCTCTAAAGCAAAATTCCAACTGGAACCTGGTTCTGTAATAATCCAGCACCTCGCGTCCATCCATGGAATCGTCTGTAGAGAAGTAAAGCTGCCACTTGTCTGTCCTCCCGTCCATCGGATACCAGATGGCTAAGGAAACATACCTTTTGAGAGCTTTTGCATATACCCTCAATCCGTATAGCTTTCCCTTGTTCACCTCGTATTCCTTGCACCGGGTCAAATCCAAATTGGCAAAGTCAATCCTGCCGTCAAACCACTTGGGATGGCCACGTTTTCCTGTTTTCTGTTCCAATGCCGGATAGTACAGGACAACATCATTCCTAAAGCGGCTGATGACATGGAAACCGTTCTCACACATAGGTGTTATGAATGTTTCCTTGGAAAAGAATGCGTCTGCAACCACCGTTTTGGATATGCTTTGCAGCTTGTCTTTTCTGCTGATAAGATAGCTGCTGTACCAGTCAACGAGGCTCTTGTCCATATTATCCAAGGTCTTACAATCCGGCGTCTGAATGGAACCTAAAGTCATGCATTCATGATTGTCGATGTCAATGACACCGATGCCCATGATTTCCAGTCCACGCTTGTATTCTCCTGCACAACCGGACCAGAAGTAACCTATCCAAGGTGTCTTCTTGCCTGATTTGGGAATATAGGAAGGATCGATGGCGATGGCTTTTCTTTTGCCTGTGAGATGCTTGCTGATGATAGAGCCGTTGAACGCAAACCAGTCGAAAGTTTCATGCTCAAAAAGGTTACGATAAGTCTGTTCTGAGAAACAGCCATATCTGCCCAATTGGAGGAAGTTTATACGATCCGGGATGGCCATGAATAATTTCATGGTGTCCATGAACGTTTTTTCAAAAGGTTTTTGTATATTCGCTACTGATTTGAGAGCCGACAGGCACTCGGATTGGTATTGCATAAGGAGTGTTTCTTTAGTCATAATCAGAAGAGTTGAGAGACTTCTAATTTACTAAAAAACCAGCGAATTATGCAATACTTTTTTACCTTTATTATCAGCAGGTTAGCACATTTTTTTCAGCACATTTCTTCATGCTTAACCATTCGTTTTTGACAACATTTCAATGACCTCTTTAGTGTTTCCGAACCGACTTTTGCCGGTTTTATTGTTTAACTTTTAATTTTTCGGTAAAAATTTACCGAAGTATTG
>NZ_JBCOWR010000053.1:0-1535 GCF_040918965.1 Bacteroides sp. RTP21281st1_H5_RTP21281_210402 | reverse complement strand
CCTATAAGCAGGGACAGTACAGCCCCCGAAAGAGAAAGGACACCACGCCCAAAGTAAATCCGCAACTTGCGGTAGAGCTGGTGTTTCAAGAGTTGAAGCGCGTAGAATCCTATACGAAGCGCATAGAGGACGCAACAGCCAAAAAGGTAGAAGTAGATAGAGGAAGCCTTGAAAGTGCCGAAAATCGCCTAAAAAGCGTATTGGCGGAATTTGAACGGCTGGGGAACAGAATGAAAAATGGCGGCTATGTGGATAAACGGGTTTCGTTCTACTCCATTCTTTGTGCCGTTATCTCCCTCTTGTTTGCCTGCCTCATGTGTTATTTGTGGGTGGATGCTGCCAAGGAACGGGACAGATACCAGCCCTTTTATGAATATTACCAGCAGATGCAAGAGCAGAAAGAAGGGAAGGAATAGAAATGTACGAGTTAAATGGGTAGAAAACCAAATATTTGCAAAGATAGTAATTCTTTGCAAACTCTTAAATGGCACTGATGCCATTCCTATATATAAAAGCCGCCGGGAATCTATGGAGTTCCGGCGGCTTGCTCTTTATTCAAAAAACATTTCTTCTGATTTCTCAAAAATTAAATTGGGAGAGTCTATAACACTTTTTCTAAAGGAGGCAATATTACTTGTAGATGTGTCGCCCAACATTATGACTACTTTATTCCTTCTTTCATCTAAATAGTGACCATAATACTTTAATTTTGTAAAATCTTTTTCAAGTAATAAGGAGTCTAAAATCTTTATTTGCTGCATTAAGGACTCTTTACTGTTTCCACACATTTTTATAATTACTCCATTGGAACTTTTACATCTTTCAAAAATATCATTCCGTATATTGTATGTGTCGTTTGTAATACAAAAGTAGACAATTCCATTTTCCACATACATACCTCCTAAATAAGGTGGTTCTCCTTTCTCTTTAATAGAATTCTTCCAATTGGAAATTACTTCATTTACAGTTAACGTGTCTATATAATTACTGTTTTTTTTATTCGAACAGGATATAATGAAAACAGCAAAGCTTATAATTCTAATACAATTCCAAACCATATTTTTCCACGGTACGAGAAGCAGGCATAAAATATGAAGGATTGGAATTTGTGACACCTCCTATTAATGTTCCGGCTATATTCATATCATCAGGAGTGTAAACAATGCATCCGCTATCTCCGCTTTGTGAATTACAGGTCATTTTTACTATGCCAGTTAAAGTAACTGATATGCCTTGAGAGGGCCATTTAAAAGTGGATGTTGCATAAGTGGAGTTAATATAACCAGTACTTGCGCTATGCCTACCACGAATTGCGACTTTTGAATTAACTAAATAAGAAGATAGTTTTGGATTAACAGATAAAAAATCGCTATATAAATGATTTGAAAATGTATATCCATTCATTGAATAACAAAAGGCAGCATCCGTATCTCCTGACGTTTGTGAAATTTCAGCACAACCTATAGGAGTACTCATCGATTCATTTTCGTATACATAAGTTCCAGCTTTTTGTACAACGTGTCCTGCGGTAACAA
>NZ_JBCOWR010000052.1:0-1499 GCF_040918965.1 Bacteroides sp. RTP21281st1_H5_RTP21281_210402 | reverse complement strand
TGTGCCGTTTGAATACGCTGACAGATAGGACAAAAAGCCCGATGACAATAATGGGAATGCGCCTTACCTCCCTGCACAGTATAAACATTTGAACACACATGGGCATCCATATATGCTTTCATCAGCTTACTATCCGGATTCTTTTCCGAAAGTTTTCGAGTAAAATTATGGGATATGATTTTTACTTTAGCCTTTTTTTTAAGACTATCAGAACCGTTTTTTAACGGACTTTCTTTGCAGTTGGTTATATTTGTTCTATCTTTGCACATATGAAATTTTGATGTGGCTTTCGTTTGGTATCCGCCCCGCCAAGAACGAACACAAACGATTGCTAATTCTTAAAATACAAAGCCCGTTGGTTACTGCCTTCGGGCTTTCGTTTTTTCTCAGCCCAAAAGTAGGTAATTCATTCCAAACCGCCAAACATCATTCAAAAAACCTACATATAACAAGTCAAAAAGCATTTACCACGAAACTTTCTAGTTTATCTAGTATGGGGGCTCGCCCCCATTCCCCCGGCTGCGCAATTCTGACACAAATACACTACTAAATCCACAACAGACAAAGATACTTCCGGAAAAAAAACTATCTTTGCCGTACACAAAGACAACCCTTGCCGAGCGATACGGGAGAGTTGCAAAAAAAACACCGGAGTGAATTGACGGATATCCGACATCTCCGGTGGTATTTTTTTTCTTATCCCCCTCCCGTCCCCCAAAGGGGGAGCACACAAAGACAAGCCCTGCCTTCACTCAATGGAGTGTTAAATAGTTGCATATGGGTCAAGTTCCTTAATCCGCTTACACAAAAAATCAAAGCGTTTCTTTGTAAGTGGTGTAAGCGTATCGAGATTATCTCCATCGAAATTCTCCCCAAAAATAAGGTCGTTCATTCCTATGCCGTGATTGTAGTTCTCACGCACACAGTTGCGCAGCGTCCAAAGGTTACGCAGGTTTACCCAGTCTGCTGTGCGGCTCTTTACCCTGCGGAACAAGATAACGGCAGTCCGCAAATAGTGCCCCACATGGTCGTAATCGTGCAAGACACGTTTGCCCAAATAGTAAATATCCAAATCTTGTTTTTCTCTGTCCTCGACTACTTGACAGAGGAAGAATGGAATATCCTTCAGGTTATCCCATTCGATGTAGTCAGTTGGTTTCATAATGTCTTATTTGCATTTTTCTT
The DNA here is from genome assembly GCF_040918965.1 of Bacteroides sp. RTP21281st1_H5_RTP21281_210402. Classification (NCBI taxonomy): domain Bacteria; kingdom Pseudomonadati; phylum Bacteroidota; class Bacteroidia; order Bacteroidales; family Bacteroidaceae; genus Bacteroides; species Bacteroides sp. RTP21281st1_H5_RTP21281_210402. The sequence goes on along the minus strand of NZ_JBCOWR010000052.1, from coordinate 314 downwards.
TCCGTACTTTCCATTATTCACAGAACATTTGCTGAAATACTTCACGTAACCTTTTTATCTCACTGAAATTCAAATCTCCAATCTTTCTTTTCAGCCGGCTTTTATCCACCGTGCGAATTTGATCAGTGGCTATCTCTCCTTCACGCCCGGCTACAGAACACAGAACCCGGTAAGGATAATTTCTTATCGTTGAGGTTATCGGAACAATGACTACTGTTGTAAGGTACATATTCAAATCTGAAGGAGTGACAACTACACATGGCCGTGTCTTTGCCATTTCACCCCCACGGGTAGGGTCTAACTCTACCCAATAC
>NZ_JBCOWR010000051.1:0-1626 GCF_040918965.1 Bacteroides sp. RTP21281st1_H5_RTP21281_210402 | reverse complement strand
CAACCTCTTTTATATTTTACAGTTCTGCTATATTTTCTTTTGGCTATGCTGCTTTTTCCTCATGCATTTGGCAACAAGTTGCTATATTCCAATTATATCGGGTTATAAATAGTCCCATAAACATATATTTGGCAACTGTAATGAGCCCCTTTCCTTCTTTTATCAGTTTAGCACACATTTTTTTGATATTAAAGGCTATAGCAAAGAAAGCAAAGTCCATTGTAACCTTGTCTTCTCCCACATGCCGGAATCTTCTGTATGCCATGTTGTATTTCATTTGTCCAAACACAGCCTCTGGTTCTATACACCTCCTGCCTCTATGCTTGATACCTTCTTCTGAGAGCAACCTTTCCCGTGCCTGCCGTTTGTATTGATTTAATCGGTGGTTGACTTCTATAATACGGTTCCCCCGAGCTTTAAAACAACTGCCACGCAAAGGGCAACCTTCGCATCTTTTTGCTTTATACCGGGCACTTTCGATGATGTATCCGCTCGCTGTCTTGTCACGTTTGGTTCCTATACGGTTCATGTGCTGTCCCATAGGACAAACGTAATAATCCTCTTGGGCATTGTAATGGAGACTTTCGGCATGGAACGGGTTGGGAGTATAACGAGGACGCTGTTCTTTATGGAAGTAATTGTACTTGATGAAGGCTTCTATCCCATTCTCCTGCATGAACCGGTAATTTTCTTCCGAACCGTAACCGGAGTCTGCCACACAGATATTCGGTAAACGGTTATAGCGGTACTGGAAAGAGTGGAAAAAAGGTATGAGGGTCAGTGTATCGGTAGGGTTGGGAAACAGACGGAAGTCTGTGATGAATTGGTTTTCAGTACCTATTTGCAGATTATATCCGGGTTTGGTCTGCCCGTTCTTCATGGCATCTTCTTTCATGCGCATGAATGTGGCACCAGGATCGGTTTTGGAATAGGAGTTACGTTCTCCAAGGGTATCAAGGTGATTGTCGTATTCTATCAGCTTGTCACGATACCCTTCAAGTTCCATGACCTGCTTCTTCTTTTTGCGCAGGGCTTTCTTTTCTTCCTTATCCTTTGTTGCAGGCTGGCGTTCCAGGGCTTCTTTAAGTTCATCCACTATGTCAGAGAGCCTGCAGGGAGTAAACTCCACGGATGTGTCTTTTATAGAGTTCTCCTGTGCAATGGCTTGATCCACCTGCTCCAAGAGAATACGGATTTTATCCATTAGTATCGTACGGTTCCGTTCGACTGTCTTGCGCCAGACAAAAGTATATTTGTTGGCTTTGGATTCAATCTTGGTGCCGTCGATATACTCTACATCAAGGCTGATGAAACCTTTATCGGCAAGGACAAGAACCAACTGGGTAAATACATTATTTATTTCCTCCTTTACACGGTTACGAAAACGGTTGATCGTGATAAAATCCGGATGCTCATTACCGGCAAGCCAAATATAATGAATGTCACGAAGGAGGTGCTTCTCTATTTTACGGCAAGAATAGATATTATTCATGTAGGCGTAGATTATCACCTTAAGCATCATTTTAGGATGATAAGGACAACGGCCCGTTTCCTTATAAAGCTTCTTGAAACTCTCAAGATTGAGATTGTCAATAACAGCATTCACGATGCGGACTGGGTCGGTCG
>NZ_JBCOWR010000050.1:0-1647 GCF_040918965.1 Bacteroides sp. RTP21281st1_H5_RTP21281_210402 | reverse complement strand
TTTTGAAGAGTTGCGGAGAGGACTTTCTTAGCAACAGTACATGTTTTGCAGCTTCTTTTGAAAATTCTATCTCATACATTGCACTCATCCTCTATACGGTTCAAAAAATCATCTAATGATTCATCCTTCCGCATTTTAAAAGTTCGTCCCTGCTTAATATCCTCAATACCCCTCTGAATAGCCTCCAATTCTTCCCTTGAGGGGAAATCCTCTTCCGTAGCCGCATATACGACTATGGGGGCGGCATTACGACGGGAAACAAAGATTGTCTCTTTTTCAGCCAGTTCAAAATATTTCTTCTGATTGGCACGAAATTCACGCGTTGTAATTATCTGCATAATATTTATATATTTGATTTACACCGCAAATATAGCTATAAAAGTTCAACCTCCAAACTATTTGTGTACCTATTTGTGTACACGCCATTAAAAGCCATATTCAAGCCTACCGCCCGTTGGTTGGTGTTGCTTTGCTTTTTCCCCTCTTTTCGAGTTGATTTTCAGCCTTTTTCCCTCTAAATTCCCCTTGTCTGTTATAAGCATCGTCTGTAATATGCTCTATCACTTTTGCGGAAACACCGATAAATAAAGGGATTAAAACATGCGTTTCCCTACACTTTGGGAGTTTTAATCCTACACTTTGGGAGTTTTTAAGACGAACTTTCCCTACACTTTGGGAGTTTTACCCTTCTTTTTTTGTTTATATGTAGGTATTTTATATCTTTGCAGCAAATCAAATAGTTATGAAAAAGAAGCTACCTATTACCAAAAATAAAGACGTAGTTGTATCATGGGTATATACATGGTCCAAACAGCAAGACATGTCCATACACGAACAAAGAATAGTTCTTCGCATACTGGAAGCCTGCCAGGCTGAACTAAAGGGAGTAAAGCTGAAAGATTATGCAGGCACGAAACGCAAATTTGAGCATGGACTTTGGGATGTTGATGCGCAAATGCATGTGTCTGACGTTATTTTTTCCGGACGTGACTACAACGAAATCATAGCTGCACTCGATTCACTGGCTGGACGTTTTTTCACTTACGAAGATGATGAGGAATGGTGGAAATGTGGATTTATATCTAACCCGAAATACAAAAAGCATACCGGTATTATAACATTTCGTGTATCTAATGACCTTTGGGACGTGTTTACCAAATTCGCAAAAGGATATAGGGAATTTGAACTAAACAAGGCTCTTGCGCTGCCTACAGGCTATTCACTTAGGTTTTATATGCTCATGAGTGGGCAGGTGTACCCTTTGGATATATCACTGGACAACTTAAAAGAACGACTTGGCATACCTGCGGACAAATACAAAGACAAAAACGGAAAAGATAGAATCGACAACTTCGAGGAAAGAGTATTAAAACCAGCAAAGGCTGCGCTTGATGAAAGCTGCCCATACACATTCAACTACGTAAAAGTGCGTGAAAACCCTAACAACAAACGTAGTAAAGTAACTGGATTTAGATTTTACCCTGTATATCAACCTCAATTCAGGGATGAAGAACTGGAAGTAAAAGAACTTCAAGCAAAAGTAACGGCACGTCACCAAATAGATAGCCATGTGTATGAATACCTCCGTTATTCCTGCGGTTTCACTTCAGAAGAAATAAACCGGAACAAGGAAACATTTATAACTGC
>NZ_JBCOWR010000049.1:0-1829 GCF_040918965.1 Bacteroides sp. RTP21281st1_H5_RTP21281_210402 | reverse complement strand
GGTTCTTCGTCAAATTCCGTGCTTTTTTATGTGCTAAATCCATTAATTTTAGCAAACAGTAATTTTATGTTTGCCCTGTTATACATTTGTCTTTTGATTGCCTTTAATTTATTAACAGTTCCTTCCAGTACTGCGTTGTTCCAGGAATAATCAATAGCTGCCTTTACCGCTTTCAGGTCTGATTTTATATATTTGGCAAACCCTCTGATAGCTTGGGATTTTGCCTCCACCGCCCTTTCGAGCCATCCCTCCAATGGATTCAGAGAGTTTCTATTAAGAATTTCCCTGAACTCTCGTGCAAGTTCTATTGCTTGTTTGGCCCGTTTACTCTGATAAAGTTTCTCAAGTTCTTCCAACTTTGTTTTTCCGGTAAGTATAAAGCGCTGGATTGTTTTTCTTGATATACGGTTTTCTTTTATTTTTTTTGCAATGTTGCTATTCTCTTTTTTTATTTCTTTCTGCCGATTTCCGATATTGTTTCTCAGTGTTTGACTTACTCGTTTTATAGCAGATGCGGAGAGTTTGTTATCCATCCTTTTAACTAACTGATTCACCTTCCAGCATCCCAAGGAAAACTCCAGAGCCAGCTTATCAATAAATTTAAAGATTAATTTCTGTTCATCGCTCATATAGTCTTTACGTGTATGTTTGAACAATAATTTCCTGACCTTTTCTGTATGCATATTATATGTTTGTGCTATCTGGTAGAAAGTCTTTCCTTCTCTGTATGCATTATCCGCTTCTATAAAAAACTGAAGTTTCTCCCGATGTCTTTGGTCGCCCAGGTTCCAAAAGTCCTTCATAATCTCAGTTTTACATTCCTGTACGGTTGGGAAGCTGTATGTTTTCTTCGCTCCCCAAAAGCCGCGTAGTAGCCCGGAAAACTCATCGGCCAGCATATCAAGCATTTTTTTGATCAGATGAAACTTGTCACTTATCTGAATTGCCCCCGGAAGGCAACGGCTTATGGCGTCGGCATAAGTGGCGGAACCGTCTCTGGTAACAAACTGTATTTGTTGGTTTTCTAATAAATAGCTATCCAACTCTTCACCCGAACGGCAGTCCAGCAGTGCAATGATCTGATGGCTATGTTGATCCACAACCACACTCATATAAGTGTGCCCTTTCTTTTTAGCTGCGTCATCGATTCCTATGGCTGTAGCATGGGAAGTCGGAAGATTCCGGTCAATACTGCGTAGACAAGTGGAGGCGCTACAAGAGATATGCTGAAGCCCCAATAAGTATGAAGCGATACGAGAAGTCGTTTTTAAAGATACAGAAGTTATTCTGTCTAAAACTTCTTGGGTTTTTCGTCCATAACGGGGAGCTATACCGGGTAAGGACTCGCTGAAAGTGCGTACACAGTGTTTACAACGAAATCTACGGGCTTTTACAAGAAGAACAGTACCCATGTTAAAGCTTTCAGATGCCTGAATATGACGGAAATAATAACTATGTACGTGTTTGGTTCTTCGGCCGCAATAAGGGCAAACGGAAGTCTTGCGAATACTGGATAAATGAACTGACACGTGATTTTCGTGTATCGTCAGATGGTCCTGCTTGAAGCCAGGCGCGGCAAGACGGATGGAAACAAGGCTAAAACTTTTATTAGATTGAAGATTGTTTAATGATTCTTTTTCATTATTTTTGTCGAAGGCGGATATGTTTGGATACATAGTAACTGGATGCTTTGGTCAGCTATAAAGTTACTAAAATACAAGCATATTCGCTATTTTTATTACTATAAAGTATATTGATTTATAACTAAATAATAAAATATAAACAAGGCATATTTAAAAATAAAAAAGCACGGAATTTGACGAAGAACC
>NZ_JBCOWR010000048.1:0-2041 GCF_040918965.1 Bacteroides sp. RTP21281st1_H5_RTP21281_210402 | reverse complement strand
AGACTAAAAGCGGGATGGGATGAAAAATATTTGTCACAACTTTTACAGGAAAATAATTTTTAATGCGTCTGCCCTGCTTATTGAAAATCTATTGATTACAGTAGCATAATCTTTGACTGTCAGCTAGTTATAATGAAAATGAACGATAGCTTTACTACAGTTCATTAAGCCTTGATGATCAGACTATGAGAATACTATTTTTGATGCATGAGAAATGCCGGTAATAGGATGAGAAATGCATTATTTTAAGCGTATTTTCTTGATAAAATCATGAGAAATACATGTAAATAATTTTATTCTCATAATATATGAGGTTGGTAATCAGATGAATATTCTTTCCTATGAGAATATGAGAAATGATTTTGTTTTTTTATTCTAGAAACGCGTGGGCATGCAATTGGTGTCGTTTTGCGGAAAAGAATCTTTTAACCTTGTTATGGGAAATAGTTCTCTTGAAAATATCTATCTTTGCATAACAGGTGTCTTTGTTATAAAAAGAATAGAATATGAGCAATAAAATTTATCCAATTGGTATTCAGAATTTTGAAAAGATTCGTAATGACGGTTATTTCTATATTGATAAAACGGCATTGATGTATCAAATGGTAAAAACCGGAAGCTATTACTTCCTGAGTCGTCCGCGGCGTTTCGGAAAGAGTTTACTCATCTCTACCTTAGAGGCTTACTTCCAAGGAAAAAAGGAACTGTTTGAAGGACTGGCAGTAGAGAAATTGGAAAAGGATTGGATAAAATATCCTATATTGCATCTGGATCTTAATATTGAGAAGTATGATACGCCGGAAAGTCTGGATAAAATATTGAATGATAACCTTGAATATTGGGAAAGCCAATATGGTACCCGTCCGTCCGAGACATCCTTTTCTCTGCGCTTTGCCGGTATCATTCAGCGTGCTTGCGAAAAGACGGGGCAACGTGTAGTTATTCTGGTAGATGAGTATGACAAACCTATGCTGCAAGCCATTGGTAATGAAGAGCTCCAAAAACAATTCCGAAATACCTTGAAGCCATTTTATGGAGCACTCAAAACGAAGGACGGTTGCATTAAGTTTGCCCTGCTTACCGGTGTAACAAAATTTGGCAAAATTAGTGTGTTCAGTGACTTGAACAATCTGGATGATATTTCAATGTGGAATGAGTATGTCGAAATTTGTGGTGTCAGTGAACATGAAATCCATGAAAATCTGGAAACAGAACTTCATGAATTTGCAGCAGCGCGAGGAATTACCTACGATAAACTCTGTGAGGAACTGAGAGATTGCTATGACGGCTATCACTTTACACATAACTCAATCGGCATGTACAATCCGTTCAGCCTGCTTAATGCTTTCAAACGCAAGGAGTTCGGCAGTTATTGGTTTGAAACGGGTACGCCTACCTATCTGGTGAAATTACTTAAAAAACATCATTATGACCTGGAACGGATGGCGCATGAAGAAACTGATGCCCAGGTTCTGAACAGTATAGACTCTGAATCCACCAATCCTATACCTGTGATTTATCAGAGCGGATACCTCACCATCAAGGGGTATGATGAACGTTTTGGAATATATCACCTGGGCTTTCCTAACCGTGAAGTGGAAGAAGGGTTTGTCCGTTTCCTGCTTCCTTTTTATGCGAATGTAAATAAGGTAGAGTCCCCGTTTGAAATTCAGAAGTTTGTCCGTGAAGTGGAATCGGGTGATTATAACTCTTTCTTCCGCCGCCTGCAGAGTTTCTTTGCTGATACTACCTACGAAGTGATCCGTGACCAGGAGCTGCATTACGAAAACGTGCTTTTCATTGTTTTCAAATTGGTCGGCTTCTACGTCAACGTAGAATATAAAACGAGTGACGGGCGCATCGACCTTGTCCTGCAGACTGATAAGTTCACCTATATAATGGAATTTAAACTGAACGGTACGGCCGAAGAGGCTTTGCAGCAGATTAACGACAAGCATTACGCCCTTCCTTTCGAAATGGACGGACGGAAACTCTTTAAAATCGGTGTAAACTTCAGCGCTGAAACCCGCAATATCGAAAA
>NZ_JBCOWR010000047.1:0-2312 GCF_040918965.1 Bacteroides sp. RTP21281st1_H5_RTP21281_210402 | reverse complement strand
ACCCAATACACTTCATACTGTTCTACCATGTCCAATCCTCAAACTTTTCATCCTCAAACACATCAGGGATAAGCAACTCATCATCCCCATTCTCATGGGCACGTTTGGCAGCTTCCGCCCATCCCTGCCGTGGTTGTGCCTTTATCACAATATTGTTCCCGTCCAAAGAAATGCTCACAGCCGATTTCAAGGACAAACGCAACTGTTTCAATACTTCGGAAGGAAGTATTATCCCCTTGCTGTTTCCAATCTGAATAATATTCGTTACCATAATGTTATAACTTTATAATTGATTATCACGATACAAATATATGTAAAGTTATAACAATAACAAAAGGAAAAACAACTTTTTTCCATTTTCACCGAGAACCCTGTCAATGGCTGCACTCGTCGGGAGTGTTGGTGCACCCCCTTGCCGTGCAGCGCTCCCCGACCGATGATTTTTTATTGTGCCTTGTGTCCTTTTCCCTTTTGTCCGGCTTCTGTTCCCAAGCACATCCGGAACACATGGCAGAGCGCTTGCAAATCCCGTCCGGAAGGCTTACCTTTGCAAAAGGTTATAGCACACTATAACCCCTAAAGGGGTTGTGTGCGAGGGGTGTCCCCTCGACCCCGTGCGATGTGACGTTTCACGCCACATCTTCTAAACAGACATACACACCTAAAACCTAAAGATATGGCAAAGACATGTATCAGAGTGGAAGCCTGCAATATAGGCAGCTCGGAACGTCACAACTTAAGAAGCAAGGAGCTCGACTACATCCGTCCGGAACTCACACACCGCAACGAACAGTGGGTAGAATGTTCCATTGCCGAAGTACATCGGGACATAACGGAAAAATACAAGGAAGCCACCGGACAAGGATTACAGAAGAAAGCTACCCCAATCCGGGAAGGGGTAATAGTAATCAGCGAGGAAACCACAATCCAGCAGCTTCAAGACTTGGCCGAAAAACTGGAAGAACGCTTTGGAGTGCACGCCTTCCAAATCTACACCCATAAGGATGAAGGCGCAAACGTATGGGACGGAAAGGAAGAAGCATGGAAACCGAACTATCATGCGCACATGATCTTTGACTGGACGGACGGCCATACAGGAAAAACTGTAAAGCTGAACAGACACGACATGGCGGAGATGCAGACTATAACAGCAGAGTGTCTCAACATGGAACGTGGAGTTTCTTCAGACAAGAAACACTTGTCGGCCATGCAATACAAAAACAAAATGGAAACAGAGAAAGCTGAACAACTTCAAAAAGACATCGAGCAACTAAACAGGGCATACACTGCCGGAACCGAGAAAATCACCACAGTCCAAAAGGAACTTAGTACGGCACAAAAAGAGCTAAACAGCATGAAAACCGACATACACATCAACGAAGCCAAAGAAGCTGCCGCAAAAGCCGGAAAAACCGTATTTAATGCCGTTACAAGCGTCTTTAATGTAGGGGAAGTAAAACGACAAGCCAAAGAAATTGAAACCCTCAAAAAAGAAAATTATAACCTCTCATTCAAGAATCAAAATTTAGAAGGACAATTAAGAACCAACAACATCGAGATGCGAAGGGTACAGGAAACAACCGACAGACAGATAAAGGCAGAAGCATCCAAACTAAAACCCATAACCAACCTTTTTCCGGAAATGGAAAATGCACAGGAAAATATAGAGGAACTCCAAACTATGGGAATACAAAATAAAGATATCCGACAACTTCTTATTGGAAAGGAAATATACTACACTGGAAACCTTTACGATAAAGACAAGAGAAAATCATACCAAGTTAAAAACGTGAAAATAGATATCTCCAAAAGTCAGAATGGTATTACTACAATTTGGCTAAATAACATCCACTTTAAAAACTTTCTTAAAGAACTTTGGAATACACTACAAAAGACTTTAGATAACGGTAACTGGCTACACCGATAGAAAGACACTAAAAAGAATTGCACTTCTCTTTTTTGAGAAGTGCAATTCAAATTAAATCCCGTTCATTTTTTAACGACTAAAGGTGCAATTAGCTATAAAACCAAAAGAAGGAGTAGTACCTTTTCCTTTAAACTCCCATTTAAAACCTTGACCAGGTACATTTGCATCCCAATACGAAGTCCAAGTGAAAGTGTTACTCCATAACGGTCCAGTTCCACTAAAAGCAACACTTTCAGGTGTCGTTATATTATCATCCGGACTTGGTTTAGCATTAGGATTTAATACTTCAAAGAAATAATAATTATTCTGTATTGAAGCATTCAAATCAACTTGCATCTTTAAAGTACGACTGGAATCGTAAAAAACTCCGGTAGTGCTTTGAGAA
>NZ_JBCOWR010000046.1:0-3064 GCF_040918965.1 Bacteroides sp. RTP21281st1_H5_RTP21281_210402 | reverse complement strand
GTACAGCCCCCGAAAGAGAAAGGACACCACCCCCAAAGTAAACCCGCAGCTTGCGGTAGAACTTGTGTTTCAAGAATTGAAGCGTGTGGAAGCCTATACGAAGCGCATAGAGGACGCAACAACCAAAAAGGTAGAAATAGACAGGGGAAGCCTTGAAAGTGCCGAAAATCGCCTAAAAAACGTATTGGCAGACTTTGAACGGCAGGGAAACAGAATGAAAAATGGCAGCTATGTGGACAAGAACGTTTCCATGTATTCAATTCTTTGTGCTGTTTTCTCCCTATTGTTTGCCTGTCTGATGTGTTATTTGTGGGTGGATGCTGCCAAGGACAGGGACAACTACAAGAGGTATTATGAATATTATCAGCAATTAATGCAGGAACAAAAATAGGCTGGAATTTAAATTCCAGCCTATTTTTGTTGTTATTTTACCCAAGATAAACTTGCTCCTAAGGCTTTTAAAGCATGTTCCGCACTTGAAAACATTTCTATTCTTGTTTGTGTTCCTGTTACAGTAGCTTTTCCTATATGAATACCTCCTAAATAAGCACCAGTTTGTGTATAGACAATACCTCCGCTATCTCCTGTTTTTGTAGTGTCTGATGGAACTGTAAAATTAGCATACACAACCTCTGAAACAGGAAAAAATTTTGGTTTTCCTGTGGAGGAAAATCCTTTAGAAGTTTGTGTGTTATGTAGTTTGTATACTTTTATTTTTATAGCTTTCTTTGTTGATTGCCCCTCTACAATCATAGATTGATTGGCTATTGAATTTAGAAAATTATTAGTGATTAAGTATTTACTTTGGTATGTCGTTTTACTCCATTGAGTAACATTAGTCGGATAATATTTTTCATAATCAACAGAAACAAAAGCTGCATCTACTTTTTGGGATATAGCAGTTTTTGTTACTTCCCCTAAATTGTTTTTGGTAGAACCAAAGTTGAATTTCATGCCTGTTTCTGGTGCGTTATGGGCAGCAGTAATAAATCCATGGTCGTTACCAACCATGACACGGAATCCAACAGACCCTTTTAATATGGCATCAATAATTTCTCCTTTATTGTTTGTTGCTTTCCCAATTCTATTAATTTGCGAACCTGCATGGACATTTGTTTTTGAAGTTGCTTTTTCTTTTGCAGTAATACTATCTGTGGATTCTTGTATTTCTGTGTCGTAATTAATGTTGCTTATTTCTTCAAATATAATCATTGGAGAATCTGATATTTCAGATTTAAATCTTTTGATGTTGTTTTCAGAGCAATCAAATAGACAAACGGAAATTCTATTCTCTATGGGAAGTACTCCAACAGAAAACCAACCTAAGTCGTTTACTAAGTTATTATTAGAGCAAAATATATTGCTTAATTTTGTATTCAGCTCCATCAGTTCATTAAAAGAGTAATCACATTCTTTAGTCAATATGTTTGATGATTTTGAGCGATTTTGAAATTCAATTTTGGCGTTTTCTTTATTGAACCCTTTTTTTACTAAAACGACAAGTTCATCTTTATCAGATATATATCCTCCTCCATAATAGTCGGGATAAATTGGAGTAGATTCAGAAGAGCGAGTTGATATAAAAGATTTTTCAAGATTTAAAGATGCTTGAAATCCTGATTCTGATTTGAGATTTGGATTTAAAGGCATATTGGGTGCTTCTTGTAACTTATCAGTGCAAGAACTGACCGCTATTCCAAGTATTAGAATAGCTACTGATAAAAGATTCTTTTTCATAAACTCCTAATTTAAAGTTATCTGCCATAAAATTAGAAAATAATTGGTCCCGTTGTTCTCCGAAATAGGATTTTAACTAAATTTCTTTGAGTTTTCTTTTGATAGCTCCAATAACATATCCTTTGGGGTTTTCTGCCAGTCGTGCGCCTTTCTTCAATTCTCCCAAGAAGCCCATAAAATCGGGGATGCGGTTTTGTCCTTCAATAAGGGTTTTCTTGTTCTTGTTGATTTCATCAGACTTGAAGTCAAAGGAGAATTTAAGGTAGTCATATACGTTGTTTTCTAACTGGAGCCGTGCTGTAACTTTAGCCATTCGTGCTTGTTCCTGTAGTGCAGGGTCTTCTCTGTTTTCATAAAATACAGGGAAGAAAGTCCAGCCAATAATTTTTTTTCCAGCTTTTTCCTCCTTAGCTACGAACGAATAAGGAGAAGATTCGTCAAGTTCTTTTTTGGCTACATCGATAACCTTTCTGCGAAAGTCGTTTACTTTTTCATACTTTCCTTGCAAATAGAATCGTTCACGAAGCCCGTCAGGTCCTTCTAATGGCACAAATAAGGGCTTTGTTTGTCCAGACATTAGTTCATAGAACCGCATAGCATAAGCACTTTTAAATTTCATAGCGGTAATAAGTTCATACTTCTTAAACCCTTTGGTAAAATCAAGCAAGCACCTCCAAATATTATCGAAAACATAGAACTTTACAGAGCCGCTATTCTTCTTTATTTCAGGTGCAGTTATGATAGGAGTGTATGACCAAACTTCATCATCTTCGTACTCTATATGCTTTTCAGATAGGCTTCTGAATGCAGCTTTGGCAATAGTGTAGTGCTTGTCTTGTTCGTCTTTCAGAATGTCCGATACAGGCATGGTTATTTCTCTGCCGAAATTTGTTGGAGCAATTTTTCGGAGGTTATCTTTTAATTTTATTCCTTCAATTTCTTTTTGAGCAAGCTCAATTAGTCTATACATTATGCGCTTTTCATATGGCGAAAAATCATATTTAGCAGTAGTTAGAACATAAGATTGAAAGACTTGCTTATTGTTTATTATAGTTCTTGCCATAGATGCTGCCTTTTTTAGATTGTTGCATATGGGTCAAGTTCCTTAATCCGCTTACACAAATAATCAAATCGTTTCTTTGTAAGTGGTGTGAGTGTATCGAGGTTCTTGCCATCAAAATTTTCTCCAAAGATAATGTCGTCCACCCCTATGCCGTGATTGTAGTTCTCACGAACACAATCACGCAGAATCCAAAGGTTTCGCAGGTTCACCCAGTCTGCCGTTTTGTTCTTGATTCTGCTGAACAGCACAGCAGCTGTGTAGAGG
>NZ_JBCOWR010000045.1:2422-4286 GCF_040918965.1 Bacteroides sp. RTP21281st1_H5_RTP21281_210402 | reverse complement strand
AAGAAGTCAATAAATTTTGTACGGCATCCTGAACAGAGCAACAACCGGTAGCAATACCGATTAACAATACTTTTACAATGAAGAGTTTGATCCTGGCTCAGGATGAACGCTAGCTACAGGCTTAACACATGCAAGTCGAGGGGCAGCATTAAAGTTTGCTTGCAAACTTTAGATGGCGACCGGCGCACGGGTGAGTAACACGTATCCAACCTGCCGATAACTCGGGGATAGCCTTTCGAAAGAAAGATTAATACCCGATGGTATATTTTCACCGCATGGTGAAACTATTAAAGAATTTCGGTTATCGATGGGGATGCGTTCCATTAGGCAGTTGGTGAGGTAACGGCTCACCAAACCTTCGATGGATAGGGGTTCTGAGAGGAAGGTCCCCCACATTGGAACTGAGACACGGTCCAAACTCCTACGGGAGGCAGCAGTGAGGAATATTGGTCAATGGGCGCGAGCCTGAACCAGCCAAGTAGCGTGAAGGATGACGGCCCTATGGGTTGTAAACTTCTTTTATATGGGAATAAAGTTTGGTATGCATACCATTTTGTATGTACCATATGAATAAGGATCGGCTAACTCCGTGCCAGCAGCCGCGGTAATACGGAGGATCCGAGCGTTATCCGGATTTATTGGGTTTAAAGGGAGCGTAGGTGGATTGTTAAGTCAGTTGTGAAAGTTTGCGGCTCAACCGTAAAATTGCAGTTGAAACTGGCAGTCTTGAGTACAGTAGAGGTGGGCGGAATTCGTGGTGTAGCGGTGAAATGCTTAGATATCACGAAGAACTCCGATTGCGAAGGCAGCTCACTGGACTGTTGACTGACACTGAGGCTCGAAAGTGTGGGTATCAAACAGGATTAGATACCCTGGTAGTCCACACAGTAAACGATGAATACTCGCTGTTTGCGATATACAGCAAGCGGCCAAGCGAAAGCATTAAGTATTCCACCTGGGGAGTACGCCGGCAACGGTGAAACTCAAAGGAATTGACGGGGGCCCGCACAAGCGGAGGAACATGTGGTTTAATTCGATGATACGCGAGGAACCTTACCCGGGCTTAAATTGCATTTGAATATAGTGGAAACATTATAGCCGCAAGGCAAATGTGAAGGTGCTGCATGGTTGTCGTCAGCTCGTGCCGTGAGGTGTCGGCTTAAGTGCCATAACGAGCGCAACCCTTATCTTCAGTTACTAACAGGTCATGCTGAGGACTCTGGAGAGACTGCCGTCGTAAGATGTGAGGAAGGTGGGGATGACGTCAAATCAGCACGGCCCTTACGTCCGGGGCTACACACGTGTTACAATGGGGGGTACAGAAGGCCGCTACCTGGTGACAGGATGCCAATCCCAAAAACCTCTCTCAGTTCGGATCGAAGTCTGCAACCCGACTTCGTGAAGCTGGATTCGCTAGTAATCGCGCATCAGCCATGGCGCGGTGAATACGTTCCCGGGCCTTGTACACACCGCCCGTCAAGCCATGAAAGCCGGGGGTACCTGAAGTACGTAACCGCAAGGAGCGTCCTAGGGTAAAACTGGTAATTGGGGCTAAGTCGTAACAAGGTAGCCGTACCGGAAGGTGCGGCTGGAACACCTCCTTTCTGGAGCGATGCCGTAACATATGACTTTTAAATTAACCTCACGGTTAATGAGGTTCTGTTTTTATTGTACTACTGGTACTTGTTTATTTATAAAATATAGATCAACCATCTATAGAAGTATAGATAGAGATAAACAAGAGAAAAAAGAAGCCGAGTCTAACAGAAGGTAGACAAGGTTGAACTAGTCCTATAGCTCAGTTGGTTAGAGCGCTACACTGATAATGTAGAGGTCGGCAGTTCAACTCTGCCTGGGACTACCC
>NZ_JBCOWR010000045.1:0-2324 GCF_040918965.1 Bacteroides sp. RTP21281st1_H5_RTP21281_210402 | reverse complement strand
CTAGTCCTATAGCTCAGTTGGTTAGAGCGCTACACTGATAATGTAGAGGTCGGCAGTTCAACTCTGCCTGGGACTACTCCGAATAACTCTTACGGGGGATTAGCTCAGCTGGCTAGAGCATCTGCCTTGCACGCAGAGGGTCAACGGTTCGAATCCGTTATTCTCCACTCTCTCTGAAAATGAGAAAACGATCTTTGACATGATGAAAACAAAAAGTAAAATTTTAGTAAAGAGCTAAAAGTATATATCGAACCGTACGTTCTCCAGGTATACACTATCAATAGTGAAATACAGCGAGAAGTCAGTTTGAAAGAAAGTAAGCAAGGGCGCATGGCGGATGCCTTGGCTCTCGGAGGCGATGAAGGACGTGATAAGCTGCGATAAGCTTCGGGTAGGTGCAAATAACCTTTGATCCGAAGATTTCCGAATGGGACAACCCGGCATTCTGAAGGAATGTCATCCATCCTTGATGGAAGCTAACGCAGGGAACTGAAACATCTTAGTACCTGCAGGAAAAGAAAATAATAATGATTCCCCTAGTAGTGGCGAGCGAACGGGGATTAGCCCAAACCAATGTTGTTACGGCAATATTGGGGTTGTAGGACCACGATGTCGCATGAAGTTTAGTGAATAGAACCCTTTGGAAAATGGGGCCATAGACGGTGATAGCCCGGTATATGAAGCTAAATGAAGCGTAGTGGTATCCTGAGTAGCGCGGGACACGAGAAATCTTGCGTGAATCTGCCGGGACCATCCGGTAAGGCTAAATACTCCCGAGAGACCGATAGTGAACCAGTACTGTGAAGGAAAGGTGAAAAGAACTTCGAACAGAAGAGTGAAATAGTCCCTGAAACCGTGCGCCTACAAGCGGTCGGAGCTCCGTAAGGAGTGACGGCGTGCCTTTTGCATAATGAACCTACGAGTTACTTTTTCCGGCAAGGTTAAGTGTCTCAAGACATGAAGCCGAAGCGAAAGCGAGTCTTAACAGGGCGATTAGTCGGAAGGAGTAGACGCGAAACCAAGTGATCTACCCTTGGGCAGGTTGAAGGTTAGGTAACACTAACTGGAGGACCGAACCGATAAGCGTTGAAAAGCTTCCGGATGACCTGAGGGTGGGGGTGAAAGGCTAATCAAACTTGGAGATAGCTCGTACTCCCCGAAATGCATTTAGGTGCAGCCTTGTGAGTTACTAATGTGAGGTAGAGCGACTGATAAGATGCGAGGGCTTCACCGCCTATCAAGTCTTGATAAACTCCGAATGCGCATTAGTTCTATCACAGGAGTGAGGGCATGGGTGCTAAGGTCCATGTCCGAAAGGAGAAGAATCCAGACCATCAGCTAAGGTCCCCAAATAATTGCTAAGTTGAACTAACGAAGTCAGATTGCTAAGACAGCTAGGATGTTGGCTTGGAAGCAGCCATTCATTTAAAGAGTGCGTAACAGCTCACTAGTCGAGGAGTTTGGCGTGGATAATAATCGGGCATCAAGCAATTTACCGAAGCTATGGGATGTTAACTAAACACTAACATCGGTAGGGGAGCATTCCACTCCGCGTCGAAGGTGTACCGTAAGGTATGCTGGAGCGTGTGGAAAAGCAAATGTAGGTATAAGTAACGATAAAGGGGGTGAGAAACCCCCTCGCCGAAAGACTAAGGTTTCCTGATCAACGCTAATCGGATCAGGGTTAGTCGGGTCCTAAGGCTCAGCCGAACGGTGAGGCCGATGGCAGAACAGGTTAATATTCCTGTACTACCTTGATGAGTGACGTGGAGACGGAGCAGTGACAGCGCCGCGGACTGACGGAATAGTCCGTTGAAGGGTGTAGACGTTGATTGTGGCAGGCAAATCCACCGCAAGAGTCGAACCTGATAGTATGGAACGTTCTTCGGAACAATCCAATAGTGCGTGTAATCATACTCCCAAGAAAATCCGCTAAACTTAATCATTAAGGTACCCGTACCGCAAACGGACACACGTAGTCGGGTTGAATATACTAAGGCGCTTGAGTGATTCACGGTTAAGGAACTAGGCAAATTGACCCTGTAACTTCGGGATAAAGGGTCCCAACGAGAGTTGGGCGCAGAGAATAGGTCCAGGCAACTGTTTAACAAAAACACAGGGCTGTGCCAAATTGAAAGATTACGTATACAGCCTGACACCTGCCCGGTGCTGGAAGGTTAAGAGGAGATGTCATCGCAAGAGAAGCATTGAATTGAAGCCCCAGTAAACGGCGGCCGTAACTATAACGGTCCTAAGGTAGCGAAATTCCTTGTCGGGTAAGTTCCGACCTGCACGAATGGTGTAATGATCTGGACACTGTCTCA
>NZ_JBCOWR010000044.1:0-4376 GCF_040918965.1 Bacteroides sp. RTP21281st1_H5_RTP21281_210402 | reverse complement strand
AAACAAACTACTTTCACAAGCTATCTGCCGGTTCGCGACCTCCGTTATATACGCTGGTAGGATTACGAAAACTGATTCATCATCATGTCATACGACAAAATTATGAATCCGGCGCATACGGATGATTATATCCGATTTACGCAATTCAAGAATCAGAAGACTGCCGCAAATTCACGAGTTCCGCCCATTTGTGAAGACCCAGGTCAATTCCCCCCTTCTCCAAGGAATGCAGAGAGGAAAGGAAATATTTAATTATACGTTCAGGATTGTCACACTGTTCATAAGCCAGCTCACCAAGGGCATAATGCAGACGGGAAATTTGAATATAGTCGACCTGCGTACAGGAGTTATCCATGGAAGCCTCAACCAGACTATCAAGGATTTCACAAGCCTGGCTTTGTTCCCAATCCGTCAGTTCACTTATGGGTTTATGCATGATAGGGTGTTGCATCAGGAGGATGATGTTCTCTTTAAAATCATTACTCATCGGTATAGTTTTGTTTGCCGCATCTGTTCCCAAAGGTGCGAGGGTTTATATATAAAAAAGAGCGTGGAAACTATCTGCTCATGCCATACATAGGTATCCACTACGACCCTCTCCTGACATAAGCGATAGCCCCACGCCCAAATGAGTATATAACAAGGTTATATATACAAATGTGCGCGAGACCTGTCACTTATTACCATCCAGGAGAAAAAATTAGTGGATTTTTTATGTATGAATGTAACAAATAACCGTTCTCAATAAAATTATCAAAAACTTACTTTCTTCGCTAGAAAGTAAACTACGACAAAAGTAGCAATTTATATTTAGCAAACAAACAATATTGACAAAGAAATGAGGGAGAGACATAAAATTATTTTAGTTATACATAGGCAGCTTGCAAATATCCCAATTGGTCTTTTATATTTGAAGGCATAACGCATTTATGAGTCAGGCCCAAGAGATATACGGGAGCTGAACTCAAAAACTCAAGTTCATCGCTGAATTCAATTTGTAAATGCGACACCTCCTTATTTTATAAGTTCAATTTTTTCTTGAGCTGCTTAATCTTTCTAAAAGTTTGTGCCTCTTTGGGTGATAAAAATCCCAATCTTTTTCTTGGCCTTTGATTAATTTCTAATGTAATTTCCTCTATATATTGGTGTGTAATATATTCGAACGAAATGCCTTTCGGTATATATTGCCTGATTAATCCATTTAGGTTTTCATTTGCTCCTCTTTCCCATGGGTGATGTGGTTTTGCAAAGTAAAAATCTATCCCTAATTCTTTCGCAATATATTGGTGGTCTGCAAATTCTGATCCATTGTCTGAAGTGATTGTATGTATTCGCCCTTTATATGGTCTCAATAGTTGCACGGTTGCTGCCGCCACATATTTAGCTTCCTTACTTGGCAACTTGTATGTCCATAGCCACCCAGTTTTTCTTTCATTAATTGTAAGAATAGCACCTTTATTGTTCTTTCCAATAATAGTATCCATTTCCAAATCTCCCCATCGCTTTTTTTTCTCCACAATAGCAGGTCTTTCCGAAATATCCTTGCGATTGGGAATACATCCTCTACTATTATGCGCGGAACCTCTCTTTCCATGCTTCCGCCCCTTTCTTCTAAGTGACCGATATAAATCCCCGCCTTTTCGTTTATCGTCCCATATCCACTGATAAAGCCTCTCCACGGAAACCATTGGGAAGCCTAACCCCTTACATCTTCCTACTATTTGTTCCGGGCTATAATTCAGCTGGACAAGCATGGCTGCGGCTCTGGCCTTGACACACTTTGTGAATTTCTGTGGACGAATACGTTGTTCTTTACGACGTTCGTAACGATACTGTGCATAGTCAGCATCATAAGAGTCCGTGGGATTCCATTTATTGCGACATAACTCACGATAAAGGGTACTACGATGAATACCCAGCAAATGGGCTATTTCATCTTTTTTAATTCCTGCTTGCAGATACGCTTGTAATTTGTATCTTTGTCCTTCGGTTAATTGTTTCATCATGCGACTGATTTGGTAGGAGATTGAGGGAGCAAGATAGAAACTTTATTCCAAGGGAGAAGCAAGATGAAGATTTTTTTTCATCCGCTTCTCTCTAAAAATATTTTTCTACACTATATTCTCACTCAACTGTCGCATTTATAACTTGAACTTAGGTAGCTAATTTTTTTTAGAAGAATCAAATAAATTAGCTTGAAGTGCTTATTTCTTAGTCAATATTGTTTGCTTGCTAAATATAAATTGCTACTTTTGTCGTAGTTTACTTTCGAGCGAAGAAAGTAAGTTTTTTGATAATTTTATTGAGAACGGTTATTTATTATATATCTCTCCAAAAGAATCCGCTAAATTTTTCCCGGAGATTGTAATAAGTGACATGTCTCACGCATCTTTTGTCTATATACTCTGTTATATATTCAATTGAGCGTGGGGCTATCACTTATGCATCTGGGACGGGTCTTAGCGGATACCATTTGGAGGGCGTAGGTAGATAGTTCCCACGCTCTCTTTTTTATAATCTCGTACCACGGGGAACTGATACGGCAAATTATTTAAAATATGTACGGATACTTTAATCGAATCATTGTTCAGTTGACCCAGCACCCTGTTATGAATAAGCCTCTTTCTGATTTAACTTATACGCAATGTGAACAAGCATATGCGTTGATAAAGGAATTGATAGAATTGTCTGTAGAAGACGATTATACTCTAGTGGACTATCTTCAAATGGCTCGTCTCGAGTATTGTCTTGGCGAGTTGTCTTGTAGGATAAACAGTGATAGGGAAGATGCTGCCCTTCATTATGGTGGTGCTCTTCATTTGTTAGAGAAAGGCGGCTTTGATCTTGATTTAAAGAAATGGGTTGAGCTTGTCAGTTTACGTATGGAGAAAGAGGAGTGAGAAGGGATTCTCTTTGCAAGCTTTGAGTTTTCAGGCAAATATGCAGAATGAATTACGGAAAAGAATCTTTTAACTTGCCATGGTGAAGAGTTCTATTAAAAATATATATCTATGTATGACAGGTGTTGATTTATAAAAGTAGAGAATATGAGCAATAAAATATATCCTATCGGTATTCAGAATTTTGAAGTGCTGAACAGTATCGACTCTGAATCCGCCAATCCTATCCCCGTGATTTATCAGAGTGGATACCTCACCATCAAAGGGTATGATGAACGTTTTGGAATGTATCACCTGGGCTTTCCTAACCGTGAAGTGGAAGAAGGGTTTGTCCGTTTTCTGCTTCCTTTTTATGCGAATGTAAATAAGGTAGAGTCCCCGTTTGAAATTCAGAAGTTTGTTCGTGAAGTGGAATCGGGTGATTATAACTCTTTCTTCCGCCGCCTGCAGAGTTTCTTTGCGGACACTACCTACGAAGTGATCCGTGAGCAGGAGTTGCATTACGAAAACGTGCTTTTCATCGTTTTCAAGCTTGTCGGCTTCTACGTCAACGTTGAATATAAAACGAGTGACGGGCGCATCGACCTTGTCCTGCAGACTGATAAGTTCACCTATATAATGGAATTTAAGCTGAACGGTACTGCCGAAGAGGCTTTGCGGCAGATTAATGGCAAGCATTACGCTCTTCCTTTCGAAATGGACGGACGGAAACTCTTTAAAATCGGTGTAAACTTCAGCGCTGAAACCCGCAATATCGAAAAATGGATTGTTGAATCCTGAATGCATCTTGAAACTTTCTCCGATATAGGAAAACAGGCCTGATATGGCTGCATTATATAATAATGTATAGGCATCTTGTATAGGACTACGCCAGTAGGAAAAAATATGTTCTACAACATCGTTATCAATCAACGAGTTAGCATAAACATGCAAAAATAATCAAAAAAAAGAGCTGAATATATTTGGAGTGTATACCAAAAGGGAGTACTTTTGCACCCGCTTTCCAAGAGAAGAAAGCCTTGACAAAATGACTTAGTGATAAAGCGTAAGACGGCTTAAACATAAGAACAAAAAAACTTCCGAAAAAGTTTGGAGGATATAACATAAAGTTCTTATCTTTGCAGTCCGATTCGCAAAGAAAACGGTTTTGCTTTTTCTTTTATAATTATTCTTTCCCTTTCGCAAGAGAGCCTGAGAAACGAGTTGAAAAAGAAAATAAAAAAACTTCCGAAAACATTTGGCAGTTAAAATAAAACCCCTTACCTTTGCACCCGCTTTTAAAACGAAAGCAACAAGTTCTTTGAAATATTGATAAACAATACAAGTAGTACAAGTTAAAAAATAGAACCGTCAATGCTTGTTTCAAATGCAGTAATGTAAATGAAATACAGGTACTTGAAAGAAGTCAATAAATTTTGTACGGCATCCTGAACAGAGCAACAACCGGTAGCAATACCGATTAACAATACTTTTACA
>NZ_JBCOWR010000043.1:0-4847 GCF_040918965.1 Bacteroides sp. RTP21281st1_H5_RTP21281_210402 | reverse complement strand
AATATATTAATAACCAATAATATAGAAAAGAAATAGCAAATAAGAATATAGTAATAAATATAATGCGTCTGCCCTGCATCCTGTAAGGTGACATTTGTCTGCTTATAGGGTGACTATTGTCACCTTGCAACGGGACAACTACCCGAATGCATAAACTATTATAGTTTACTGCACTCAAAATTCTTATTCGCTGCACTGAAAACTCTTAAATAGAACTATAAGATTATGGCTTATTACAACTTAAAGAAGAAACCTGCCTTGACTACAAAAGAAGGGGAAACAGAAACGATGTATGCCGACGTCGTTTATAATGGAACGATTACGGCAGAACGATTGATTCGCATGGTTGCCAAGAGAACCGGATTTAAGGAAGGAGTGATAGACGGCATCCTCACGGAATTGAAAGATGACGTCTTGCAGTACTTGGGCGAAGGGTACCGTGTCGAACTGGGTGAGTTCGGCTTCTTTTCCGCCAAGGTGAAAGCTTCCCGTCTGGTGGCAGACAAGAATGATATTCGTTCCAGCTCGGTTGCTTTCAATGGTGTGAACTTCCGTGCTTCCAAGAGCTTCCGGGAAGGTATTCGCGGGGATTTGGAGCGTAAGAAATGCATTGATTTCAGAGCTTCACGGGAATGGGATAAGGAAACCTTGAAGAAGATTGTCCTGCAATATATCAGGCAACATGGCTTTATTACACGGTCTACTTATACACAACTGACGGGACGGCTGAAGAATACCGCACTTGCCGACCTCAAGTCTTTTGTATCCGAAGGAGTCATCAAGAGAGAAGGGTGGGGCAATCAGACTCATTTCATTATGTCGAAGAAAGAAGAAGAGTAAAGATAGGGCAGTCATGGACTGCATGAATAAAGAGAAGTTAATAGCCTTGGCTGAACATTGAAAATTCAGTCAAGGCTATTGAATTATTTGATAATCTGTGTATAAGTGATTTGGGGCTGGTTGCTCAAATAAGCAGTTGCTATTTCCTTGATGGCATCAATACGTCTTTTCTCCAGACTTATTTTCTTGTTTAATAGTTTTTCTTCTAGTTCTTGTTCGGCTTTTTGGTCTGCTTTGATGGTATCTTCCACTTTCTTTATTAATTTCGCGGCATCAGAATGACAGACCGATTCTGTATCAATAGATGCTAAAATAAAAGCAGCTTCCTCGTAATTCTGCAAAGATATAGCAGCTTCAGCCTTTAATATCATTTGGGCGCAGACTTGATTCTGGTATTTTTTATAAATCTCAATGGCTGCTGCCTGCACCTCGTTTGCTCCTTTCAGATTTTGAGGAAAGGTCGTCAGTAAAGCCAATGCTTGCTCGTATTGCTGGTTTGCTGCCAATTGATGTGCCTGGCTTAATAGATTAGCTTTATTCTCAAGATAATAGTTAGCTATTTTTTCCTTCGTTTGTGTCAGGAACTGGCTATATACATTATCTCTCGTGTTCATTCCAGAAAAAGCATTTCGTATGGCATCTGATAAGTTTCGACCGTTTCCTTTTAAAATTTTGGAACAGCTACCGAAAAGTGTATGAGTAACTACTTGTTTGACAAAAAGTGAAAGTTCCACTTCAACCATTGTTATATTACGTAGTCCGCCTTCCACCAACTTCTGGTCGAGTATGTTTACTACAGGATATATAACGAAAGTCCCGTTTGTCTCAGACGATACACCGTTCGCTCCCATTACGGCATTTAGCCGGGTAGCCAGTAGACGGAAAGCGTTCGCGTCCATTTCCTTTTGTTGCTCAGGAACGACGATCCCGATTGTGATGTCATTATCGTGCTGGGCATAAGTGGAGGAAATGCCTAGTAAGCCGATTAAAAAGGATAAGATAAGTTTTTCCATCTTATTTAATTGTTATATAGATTGTTGTTCCTTTTATATCACGCTGTACCTGTAGCCCTAGTTTTCTCATGAATTTGAAGATTTCTAAAGCAAATTTATTGGTGTTGTAGTTATTGCCGTTTTTAGGGTCTTTCAAGGGAATACGCACGTCATCGAATATCATTTGTTTATCAGTCGTTCCCTGTATGTGATAATTATTCTTATAAGCATGTTCTTCCATCCACATTTCCAGCTCGTCGGATAATTGTAAACCTTGTCCGCCTATTTCTGAAGACATGGAATAAGAGGAATTCTGGTCGAATCCGAAATTAATGATTACTGAACGTCCGTTCTCTACAATGTCGGAGAATTTAGTTTGAATAGTATTCAGAAATTCCTCAGCACATGACCCTATAGACTTGCTTGCCAGTTTTCCAATATCGTCCGTATAGAATTTTCCGCTATCGCCTACTTTGTTCGCCAAAGATGCTCCCGTTGATACATCATAAGCCGTAACAATCACCTTCACAGAGTTTCCTGATGAAGATAGAAGGACATTCATTTCTGCTTCCACGTAAATATCTGCTCCGGACATTTCTATCAACTGGCTTTTCAGATCGGTTTGATTGTCGGCGGTAAAGACTTCATTTTGAGAGATTGCTTTTAACCGTGCGGTAAAATCAATGGTTGTAAACCCCCGGTCATCAAATGCCTCTCTAATTTTTGCCAATGTAATTCTTTTGTTGACGTCATCCTCCAATACGGTACGTAAATCTTCACCTTCCTTTGTATAAGGTATTACCATAATTTTAGGCTGAACAGTATTTACATTTTGTGCGATAGCTCCTGCTACGTTAGGCAGTAGCAGTAAAAGCATCAGGATATATTTGCTCATATTCATGTATTTTTAATTAAAACCCGAATTTCCGAATCACTTTATGTTGTTCCAAATCACTGCGCAGAGCCTGAAGATTGACTTTTATATCTGTGACAATACATTTCTTTTTTGTAGCGTCTTTGGAGAACTTGGAGACGGGTATAGTAGATAAGATAAAACTGCTGCAACGCTTTTCTTCGAAAAGTTCCTTGAAGTAAGATTTGTGTTCTTTCTGTATTTTTTCTTCATTTACGCCAATTAAAGGATTCTCTACCTGGTTGGAGCCCGGTATGCCTCTGAACAGGATTGCTCTGACTGCTGCCTGTTCAGCGTTCTCTATCGCTTCCTTTGCTTTTTTTCCGTATGCAGTTACACGGAGTGATAATGTGTTTGGCCCGTCGGACAGAAAATTGACTTTATTTTGTCCGAAAAGATTATATGCAATCAGGAGGCATATAATTAATAAACAGTGTCGTAACATATTCTATTCAATAATTAGGTTACAAATAATTTTCTCATTACCCGCGAAACGGGCTTTTATTTCTCCACCCATTTTCTTGGGGACTTTACATTCGGCGAAAGATTCTCCTGAAAGTTTCTGTACTTCTATCTCTCCGAGTTCTTTCGGATAAGGTTGCCCTTCAAGCATTTCCACAATAGATACAATGAATTTATCCCTTTCTTTCACGCCTTGTTTCTTACCGATATTTAGCAGAACGACTTTGGCACCGGTCTTATCTTCTTGCAGAATTTTGAGTATCTTGCCGGAAACAGGGAAATTCTTCCGAAAATATTCTTCCAGTTGTCCCTGCAATGATTGCATGGCTTGCGTGACGGCACTTTCCGGTGAAAGCATCAGATCACTCGCTTTACCGTCGAAGCTTACAGCCTCTGTGCTCAATCCTGTGGCCACATCGACTACTTTCATTTGGAAAGAAACGCTTCCTTTATACCCCTTGACAGAACCGTCTGCATTCTTCATGGCATAAATAGGGATCTTATTGATATGACCGGTAATCAGTTTCTCTGCTGCTATGGCGATATCTTGTTCTACCAGATTCTTGCTGTCCATGAAAGCTTCACTTTTTTGTAGTTCCAGTTCCGCTTTTACTTTATCGTTACTGGTACGATCTACTACCTGAAAACGTTTCGTGTTGGTCAGCATCTCCACTACCTTTTCTGTGACTAGTCCGGAAAACCGGCTGTCTGTTTCGCACGTAAATTTGGCAACTCCCACTACGGGACGTGTGTCCGCCTGATTTTGTGTATAGCCATAAAGGCTATACACAAACATTAGGAATAATAAACTCAAACGCATGTTTATAGGTTCTTAGCTGTTTTTGCGGTTTCTATCATTGCAGCAATGGCCTTTGTTTGAGCAGCGGATTCTTCTACCAAGATAGGATACGCATCCTTTGTAAACCCTAGAGCTGTGGCAATTTTAGCTGCTTTCATCGGATTCTTCTGTGCTTTGGAGGCAGATAAAGCTTTATCTGCGGCACCGGCGGCATCCTTGATTGTCAAAGCTTGTGCAGCAATGGTCACACTGAGTGCGGTCAGTTCTTCTACTGTCGGTTTTTTGATGTTTACATCTGTCACACCGTCTTTTGTCTCACCTATTGAGCGATAGTACAGATTCTGTAATTGTTCTGTTGTGCTCATTGACAAGATAGCTGCATCATAGACGTTCTTGACATAGGTGTCCACGTCACCTACTCCGGTAGACTTCGGCTCTTTCTGGCATAGTTTTGCCAATTTTTCCATACGCTCCTGGGAAGCTTTCATTTCATCTTTTGTCTGTGCGTTAGCGACATTCACCCCTGCCACCATGAATAGGGTGACTAATACTAAAAACAACTTCTTCATAATTGTTTTGTTTTATAAATGTCCGCAGATTCCCGAACCGGACGGTTCTTATTAAAATAATTGATGAATATATATAAAGAAAAAGCGCGGGAATCTGTACCTGTCACTCATCCCGCTTATCGAGGCCTTCGCATTGCCCATCACTGCCAGAACGAGCAACGCAGAAGCCCACGCCGATATGTATAGTAATTCCACAAGAGGTTGTGTCAAAACGTTGGCACAACCTCTTTTATATTTTACAGTTCTGCTATATTTTCTTTTGGCTATGCTGC
>NZ_JBCOWR010000042.1:0-8097 GCF_040918965.1 Bacteroides sp. RTP21281st1_H5_RTP21281_210402 | reverse complement strand
GCAGCATAGCCAAAAGAAAATATAGCAGAACTGTAAAATATAAAAGAGGTTGCGCCAACGTTTTGACACAACCTCTTCATTTTTTTCTAAGAATATTTATAACCGCTTGTCATAGCTTGAATAGCTTTCCACCTGCGGTATTTTTCGTATATATCCCATTTGAATATTGTCCAAGCAACGTACCAGCGTCCTTTCCATAGCGGGTAGAATATCACGCTCGTAAAAATCACGCGGGCGGGCTGAATAGTCTATTTTAACTATTTCCTGTTCGCATATATCACCCGTATCAAGTCCGTTATCCGCCCAAAACCATGTGGCGGCAGTGATTGGCTCTTGCCGTTTGTAAGCCCATTTGATTGAAGACGCGCCACGTCCATACGGCAGTGGTGACGGGTGAAATATCAATGTCCCGTAAAGCGGTTCTTTCAGCACTTCCACCGATACCTTTTCCGTCAGAAGCGGGGCAATGGCTAAATCATACGCTCCGGTGCTTTCGTTCCAAACACGGTGACCTTTCTCGCGCACACAGGCTTCCGCTATTTTGTAAGCCTGTGAGTCCTTATTTCCTAATATCTTGATGATCATATTCCCCAATATATTTAAATGCCTGTACTGCCCTGAAATGACCTCCGTATCCGGTAGAACATTTATCAGACTTTCCCTTTCTCTGCATGGACTTTGCCATCGAACTTGCGCTTCTCGCCTTATTCGAACCATAAAGGCTGGCTCCTGTTTGCACCCATTTCTTTGAGTGTCGTAAAGCTCCGCATAACTGGGGATGTGAAGTATGGAAAAATACAGGTAGCTTTTTCCCGCAACGTCCATTCCCATTCAGGTGATATTCGCATACTGCAGCTAAAAATTTAGTGCCAACTCCGATGCCTTGCCATTCCGGCATGACTACCAAACGCGTCGAGCGATACGCTCCAGCTGTGAAAAGGGGGGCTACAGCCAAATGGCATACGGGCTCGTTCCCAATGAACCCCACGAAATATTCCGCAGCAACGGGCAACGGCAAGTCTAAATAATAATGCTGTTTAAACAGTCTTGGGAATACAGTTCCCCTGACCTTATAAATTTGAAGCTCGAGTTTTGGACGTTGCCGAAGACAGTCACGCTCGTAAAAGCGTGCCTCCGCAGTATCGTACACCCAATCCGGCTGCAACCATTCAATAATATCATAATGACAGGATAGAAGGACAATCTTACCTTTGCCACGTCTCCAAGTTTTAGAGAATGCTGCCGCACCCACTTTCGCGATCTGACGGTCAATCACGGACGTAAATTCATCAACGACGGCATGCTCCGGACGTTCGCAAGCCAAACGGGCTAAACCAGCGCGAAATTTCTCACCGTTCGAAAGCACATTGAAGGGGCGTAGCCATGCCGGAACATCCCCCAAACCTACAGCCGAAAGCATTCCGGTGACCATATTAAAATCCCCGTCCGGAGCGATGCAGTCAATAATAGGTTTATTGCTGTCCCAACCGGAATAAAGGTCATAAATCGGCTCGTTAAAGATTTTGCTTCCGATACTGGTTTTTCCACTTCCTGAAGGTCCGACAATCAAACCTATTTGCCATTCCTTGCCCTCGATGGGCAATTCAGCCACCTTTTCCCAATCACAGCCATTTTCCGCATTGAAAAGGCTTTTTACCCTTGCAGCGCGATAGCTGTCAAAATCGCTGCAATGGTGTCGTACTTCTACTCTCATACACTTACTACCTTTAAAGTTAAACCTTCAGCTTTCAGGCGTTCATAAATAGCCTGCTGTTCTTTTTCATCTGTGCAAATGACGATAACGCCATATTGCGGTTTATACGTATATTTTCCCATAACTAATAATTTGAGTTCGGGACAAAAGTACTCCGGGGCTGTCAATCCGGCACGATACATGAAGTTGTTTACACTGCAAACGTTTTGCAGTCACTTTGGAAACGCTTGATAAGACTATATACCTTTCTCTCACTGACAAGGTACTTGTCAGATAATGCCGCGACTATATAAGACACTTTCTCACCATGTCCTAACAGTTTCATATAATCCGCATACAGATCGATATAGCGACAATCTTCAAGCCGTATTCCGGCATCCTGTAATTTTTTCAGGAGTTCCCTATTAAAGTTTAATATCTCTATGACTTTCATAATACAAATTTGATTATCTTTGCAATGCCAATCACATAAAGCAAAAATGCGAGTAGACGCAGCAAGGGTCTTTGCCCCCGGCTGTGCGTCTGCTCGCATTTTGTTAGTATGTGATTGGCGTCTTTACTAACAGGCTGGGGGCTTTTTATAGCCTTTTCCCCCGCAGGCTTATATTCAATTTTGACAAATCACTGGAAATCCGTATATTTGCGCTTATAATAATGCTTTCTTATGCGGAATCCTGAAATGACCAAAATACGTGACCGGAAGATGGTAGAAACGTTCTATCATCTCTATGATAAAAAGCGCATCCGCTTGGAGGATGTTCTTTTGCGTATGAGTCATGACCTGTTCTTCCTTGATCAGAACTACATCTACAAACGGATTTTTTATATATCGGAGAATTTATCATATTACGAACAATTAAAAGAGGGCAAAAAGCCCGATTCAAAAAAGAACGATACAAATCAACTTAGTCTTGGTTTTTAACCGTTGCATCATAGATGATACAGCGGTTCTTCGTCTTCCGTTTTCTCCGGTAAGTCCCCATTGCTAATTTTCATTTCACGGTCTTTCATGTCGGCATGGCTTGCAAGTTCCATTGTGGTGTAATCCATGATTTCACATTCAAAGCTGATCCGGTACATGTTTCCCGCACCTCCCGACTCTTCCCGCCCGACATGGGTGCGTCGGAGCGTGCCGAAGTTCTTCCCCGATTTCCCGTGCAACATCATCCCCAGTAAAGTCAACAGGTCAAGGAAGGACAACGCCTCTTCCTGCATTTCCGCACCTTCACAGGTATCGGAAAAGGTTTCGTAAAACAGCCGGAAATCAATCTGCGTGTGAAGCCGCTGAACGAGTAACCCTTCGTCCTCAATCCCCAGCGTATTAAATTCAATGAATACAGCCGGGGACAGAAAGGGATGTTCTTCATCGAGAAAACTGACCTGTTCATGCCACATGTCAATGTGTTCAATCTCCGGTGTGTTTTCCATCCTTTCCCTTAGCTCGGAATACTCATCCGGAATAGATGCCAGGAATCCGTCTTTGTTTCGGATAATTTCAACCAGTTCTTTGTAACAGTCTGTCCAAATCATAATTATATTGATTAAATATTTGAGAATCGTTTGTCAATCTCCGACGCTATCCATGCGTCCAGCTGTTTCATGAATGCGGCAGATTCACCCATGTACTGACGTTTCGGAATCCTTATCCTGCTGCCCGCTTTTTTTAGTGCCATACCTTTGTAGAAGGAAGCCATTGTAGACAACCGTGCATTGGCTTTATTTTTCCGTAATTCGCCATTCTTTTTCTTTTGCATTGTTCCGGTTGACTTCATGTACAAATACCAAAAATAACGCTTCATCCGCTCCGTTACGACAATATACCCACCTTCATTGTGAATCTTGGCGTATGCCAGCGGTTCAGTCTGAAAAGTAATGCGGTCTATCCCTC
This sequence comes from Bacteroides sp. RTP21281st1_H5_RTP21281_210402, assembly GCF_040918965.1. Lineage (NCBI taxonomy): Bacteria > Pseudomonadati > Bacteroidota > Bacteroidia > Bacteroidales > Bacteroidaceae > Bacteroides > Bacteroides sp. RTP21281st1_H5_RTP21281_210402. Next base: position 4,495 of record NZ_JBCOWR010000042.1, on the reverse strand, counting down.
GACTGACTGCATGAATACTGTCGCGAAGTTTCCCGCTTTGTATCAATACGCCACGATCCGAACCGATTGTGAGTGACCTTTTAGCCCACGGTGTCAGTGATGTATCAAGAAATCCCTGTCTGCGAAAGTTCTGCTTGAAGAAGTTCACACCCGCAACTTTCGCGTAACGGTGCGCATCTTCTACCAGCGTGGATAATTCTTTGAAAAAATCGGGTAATTCAGTCCTTTCCATTTGCATTTCAAAATAAAATTGTATATTTGCAATGTTCGCGGCTGTAACAGGTCAAGAGCTCCCTTCAGGAGTGGTAGTTTCGGCTACTGCTCCTGAAGTTCTTTAAGAAGGTCAATTGTCTTTCCGTCCGCCACATCCTGCCATGACACTTTCACAGCTTTCCTCTTATAAATGAACACCATCTGCTGCCCGGAATACTTTTCGCCATACAGTTTGTATATGCCGTTCAGTTTGTTTTTCAGCATTTCCGGTTCGACAGTGTCAAAAGCGCTCAAATTGAATACAGTATATTCGCATTGTTGTTTTTTCGAACTGTCAAGTCCATGTTTTATACCGCCCAGTCCCTGAATGTTTTTCAGGTCTGCCAGCTTTTCGTCAATCAGATATTCCGGGTTCTTCACCCCGTCCTCATTGATGTGCGGGCGGATTTTCACTTTCATTTTCAGTTCCTTTGAAATTACCCGTGCGCTTTCCACATTCTTTGCCAAGTCTTTCGGATCAGCAAAATCGCTGATCATCACTTTCGATTCCGGATCACGATGGTAAGGAGCGTATAACTTGCTCCGTTCCGTCTCCTTCCTGATTTTTGCCAAATGCCCGTCGGGCATTGAGAAATAAGGATGTGCGACCGTGAATATCTCACCGGATTGCCCTACGTTGTTCGCAAAGGCATCCGGTATCGTCACAATAGGCGTAGCAGGCGTTTCCGGTTCGTCCGTTTGTTCGGCATAACACCTGCACCGATATCCGTTTGGCGGGTAGTTCCGCAGCCAAAACGGGTCGTTAATAGGTTTTACGACACCATCCAGTATCCTATGTGATTCTCTTACCCGTTCGTCCCCTGCAGTCACATACTTCAGGTTAGGCATTATATCCGCATTCTCCTTGAATTCCTGCCATTCACTGGCGCGTCTGCTGCTTGTTTCTGCCGTTTCAAATTCCGTGCGAAGGTAATTTTCATTATAGTCTTTATGAATTGCCATAACCTTTTCCCGGAAGTCCTCATAAGAAAGTTTCTTCCCCTTATCATCATAAAGGGCATCGTTCATCTCCTTAATTTCCTGATACGTCTTCGCTCCGGAGAACTTGAACAAGTTGTCACGTATCCGCTGGGTATCTTCCGCCAGTTCCGGATCATTATAGTCGTCTTTTCCCCATCCTTCAGCCGCCTTCTTATTCAGTTCCCCGTATGTCTTTCTGAATAATTCCTCATCAATATCTCCCGTTTTGACCTTTCGTTCATAAACTTGTTTCATCACCCTGCCGATGATGCCGCTGAAATCATACTCTCCGGCTTCCATGGAGGGTGACGTTACCGCTTCATCGTCCGGTTCGGTCTTTTTTTTTTGAGGGTCTGTTTTTGGCTGATTCGGCAATGTTCCTCCCTGCTGTTCACCACCGGGATTTTTCTTTTGACCAATGATCGGAAGTCCCGTTTTCTTTGCGACTTCTTCGTGGTCAAATTCAAAGGTATAAGCCAGCTTGTTGATCGCTTCGATGTATTCCGTGATAGACAAACTTTCCGTGTCGTCCCACTTCAGTTTCAGCCTTTCAAGTGGTTTATATACCGGGCTTATCTTTACCAGCTTAGGGATGATAATATAGTTAAAATAGAACTGGAAAATCATCTTGTCATATTCGTGCCGTGATTTTTCAACACGTTCATGGACTTCTGCCGTACCTTCCCACGCCCCGTTTTCAGTTGTACCCGTCTGACCAAGCAAACGCTTGCTGATTTGGTTGTCACATCGTTCCTCTAACGGTAAAAAGGCATTGGTTGTATTTCCTCCGGCTTCTTTCCCATACTCGACCTTTTCATTTCCGGACAGGACTGCAAAGAAATTATTCCTGAAATCCAACATCATCTCGAATAATTCGTCCAACCGTTTTTTATCCTGTCGGTCTGAAGTAACGAAAACAGGGGGAATGCCATATTTTTCAATGTAATTCATCCATGATCCCAAACCCAGTTTCTTTGCAAGGATGATAATTGACAGTTCATTGAGCATCCCCAAAGCCCATGCGTTTCCGAACTGGACATAATAGGGCTCAAGTGCACCGTCCTTATATGACCATCCGGTTTTGTCTGACTCTTCCTTGACGATTATCATCTGTTGCGGGATATAGTTGGACATGGGAACTTCTTCTACATGGCTGATTTCCAAGTTTTCATCAAGATGGGAAATGTCGGCAAGCGATACTCCCTGTAACTGATGTAGAAAACAAATTCTGATAAGCTGGTGAAACCACGGACGATCCAGCAGTTTCTTCGCTTCCTTGTCCTCATTGTCGTTGTCGTCCACCAAGTTGAATTCCGCCTGTTGTACAGGTAATACACGATTGTCAATCGTCGTTTGTAAATGTTCGTCATTGTACAATGACTGGTAGAACCTGTACAGCAAGCCACGCCTGGGATCATCCGGATCGGTTGCCGAAGTTACCGCCATAATCCAATCATCAATGGTCTTTTCCCGGTAGACGACAGCCTGCCTTTTATAAGCAGCACTTGACGAAGATTGTGTTCCACTGCTATCCATCCGAAAATAATACTCATTAAGTACATTCTTCAGACTCATCCGACGAATTGCTTTCTGCTGAAACCAGTTGAATATTTCTCTTAACTTCTTGTACATAACATACCTTTTAAAAGCGGTTTAAAAACTATTTAAAGAAACCATCCGTTGTTCCGTGTATGACCAAACAGAATGGGAGATTCAACATTGCCTTCTTCATCTGTTACCAAAGGAATTTCAGGTGGCAGTGACATGATTCCGTCACGTAACTTGGCAAGTATAAGGTCAGCCCAGTCGTTCATGTCTGATAACGGGTTATTTCCCGTTTTCCGGGCTGCGTTCCGACTTACCGCACGGAAAGCGGTAATGCTGGATATTATCCGGATTAACAACCCCGTTCGTATTGGAGGAATACCGAATATCTTTTTCACGTCATAACGACCGCTTATATAGGCGGACACTTCACTGATGACAAGATCTTCAATCCCGTTCAAAACTTCCTCGTCTTTTTCGATACTTTCAACCAGCAACCGATTTTGTATGACGGTCGTCAGGTCATCCATGTTGATATACTTCATAGTTACCAAGTGTATTTACGTTTATATCTTCCCGCCTTCCACGGGCGTGTCGCGGGCTCGTCCTCTGACTGTGGAGGATCAGTATATATTTCAAGTTTCCTCACAGCCTGTTCGTCAGCGTCCGGGCTGTCATCATGTTCTGTCATGCCCGGTTCAACAGCATACAACTGTTTCAAGCCGACAGTAATGTCCGGGCTTGCTTTCAGTTCCTCGTTGACATGCATCCGGGAATTCTGATAATATGGATGCATGCTTATCATACGAAGTATCTTGTTCGTTGTTTTAGGCGTCTGTACCGGAACAAGGTTCAACTCTACACCTGTCTCCGTCTCGGCTTCCCCTATGATACGCTTGACTTCGTCGTTCCAAAATTGGGACTCGTACTGCCAGAAGCAAATAATGCCCTTTGCCCTGAATTCAGCCTGCTTCATGCACATCCATTGTACGCAGAGTTTCATCTTTGACTGCTTTACGAATCCGTCTATCAGCCAAAAATCATTTTTATGCCGTCCCCAAATCTTACATGCGTTAAAGTCACTCGTATCTGTCCCGGCATACGCAATGTCCCAATGTGCCACGATCGCATTCATCGTGTGAAGGTCAGGGAGCTTTCCCCACTTCACCATTTCGGGCTTGAATATTTTACCCTTGACAAGCGGTACGTGGTTATATTCCGCATGTGCCGCGAGAATACCCATGTCCTTTTCCTGTTGACGATAGAACTGGGGGGAATACATCGATTTCCACGCCGGTTCATACGTTACCGGATCATAAGCCTTCACCAGATGCCAGTCCCAGTCGGGATGCCGCTGTTTGAGAATCGTCTGTACCATCCGGGATGCAAAACGGTTGTTAGCACCTATCAGACGTCTGCGCTTTCCCGTCATGGTTGCCAGCACGTCCGCTTCGATCCAGTCCGCATAATCATCCTGCATCCGGTTGTTTTTGATGGTCTGCGGTGTCTCCAAGTCGTCAATTATCCACAGGTCAGGACGGTGTGCGCCTTTACGAAGCCCGCGAACCTTCTGCTTCGCACCGAACGCCTTGCAAATAAAGCCGTTCATCGTTACGAAGTTTCCCTTTTCCCAATATCCCGGATTATACTGCTCGCCAAAGTCGTGTTTCAAAAGTTCGTTTGCCTCGAATTCCGCACGTAAATCTTCCAGCAGGTC
>NZ_JBCOWR010000041.1:0-9226 GCF_040918965.1 Bacteroides sp. RTP21281st1_H5_RTP21281_210402 | reverse complement strand
ACAAAGCCCGGGCTTGAGAAAGTCTGGGCTTTGCGCATAAAAAAAGGCTGTGTCAGCGTTTTGACACAACCTCTTTGCATTCACTAAAAAATTATGAAAAACAAACGCTGTTGTGTTGTTGCTTTGAAACTAAAAGTTTCATACCGAGAAACTAATAGTTTCAAATAGGAGAACAATCTTGAAACTGACAAGCCTTGAATATTTCCTCATTGAAAAAGGAAAATATGAATAGAAAGAGTCGGATTATGGGTAGCTTTCATATGTCGTAACCCGCTAAATTTGTAGCCAATTATAGAGCACATATTATGAAGAGATTACTGTTCATTTTTACCTTTTTAAGTTTGTTCGTTGTAAATGGAAGAACACAGGGAGTAGAAACCCTGACATTGGAGGACTGTCTGCGGATAGGGATAGATAACAACCTGTCGTTGGAGAGTAAACGTAAGGAAATACAGAAAAGCAAATATGGTGTTTCTGAAAATCGGGCGAAACTGTTGCCGCAGATTAGTGCCGCTGCCGGTTATAATAATAATTTTGACCCGCCGGTATCTGTGACGGACGGTTCGTCTTACGGTGTTCCTTATAATATTACCCAAACATTGCAATATTCAGCCAATGCGGGACTGGAAATGCAGATGCCACTTTTCAATCAGACTCTTTACACTTCCATGTCCATTGCTAAAACCATGGAGGAAATCAGTCGGTTATCTTATGGTAAGGCAAGGGAGGATATCATTTTACAAATCAGTAAGATGTACTACCTCGGACAAGTTACGGCCGAGCAAATAGTGCTGATAAAGGCGAATATCACCCGTCTGGAAGAATTGCGGAACATTACCCAAGCCTTTTTTGACAATGGAATGTCAATGGAGGTCGATTTGAAAAGGGTAAATATCAATTTGGAAAATCTGAAAGTGCAATATGACAATGCGCAGGCGATGATGAAACAGCAGCTTAATATGCTGAAGTACATTATGGATTATCCTGCTGAAAAAGAAATCGCCCTGACGCCGGTCAATACGGACAGTATTACGACAGTGGCTTTAACCGGCCTGTCGGAAAACCTTTACGAGCTTCAACTTACGCAGTCGCAGGTGGAACTGGCGGAGCGGCAGAAGCGCATGGTGAGCAATGGATATATTCCTTCTCTCAGCCTGACGGGCAACTGGAGATATGCTGCTTATACCGATAAGGGGTATCATTGGTTCCACTCCGGCCCGTCCAATCATTGGTTCCGTTCCTATGGCTTGGGACTGACTTTGCGTATTCCTATTTTCGACGGACTGGACAAGACCTATAAAATAAGGAAAGCCATGATTGACATCGAAAACAGGAAACTGGCATGGGAAGACACCCGGAAGAATCTCCAAACCCAATACCTGAATGCTGTGAACGACCTGATGAACAACCAGCGTAACTTTAAGAAGCAGAAAGACAATTATCTGCTGGCTGAAGACGTGTACGCCGTTACTTCCGACCGTTATCGGGAAGGTATCGCTTCGATGACCGAGGTGCTGCAGGATGAAATGCAGATGAGTGAAGCGCAGAACAACTATATCAGCGCACACTATAACTACCGGGTCACTAACCTGATGCTGCTCAAACTGACCGGTCAGATAGAAACATTAGTCAAATAATACGCAACTAAAAACTGAATCATAAATATGGAAACAATGGAAAACAATATCCCTTCCGCTACTCATCAGGAGAAGGCGAAGAAAATGAAGAAACTTCGTCGTTGGCAGATTGCGGTCAGCTTTCTGGGCGTGGCTATTATTGTTTGGGGGGTAATTGAAGTAGTTTGCCTTTTTCTGAATTATAGCCGGACTGAAACCAGTAACGATGCGCAGATAGAGCAATATGTGTCGCCTATCAACCTGCGTGCGTCGGGATATATTGACAAGATATATTTTACCGAACATCAGGAAGTGCATAAAGGCGATACTTTAATGGTGCTCGACGATCGTGAATATAAGATCCGCGTAATGGAAGCCGAAGCCGCGCTGAAAGACGCCCAAGCCGGCGCTACGGTAATCAATGCCACATTGCACACCACGCAGACAACGGCATCCGTGTACGATGCTTCCATTGCCGAGATTGAAGTGCGCCTTGCCAAACTGGAGAAAGACCGGAAACGATATGAAAATCTGGTAAAGCGGAATGCGGCCACTCCCATTCAGTTGGAACAGATTGTCACGGATTATGAGGCTACACGCAAGAAACTGGAAGCCGTGCAAAGACAGAAGAAAGCCGCCCTCTCCGGGGTGGATGAAGTGTCTTACCGTCGTGTGAGTACCGAAGCCGCTATCCAACGGGCGACGGCGGCGCTCGAAATGGCACGCCTGAACCTTTCTTACACGGTTGTGGTAGCTCCCTGCGACGGTAAACTCGGCCGCCGCTCGTTGGAAGAAGGGCAATTCATCTCGGCAGGGCAAACGATTACGTATATTCTCCCCAACACTCAAAAATGGATTGTAGCCAACTATAAGGAGACGCAAATCGAGAATCTGCATATCGGGCAGGAAGTATCTGTCACGGTGGATGCCATCAGTGATAAAGAGTTTACCGGGAAGGTGACGTCCATTTCAGGGGCGACCGGTTCCAAATACTCGTTGGTACCGACGGATAATTCGGCGGGAAACTTTGTGAAGATACAACAGCGCATTCCCGTGCGTATTGATTTCACCGATTTGTCTCCGGAAGACAACGAAAGACTGGCCGCCGGCATGATGGTAGTGGTGAAAGCCAGACTCTGAGCATGTCTTGCCGCCTGCTCCGTCACATCATTAATCACTTATCATTAATCACTGACTAAATGCCCTCGTATCCTAAAAATTATCCTTTTTATGACTGGATGCCCAAGCCTTTGGGTATTATCATCCTGTTATTCTTCTTTCTGCCGATTCTTACGGTAGGCGGAGTTTATTCGGTGAATAGTACCGAGATGATGAGCGGGCTTGGTATCATTTCCGAGCACATCCAGTTTGCCAGCTTTGTGACCTCTATCGGTATGGCGGCGTTTGCACCGTTCCTGTACGAACTGGTATGCGTGCGTCGGGAGAAGATGATGTGCATTGTCGGATTCGCGTTCATGTATATATTCAGCTATATTTGCGCCAAGACCGACAGCATTTTCCTGTTGGCGCTTTGCAGCCTGCTGACAGGCTTTTTGCGTATGGTGCTGATGATGGTCAATCTGTTTACACTAATATGGTATGCCGGTGGTATGGAAGCTACCCGTAATATAACTCCCGGACTGGAGCCGGAAGATGCTGCCGGTTGGAATAAGCTGGACATCGAGAGATGTGTGAGCCAACCGGCTGTTTATCTGTTTTTTATGATTCTGGGACAGTTGGGCACGGCATTGACGGCCTGGCTGTCCTTTGAATATGAGTGGAAATATGTATACTATTTTATGATGGGGATTCTGTTGGTTTCTATCCTGATTATATTTACCACCATGCCCAACTATAAGTTTCCGGGGCGTTTTCCCATCAATTTCCGCAAGTTCGGCAATGTTACCGCGTTCTGCATCTCGCTGACGTGTCTCACTTACGTACTGGTATATGGCAAGGTTCTCGACTGGTATGATGACGACTCTATCCGTTGGGCAACCGCTGTGAGTATCCTTTTTGCGGGGATATTTCTTTATATGGATGTCACCCGCCGGTCGCCTTATGTCCTATTGGACGCGTTCAAACTGCGTACAATCCGTATGGGAGCTTTGCTCTATCTGCTGTTGATGATTGTCAATTCCAGTGCCATGTTTGTCAATGTGTTTGCAGGTGTCGGGATGCATCTTGATAATTTGCAGAATGCCTCGTTGGGCAACTGGTGTATGGCAGGTTACGCTATCGGTGCTGTGATTGCCATGGCGTTGGGTGGCAAAGGGCTGCATTTCAAATACCTTTTTGCCCTTGGCTTCTTCTTCCTTTCTTTGTCGGCTGTTTTCATGTATTTTGAAGTACAGACAGCCGGAATGTATGAACGCCTGAAGTATGCGGTCATTATCCGTGCCACCGGCATGATGATTCTCTATGCCCTGACGGCCGCCTATGCCAACCAGCGCATGCCTTTCAAGTACCTTTCTACTTGGATTTGCATCATGCTTACCGTCCGTATGGTGCTGGGGCCCGGTATCGGCGGGGCGATTTATTCAAACGTATTGCAGGAACGGCAGCAACATTACATCACCCGTTACGCCCAAAATGTCGACTTGCTGAACCCCGACGCTTCCACCTCTTTTCTCGGTACGGTTCAGGGCATGAAGTATCAGGGAAAAAGCGAGACGGAAGCCCGTAATATGGCTGCTATATCTACCAAAGGACGTATCCAGGTGCAAGCTACGCTCTCCGCTCTCAAGGAAATGGCAGGCTGGACAATCTACGGTGGATTAATTTGTATGATATTTGTGCTTGTCGTTCCTTATCCTAAGCGAAAATTGCTAACTTAGCATCGTTTTATCTGATATTTCCTTGTTAATATGTTAGTATTATGGATACCCAACAAGACTGTTTATTACAATTTGACCGTGATTTATTGAGTGGAAAAAATATATGTAGTTCGAGAGGTGTATTTGTAACTTTCCCCTCTTCCCTGAAAAAACTTTTTCACATGAAAGGCCTGGGGGTGATTATCTGCCATCAGGGTAGTTTCCGGTTCTCGTTGAATCAAAAGTCCCATACGGCCAAAGCGGGTGAAAGTTTGTTTATTCCCGAAGATGGCGAGTTTCAGGTACTTCAGGAATCGGAAAATCTGGAAGTGCAGATTCTGATTTACCAGATAGAGCCTATCCGGGACATTATGGGTAATGCGGTCGTGACTATGTACATGTATTCCCGGATTACTCCCGAAGAACCCTGCTGTGTGTGGACTACCGGTGAGGAAAATGAGATCATGAAATATATGTCCCTGCTGGACAGTGTCTTGCGGGCAGAAGACAATTCATTCAATCTTTACGAGCAGAAGTTGCTCCTGCTTGCGCTGACATACCGGATTTGTTCGGTTTATAATCGTAAACTTGTCAATGACGGCCAAGAGGCGGGAGGGCGCAAGAAAGAAGTTTTTATCCGTCTGATTCAACTGATTGAGAAATATTATATGCAGGAGCGTGGTGTAGAATTTTATGCGGATAAACTCTGTTTGTCTCCTAAATATCTTTCCGCCGTATCTAAAAGCATTTGCGGATACACCGTGCAGGAACTTGTCTTTAAGGCGATTGTCCGCAAAAGTATCTCGTTGCTGAAAAATACCCAACAGGACATTCAGGAAATTTCGAACGCTTTCGGCTTCCCCAATGCTTCTTATTTCGGAACGTTCTTTAAGAAGCAAGTGGGGATGTCGCCGCAGCAATATCGGAAGAATCTTTAAAGTTTTATTCCTTTTCTCCGTAGGCAAGGTCGCCGGCGTCGCCCAGTCCCGGAACAATGTAAGAATGTTCATTGATTTCGGGGTCGATAGCCGCACACCAAATGGTAGTCTTGTCTTCGGGGAATATGTTTTTTATATGGTCGATGGCCTGTTGGCTGGCGATAATGGAAGCTACGTGAATCTCGGCGGGATGGCCTTTGGTCAGCATTGCCTGGTAGCTAAGTTCCATGCTGCCACCCGTTGCCAACATAGGGTCGGTGATAATCAGCGTTTTGTCATCAATGCGCGGCGAAGCGATATATTCAATATGTATATCGAATTTCAGTGTGTCCTTGTATTTGCGATAGGCAGAAACGAATGCGTTTTCCGCTCCGTCGAAGTAGCTTAGAAAGCCTTGGTGGAAAGGAAGTCCCGCACGCAGAATGGTGCTGATAACTAGTTGGTTGTCCGGTGTGCTGACCGGAGCGGTGCCCAGTGGTGTCCGGATGTCCTTTACAGAGTACCTAAACTCCTTGCTCATTTCGTAGGCCATGATTTCTCCGATACGCTCTATATTACGGCGGAAACGCAGGCGGTCATTCTGAACTTCTACATTTCTGATTTCGGATATGTACTGGTTTAGAATCGAATTTGTTTTGCTAAAATCAATTACTTTCATATTATAGTTTAATCATAATTTAATCTCATTTTCATAGTTCTGATATCATACAGACTTGCAAAGTAAGCGATAATCTTTCAAATTGCAACGTTCAGTTTGCAGATATTGTTAGGAATTTATAAAAGAGATTCAATTAGGGAAAAATTTCTCTAATACCTTCTTCCTTTCCAAAGAAAGTATTACTTTTGTACCCGGATTTACAAGGGGTGCTCCCAATCCCCTTCTTAGTCAAAGGTGAAAAGAGATAATAAAACAAAATACCAATTTAATTAATTCAAAGAAAATGGCAAATTTAGATTTAAGCAAGTACGGTATCACAGGTGTGACCGAGATTTTGCACAATCCGTCTTATGACGTTTTGTTCGCTGAAGAAACAAAACCAGGTCTGGAAGGCTTTGAAAAAGGTCAAGTAACTGAATTAGGTGCTGTTAATGTAATGACAGGTATCTATACCGGTCGTTCTCCTAAAGATAAATTCTTCGTTAAGAATGAAGCTTCTGCTGATTCTGTATGGTGGACTTCTGACGAATACAAAAACGACAACAAACCTTGTACTGAAGAAGCTTGGGCTGACTTGAAAGCTAAAGCTGTAAAGCAATTGTCAGGCAAACGTCTGTTCGTTGTTGACACTTTCTGTGGTGCTAACGAAGCTACTCGTATGAAAGTGCGTTTCATCATGGAAGTAGCTTGGCAGGCTCACTTCGTAACTAACATGTTCATCCGTCCGACTGCTGAAGAACTTGCTAATTACGGAGAACCTGATTTCGTATGTTTCAACGCTTCTAAAGCTAAGGTTGACAACTATCAGGAACTGGGCTTGAACTCTGAAACTGCTACAGTATTCAACCTGAAAACTAAAGAACAAGTTATCCTGAATACTTGGTACGGTGGTGAAATGAAGAAGGGTATGTTCTCTATCATGAACTACATGAACCCGCTTCGTGGTATCGCTTCTATGCACTGCTCTGCTAACACGGATATGGAAGGAACCAGCTCTGCTATCTTCTTCGGTTTGTCAGGTACAGGTAAAACTACTTTGTCTACCGACCCGAAACGTAAATTGATCGGTGACGACGAACACGGATGGGACAACGAAGGCGTATTCAACTACGAAGGTGGTTGCTATGCTAAGGTTATCAATCTGGATAAAGAAAGCGAACCGGATATCTACAATGCTATCAAACGTGATGCTTTGCTTGAAAACGTGACAGTTGACGCTAATGGCAAGATCGATTTCACAGATAAGAGCGTAACAGAAAACACTCGTGTTTCTTATCCTATCTATCACATTGAAAACATCGTTAAGCCTGTTTCTAAAGGTCCTCACGCAAAACAAGTTATTTTCTTGTCTGCTGATGCATTCGGTGTATTACCTCCGGTATCCATCCTGAACCCTGAACAAGCTCAGTATTACTTCCTGTCTGGATTTACAGCTAAATTGGCTGGTACAGAACGTGGTATCACTGAACCGACTCCGACATTCTCTGCTTGCTTTGGCGCTGCTTTCTTGTCACTGCACCCGACTAAATATGCAGAAGAACTGGTTAAGAAGATGGAAATGACTGGTGCTAAGGCATACTTGGTTAACACAGGTTGGAATGGTTCCGGCAAGCGTATCTCTATCAAAGATACTCGTGGTATCATCGACGCTATCCTTGACGGTTCTATCGATAAAGCTCCTACTAAGGTTATTCCTTTCTTCGACTTCGTTGTTCCTACAGAACTTCCAGGTGTTGATCCGAAAATCCTTGACCCGCGCGACACTTACGAATGTGCTTGCCAATGGGAAGAAAAAGCAAAAGACTTGGCTGGACGTTTCATCAAGAACTTCGCTAAGTTTACAGGTAACGAAGCTGGTAAGGCTTTGGTTGCTGCTGGTCCGAAACTCTAATTTGTATATTAGATATATTGCAGAAGGCGGTTCGAATTTCGAACCGCCTTTTTGCGTTAGGATGCTTTCAGATAGTTAAAGATGGTTCGCATAAGAATGTTTGCATCTTCAATTATTAATCTTGTGGACGTCAAATATGTTTTTTGTTTTTCTATTCTATTGTAGTTTGTTTCTTATTCGATTTTATCAGTTACACTTGAAAATTGTCTATTGTTTAGTGATATTCTCAAGTGTAACTGATAATTTTCTGTATCTTTGTCTCAAAAGAGAGCAAAAGTATGGATAACCGATTGCAACAATTAGGAAAGTATAATTTTTGGAAAGGCGATTTTCCGGAATTAGGGTTAATTCGCAAAGAATATCTGAATAAACTCACTTCAGCTTTGGGGAATAGATTGATAAAAGTTCTCGTGGGGTAACGGCGAAGTGGAAAGAGTTACATTTTGAGACAGCTCATGTATACTTATTGGGACTCGATATCCGGCATATTTATTTATATTCCAATGCATTGCAAACTATCGCAGCCGGGTATGTGATTGTTGCGGTCGTTCAGCTATATTGTTCTTTTAAGTTGCCGTCATAGGTATTTCTTTTTCACCGTTTGCCTATCAGGATATATTTCATTAGACATTCTTATTTCGTATAACTATAGTGTGCTTTGCGAATAACTATGGTTAAACGAAGTAATAGTAGGTAATGAAGATAATCTAATCAGGCTATGAATAAACTCTCGAATACAGCTTTCCGGTGATAGGTTCTATGTCCCTGGAAAAAGCTATTCGAGTAGATATAAATTATAAAAGTTAATAGATATCTTTTATTAAAAGGAAATATACAATTAGAAGATTGTTCGGGATTTGTTTGAAATAACTATTATCAAGTACTTGTGGAACTTGGTAAAGAAACGTTGTTTTATTGGTATATTCAAAATTTATAGTATTAGAACGCTGTAAAGATATAAATAAGTTCTTAATAAACAATTTAGTTATCAGTTTTTTATTTGTTCACACTATTGGTCGTCTATTCTTATTTATTTCTCCTGTCATAAATAAAACAATTTATATCAAGCTTTATCTGTTATTGTAAATATGAAATGTTTTTGGTACAGTTTTTTATACCCTACTTCAAATTATTTTTTTGAGTCTTATAAGCATAGATTGCAACGTGTTTATTCACTGATATTTAAACGAGAATCTTTTCTTGGCTTTACCAAGTTCCACAAGAACAAAGGGTTCTTCGTCAAATTCCGTGCTTTTTTATTTTTAAATATGCCTTGTTTATATTTTATTATTTAGTTATAAATCAAT
>NZ_JBCOWR010000040.1:0-10239 GCF_040918965.1 Bacteroides sp. RTP21281st1_H5_RTP21281_210402 | reverse complement strand
GTCCCGTAGGTACTACCCAAAATCCGCAAAACAGCAGGATCATTCCGGATACGGACAGGAAAACCGCGATCCATAACTGTACGTGTAGCCTTTTCATGATACATACGGGTTATAGAATCAGGCGGAAGACTATCCATACCAGTAATATGACTACATCCGCCAACAATGCCCCGCGTACTGTCGCCCGGATGTCTGCTGCGTCCGGAACATCGTCTTTCGATTCTTTCCATTTTCCAGCCAGCCATGCGGAAACAGTTCCCAAAATCATACCGCCCAGTACGCTAAAGAAATTCACACCAAACAGGAAAACAGATGCTATCACGCACACGGCTAGAATAAGCATTCCAATCAGTCCGTGAATGATTTTATCCACTCCGAACTTTTTAATCAAATCGTTACTTGCTTTCATTTTCGTTAATTTTAATCGTTAGTAATTTCAATATTTATTTTGTCCACCAATTCCGAATAGTCAATGCCTGCGCGTTTCAGGTGGATTTTCATTTGTTTCTCAATGGCTGTTTTATCAGCCTTTGACCGTATATACCGGATCAGGTTCGCGCCCAGCACCGGGTCTTCTTTCAACTCTCCCTGATTCAGCTCCAGCACGGTTGCCGCATTCTGAATCAGCGTGTCACCGACCACGAATCCGGTCAGCCCGTCTTTTCCCGTATGGGGAACAATCCGGATGTCACCGTCCTTGTCAAGTAATAGTCCCTTCATTGTTTCACCTTTTCGTTTTCAATATCCCCGACCTGTGTCTCTTTCAGTGATTCTGATGTGTAGGAGGACAATGCCGTTTTCAAAGCCGATCCCCCGTCGTTCGGTACGGGCGTCCAGCCGGACAATCTCTGTTTCAGTGAATTGATGTCCTTTTCAATCAGGTTCAGCCGTTCCGTCAGCTCCCCGACTTTTACCAGTCCGCCCAACGTCCCGCCATTCAGCACTATTTCGTCCACTTCATTTGCGGAAATCAGGAAGGCGTCAGTCTCCTGTCCCTCGACGATTCCGACCAGACAAGTCGTTCCCGGTTTCGGATAGATGCATAATGCCCCCATTCCCAACTGGACGTCATAATATTCAAGCCGGTCAATGACTCCGGTCACGTCCATTGACTTGTTTTCTTTATCAACCTTGTCTACCGTTACCCAGCGCAGTTGCGCCTGTCTAGCCCCTTCACGCCATTTTTCAAACGCATCACGTAATTGTTCATCCGTTGTCATTCCGCGCGTCCTCCCAACTCTAATTTTTGCCTGTATGTAGCATCGTCACTGAAATCCTTTGTCACTTTCTCAACGTAATAGTATCCGTTCATTTCCGGTGTCACCTCACTTTTCAGATCAACCGTCATACCATGATGTACGACAGGTATTCCGAACAGTTCGACACCCCCGCGATACTTCTGCTTTTTTAGGCTTTCGTAGAAATCTTTGGCGAACTTCTTCAGGTCTTCGACCTTGATGGGCTTTCCCTTCTCATTGTAAGTAAGGTTATAAACCTCGCTTCCTTCCGTTCCGGCTTTTGCTTCCAGTTTCTTTCCGCCAGCCCCGATGCTGACTACCTTGACCTGGAATTCACCGTTGGTTTCGTTCAAGTCCTGGCTGACAGCGTTTCTTTCCAGTACGATTTTTACCTTTTCGGTATCGACCTTTTCGGAATACACATTTCCGCAATACAGGGTTTTGCCGATGAAATAGCAGTGAAGGTTGGTTTTCTTCCGTATGTCGTTCAGAATTTCCGCGACTGTCTTGGACGAATAGCGCACCGCACCCAGTTCCGCGTCATAGTTGGTTTTTACCTCATAGCCTTTGGCGACGTCTGCAAGCAGTTTCTTCAGTGTGACATTCTTTGCGGAATAGGACACTGTTTTTCTTTTCAGGTTATACATTTCGTCTTCGCACCGGATCGTCACGGGGACACCCCAGCCGATCAGCGATATATATCCTTCAAATTCCGTGTACAGGTCGGAATCATATCCGAGTTCAATCTTCACCTGATCCCCGGCAGACAGCAGTTCCTTCAGGTCTTTTCCCGCAAAGTATCTGATACGTCTCGGAAGGACTATTTCAGCGGAGTCCGTCAGCATCTTCCATGAACTTTCAATGTGAACCGATGAAACCGTATAGATGACCAGTTCCCCGCGTTTCATGTTTGCCGGGAATGTGATCCGGCTGCACATCATATAACTCATAGTGTCAGTTCATAAGGGTTATCACTCGTTGCTTCTATCGTGAACGGGACTACGCTGCTGTTTCCCTGAATCGGATTAAACGAAATGTTATCAATAACAATGGAGTAAATTTCCTTGTTGTTGAAGATGCTTCCCGTAACTCCGACCGCTTCCGTCACTTTGCGGAACTTGCAAAGTGCGTTCACTTGTTCGGCAACCGTCTTATAACCTTCCCGGTTCTTGTCTGCTATGCAAAATCCCCGAATATTGATTTTCCAGTCGTCGAGCCCGTAGACCTCCTTTACAGTTCCGTGAACGCCCAATACCTTCGTCTTTGAGCAGTTCATTGAACGTGAAAAGTCTACAATCGTTGCATACGGCATCGGAAAGCTAGCCATATTCATCGTTCCGCGTGATCCGTCCGGATTATAGGTACTGTATTGCTTGTTACCGTCAAGGGTAAACGTCCCGATGACCGGAGTCCCCATCCAGCTGTACGCTTCGGCTTCGGCATCCGGGATGGTTGTCACCCCGATGTATTTCCCCGGATCATAATCCTGCAGGGTTCTTCCCCACGGAAGATAAATCGGGGATGAGATTCCGAAAACTTCCGTGAACAATGCACCAATATTTAACGCTGTATTTCCTGTCATAACTTTATCCTATTGCTGGTACTGTATCGGTTATCACCGCTAAAATTTCCCGTTTGACCTTATCCGCAACATCGCGCATGTCCGCACCTGCCGCAACACTGAAATGATTGTTGAATGTCACATTCATAGTGATATTCCTTACGCTGCTTCCGCCTTTTCCGCCAAGTCCCACATCTTTCCCGGAAGTTCCTCCGGTTGCGGTTACAGCGGTCGGTTTGTTGACTGCCGCTGGTGCGGTGTCCAGTTGGAACTTGTCAAGTCCGGGGACTTTGTCTTTGTTCCGCCAGCTTTCCCGTCCTTTTTCCTTGCCTTCTTCCCATGCCCGACCGACTGCCACAGCGTTGTCAAACACTTCTTTCTTTACCCGTTCAAATACGTCGTTGATGCTCCAGTCATCCCTGAACCAGTTAACCGGGTTCAGAATTTCAATGATTCCCATTTGGATGGTATGAATCGTCTTGAAAAAGGAAAGAAAGCCCGTTTTAAGGACTTCCCACAATCCGAACAGGAACACACGGACTCCTTCAAACTTATTGTAAAGGAAAGCCACGAAAGCGATGACAGCCGTTATGATTGCAATAATCCAGCCGATGACAGGGATGCCCATGATAGCGACGGAAATTAGCCGACTATTAATGATTGTAGACAATGCCATCTTAGCCATCGACGCAATCCAAACCCCGGCAATCTTTGTTATTCCAAGTGACATGATCTGCGAAACAGACCATGCGACAGTTCCAAGCGTGACAAGCGCGCCTACAAAGATTCCTACAACTTCAATGGCAGGGGCGATAGGTTCCACAAATTCAAAGAAACTGATCTTCAGGTCGTCGATAAACGCTTGCATACGTTTCTGCTTTTCGGCATAAGTATCCATTTGTTTATTTGCAATGTCGACCGCAGAAGTAGAACCCTGTATCGCTTCCGTCCATGTGTCAATTTGGTCTACACCCTCAATCAAAGCCATCGTTGAAGCAAGGTTTTCACTTCCGAACAACGCGGACATGATTGTGGCGTTATGCATGACCGGAGTCAGGGCACGCAGTCGGTCGGTCAGTGAAAGGGACTGGTCTTGCATCGTTTTTATATTGACCCCTGCAGCTTTCAGTTGTTTGATCGCGTCCGTAGTCGGAGCCTGTAACTTGACTATCGTGTTACGCAAAGCGATACCGCCTTCAGAACCCTTTTTCCCCGATTTGTCAAGCAACTGGATCAGGGAGTTTGTTTCGGCAAATTCAACCCCGAATGTTTTTGCAACACTACCCGTTTGTCTCAATGCTTCCGCGACCTCCCTGATTTCGGCAGAACCTTCGACAGTTCCTGCCGCCATGATGTTCATATAATCCGTCATTGTTTGTGCGGCTTTCATCGGATCATCAAGGGAAACCTTGTATTGGTTCATTGCAGTGGACATGGCGGCTGATGCTCCGGGAACATCATTTGACATCGTTTTGCTAAGTGTCATTACATTGTTCGACATGATTTCAAGCGCGTCCGGTGCTTTTTTCAGTTCCGGAGTAATCTTTGAAAGCAAGTCCTTATAAACGACCATAGCGTCTGCCGCATCGGTACCGAACGCTTTTGCCGTATTACGGGCTTTGGTGGCGAGAACGTCCAGTTCCTTCCCCTCCATGTTGGTGATACCGGACATTTCGGCAACAGCGGTTTCAAACCGGATACCCGGTTCGATGGCATCATTAAAGGAATCACGGATATTGTCGACACCTTCTTTCAGCTGGTTGAGAAAGAACATTCCTTTTCCCAACCCTTCCAGTTTTCCGGCTGCTTTTCCCGATGTCTCCCCAAGACGTTCAACCACTTCTTCCGTGTCATCAATCACCCGTGTAGCTTCTTCGGCTGCATCGGTTGCTGCGTGTAGCGGAGACGTGATCCTGTCAACCAGTTCCAATATCCATTGAGTCACTTGCATTGTCTTTTGAGAATAATCGGTTTACAACTTTAGCGAATGCGTTGTGCATTACTATTTCAATTTCTTCCAGCTCCGTTTTCCGCAACATGCGGTATTCGGCATAGAGCCGGAGCCATTCATCTTCGTCCAGTTTGTCCGGGATGTCAAAGCCATATACTTTTTTCAGGATGGCATCTATTCCCTCGACAAGACCGAACGCTGATGAATATTCCTCTATGCTTTGCTGATAAAAGCCGCCTGTCCGGCGATCAGTTGTCCGATGGCGGTCAGGACTGAAGTATAGACAGCGGAATCTTCCAACGCCTCCATATTGCCTGCCGCCACGCAGTTCCGGATCAGGATGTCATTTGCTTCTTCAAGATCATCCTTTTTCTTTGCCATAGCCAGCAGGATATTCTTATTCGGACGGACAATCAGGTAGTCGTAGCGTTCATCCTCGTCCACTTGTACGGTGACATGCTTCAGGCGTTTCCCGTATTTCAGTTTCATTCCTGCATGTTCTTCTTCTGTAAAATCAACTATCAAAGCTTTTTCCTCCTTTGTCAGTTCCTCGTAAGGTTTCCCTGTCTTGATTTTCTTTTCTTCTACTTCCATTTTAAAAGTCTTTTAAACGGTTATTAAACTACATTGCCACATTCCAGTCGATATGGCTGGGAAGAAGGGTGAATTGTGTGGCAATACTTTTATCACCCTGTTTAACGTCGACACCATTGTCCGTAAATTCGACGTTCCGGATCACGTCTTTCATGACAAGCCCTTTATACTCATACATGACCGGAATATCAAACGGTTCAATATCCGTAAGACGCTTCCCCGCACCGAGTGCTAACTGCAAGGCATTCACCTCTTCTTTCAGAAGGGTGATTGACGCTTCAGCCTTGTAATTCCCCTCACCGCGACCGACAGGAAATTCTCCAGCACCGTAGATGTTTTCTTTCTCTTTGCTATCCTTGTAGGAAAGGGCTGTGATGCCCTCTACCTGACGACCGAGCATAACGACCTTGACGCTGTTCCATCCGGCTATTTTTCCGAACTTGTTGATTAATGTTCCTAACAATGACATATTTTCAGATTTTATTTGTGAAACCCAGGTCAATCTCAAACTCATGGACAATACCGTCTGCAACAAGTTTTACCTTGATATTGAAAGGCTTGTCGCTGACAGCCATTTGTTTTGGATTGATGTAAATGTCGAAGTCCGCGATATCCTCCGAATTGACCATGCTTTCCAGCGCGGATTTGGCAAGCGCGTCCCAACTGCTGATAGTGGTGTTGCTGATGTATCCGGTTGACGGATCAGCCTTCACTTTGCCTCTTACACGTGGCAACAAGGTATTGCGGATGATTCGTGCAGCCTTGTTCCAGACAGCGTTATATTCAATATATGCATAGTCGCTGCCCGCTTCCGTACAAGTACATGAATTGCTGAAAAAGAACCCGGCATACCCTTGAAAGCTGCCGACGAAGTTATATCCTTTGTCAGTCAGTTTTTTCTGGTCGGATACGCTCAACTGTGAGAAGGGTTTGCCATTGCTCAAAGCTGCATCCAGCCAGAGCCCGTTCAGTTTGTCAGTCAACGGATAGTCCTTTGTCCCTTTTGCCGTCCGTGGGTGGTTTTCAATATCAACGCTGCCCATATTTTCATGTACGTAGCGGACAGACAGCATTCCGAGTGCGCTGCCCACGGCAGCGTGTGTCCGGTATGCTTCGTCCTTTACCGCCCATGCCGGGTCTTGTGCAATCACGACAGAGACGTTTTCAGCATCCAACTGCCGGAGGTCGACAGCGTCGGCAATGGCATTGATATACTTGCCGACACCTTCCAATATCACCGCATCGATATACAGGTGGTCTTCCCTGAATTTATTGACCATCTTCTGTGCCTCTTGTACGGCTACGGTGATTGTTTCGTCCGCAGTCAGTGAGCAGATACCGATGGTGTTTACTCCGTTGATGGTACGTACCGCATTGACGAAATCTTCCTTCGTCAGCAGGCTTGACACCTTTTCAGACTTCGGAACCAGCATAAGATACAGTGAACGTTCCGGAGACAGGCGGAAGACTTCGCTGGTATGGTAATGCACCAGTTCCTTGTTCTCAAGGTCGATGTCAGCGTCCCATCCCAACGCTTCCAAATCGGTGATATCGTTCAGGGATTCCGGCTTGTAATATTCAAGTTTTCCGATCTCCGAACCACCGACTACGAGCAGAATGACGCGGTCACTGGTATCGGTATCCCGTACCAGCCCGCCATTTGCTTTGTTGATGATTACTCCTGTAAAATTTCCCATAAAATAATTCGTTATACGGATTTACCTGATAAAATTGCACCAACACCGAAATCTTCGATACGGTCTACAATACCGTAGGTTTGGGTACGGTATTCGGATGTAGGACTCTTGCTGCGTGTATCGGTCGTTTCCGGACGATACAGGGATTTTACGGATTCGATGTGGTAATACGTATTCGGGGCATAAAAGAAGGTGCTCGCTTGGAAGTCCGTTTCGGCAGACGGTTTTGTGCCTTCCGCCACCTTCTTTGCTGTTTCCGCATTATAGAACGGGCAGTCGTTATTCTCAAAAAACTTGATACCCATGAAACCTTTCGGTTTTCCGGTTGCCGGATCAAGGTAGAAAGTACGGTCATAGAAGTACTTGGACGCATCCTTATCCAGTAACAAATCACCCATGTGCAGTGGGGAAAGCACCATGTACAGGGCATCGGTAACGGGAAGGTTCCACGTTTTTGCGAGCGTCGCAAAATCGACCAGATCCTTATAAGACAGTCTCAAACGACCGTTAATATCTTTCTCGCCTGTTGTCCGGATAACAGGCATTTCTTCGTTTGAATCATCCTCCGGAGCCAGTTTGTGCAGCACATGGTTGCGGATACCGACCTGAAAGGCTTCATTGTGCTTCACGCGGATAGCAGCACGCTTGTCAAAAGCGAGATAACGGATTTCGTCATCCGTACAGGAACTGGGTTCCGTATCGTAGATTTCCCACGGTACGATATAATTCTTTCCGGTCATTTGCTTCGGCTCGAAATCTTCCGTGTTATTTACGCGAAAACCGACATTGTTAATCAGTTTGTTTCTGCGTACACCATCCGCAGCCAAAGCTCCGGCAGGAACAGAGCCTAAAACTTGCATGAAGTCCGCCCTGTAATTGCGACGTTCGATCAACAGTTGGGGATCGACGTACTTGTTCAAATAAAGACCGTCTACTGGTTGTGCCATATTCTTTTTTTTAAATGGTTAGTATTTTATTTTCCGTTACGTTTTATGTAGTCATTCAAAAGACGTTCGTATTCAGCCGGATTTTTCTCCATGATATTTTTCAAAGCCTCCGGATCGTTTTGAAGGTCTTCGAACTTTTTGTTTGTGGTATCCGTCAGACTAGGAGCATGAACTTCAGGCATTTCCACAGGCTTGATAGCGTCGAGCAGCTTCTTTGCCGTATCGAAGTTGCTGGTCAGGTTCGCTTTCCAATCGTCGCGTACGTCAGCGGTGATTCTTTTTTCCTTGATAGCTTTGTCCAGGACGTTCTCGATCTCCTGTTCCTTGCGTTCCTCTTCTTGTCTTTCGAGCATGTCGACGCGGTCTGCCTTACGTTTCCACACGTCTACCTGCGCGATAAATTGTGCTTCCGTGGTACTTGCGTCCATCCCGAAGCGGGTAGTCAACATTGTTAAATCCATGTCATTTTTTGATTTTTTGTTATTAATAGAGTCAGTAATCTCAATTTCACCTGTGTAGCCGCAGTTAGTGATCATTTGTGCCGTAGCCTTATCAACCTTTGCCTTGCCCGTTACTTCCGTCACAAAGCCATTTTCCTTTGCTTCCTGTGCACTCATCCAATAGTCACCATTATCCCATGCGTCTTTGATTTTTTTCTTGTCGGTACACTTTGAAAGGAAAGCGTTCAGGTAGTGTTCATTCAGTTTTCGCATGACTTCCAAAGTGGATTCAATATCAGCGACTTTCCCGCATGCTCCCCCGCTGACTTGATGGATCATGAAAAGCCCGTTGGCAGGCATGGAGAACGATGTACAGTTGATAGCGATGTAGGTTGCCGCACTGGCTACCAGCGCACCGCCTTCACCCGTAATTTTGCCGGGAAACTTCTTGATCACGTTCACGATTTCGTTGGCTTCGAAGCATTCACCACCCGGACTGTTGATATAGATGTGCACGTCCTTGACCCCTGATTTGATCAGTTCCTCAACTTTGGAAGTGAATTCAGCTTCCGTTTCCCTCCATTTTGATATTGTGCCTTTGAGTTCGATCCGGGCACGTCCGTTTTCCGCTGTTGCAGTCAGATTCATTTTCGCGATATTTAAAATTCATGCTGCAAAATTGGAAAAGGAAAGGCGGGTACGGAAAAAGCGTTTTCAAGTTGGAAAAAAAACAGTGTTAACAAGGACGTATTTTTTCCAACTTGGAAAGAATACGTTCCAACATGAAAAGCCATTTTCCACAGGTGGTGCTGAAATCTGACCTTTGCCCCAGTAAACGAAAGGAAGCGATATGCCAAGTAAAGAGTACTACCGTAAATTGAAGAAGGAAGCGCACGACCTTTATGTACGTGAAGGAATGACGTGCAAGGAGATTTCCACACGCATAAACGTGTCGGAAAGGTCTGTTTCAAGCTGGATTAATGAGAATGATGCACTTTGGAAAAAAGAGCGTCAGGCATCTGTTATTTCATCGCAAAAGCAGGGTGACAACCTGAAACAGATTATCAACATTCTTGCAGACCAAAAACTGGAGCTGCTGCGCATGATTGACGAAGCCATTGCGGGAGGTGACAGCGACAAGGTGCTCGAACTACGGAAACAGGCGGCTACACTTGACAACAGTGTGGCGCAATGGGGAAACCAGCTCAAAGAGGTGGACAAAAAGAACCGGATTACGCTCGCTATTTACATTGATGTCATGAGCCGGATATTTGATGCGATGAAGGTGTACGATGCAGAACTTTATTTTAAAACACTGGACTTTCAAGAGAAGCACCTTAATGAAGCCGCAAAAATGTTGGGATAATGAAAGCTGAAGATAGAAAAGCCCTCAAGGAGTATCAGGAGAAGTTAAAACGTGCGCAGTGCACGGGCAACCTGATTGATCCGGACGAATCGCTGACAGTTCGGATGAACCGCATACAGCGTGCGAAGCGGGATGTCAGGTATCTTGTCGAAACCTATCTTCCCCATTATGCGACCGCAGACTGTGCGGACTTTCAGATCGCGCATGCCAATAGGGTGATGAACGATCCGATTTATAAGGGATATGCCGAATGGGGGCGCGGACTTGCAAAATCGGTATGGAACGACGTGATCATTCCCCTATGGTTATGGATCAATGGCGAGACGCATTATATGTGTATCGTTTCCGACACATTTGACCGCGCTTGTGACCTGCTGGAAGATTTACGTGCGGAATTCGAGGCAAACGAACTTTTGAAACACGACTTTGGCGAGCAGTATAATCC
>NZ_JBCOWR010000039.1:0-13694 GCF_040918965.1 Bacteroides sp. RTP21281st1_H5_RTP21281_210402 | reverse complement strand
AGACTAAAAGCGGGATGGGATGAAAAATATTTGTCACAACTCTTACAGGAAAATAATTTTTAATGCGTCTGCCCTGCATAATGTGAGCCAATCAATAGATAGGCACAAAAAAATAAAACAACTGCGTAAATCTGCTAATTGATGCGCACAAAACAACTAAAGCAATGAATGCACTTTATGATTTCTTCCTGACTCCTCAACCCAAAGACTCCAATAAAACGAGATATCACGCCCGGCTGGTCGTACGGGATACCATTACACTAGAGGATATTGCCGAAAGGATTGAATCCAGAAGTAGTTTAAGACAAAGCGATGTAATAGGCTCTTTTATAGAGTTCGCAGATGTTTTCAAACAAGAATTATCCAATGGTAACAGCATTCATATTCCCGGGGTCGGTTCATTCCGTATCAAGGCTGAATCTCCTGAAGTACGTTCTCCAAAAGAGATGCGTGCCGAAAACGTCCATTGCAGTGGAATCGTCTTCACACCGGAGAAAGACTTGCTTCGTGAATTAAAAGCTACCACTTTTGAGAAAGTGAGCGAGCCCCGGCGTTCACTAGAATTAAGCGATATAGAAATTGATGGAAAACTGGCAGAGTTTTTTAAAGACAACTCTTACATTACTACACAACAGCTTTGCTCTATCTGTGGGTTACGGAAGGCAACTGCGCTTCGCAGATTACAGAAACGGGTGGATGAAGGGAAACTGACTCATCCGGGGTATCTTCGTTCTCCTTTTTATTTTCCTGTGCCGGGATGGTTTGGAATATCCAGAAATATAGTTGATGCAAAATAAGCTATTGATTTACCGAAAGATATGCATATAAAATAAAAAAATATGAGTTCTAACAAATTCTCCTATCAAGGACAAATTGAAACAATTCTTCATTATCTAAATTCCATGATACAAAAGAATTGGACAGGTAAAACGGCGGATGAGTTCAACCGTTTGTTATCCATACCTGAATTAGCTAAAATAGCATGTATGTCTGTTCGTAACCTTCAGTTGATGTTTAAAGCTTATACAAGCGAATCATTACATCAATATATCATTCGCACACGCATGGAATATGCCCAGCAGTTACTCAAAGACAATAATATGAGTATAACTGAAATATATGAATATATTGGATTTGCCAACCAACCAGCGTTTAATAATGCACTTCAAAAAAAATACAATCTTACTCCCCGAGAATTACAAAAGAAATTATTGGAAACAGCACATGTTTATCCTTCACCTATTCCTCCTTGCCGTATAGTGGAATCCGAAACAATACCTGTCTTATTTTTATCTTATATCGGTGATTATGAAACCTGCAATACGGCTACTTTTGAAACAGAAACTTGGGATTACCTATATAAATATGCAGAAGAAAACTCTTTATTACCAGATAAGGAAGATTATTGGGGCATAGCTTATGACGATACAGGTATTACCTCATCAGAAAAATGCCGTTTTTATGCTTGCATGACTATTCAAAAAGAAACAGGATTCAATCCTTCTCTTACCAGTCAAATAAAGTATATGGAGCTGCCACAAAGCACATATGCAGTCTATACCCATCAAGGAGATTACGTATTGTTAGATGCTTTTTATGAAACAATATTGAAACAATTACCACAATCTTACCGCTTAGGAGAAACTCCTGTTTTAGAACATTACTTGAATTCCCCTACTGACACAGATACGAAAGGACTTCTTACTGAAATCTGGATTCCAATCGTTCGCTAATTCATATAAGGGTGACATATATTTATCACCCTTATATAAAATTAATAGCTATAATACCTCATATATACTTTTTATCAAAGACTTAGGACAATACCCTAGAATGTCAATAGCTCTCTTTTCAGCTTCTGCTTTTGATAAGTTTTCATTAACAATATAGTTCCTGAACACATTTTCCTTTTCCTTGTATGCATAAGACGAGAGCAGTAATCCCACTATTGTCCGCAATTGCAAATCTTTGAAATCATCACTTTGCTTTCTACCTAGGCCAAAGCGTGTCGAATGTAAGATAATTGATTTATTTTCCCTATCACGACAATCTTCAACAGCTTCTTTTAAAGCAAAATCATTTTCCAAAGTTTTATAATCTACATTCTTATCTTCAATAATAAATTTTAAAACATTATTCGGGCCAAATTTAGTTGTACCATCATCAAACTTTGCGCTTCTTATCAGAATACCATAATATGTATCAACATCATCAGACAAACAAATATCAACGCCTCCTCTTGTTCCACCTTTAATTTTTGAATCCTCCGTTTTACCTGTACGATGGACATAAAATCTTCCATAATTATTTTTTTGCAGTTCATTTCCATGCACAGACTCATCATTAAACTTTGAATCTTTAAAATAAGCTTCTACTTCAATTGGATAAATCCGTAGCCCGTTACTCAACTCAAACATATAATTTGTAACTATCAATTTATTAATCGTTTGAAGTTGTTTCTCTATTTCCTTAAAGTCACTACATTGCCTTAATATTGCAATTTCTTTTTTTAAAGTATCCATGATTATTATAAGGTTAATGTTTCTTTGGGTAAAGATAATCTTTTTAGTGTAAATTTATGTCGAACATATTGACTTTTTGTTTCACGCTTAGATGATATTAAATAATCAACGACATTTTGAGTTTATGAATTATCTTGTTTGTAGTGACAGCCATCACTTATTCATCAAATTCAAGCAACCACTCTAAGCCAGATATATATTTACTCATAGTCCAAGACAAACAATTCAATGCACCTCCCCATTTCTCTACAATCGAAGCGATATTTACCTGATAGATTTGACCTTCATAAGAAGGATGCAATTCTTTTATCTGTTCTAATGCTTCTCTGTCTGTCGGTAGTCCAAGTCCGGGAACAATGATTACGTCACGTGTCTGAAGCATGTTTATATATGCCCAACTATTATGATGATACTCACTAAGTTTTAAATCTACAACCACAAAAAATTTACTCAATCTACGTCTCATCTCTCGTGCTATTTTCAGGGGATAGGCATTCAGATTAACCAAAACCTTGCCATCACCAACATTATGAATAATCCCATCTGTATGACCACAGACATCAGATTTGTCCCATGGCAGAAATACAATCTCCGCCCCATAAAAATTCTTTTTTAATATTGCGAGCACTTCTTTCCGATCAATCAGAGAATTTTCCTGAAATACCTTTTCTGTCATAATAATAATTGGTCTCCAATCTTTCATATATGGTTCTTTTACTTCACACACAACCACGTTTCCACCATCAATTATAAGTGGAGATTGCGTAATATTCATTCTTTCCCTCATAGCCTTCAATACAGGATTAATATTAGTTTTATACTGTGGTTTGTCTGCTAAATAATCAGGTTCATAACGGAATTGAATATAAGTTTTATACCCCCATTGTATTGGCATATAGTCTCGACACCAATAATCTTTAGTGTGCATCAATGTACCATGTGCTACATGATGACGAGAAAGAATATCGGATAAATCTCCATAAATTTCAGGATAGTGCCTTGCGAAAAGGTTTGAAAAATAAACGGTATCTTTATGCTGCTCTGTTATCATAATCTTTCAATAATGTGACTTTTCAAATTTTACAATGCAAAGATAAGCGCATTGTCAGACTATGCATTTACTCAAAAATGCAAAACTGTTAGTTATTGCATCAATCATGCAAAATAAACTATTGATTTACTGAAAGATATGCATATAAATGATTATGACACCATACCATTGGCATGATGTCATAATCTTGATAGAATCCTGCCGTCACACTGAAATCCTGACGACACGATGAAATTACACTAACCTAATTTACTTATTTTTCTTCCAAAGCTTGCTCATATCTTCCAGTGTCTTGCCTTTCGTTTCGGGCACCCAACGCCATACGAAGATTGCGGCAGCTACACAGATAATTCCATAAAGGCTATAAGCGAACATCGGACTGAAATCGTACAATGCCGGGAAAGTGGAAGATATAATATAATTGAATATCCATTGGAAAGCTACGGCGATGGCAACTGCCTTGCCGCGGATTGTATTCGGGAAGATTTCTGAAATCAGTACCCAGCAAATCGGCCCCCATGACATCATGAAGAATGCGGCATATACGATAACTGAAAGTACCGGGAAGATTCCCTTTATAGCCATGCTATCGCACATTGCCACTGCAAATGCTCCTACTGCCATACCGATGGATCCGATAATCAATAGCGGTTTACGTCCGAAACGGTCTACGGTAAAGATAGCAACCAATGTGAAGATGATGTTTACGATACCCATAATAACAGTTTGCATCATACCGCCACCTTCTGCTCCTGCATTTTCAAAAATACGCGGAGCATAATAAAGTACCGCATTAATGCCGATAGCCTGTTGGAACACAGAAAGAAGAATACCGATAACAATTACTGCCACTCCATAAGTAAAAAGTTTCTCTGTCTTTTCGTGAGCAGTAGCTTTAATATCATTAAGGATTTCCTGCGCTTTTGCCTTACCGTTGATTTTTTCCAGAATGGAGTAAGCTTTTTCATCTTGTTGTACCAATACCAGATAACGGGGAGTTTTCGGAACAAAGAATAGTAACAGACCGAAGAAAGCAGCAGGGAAAGCCTCAGAGCCGAACATATAACGCCAGCCTTCAAATACAGTCCACATATCAGATTCGGAGCTAACTGATAAAACTCCGGCAGCATCTTTCAGGATAACAGGATTCTGGTGGTCGCCCATAATCAGGTAATTCACAAAATACACCACCAACATACCAAAGATAATGGCAAACTGGTTGCACGAAACAAGTGTTCCACGGATGTTGGAAGGAGCTATTTCCGCGATATACATCGGACAAACGGCAGATGCCAGTCCGACGCCGATACCACCTAAGACACGATAAAGATTAAATGTAATCAGCAAGTCCATATTCGGTTTTCCGTATTCAAAAAACAGGAATTCCGGATAGTAAGAACCTAATGCTGAAAGGAAAAAAAGTACGGCGGCAAGTCTCAACGAATTACGGCGTCCCAAGCGGGAAGCGAATATACCGGAGAGAGCACCACCAAGCACGCAGCCTATCAATGCACTGGATGAAGTAATTCCATGCATTACTTTATTATATTGGAAATCAGAAGCTGAAAGGAAAAAAGCTTCCAAGCCTTTTTCTGCGCCGGAGATAACTGCCGTGTCGTAACCGAAAAGCAGTCCGCCCAGGATAGCAACGGATGTGATGGAATACAAATAAAGTTTGCTTCCTTCGTTCGTTGTATTGTTCATAGTTTCTATAAGTTGGATAAAGTAGTGTGTAGTAGTTGGATTAGATATAAAAAGAAGGCGATAAAGCAGCAGTTCCCCACTGCCCTATCGTCTTAGTATTAGATTTTAATTAGCAATACATATTCAGGATTGCTTCATAAAGTTCTTGTTTTCCGCTAGTCTGCTTCGGTTCACCGTTTGCTTTAGCATAAGCAACTACGTCTTCCAAAGTCAGCTTGCCGTCTTCAAATTCCTTACCTTTACCACCGTCAAATGAAGCATAACGGTCAGACAGCATTTTCTTGTACGGAGATTCGTTCAGCAAAGCTGCTGCGCTTTCCAATGCGCGAGCCATAGCGTCCATACCTGCAATGTGAGCAATAAAGATATCTTCCAGGTCAGTAGAGTTACGACGGGTCTTAGCGTCGAAGTTTGTTCCACCATTGCCCAAACCACCGTTGCGGATAATCTGCATCATTGCTTGAGTCAATTCGTAGTTGTCAATCGGGAATTGGTCTGTATCCCAACCATTCTGATAGTCACCACGGTTAGCGTCGATAGAACCCAACATGCCGTTGTCCACTGCTACTGCCAATTCATGTTCGAAAGTATGACCTGCCAAGGTTGCATGGTTCACTTCGATATTTACTTTAAAGTCTTTATCCAGGCCATGAGCTTTCAGGAAGCCGATTACAGTTTCCGTATCTACGTCATACTGATGCTTAGTCGGTTCCATCGGTTTCGGTTCAATCAGGAAAGTACCTTTGAAGCCACGGGCACGGGCATAGTCGCGAGCGATAGTCAACATCTGTGCCAGATGTTCTTTTTCACGTTTCTGGTCTGTGTTCAGAAGAGACATATATCCTTCACGTCCACCCCAGAATACATAGTTCTGACCACCAAGTTCGATAGTAGCGTCAATCGCATTCTTAATCTGAACAGCAGCACGGGCCACAACGTCAAAATCAGGATTAGTAGCAGCACCGTTCATATAACGGGCATGACCGAATACATTGGCAGTACCCCACAACAGTTTGATTCCTGTTTCAGCTTGTTTCTGTTTTGCGTAAGCTACGATTTCTTTCAAGTTTGCTTCGTATTCTTCGATGCTTGCACCTTCAGAAACCAAGTCTACGTCATGGAAACAGTAGTATTCGATACCCATTTTCTGCATGAATTCAAAACCTGCGTCCATTTTATCTTTTGCAGCCTGAACAGCATCTGCATTACCATTCCAAGGGAATTGTTTTGTTCCGCCACCGAACTGGTCACCGCCTTCTGCACACAATGTATGCCACCATGCCATAGCGAATCTCAACCAATCTTTCATCTTTTTACCGTTGATTACCTTTTCAGCATCGTAGTAACGGAATGCCATCGGGTTTTTACTATCTTTACCTTCGAACTTAATCTTTTCAATTCCCGGGAAAAATTCTTTTGTTGCCATAATTCTTTTTTATTTTTTAAATGGTTATTATTTATATTGTCAATTACTTATCTGAAGAAAGAACCGGAGCCGGTATTTTGCCTGCCATTGATTTTTCAAGGCGATATTTCCATTTGGCATATGCGTCCGCATATTCCTGACGTTTAGCCACATTAGGCTCAATCACATCCAGTTTGTCGAGCGTGGCAAACGCCTCGTTATTATCTTTGTAGATACCTGCGCCAATGCCCGCACCTTTCGCTGCGCCTACCGAACCGTCCGTATCATAAAGTTCAATAGTGGCTCCCGTTACTCCTGCCAACGTATCACGGAATATCGAACTCAGGAACATATTGGCGTGTCCGGCATGAATCATCTTCACAGGAATACCCATCTGCTCCATAATATCAATACCATATTTAAAGGAAAACACGATACCTTCCTGAGCAGCGCGAATGATATGATGTTTGCCATGTGCATTGAAATCCAGCCCGCGAATACTGCAACCGATTTCCTTATTGTTCAGCATACGCTCGGCACCGTTGCCGAAGGGAAGGATACTGATTCCAGCGCTTCCGATAGGCGCCTTGGAAGCCAGGACGTTCATCTCATTATAAGATATTCCTTCGGGAGCAATCGTACGTTTCACCCATGAATTAAGGATACCTGTTCCGTTGATGCAGAGCAGTACACCCAAGCGAGTCTGTTCTGTTGAATGATTGACATGCGCAAAGGTATTGACACGTGATTGAGGGTCATAATTCACTTCACCGTTTACTCCATAAACCACTCCCGATGTTCCCGCCGTAGAAGCTATCTCGCCCGGATTGAACACATTCAGAGAAAGGGCATTATTAGGCTGGTCACCGGCACGGTATGTGATTGGAGTGCCTTCTTTCAGTCCCAGTTCCTTGGCTGTCGCAGCATTGACACGTCCCTGTTCCGCAAAGGTCGGTTTGATATCCGCAATCAAAGAAGAATCAAATCCGTAGTAGTCCATTAAGAAATCAGCTACCCGGTTGTTCTTGAAATCCCATAACATTCCTTCCGAAAGGCCGGAAACTGTTGTGCAGATTTCTCCGCTTAGCTTCATGGCGATATAATCACCCGGAAGCATTATCTTGTAAATCTGCTCATAGATAGCAGGTTCATTGGCTTTAATCCATGCCAGTTTGGAAGCGGTAAAGTTGCCCGGCGAGTTCAACAGATGGGAAAGACATTTCTCCTCTCCTATTGTCTCAAATGCTTTCTGTCCGTAAGGCACGGCACGAGAGTCACACCAAATAATAGCAGGGCGCAACACATGCTGATTCTTGTCAACGCACACCAGTCCGTGCATTTGATAAGAAATACCGATAGCTTTAATTTCGGCAGCACTGACACCCGATTCAGTCATAATGGCCTGCGTAGCCGACTTCAGGTTTTCCCACCAACTTTCCGGGTCTTGTTCAGCCCATCCGGGGTTTACTGCGATAATATTCGCTTCTGTTTTCGGGAAAAATGCCGATGATACACATTTGCCTGTCTCAGCATTTACCAGACTCGCTTTTACAGACGAGCTACCTATGTCATAACCTAATAGAAACATTTTTTAGTGATTAACGGATTAATGATTTTAGTGATTAACGGATGGCGTTCTGGTACTAACCCTTACCGCCTTACCTTATTATATATCTTCTTGTCAAATTTATAATAACGGGCAGCACGATGAGCCACTCCTTGTTGTTTTTCTTCCAAAGGAACTACATATTCCATCATGGCTATCTTCTTATGGAAATTGCGCACATCTACCGCTTTATCATATACTAACTCAAAAAGAGTTCTTAATTGTGCAGCCGTAAATTTACGCGGAAGCAGTTCGAATAGCATGGAAGGATTAAATTCCACGAACTGGCGGATATAAGTCATCGCTTCCCGAATAATCAAATTATGGTCGAAAGCCAATGTCTTGACGTCTTTCAAAGCAATCCAACAAGCCTGATGCTCATCCAGATTCTTATCCAATGCACGGTCTATCTTTACCATTGACAGATAAGCGATAGTCACAATACGTTCTACCCTCGACTGCATGGCACGTTCCAGCCAACGCACGTCTTTAGGATTACTGGTTCTGTTCTTAGACCCGAATGCTTTGAACTGCATCAGGTTCACATTTTTGAGTCCTGTCAATTCAAATAATACGCGTTGTGCAGCTTCATCCAAATCTTCATCCATATATATAAGACTTCCGGGAAGTTTCATATCGTGATATACCTCACCGTTTTCTTCACCTGCACGTTTTACAAGCAATACTTTCAGTTGTTCTCCGTCAAAACCAATCACTACACAGTCTACTGATATGTGATTGTTGGCCAAAGGGGGATTTTTCTGTATATTCTGCATATCTATTTCTTTAAGACGATGCAAATATAGAAGGGAAATACTGTCAAAGCAAACTTATCAAACATGCTATAAAACATTGTTTTTCATATAAATATATATCATACATACTACAATATGTATAGAGAGTGTTATCTTATTATTTACAATATGTATTTTAGCTATTTCCGGGATGAGTAATTGTATAAAGTACAAAAACTAGATTTACGCTTTATTATCAGTACTTTTCATGCAAATAACGGTTAGTGGCAACAAGGATACTTATTGTACTTTAAACGATATGCCATTTTGTACCTTATCGTTTTTTATCCTATCTTTGCAGGTAAATATTAAAAAAACTAAAATGGAACATCCTCCAGTCATTTTATCCATTGCCGGTTCCGATTGTTCGGGTGGCGCAGGTATTCAGGCAGATATAAAAACAATCTCGGCTTTAGGCGGATATGCGGCATCAGCCATTACCGCAGTGACCGTACAAAACACACTGGGAGTATGCGCCGTACAAGCCATGTCTCCTGAAATTGTACGCGGACAAATAGAGGCCGTGATGGAAGACCTTCAACCTGTTGCTATAAAAATAGGTATGGTGAGTGACATTCAGATTGTTCATGTCATTTCCGATTGCCTGCGAAAGTATGCGCCCGAATACGTGGTATATGATCCGGTCATGGTATCTACCAGCGGACGAAAATTGATGACGGACGAAGCCATAGAAGAAATAAAAAAAGAGTTGCTGCCTCTCGTTACCTTACTCACTCCCAATATTGATGAAGCAACCGTGCTCACGGGCAAAAGCATTCACAACATCCGGGAGATGCAGGAAGCAGCCAAAATATTGACAGATAGTTTCCATACCGGCATTTTAATAAAAGGCGGGCATCTGGAAGGCGACGTAATGTTCGACCTTCTGCACACTGCCGAATCCATATACCATATATATAAAGAGAAAAAGATAGAAAGCAATAATCTGCACGGAACAGGCTGCACCCTCTCCTCCGCTATTGCCACCTACCTCGCAAAAGGCTATCCCATGCGGGAATCCATCCAGCATGCCAAGACTTATATCACTCAGGCTATCATTGCAGGAAAGGATTTGCACATCGGGCACGGCAATGGCCCGCTATGGCATTTTCCCGACTCCATTGCACAAATGTGTACATTTTGTGCGGTCGTATCATAAAAATACGTAACTTTGCACCCGCAATTAAAAATCAATTAAATAATAAAAATATGAAAGCATTTGTATTTCCCGGTCAAGGCGCTCAATTCGTAGGAATGGGTAAAGACCTGTATGAAAACTCAGCTTTAGCAAAAGAATTGTTTGAAAAAGCAAATGATATCCTTGGATATCGCATTACAGATATCATGTTCAACGGTACAGACGAAGACCTTCGTCAGACAAAGGTGACTCAACCTGCCGTATTCCTTCATTCCGTTATCTCTGCTCTTTGCATGGGCGACGACTTCAAGCCGGAAATGACTGCGGGACACTCCCTCGGCGAATTCTCTGCATTGGTAGCTGCCGGTGCTTTGAGCTTTGAAGATGGTTTGAAACTGGTTTATGCACGTGCAATGGCTATGCAGAAGGCTTGCGAAGCAACTCCTTCTACCATGGCTGCCATTATCGCATTGCCGGATGAAAAAGTAGAAGAAATCTGTGCGTCTGTAAATGCAGAAGGTGAAGTTTGTGTACCTGCCAACTACAACTGTCCGGGACAAATCGTTATCTCCGGCTCTATACCGGGTATCGAGAAAGCTTGCGAACTGATGAAAGCTGCCGGGGCAAAACGCGCTCTTCCGTTGAAAGTGGGTGGCGCTTTCCACTCTCCGTTAATGGATCCGGCTAAAGTAGAACTGGAAGCTGCTATCAAGGCAACAGAAATTCATACTCCCAAATGTCCGGTATATCAGAATGTAGACGCCCTCCCTCATACTGATCCTGCCGAAATCAAGAAAAACCTGGTTGCCCAGCTGACTGCTTCCGTACGCTGGACTCAATCAGTGAAGAATATGATTGCTGACGGCGCTACTGATTTCACAGAATGCGGCCCGGGTGCAGTACTTCAGGGATTGATTAAAAAGATAGACGGTTCTGTCAGTGCCCATGGCATTGCATAAACATCAGAAAAAATACACTATTCATTAGTTTACAGCGTGTTGGCAGGATTGTCAACACGCTTTTTTTTATTCTCAATCTTCATACCAAAAGGATACTAACATGTTCTAAAACATTCAGGCAGAATTCTTTTCCGTAAACTTTCCGTATCTTGCTTCTGTTTTATTAGTAGGAATCATTTACTCAAATTTGTGAGCCATGAAAATACATGAATATCAAGCGAAAGAGATTTTCTCCAAGTATGGAATACCTGTTGAGAGGCACACGCTATGCCGTACCGCCGCGAGTGTTGTAGCCGCATTTCGGACTATCGGGACGGACAAAGTCGTTATTAAAGCGCAAGTATTGACGGGTGGCCGGGGAAAAGCCGGTGGAGTCAAAGTGGTAGATAACATGGAAGATGCCTATCAGGAAGCAAGAAATATTCTTGGGATGAGCATCAAAGGGCTCCCCGTCAATCAGGTACTGGTGAGTGAAGCCATTGATATTGCAGCCGAATATTATGTCGGCTTTACTATCGACCGGAACACACGTTCCGTTGTTCTTATGATGAGCGCATCCGGTGGAATGGATATTGAAGAAGTAGCCCGGCGAACACCGGAAAAAATCATCCGGTATTCAATAGATCCGTTTATCGGGCTTCCCGATTATTTGGCACGGCATTTCGCTTTCTCCCTATTTCCACAGATGGAACAGGCAGGCAGGATGGCCGTTATCCTTCAGGAACTTTATAAAGTATTTATAGAAAACGACGCATCGTTGGTGGAAGTCAATCCGTTGGCGCTCACCGCAAAGGGTACGCTGATAGCTATTGATGCCAAGATTGTTTTTGACGATAATGCTCTTTACCGTCATCCAGGCATACAGGCATTATCTGATCCGACGGAAGAAGAAAAGGTTGAAGCAAACGCGAAAGATAAAGGATTCAGTTATGTTCATATGGACGGTAATATCGGTTGCATGGTGAACGGCGCCGGACTTGCCATGGCTACAATGGATATGATTAAACTGCACGGTGGAAATCCGGCCAACTTCCTGGATATCGGCGGCAGTTCCAATCCGCTCAAAGTAGTGGAAGCCATGAAACTCCTGTTGCAGGACGAAAAAGTCAAAGTGGTTCTGATTAATATTTTCGGCGGAATCACCCGCTGTGATGATGTGGCAATGGGACTTATCCAGGCATTCGACATGATAAAGAGCGATATACCTGTCATCGTACGGCTTACAGGAACCAATGAGAATATCGGACGGGAGTTGCTGCGGAATCATAACCGTTTTCAGATAGCCACGACCATGAAAGAAGCCGCATTGATGACTCTGAAATCATAATGCATAACGAATCACTTTAAAAGTAAACCAATTATGAGCATATTAATAGATAAATCCACTCACTTGATTGTACAAGGAATCACAGGCAGAGACGGACTTTTCCACGCCAAAAAGATGAAAGAATATGGAACCAATGTTGTTGGCGGAACTTCTCCGGGCAAAGGCGGAACGGACGTAGACGGTATTCCAGTATTCAACACCATGTATGAAGCTGTCGGACAGACGCAGGCCAATACTTCCATCATTTTCGTTCCGGCGCGTTTTGCGGCGGATGCAATTATGGAAGCGGCAGATGCGGGTATCCGGTTAATTGTCTGCATTGCGGAAGGGATTCCCACACTGGATGTAATTAAAGCGCACCGGTTTGTTGAAGAGAAAGGCGCCATGTTGATCGGGCCAAATTGTCCGGGACTTATTTCTCCGGGAAAAAGTATGGTTGGTATCCTGCCGGAACAAGTCTTCAAGGAAGGAAAAGTCGGAGTTATCAGCCGCAGCGGAACACTCACTTATGAAATAGTATATCACTTGACGACCAATGGCATGGGACAATCCACCGCTATCGGTATCGGTGGCGATCCTGTCGTAGGACTGCATTTTCTCCAATTACTGGAGATGTTTCAGAACGATCCGGAAACAGAAGCTATTGTACTGATTGGAGAGATCGGCGGAAACGCGGAAGAACAGGCTGCCGAATATATTCGTCAGAATGTCAGCAAACCTGTTGTGGCTTTTATTGCCGGACAGTCCGCTCCTCCGGGAAAACAGATGGGACATGCGGGAGCCATTATTTCAGGAAGTTCCGGTTCGGCAGAAGAGAAGGTCAAAGCACTGGAAGCTGCCGGTATACGAGTAGCGGAAGAACCTTCGGACATTCCGGAATTATTGAAAAGATAATAAGAAACAGTCATTTAAAAATTAGAATAATATGAGCAGACGTAGGCAATTGGAGCATGAAGTATCCCTGGCACAGGAAAGAATAAAGAAAGCGGCTAAGGATACGCCAAAGAATATCCTGAAGTTATGGGAACAGGAACTGGTAGATCTTGAACTGGAACTCAATAATCTGGTGGATGATGAAGAAGATAATAATGAGGACTAGCTGAAATAGAAGAAGAGGTTGTGTCAAAACGTTGGCACAACCTCTTTTATATTTTACAGTTCTGCTATATTTTCTTTTGGCTATGCTGC
>NZ_JBCOWR010000038.1:0-15953 GCF_040918965.1 Bacteroides sp. RTP21281st1_H5_RTP21281_210402 | reverse complement strand
TGACAAACTTTTCAAAGAACTCATTTTATTTACTGCCAGAGCCGCTTAGGCGTGGCGAATTTTTAACGAACTATTGTTATTATTTTATCATCAGATAATACGTATTACTTTATAATTGTAACTGAAAGGTTCCGATTTTGTCATTTTTGTAGTATTTCTTGGGCTAATAAGTGTTATCGAACGACAAATAATGACAAAGGAAGAACAATCTCACGTATTTGTTTCTACATTTGCACCGTTGTTTATTTAACTATTTCTTTTGATGATAGTTTATTAGAAATAGAAAATAGATGAACAAAAGCTGAACTTAGCTGTTTATTATAATAGTAAAACAGATAAAGCGCGAAATATTCGTTCCTTGTCATACTATTAAGATTCAATAGGAATAGAGAAAGAATAATATAAATAAAAAGATTGCTTATGTCACAGATTATCGGACATATCTCGCAGGTTATCGGCCCTGTGGTCGATGTGTACTTTGAAGGTACGGATGCAGAACTGGTGCTGCCAAGTATCCACGATGCACTGGAGATAAAAAGGCCAAACGGCAAAATACTGGTTGTGGAAGTTCAGCAACATATCGGTGAGAATACGGTGCGTACCGTAGCAATGGACAGTACCGACGGACTGCAACGAGGCATGAAGGTGTATCCCACCGGAGGCCCGATTACCATGCCGATCGGCGAACAGATTAAAGGCCGGTTGATGAACGTGGTCGGTGATTCTATCGACGGTATGAAAGACCTCGACCGCAAAGGCGCTTATTCCATCCATCGTGATCCCCCTAAATTTGAAGATTTGACAACTGTGCAGGAAGTGCTCTTCACAGGTATCAAGGTTATCGACCTGCTCGAACCGTATGCCAAAGGTGGTAAAATCGGTTTATTCGGTGGTGCCGGTGTAGGAAAGACTGTATTGATTCAGGAACTTATCAACAATATCGCCAAGAAGCATAACGGATTCTCCGTATTCGCCGGAGTAGGTGAGCGTACCCGTGAAGGTAACGACTTGCTGCGCGAAATGATTGAATCGGGCGTTATCCGCTACGGCGAAGCATTCAAGGAAGGGATGGAGAAAGGTCACTGGGATCTTTCGAAAGTAGATTATAACGAACTGGAGAAATCGCAGGTATCGCTGATATTCGGTCAGATGAACGAACCGCCGGGAGCGCGTGCTTCCGTAGCATTGTCCGGACTGACGGTAGCGGAATCTTTCCGTGACGCCGGAAGCGAGGGCGAGAAACGCGATATCCTGTTCTTCATTGATAATATTTTCCGTTTCACGCAGGCCGGTTCGGAAGTGTCTGCCCTTTTGGGGCGTATGCCTTCCGCCGTTGGTTACCAGCCGACACTGGCTACGGAAATGGGTGCGATGCAGGAACGTATCACGTCTACCCGCAAAGGTTCCATCACCTCTGTACAGGCTGTGTATGTGCCGGCTGACGACTTGACAGACCCGGCTCCCGCAACGACTTTCAGCCACTTGGACGCGACTACCGTGCTCGACCGTAAGATTACGGAGCTGGGTATCTATCCGGCTGTAGACCCGTTGGCTTCTACTTCCCGTATCCTTGACCCGCACATCGTCGGCCAAGAACATTATGACGTAGCGCAACGGGTGAAACAGATTCTGCAACGCAACAAGGAATTGCAGGATATTATCTCCATCCTCGGTATGGAGGAACTTTCGGAAGAGGACAAGATGGTAGTGAACCGCGCCCGCCGTGTGCAGCGTTTCCTTTCACAACCGTTTGCCGTAGCCGAACAGTTTACGGGTGTGCCGGGCGTGATGGTGACTATCGAAGATACGATTAAGGGATTCAGGATGATTTTGGACGGTGAAGTGGATTATCTTCCCGAACAGGCTTTCCTGAATGTCGGAACCATCGAGGAAGCGATAGAGAAAGGTAAGAAACTGATGGAACAGGCAAAGAAATAAAAACATAGAGTGATGAAAGAACTGCATTTGAGTATAGTATCGCCCGAGAAGAGCATATTCGACGGAGATGTGAAGATTGTCACATTGCCGGGCACCATCGGGTCGTTTTCCATTCTTCCGGGGCATGCGCCCATCGTCTCGTCATTGAAAGCGGGTACGCTGAGTTATACGACGTTGGAAGGAGAGGAGCATACAATGGATATTCAGGGTGGTTTTGTCGAAATGAGTGACGGGACGGTTTCTGCCTGTATTTCCTGACGGAAAAAGACGAGATTGAATAAGTACAGAAGAAAAACACAGTGACATTATGGTGAATATTAGTAAAACGAAACGGAACTTTATCGGTTTGCATACTTTATTTGCAATCTTAAGCGCGGCACTTGGGGCGGTCATTTTGCACTTTGCTCTGCCCGGGCATTATTTCGGCGGGTATCCGTTCATTCCGGTTTATTTCTATTTATTCGGTTTGTTTAGTATCTATATGTTCGATGCGTGCCGACTGCACGCTCCGCAAAGAATGTTACTGTTGTACCTGGCGATAAAGATGGTAAAGATGATTCTTTCTATTATCCTGGTCTTGATTTATTGCCTTGCCGTACGCGAAGAAGCCAAAGCGTTTCTGCTCACGTTTATCTCGTTCTATTTGATATATCTGATATTCGAAACCTGGTTCTTCTTCTCCTTTGAAGTGAACCGGAAACTGAAGAAGAAAAATAAGAAGAAAAATGAAACAGTTGCATAACATAGTAGCTCCTTTGGTTCTGTCCTGCCTGATGTTGGTGGTCAGCCTGCCGGTTCTTGCACAGGAACAGGCGGGGGACGCGACTTCTCAAACGCAGGACGGGATTACTCCGAAAGAAGAAGAGGAGAACACGGTGGACGTGAAGGAAATCGTGTTCGGGCATATCGGCGACTCATACGAATGGCATATTACGACATGGGGTAAGACGCAGATTATTATACCATTACCCATCATCGTTTATAGTGGTAGTACAGGTTGGCATGTGTTCCTTTCTTCCCGGCTCGAAGAGAATGGCGGTACGTATGAAGGACTCTCCATCGCTCCCGCAGGAAGTAAGTACGAAGGCAAATTGGTGGAATATAATGCGGCAGGTGAGCAGGTTCGCCCTTGGGATATTTCTATTACGAAAGTGACATTCGCCCTGCTGTTCAACAGCGTATTGCTACTGGTTATCGTGTTGAGTGTGGCGCACTGGTACAGGAAACGTCCCCAAGGAGCCAAAGCGCCGGGTGGATTTATCGGATTTATGGAGATGTTCATCATGATGGTGAACGACGACATCATCAAGAGTTGTGTCGGCCCGAACTACCGGAAGTTTGCCCCGTATCTGCTGACAGCGTTCTTTTTTATCTTTATCAATAATATGATGGGATTGATTCCGCTCTTCCCCGGAGGTGCGAATGTGACGGGAAATATCGCCATTACCATGGTACTTGCGATATGTACGTTCCTGGCAGTGAATGTCTTCGGAACGAAGCATTATTGGAAAGATATCTTTTGGCCGGATGTGCCTTGGTGGCTGAAAGTGCCGGTGCCGATGATGCCGTTCATCGAGTTCTTCGGAATCTTTACGAAACCGTTTGCCTTGATGATCCGTCTTTTCGCCAATATGCTGGCGGGACATATGGCGATGTTGGTGCTCACTTGTCTGATATTCATCTCGGCAAGCATGGGGCCTGCGCTGAATGGCACGCTGACGGTGGCTTCCGTATTGTTCAACATCTTTATGAATGCGCTTGAACTGTTGGTTGCTTTCATCCAGGCTTACGTATTTACCATGTTGTCGGCAGTGTTTATTGGACTGGCACAGGAAGGGGCAAAGGTCAAGGCAGAAGAGAAATAAATAGATGAATAAATAGAGAATAAAAAGAGAGTAAATAAAAAATATAAACCATTTTAAAACTGAAAATTATGATCCTATCAGTATTGTTACAAGCCACTGCGGCAGCAGTAGGAGTAAGTAAATTAGGTGCAGCTATCGGTGCAGGTCTTGCAGTAATCGGAGCTGGTTTGGGTATTGGTAAAATTGGTGGTTCGGCTATGGAAGCTATTGCACGTCAGCCGGAAGCGTCAGGTGATATCCGTATGAATATGATTATCGCCGCCGCCTTGATTGAAGGTGTGGCATTGTTGGCGGTAGTAGTTTGTCTGTTGGTATTCTTCCTCTAAGCCTATGTCATTACTATTACCTGATAGTGGCCTGTTGTTCTGGATGTTCCTCTCATTCGGGATTGTGTTCGTGATATTGGCAAAATACGGCTTCCCCGTCATCATCAAGATGGTGGAAGGCCGTAAGACCTATATCGACCAGTCCTTGGAGGTGGCGAGGGAAGCCAATGCACAGTTGTCCAAGCTGAAAGCGGAAGGCGACGCGTTGGTGGCTGCTGCCAACAAGGAACAGGGACGCATCTTGAAGGAAGCGATGGAAGAACGTGACAAGATTGTTCACGAGGCCCGCAAGCAAGCCGAGATAGCCGCACAAAAGGAACTGGATGCGGTGAAACAACAAATCCAGATTGAAAAGGACGAAGCTATCCGCGACATACGTCGCCAGGTGGCTGTTCTTTCGGTCGACATCGCCGAGAAGGTGCTCCGCAAGAGTCTTGAGGACAAGGATGCGCAGATGGGCATGATTGACCGGATGCTGGATGAAGTATTAACCCCGAATAAGAACTAAGGAAGATGGAAGTCGGAATACTCTCGATGCGTTATGCAAAAGCGATGATTGAATACGCGCAGGAAAAAGGTTTGGAGGACAGGATATACCAGGAATTTATGACTCTGGCCTATTGCTTCCGTGCCCAGCCCGGGTTGCGTGAAACGCTTGAAAATCCTGTCGTCACGACGAAAGAGAAATTGGCGCTGGTCTGTACCGCTGCCGATGGTGACGGTAAGTCAACGAGGGAGTTTGTCCGTTTCATCACTTTGGTATTGAGAAACAGGCGTGAGGGCTATCTGCAATTTATCAGCCTGATGTATATGGATCTTTACCGGAAACTGAAACATATCGGCACCGGCAGGCTGATTACGGCCGTGCCCGTCGATAAGGAGACGGAAGACCGGATTCGCTCTGCTGCCACGCATATCCTGCACGCCCAAGTGGAACTGGAAACGGTGGTGGATCCGTCTATCGACGGTGGATTTATCTTCGATATCAACGACTACCGGCTGGACGCGAGCGTTGCCACGCAGTTGAAGCGAGTGAAACAACAATTTATTGATAAGAATAGGAGAATTGTATAATGTCTGAAAATATAAGAGTAAGCGAAGTATCGGATATATTGCGCAAGCAGCTCGAAGGAATCAATGCCAATGTGCAACTTGACGAAATCGGTACGGTGCTCCAGGTGAGCGACGGTGTTGTCCGTATCTATGGACTGCGGAATGCCGAAGCGAATGAACTGCTTGAGTTCGACAATGGTATCAAAGCAATCGTGATGAACCTTGAAGAGGACAACGTGGGTGCTGTGCTACTGGGGCCGACGGACAGAATCAAAGAGGGATTTATCGTGAAACGTACCAAGCGTATCGCCTCTATCCGTGTGGGAGAGGGGATGTTGGGACGTGTCATCGACCCGTTGGGCGAACCGCTCGACGGTAAAGGGCTCGTCGGTGGCGACCTGTATGATATGCCGTTGGAACGGAAAGCTCCGGGAGTTATCTTCCGTCAGCCGGTAAACCAACCGTTGCAGACCGGACTGAAAGCTGTGGATGCCATGATTCCTATCGGTCGCGGACAGCGTGAGTTGATTATCGGTGACCGTCAGACAGGAAAGACCTCTATCGCGATTGACACGATTATCAACCAGCGTAATAACTTTCTGGCGGGTGACCCTGTATATTGTATCTATGTGGCTATCGGTCAGAAGGGTTCTACTGTTGCTTCTATCGTGAATACGCTTCGCGAGTACGGTGCACTGGAATACACGATTGTAGTTGCCGCCACAGCCGGTGACCCGGCTGCATTGCAGTATTATGCACCGTTTGCGGGTGCCGCCATCGGTGAGTATTTCCGTGATACCGGTCGTCATGCATTGGTTGTCTATGATGACCTTTCCAAGCAAGCGGTAGCTTATCGTGAGGTTTCTTTGATTCTTCGTCGTCCGTCGGGACGTGAAGCATATCCGGGTGATATTTTCTACCTGCACTCCCGTCTGTTGGAACGTGCGGCAAAGATTATCAGCCAGGAAGAAGTGGCACGCGAAATGAACGACTTGCCGGACAGTCTGAAAGATATCGTCAAAGGTGGCGGTTCTCTCACCGCACTGCCTATCATCGAAACGCAGGCAGGTGACGTCTCGGCCTATATCCCTACGAACGTGATTTCTATCACCGACGGACAGATATTCCTCGAAACTGACTTGTTCAATCAGGGTGTACGTCCGGCCATCAACGTCGGTATCTCGGTTTCCCGTGTAGGTGGTAACGCGCAGATCAAGGCCATGAAGAAGGTTGCCGGAACACTGAAGATGGACCAGGCGCAATATCGCGAACTGGAAGCTTTCTCCAAGTTCAGCAGTGATATGGATCCGATTACCGCCCTGACCATCGACAAGGGACGCAAGAATGCCCAACTGTTGATTCAACCTCAG
Source organism: Bacteroides sp. RTP21281st1_H5_RTP21281_210402 (assembly GCF_040918965.1). Taxonomy (NCBI): domain Bacteria; kingdom Pseudomonadati; phylum Bacteroidota; class Bacteroidia; order Bacteroidales; family Bacteroidaceae; genus Bacteroides; species Bacteroides sp. RTP21281st1_H5_RTP21281_210402. The sequence goes on along the minus strand of NZ_JBCOWR010000038.1, from coordinate 9,401 downwards.
TACAGTCCGATGCCCGTAGAGCAGCAGATTGCTATCCTCTATTGTGGTACGCACGGACTTCTCCGTAACGTCCCATTGGATAAGGTACAGGACTTTGAACGCAGCTTCATCGAATCTCTGCAACTGAATCACCAGGAGGATGTCTTGGATGTATTGAAAACCGGTGTTATCGACGATAGTGTAACGAACGCCATCGAAGAGACTGCCGCCATGGTTGCGAAACAGTACTTATAGAAATGTGTAGAAATGAAGAAATCATTTGTTTATACTGCATAGCAGGTTCTTCATTTCTCATCTTTAATTCTTAAATTAAAAAGTTATGGCTTCACTGAAAGAAGTAAAAACCAGAATAAATTCGGTAAAAAGTACCCGAAAAATCACTTCAGCAATGAAGATGGTGGCTTCTGCCAAATTACACAAGGCACAAGGAGCCATTGAGAATATGCTGCCTTATCAGAGGAAGTTGAACAAGATTCTGACTAATTTCCTAAGCGCAGACCTTCCTGTCGAGTCTCCTTATGTGAAGGAACGCGAAGTGAAGCGTGTTGCCATTGTCGCTTTTTCCTCGAACACCTCTCTGTGTGGTGCTTTCAACGCCAACGTCATCAAAATGTTATTGCAAACGGTTGGCGAATACCGTACCCTGGGACAGGACAACATCTTGATTTTTCCGGTAGGCAAGAAAGTGGATGAAGCCGTGAAGCGCATGGGGTTCCAACCACAGGAAACTTCTCCTACGCTCTCCGATAAACCGACTTATCAGGAAGCCGCCGATCTGGCTCACCACCTGATGGAAATGTATGTATCCGGCGAAGTGGATCGTGTAGAGATTATCTATCATCACTTTAAATCTATGGGCTTGCAGATTCTTCTCCGTGAAACGTATCTCCCCATCGATTTGACGCATATCATAGATGAGGAGGAACAAAAGAACAAGGAGGAAGTGGAAGACCATGAAATAGCAAACGATTATATCATCGAACCCAACGCCGAAGAACTGATAGCCAACCTTATCCCGACCGTATTGAGCCAAAAACTGTTTACTGCTGCCGTTGACTCAAATACTTCGGAACATGCCGCGCGTACGTTAGCTATGCAGGTAGCTACGGACAATGCAAACGAGCTGATTCAAGATTTGACGAAGCAGTATAACAAGAGTCGGCAGCAGGCGATTACCAATGAGTTGCTGGATATCGTAGGCGGTTCCATGAAATGATGTTCTTTTTCTTTCGTATCAAGACGAAAGAAAAAGAATATTAGCTACCTTTGTTGAAAATTTGAAGCACATGGAAAATAACCCTGAACTGCAACTTGCTTGGCAGTTCATAGAAAATACAGGCACACATCTATTTCTTACCGGTAAAGCCGGAACTGGAAAAACTACATTTTTAAGACGGTTAAGAGAACAAAGTCCTAAACGCATGGTTGTTTTGGCGCCTACGGGTATTGCGGCTATCAATGCGGGCGGAGTAACAATCCATTCATTCTTTCAGTTGTCTTTTGCGCCGTTCGTGCCCGATACCACTCTTAACTCGGCACAGATACACTACCGTATTAATAAAGAGAAACGTAACATCATTCGGAGCATGGATTTGCTTGTGATTGATGAAATCAGTATGGTACGTGCGGATTTGCTGGATGCGGTGGATGCGACTTTGCGGCGTTATCGTGACCGTGAGAAACCATTCGGCGGGGTACAGTTGTTGATGATTGGGGATTTGCAGCAGTTGGCGCCCGTTGTGAAAGACAGCGAGTGGGAGATGTTGCGGCATTATTACGAAACACCCTATTTCTTTGCCAGCCGTGCGCTGAGGGAAACTACTTATATGACGATTGAACTGGAAAAGGTGTATCGTCAGAGTGATACTTTTTTTCTTTCCCTGTTGAATAAGATACGGGAGAATAAAGCGGATGATGAAGTCTTGAATGAGTTGAACAAACGGTATCAGCGAGATTTTCAGCCCCCAAAAGAAGAAGGTTATATCCGTCTGACGACACATAATAATCAGGCACAGCGGATCAATGACCGTGAGCTGGCTTCTTTGCCCGGGAAGGCTTACAGTTTCCGTGCTGAAGTGAAAGACGATTTCCCCGAATATTCCTATCCTGCGGATGAAGTTCTCACTATTAAGGAGGGGGCGCAAATCATGTTCCTCAAGAATGATGTTTCTTCGGAAAAACGGTATTATAACGGTATGATTGGAGAAGTGGTGACTGTCAACGAAACGGGTATGTTTGTACGTGGAAAGGATAGCGAACATGAGTTTCAACTGTTGCAGGAAGAATGGGGGAATTATAAATACGTATTGAACGAGGAGACGAAAGAAATTACAGAAGAAATAGCGGGAGTATTTCGACAGTATCCTATTCGGCTGGCTTGGGCTATTACGATTCATAAAAGTCAGGGATTGACGTTTGAACGTGCCATTATTGATGCGCGTAATTCCTTTGCACATGGACAGACGTATGTAGCTTTGAGCCGATGCAAGACTTTGGAAGGAATGGTGCTGGAATCTCCTTTGCGCCGGGAAGCTATCATTAGCGACAGTGTGGTCGATAACTTCACAAAAGCAGTGGAGCGGAATAAGCCGGGAAGCAAGCAGTTGAATGATATGCAGAAGGCCTATTTCTTTGACTTGTTAAGTGATTTGTTTAACTTCTATTCTATTGAGCAGGCTTATAAGCGGCTGCTCCGCATGATGGATGAAGACCTTTACAGGCTCTTTCCGAAGCAGCTTGCCGAATACAAGGCTTTGGAACCCCACATGAAGGAAAGGATTGTGGAAGTTGCCCGTCGTTTTCGCAACCAATATACCCGGTTGATAAATGAAAGTGAAGATTATGCCGGAAATCAGGAGTTGCAGGAACGTATCCGTTCCGGTGCCGGATATTTTCGTAAAGAGTTGGAACCGGTTCGTGCCTTGTTCGATAAGACCAATATGCCTCTTGACAATAGGGAATTAAGGAAACAATTGAATGAACGTCTGCAAACACTGGATGATGCGTTGTGCATTAAAGAATCTTTATTGGACACCGTATGTACGTCAACTTTCACCGTTTCGGATTATCTGAAGCAGAAAGCGAAAGTTATGTTAAGTCTCGAAGAAGATTCTTCAACTTCTGCCTCGTCTTCCAGAGTTCCGGGAGAGAAAAGAGAACGGAAAGAACGTGCGGCAAGCAGTCGTTCCGGGAAAGTGAAAGTAGATGTTCCTACGGATATTCTGCATCCGGAGCTTTATCGTGCTTTGGCGGAATGGAGAACAGAAAAGACGCGTGAAGCCAATGTGCCTGCTTATGTCATTATGCAGCAGAAAGCATTGATGGGAATTGTCAATCTGTTGCCGGACACTCCGGCGGCTTTGGAAGCCATACCGTATTTCGGGGCGAAAGGAGTGGAGAAATATGGGCTTGAAATTCTGGGGATTGTTCGTAAGTATATGAAAGAAAATCAAGTGGAACGGCCGGAAGTCAAGGAGATATTTATTTCAGCGAAGGAGCATAAGAAAGATAAGAAAAAGGAAGAGAAAAAAGAGCCGAAGAAAGATACAAAAATTGTTAGTTATGAAATGTTCTGTCAAGGGATGAGCATAGATGAAATAGCTAAAACACGTGATTTGGTGACTGGGACGATTGCAGGACATTTGGAACAGTATGTTCGTTCGGGTAAGATTAAGGTGGAACAGGTGGTGAAAGCTGAAAATCTGGCGAAGATACGGAAGTATTTGGAAGAACATGAATATATGGGAATGTTTGCTATTAAAGCAGCATTAGGAGACGATGTCTCCTATGCTGATATTAAGTTTGCCCTCGTTGCTTCCGGATTAGTCCGTCCGTCTTAGAGATTACAGAAAAAAGAGACGAAAACCGGAACGCTAATATCAATCAAGATACCGTGCAGGATGGCGATGGGAATCATTTCCTTTCCCGAATATCTGCTGATAGACGGTAACAATACATCCATTGAATTGACTCCGGCTACTGAGATAGGGGCTAGCTTCCCAAAATATTTCTTGATAACCGGAGTGCCCAGCAGAGCCATCATTTCACGGAAGATATTGGTCAGCAGGGCGATAGTTCCCAGTTCCGTAGCCAGTTGAAGGCCGATAGATGGTTCCTTAAACTGGGTGATGAGGATAGAAGAAAGCGAGTAATATGCAAATCCGCTTCCCACTGCCATACAGTCGAATACACTCCATTGACGCAGTAACAGGCTTGCCAGGGCCGAGAATAACAGTGTGCCGATAATTGTCCCCAAAGGAATCAATAACATTTTGGGATGCAGATGTGAAACAATAGCTTTCAGATTCTTGTTAGAACCGATACTGATTCCCACTTGCAGCATTAATGCGTAGAGTATATACATAGAAACGGTATGTGTATCGAATTCGAACTTATTGAAAAGTCCCATGACACAGCCTACGCAAAAGAATAATATAACAATCAGACTTCCTTTCATTGTTTACCTCCTTTCTTGAAAAATAGTTGTAGTACCAAGCGGGCAGCAATCAGGCTTCCCAATACACCGGATGAAGCAAGAATGACAGCTTGCCATCCGAACTTTCCGAGATTGTTCACAATCAGGCTATTAGAGCCGATAGACACACCGAGAATAAAGAGTAACAAGAATATTGTAAGAGAAATTGTCTTTTCTGTCTTTTGCAAAATACTCCAGTTACGCAATACATAACCGATGCCGATTCCTAAGAACATAGTAGATATAATAGAGAACATATTGTATATATTTTTGGTTAGGTTAAACGAATGATTGGATTACACACAGCACATTTTCAAAAAAGATGATGCATCTTATTGAAAATCAAGTAGGAATACTGCTTATGAGTAACAAAATAAGTCGATAGGCAGTTCCTTTAAAAAAGGATGGGTGAATTTAGATGAATCCGCTGAACCAATGCACATGCACGCAACTTGAGTTGCAGAAGGAAGGTATCCCTGCAAGAGTCGGAGAAGCGTTATGTAATTGTAATATTTGATTCATCACTGGTCTTTTTTTATTTTGGTGCAAAGATAAGGCTTTACTGCATATTTTCAAAATAAATATGCAGTAAAGATAGATTATTGAAAGGTTGAAGCCGGAAAATACTGTTGTAATAAGTTGGTAATGTGTCCTTTCCCTTATAGAATTTCCCAATCTGAAAGGAGCTTTTTTAGCTTTCGTGGTTCGTATCCAAGCATCGTTTTAGCTTTTTCAATACTCATTCCGCTGAAACGGGGACGGGGAGTAGCTTCTTTCATCTCTTCCGTAGTGGCAGGATGGATAAGCGAACGGTCGAGATTCAGACAGTCTGCTACCTGGTAGGCAATCTCGGCGATGGTCATACATTCATCCCCACAAATATGAAATATTCCGTTGGTCGTATTTTCTATCAGGAGTTGTATTCCGTTCGATACGTCTCCGACATAAGTCGGGGTTCGCCATTGATTGGATACAACGCGAATCTCTTGTCCGGCTTTCAAACGGTTCATCACTAATTGGACGATATTTCCATGCTGACCTGCCAATGCTTTGCCATAAACAATTTCCACCCGAACTATTGCGTAGTTGCTGCAAATCCCGGCAACCTTTTCTTCGCCTTTCCATTTGGTAAATCCATAATAATTAACGGGAGCGGGAACGTCTTCTTCCGTATATAATTGTCCGATATGCTCATCCATCTTTCCGTCAAAGACGAAATCGGTGGATAGATGGATGAAACGGCTTTTGTATCCCTTACAGAGATGTGCCAGTTGCTCTACTGCCGTAACATTGGTAAGATAAGCTTCTTCGTGGTGCGTCTCGCAATAATCGGGGACGGACAGGGCAGAACAGTTGACGACTACATCGGGATGAACTCTTTTGAAAAGGTCTTTCACAGCCGCCGCGTCCTGTATATCAGTTTCAATGAAATGATAGCTTCCGGCCTTGTCCGGAGTTGGAAGAATATCCGGGTGCAGGGAGCATCCGGTGACGTTATATTGTTTATGAGCAGACAAATCGTTCAATAGCCGGCGTCCGGTAAACCCGTTAGCGCCGATAATCAGTATATTTTTCATGAGTCCTTTTATAAGAAGTTAGGGGCTATTATTTTGGATATATCCACAAAAGTAGAAAATTAATTCTATTGCGCAAATAGATTTCGTACTTCCCTTTTTACTTTGCACCCGATAACAATATTTACATGAATTGATAAAAGAAAAAAGTATGGAAAAAGTAATTATGGGAACACGTGTACCCGCCAAGTTGTGGTTGAGTGAAGTAGAAGATTCCTGTATGTCGCAAATCCGCGATTTGACTTCACTTCCTTTCGCATTCAGGCATATTGCTATTATGCCCGATGCGCATGCGGGAAAAGGAATGCCCATTGGTGGTGTGTTAGCTACGAAAGGTGTGATTGTTCCCAACGCTGTGGGAGTGGATATCGGATGCGGAATGTGTGCGATTAAGACAAACCGTAAAGCAGAGGATTTCAGTTATACGGATTTGACTTCCATTATGTCGGAGATTCGTAAAGTTATTCCTTTGGGATTCGACCATCAGAATAAAAAGCAGGATAAAGAACTGCTTCCTCAAGGATTTGATTTTGAAGAAATGCCGATTGTGAAGAATCAATACGAAGCCTGTTTGAAGCAGATAGGTACGTTGGGTGGTGGTAATCACTTTATAGAGATTCAGAAAGATACGGATACTTCCGATGTGTGGGTGATGCTTCATTCGGGAAGCCGGAATGTCGGTCTGAAGGTTGCCAATCATTATAATAAGATAGCGCAATACTGGAATGAGAAATGGTATTCTGAAATGATACCGGGATTGGCTTACCTGCCTATGGAGACACAGATGGCAAAAGATTATTTCCGTGAAATGAATTTTTGTGTGGCCTTTGCCTTTGCCAACCGTCAGTTGATGATGACACGTATCTGTGAATCCATTCAGTCAGTGAAGCCGGATACGGACTTCGAGCCGATGATTAACATTGCCCATAACTATGCAGCCTGGGAAAATCACTTCGAACACGACGTGATTGTACACCGAAAAGGAGCGACACGGGCTTATGAAGGCGAGATAGGTATTATTCCCGGTTCTATGGGTACTAAGTCTTATATTGTCGAAGGTTTGGGTAATCCGGAGAGCTTCAAGAGTTGCTCGCACGGTGCAGGTCGGCTGATGGGAAGAAAAGATGCCTGTCGTCGTTTGTCACTGGAAGAAGAAACGGAACGAATGAATCAGCAGGGTATAATTCACGGACTGCGTACGCAGGATGGTCTTGACGAAGCTCCGGGAGCTTATAAAGATATTGACCAGGTGATAGCCAATGAACGGGATTTAGTGAAACCATTGGTGGAACTGGCTCCGATGGCAGTGATTAAAGGATAATGACTGTTATATACAAAAGAACCAATAGAATAGGGTTGGAGTATAGACATAAAAAAAGGAGCAACGCCTTGCTCCAACCTTTGTTAACCTTAAATCTAATACTATGAAAAACACATTGCAAAGGTACGTACTTTATGCGACATCTGCAAATAATCCAAGATAAAAAGTATGTTTTATAACATTGATTAAGAATTTGTTTTCTCGATTCAATTTTTATTAAGAGATTTTGCCGGAAGCCGTCAGAGTGATGGCATTTATTCTGACAGTTCCCTGTCTCTCTTTAAATAGCTTCCTGTCTCTTCAATGTGTAGCCATATACCAGGCTGTCTCTTTCTTTTTAGCAGCTTCCGTACTGGTGCTCGGGTCGGAAATAGTAATCCCCGAGAAAGTATCTATTTTTATTTTTCCTCTAGTCATTGTGTAGTAATAATCTGTATTTCTTTTGAATGGAACAGTCCTATCCAACTGTTCTTTAAATTGGGCTAATAATCCCTGGTCAGGACACAACTTAGAAACATAGTCTTCACAATCGAAGAATATAGCAGGTGAATAGCCATCCAGTCTTTGCAAAGAACCGATTAATGTCGGGTCAAATGTATATTGGCTATTAATGTCTTTCATTATGGTTGCCAGATTTTCCAATTCCGAGCAATCGGTAACAGCAAGCGTACCGCATGGCATTGCCGTATAATTTGAATAAAAAGAATAGAACCCGTCACAAATTTTCTCGTAATTGACTTCTCCTATCAGATATTCTCCAATCTCTGCATAAGGCATTCCATATGCCATCACCTCACTGGTAGAAGCAATTAAATGCTCCGTTACGTCCTTGAGGTCATAAGCTACCTCTACGCCCGACATATAGCAATCATCAAAAAGTATATATTCCATTTTCAGGCCGACACGGGTTATTCCTTCGGCAAGCGTAGTTATATCCGTCTGATATTCGGGAGACAGTCCGCCGAATAAACGTGTCATGGGTACATTTTCATATTCCCAATGTCTCTTGGTTGCACTGAATCTACTGCGGGATTGAGTATTGGATACGGGAATCCATCCCAGTCCGTGACATCCGATAATCATTGCATATCGTTTGGCAGGAGCATAGGTTTTAACATCATTCAGAATAGCGGCAATGCCATCTGTTGTTGTATATTCAAGATTTGAAAACTCATAATTATTTTTATAAGTCTTTCGTACGTCTTCTCCGTCTTCATAGATAAGTTCGAAAAGAGCTGCTTCTGTCGGTGTGGTACACATGAACACGATAATCCGTTCATTCTTTAACACATTTCTGCCTACTACTTTTCTCAGATCGGTGATATTCTGTTTGAAGTTACTTGTAAGGTTAGTAGACCAGAGAAGATACATGAATACAGTTTGTTCATTATCCGGACGTATAATCGGGTCACTAAGTTCAAAATCCGTCAAGTCGTCGACCGGAGGGTCTGTTTGTCTTGTACTTGGAGGGGTGGAAACAGGTTCTTCTTTCTCGCACGAACTCATGCTGAAGGAAAGAAGTAGTATGAAGATTACTGATTGTATCAGTCGAAAATATTTGTGCGTTGTCTCCATGATTCTATGGGGATTAAATTTTTCTTTTTATATATAACGTAAATAGAGAACTTTTTGATTTACTTATCGAGAGAAATTAGATTTTATACATCCCTCTTTATGCAAAATTACTGAAATCTCTGGAATAACCTCGTAAAATGAGAAAAATGACGCTAAACGGCTTAACATCAGTGTCGTTACGGTGTAAGATGATGCCCAATCGAAAATGCTGAAAAAGCAAAGAAAAGTAGAATTAAGCAGGAGAACGATTTGCAAATCATTACCCGACAAGAAGCGAGATTTAACACATGCCGGACGCTATTTCACCGTTTGTCACCGATTTGCGTATCAAGGTCTAACTCGTTGATCTTTAACTTTGCAAACAAAAAAACGAGTATGGCAAGGTTCTTCGTCAAATTCCGTGCTTTTTTATGTGCTAAATCCATTAATTTTAGCAAACAGTAATTTTATGTTTGCC
>NZ_JBCOWR010000037.1:0-18157 GCF_040918965.1 Bacteroides sp. RTP21281st1_H5_RTP21281_210402 | reverse complement strand
TATATTAATAACCAATAATATAGAAAAGAAATAGCAAATAAGAATATAGTAATAAATATAATGCGTCTGCCCTGTTTGCAGTTGGGCATTCACCGGAATGGACAAGTGTAACTAGACTGTTACACAAGTGTATCCGAACGGTTGCCCAAGTGCAACAGATTAATTCAAGCGGATGAAATTGCTAAAGGATAAGGGGGAATTATTAATTGATGCAGTCGAAGTGATTAATTCTTCCTTATGAATTGGTAAAAACATCTTGTCGTTTATAATATTGCAAAGGTAGAAAAAAGATATTGTGCGGCAAAGGAAAGAGAGTTTTTCTGAAAAAAAATAGTAAAAAGTTTGATTATATGTAAAGAAGTACGTTACTTTGCAATATCATTCACAGATTAAAAACAGACAATATGAAGACAGTTTTATTTTTCTTACTAGTATTATCATTTTTATATGGATGCAATAGTATCAATGAAGATAACAGTAAACTATCTCTGAATGTCTCCACTATCATATTGAAAATAAATTTTTCTCATTGTCAACAATCTCTTTGTTTATTGTCTAATGTATATATAACAAAATGCGATAATCTTATTTCTTTTTGAGATTTTGCTACTAAAGCACAAACGATATAGTAAACTAAATATTTATATAAGATGAAAAAGAATTTATATTTTGTGTTAATTCTGTTATTTACAATCCTATTGGGTTTGGGTGGTTGCTCTTCTTCTGATGATGACTGGATTGATTTAAACTCTGAAGAAATAATAGGAACATGGTCTACAGGTACGGAAAGTGTTCATAAATACCTGAAATTCGAGAATGATGGAACTGGATATTACGCACTTCTCAACGGAGCTGATTTTGCAACCAATTATTTATTTACCTATAAAATATCAGCTAACAATATTAATATTGTAATCACTTATTCTGATGGTGGAAACAAACTTAACGGGCAGGAAAGGGTATGGGAATGTTTATTCTCAAAAGATGTCCTGAAAATAACCAATGGTCAGGAAAGTGGAACTTATAAGAGAATAGAATGATTTTTCTATATAAGTTAATTTATTATTTAATGAATTTCTAAATATTAAAGGTATGATTATGAATAAAATTTTTCTTTTTCTTTTGACTGTTTTGCCTATTAGTTTATGTGCGCAGAGTTCTTCTAAAATAGAAGAGGTTAAAGAAGTTTCATTGAGCAAAAATGAATTGTTCTCAAAAGCTAAGATGTTTATTTCGGATAAATGGAATAATCCTAAACATTCAATACAAAGTGAAGAGAAAGATAATGGAGTAATACAAGTTAAAACGGAAAAAGAATTTTCCATTAGCGTGGGGATGGGACTGAAATGTATATATAAGTATGAGTATTTGACAAAGTTTAGGTTTAAAGATAACAAATATAAAATAGAAATATACGATATTAATTGTGTTTCAGCCGAACAAACTGGTGCTGGTAAGGTGTATAGCGTGCCTTTAATTCCATATTTTACAGGAGATAATGTTCCTGATACTAAAAAAATGGGGCGTGGAATTTCTAAGAAAAAGGCGATTGAAATGATGGATGAATTGCGGGCTGAGTTCAATACAATATTAACTCAATATAATAAGTTTATTTCAATAGAAGATGATTTTTGATTAAAGGGCTGGAAAAGTGCTATTTGAGGTATCTATAGACAATAATATCAATATATAGTTATGAAAAAGATATTTATTCTGTTTTTTGTTCTATTTATAGCGAATAATATTTATTCTCAGGATTCTCATATTGAATTTAAGGGAATAACTTTAGAAGGGAGTTTGTCTTCTTTTGTGGAGAAAATGGAGAAAAATGGTTTTTCTCTAAAAAAATATCCAAGAGATCATGTAGCTTTAATGAAAGGCTTGTTTACAGGCAAATGGGTAGAAGTATTAATCCTCTCTTCTCCTAAAACGAAGACTGTATGGAAGGTTAGTGTGTACTATTCAGAACAGGAATCATGGACGTCTTTGAAAAGTGATTATAATGAGATGGTGGAACTTTTTAAAAAGAAGTATGGAGAGCCTAAAGATCATTTTGAGTTTTTCTCTTCACCATATTATGAAGGTGATGGATATGAATTGCAAGCTTTACGTAAAGAAAAATGTAATTATATAAGCTTTTGGACACTTGACAAAGGAGGGATTATAGTACATATTAATCAGTATGGACAGATTCAGATTAGATATGAAGATAAAATAAATGTGAAGATAAAGGAGAAAGAAGATGATGAAAATTCTTTGAATGATATTTAATTTACTGTCTTTTATTTCCTGTAGTAGGTATGGTAATGTATGCGGGAGAGGGATTATCTGTAATGTCGGATACTCCCTTTTCTTTTTATAACAGGATTTCCTTAATAACTCTTTTTAGTACCCCAATCCCCTTGCTTTTCGATATTCTTTTTTATATTTGCCTACGTTAATGAAGGAGATACGACGATTGAGAGATAAAATACTGATAGGATGCATACTATGTATGTTCTCTTTTACTTTAAAGGGGGCAGCCAGTAACTATATAATGAATCCTTATACGCATAAAAGTATTTCTGCCGATTCCATCATTGAACGTGTCATGACCTTCGCGCCTTTATATGAAACGATAGTCAGTGACTATCGTGCTAACCTATATATAAAGGGTAAGATGGATATTCAGAAAAAGAATTTTATCCTTCGCTATGTACCTTCTATGTTCCGTTTGCAAAAGGGCGTACGCGAGTATCTGCTCGAAACTTACAGTGACCTTCATTATACCGCTCCCAATATCTACGACCAAAAAGTAAAAGCATCGCAGGGAACAGTGAGGGGAAACAGAGGGTTGCCGGGTTTGCTCGAATACTTTAATGTGAACATTTACTCCTCTTCCCTGCTGAATGACGAACGGTTGCTGTCACCACTAGCCAAGAACGGACAGAAATACTATAAATACCGGATAGACAGTGTGATGGGAGATCCGAATAATCTTGATTATCGGGTACGTTTTATTCCACGGACAAAGAGTGACCAACTTGTAGGCGGATATATGATTGTCAGCAGTAATGTCTGGAGTGTCCGTGAGATACGTTTTTCGGGACGGTCGGAACTGATAACATTCACCTGCTGGATTAAGATGGGAGACGTAGGCAAGAAAAATGAATTTCTGCCTGTGCGTTATGATGTGGAAGCTCTTTTTAAGTTCCTCGGAAATAAGGTTGATGGCAACTATACTGCTTCTTTGGATTATAAATCCATTGAACTGAAAGAAAAGAAAGTGCGTAAGAAGGAAAAGAAAAACTATAACCTCTCGGAATCTTTCTCTTTACAATGCGACACGAATGCCTATAAGACAGATGCTTCGACCTTTGCCATCATGCGACCTATCCCTTTGAATGAAAGTGAGAAGAAATTGTACCATGATTATCGGCTGAGACGTGATACGGCTACTATACAGAAGCCATCCAAGAGCCAAGCTTTTTGGGGAACAATGGGCGACCTGATGGTGGAAGATTATAAGTTCAATCTTTCCAATATCGGAAGTGTCCGTTTCTCTCCGTTCATCAATCCGCTTCTGTTCAGTTATAGTGGAAGCAACGGTTTGTCTTATCGGCAGGATTTTCGTTACAACCGTCTTTTCAGAGGAGATAAGCTGCTTCGCGTTGTGCCTAAACTCGGATATAATTTCACGCGTAAGGAATTCTACTGGTCATTGAATGCTGATTTTGAGTATTGGCCGCAGAAGCGTGGATTCTTCCGTCTGAATGTGGGTAACGGTAACCGCATTTATAGCAGTAAGGTGTTGGATGAGTTGAAAGCCATGCCGGACAGCATCTTCAATTTCGATTTGATTCATCTTGATTATTTCAAAGACTTGTATTTTAATTTTCGCCATACCGTAGAGGTAGTCAATGGTTTGGATATAAGTCTGGGTTTCTCCGCCCATAAGAGAACGGCCGTAGAGCCTTCCCGCTTCGTGATAACCGGTGACTATCCGATGCCACCCCCTGAATTTATGGAGAAATTCAAGAATACCTATATCAGTTTCGCTCCCCGTATCCGGGTGGAATGGACGCCGGGACTTTACTATTATATGAATGGAAAACGAAAAATAAATCTCCGTTCCTTATATCCTACTTTCTCGGTCGATTACGAGCGAGGCATCAAAGGAGTATTCAAAAGCACAGGCGAATATGAAAGGATAGAGTTCGACCTTCAACATCAAATCCGGTTGGGACTGATGCGCAATATCTATTATCGTTTCGGATTTGGCGCGTTCACCAATCAGGATGAATTGTATTTCGTGGATTTCGCCAACTTCTCCCGTCGCAATCTTCCTGTGGGGTGGAACGATGAAATCGGCGGAGTGTTTCAAGTGCTCGACGGACGTTGGTATAACTCTTCCCGCCGTTATGTACGCGGGCATTTCACTTATGAGGCGCCATTTCTGATATTAAAGCATCTGATGAAATATACACGTTATGTACAGAATGAACGTATTTACGTAAGCGCCCTCTGCATGCCCCATCTTCAACCTTACATGGAAGTAGGGTATGGCATCGGCACACATATTTTTGATGTCGGAGTTTTTGTGAGCAGTGAGAATTGGAATTTCGGCGGAATAGGCTGCAAATTTACATTTGAGTTGTTCAACCGATAGTTTTTGACATTCTTTTTGCATAAATCGAAAGAATTTTCTATCTTTGTATAGAAGAGGATGAGGGCAAAATTTAGCACAAAAGAGGTGTAGTCGCCTCATAAGCACAGGTATTTTCCTAGAAAATAAATTCTTAGGTATAAATACCTTAAATTTATTTTAGTAAATAACTCATCCTCTTCTCTCTTTCTTTATATACATGATACAAAATGGACGGTATTTTAATAACAATACTTATAATCACCGGTTTCCTGATTTATAAGATGATTTCTTCGAGCAGGAAACAGGAGGGGTATAAAAGGTGGAAAGCAACAGCTAGTGGTGGGAAGGAAGAAAGTGCTTCCAAGTCTGAATCCGGGCATGGCGCTTGGCTTCGACGAGCTTTAGGGGTTACCGCTCCGCAATCTCCGTATGTGCCTAAGTTTGATGATGAATCGGTCGTTTGGTGCGCCAGCCTGTTGGGCGTGGAAGCAAACAGACTGAAAGAAATACTTGAAAACATCCCTACCCATTACCATGAGTTTTGGGTGAGGAAAAGAAGGGGTGGATATCGTATGATTTCTGCTCCGCTCAAAGAACTCCAATCTATCCAAACAACTATTAACTCCCGAATCTTATCATCGGTGACTACCATCCATCCGGCAGCAGTCGGATTCCGATGCGGACGCTCGGTAGTTGACAATGCCAGTCCTCATTTGGGAAAGCGGTATGTGTTGAAAATGGATATTCATGATTTTTTCTTTTCTATACGAAGCCCGAGGGTGAAGGCGACATTCGAGAAGATGGGTTATCCGGCAAATGTGGCGAAAGTCTTTAGAACATTATGTTGCCTGCATAATAGTTTACCGCAGGGAGCTCCTACGAGTCCTGCATTGAGTAATATTGTCGGCTATGAGATGGATAAGAAATTGGCGGCGTTGGCAGCAGAGTACGGGTTGGCATATACCCGCTATGCCGATGACCTGACTTTCTCGGGCGATGTGTTCCCGAAAGAACAGATAATCCCTCGGATTAAACAGATAATCCGTGACGAGAAGTTTGAACCGAATCATAAAAAGACCCGTTTCCTGCATGAGTATGACAGGAAGATTATCACAGGCGTATCTGTCAGCTCTGGTGTGAAGCTGACGATTCCTAAAACAAGAAAGCGGGAGATTCGGAAGAATGTCTATTTCATCCTGACAAAAGGATTGGTGGAACATCAACGTAGAATCGGTTCAAACGACCCTGCCTATCTGAAACGGTTGATCGGGGAACTTTGTTATTGGCGGTCGATAGAACCGGATAACACTTATGTATCCGATTCTATTATCGCCCTGAAACGTCTGGAGAAACATTATTAATCAGTCTTAAACGGTATTAATTGGCAAACGGTATTAATTGGCAACCGTTACCCGTCCATTTTCCATTTTTGCATAATTTCTTTTCACTGCTTCGCGGATACCTCTCCGCATGGCGGCATCTATGGTCGAACCCATACGGGGGAAACCGAAAGTCTGTGCGCATGCTTTTATCAAATCTGCCATAGGCAGGCTGATGGAGTCGGTGAGTATCTGCTGGATGGCGTTGGCTATTTCTTCAGGAGATATATCAGTCACATCCCGGTCGGAATCCGGTCGGTAAGCTAGATATGAACTGCACTGTTCTTTGTCTTTCCAACAATAAACATATCCGTCGTGTTCTGTATTATATGTATTCAGTGCCTTAAACACAGTTTCTATATGTGCTTCTATCCGTGGCCCCAAACGGCTGATTCCCCATTCGGACAGAATCTTTTTGCAAAGCAGGGATTTGCTGACCGGAGCTTCGTTTTCTATTATTTTCTGTATTTGGGAAGTAAGGACTGGATAACTTTCCGGGAGAAAGAAATCTTCGGGCAGATATTTATCCGGAGTGACTTTGGTGGACTCATAATCCTGTAGTCTACTTGGGACAACCAATGTGGAAACTGTTTGCTTTTCAGTAGCAGTCGGTGACGTTTTGAGAAGTAATGAGACTTCATTAGTACTCCTTTGGGGGGTTGAAGCAGGCTTCTCGTTTTGTTTTTCTTCCGTTATGGTTGCCGGAGTGGTGTTTGTCTGCGCAGTATCGGTCTCCACGTTTGCTTCGGATTCTTTCTTTCGAGAGATTGCCTGCTGTATGGATGCAATTACTTCATCCGGTTTTTCCCACCAGTCCATTGTCCATATACGGCAGATAGTCCAGCCGAGTGCTTTCAGGACATTGTTTTGAACAATCTCCCGGTCGCGTGCAGTCTTGGTACGCTGATAATTTTTTCCGTCACAGATAATGCCAAGTTGATAATTAGACCCGTTTTGAGTATCTACTATTCCTATGTCTATCTTATAACCGGAGCATCCGATGTCGGTATGTACAGTATATCCCAGTGAACGCAATTTATCAGCTATGATATTCTCGATAGAAGCTGATGTGTCCGATAGCGGATTAGCGGCACTGTTGACTATATTTCTTGTCCCTTTTTCCGCATACTCAAGGAAGCGTTTCAGTCCGGCTACACCAATGGAAGAAGTCCGGTTCAAGTCTATCATGTCCGACCTTAAGGTAGAATAAATAATCATCTCATACCGGGCGTGGGAAACAGCCACATTCAGCCTTCTTTCTCCACCTGCCCGGTTTAGCGGGCCGAAGTTCATGCTGACACGTCCTGTGGCGTCCGGGCCGTAACCCACGGAAAAGAGAATCACATCCCGTTCATCTCCCTGCACATTCTCCAGGTTCTTGATAAATAGCGGTTCTTCACATTCCAAAGCCAGAGTTTCCAGTTCGGGGTGGAAGATAAAGAGGTCGGACAATAAATCTTCTATTAAGGCTTGCTGAACAATACTGAAAGTAACAACGCCAATACTCTTCTTTCTTAATTCCTCGCTTCTCAACCTTCTTTCTATTTCATCGACCACCGCTTGCGCTTCGGCTTGATTCTGACGGGATTTACCTTTGTCATAATACCCGTTGATAGACACCAGCCTTACCTTGGATTCAATATTATCGGGCGACGGGAAAGTCATCAGTTTATTGTCGTAGTACTCGGAGTTACTGAAAGCGATAAGACTCTCGTGCTTGCTTCGATAATGCCACAATAAATACTTCGATGGAATAGACAAAGCAAGGCAGTCATCAAGAATACTTTCCAAATCTTCCATCTCGATATTATCTTCGTCAACGGTATTGACTGAGAAAAAGTTGGTAGGCGGCATCTGTTTCGGGTCGCCTACAATAATCACATTGTTACCCCGGGCAATGGCGCCTACGGCTTCATAAGTCGGCATCTGCGATGCTTCGTCAAAGACTATCAGGTCAAACTTATCCGCGTCTGTATCAATGAATTGAGCTACGGAAAGCGGACTCATCAACATGCACGGGCACATACGCGACAGCAAAGTCGGAATTTGGTCGAACAACTTACGGATGGATATGCCACGGGCATTGTTCCGGATGTTCTTTCGGAGTATGCCGACTTCGGAGCTTTGAATGGCTTCGTGAGTAAAAGATGGAATGTTGGAAGCCAACCTGGCAAATAATTCCTTCTTGGTGGTTTCTTCGAATTGAGTCGATATTTGTTTGTACTTCGCTATTATATCATTGAATATCTTGCCGTTGAACAACTCCAGGGTTGGCTCCTTGGAAATGATATACTGAATAGCACTCTGATAAAAACTTCTATAAAAGCTGTCCGCAAGTTGGGAAGTAGGAATATTCTTCTCCTTATATTCCGTTGCGATAAATCCGATGTTAAGTTTATCCAGCGTCCGGTAGGTTTGCAGCCATTGATACCAGTCCTTGAGTTTATCCAGATTTTCTTTCCACGTTTGGGCTTTTGATATGCCTGTACGAATCCAGTCAGTCGAATTGATATAGAGTTCCGCTATGGATATGCCCAACGTTTCGGAAAGCCTGTGCTCTATATTTGCGAGTGTATCCGAATACTGATAGATTTCATTGAGAGACTGGGAATGAATATCTCTGAATGTCTGTATGCCTTCAGCCAGTTGTACAGACAGATTCTGTTTGATTTGTGAAACTTTGGCTATGTCTTTCGAATAGTTCAGCAGATGCGAATGAAGGGAAATCATGTCATTGATAATCTGCTCAATGGTATTCCAGTCTTCATTCTTTCCGAATCGTCCGAACAGGAACGGCAGTTGGCTTGCATATTTCTGAACGGCTTTGTTCTCTTCCTGATATTGAATAATCTGATGAAGTAAAGGTTGGATAGCATCCGGTTCAATGGCTTTCAGGGCATAGATATGGAGAGCCTTCTTTATTTTTCTCTGTCCGAAATATCTCGGAAGAAACCATTGGGCGGATACCCGGTTCCATTCGGCTAACATGTTCCCGGCATCCACTT
This sequence comes from Bacteroides sp. RTP21281st1_H5_RTP21281_210402, assembly GCF_040918965.1. Lineage (NCBI taxonomy): Bacteria > Pseudomonadati > Bacteroidota > Bacteroidia > Bacteroidales > Bacteroidaceae > Bacteroides > Bacteroides sp. RTP21281st1_H5_RTP21281_210402. The sequence continues at coordinate 9,146 of NZ_JBCOWR010000037.1, read as the reverse complement.
GCAGGATTTCTTTTGTAAATCCAGTTTCGATAGCTTTTCTTGATTCGTCACGTTTACGACCATGATTCACTACTTCACGATATTCATCAAGAGTTTCATTCAACAATGGCAGAGTCAATAAACCGGGAGTAAGTTCGGGAATATCGAGTATTCTTCGGATAATATTCGCAATCGTCTGAAAGTCTGTACGTGTGGGATACATCTCCGTATCTTTCAGAAGCGCGGAGAATGTAACCAGTTTCTGTTGGATAGCCTTCAGCAAGTCGATAAATTCGGTGAGCGTTCGGGCGGCTTCGTCTTTTCCGGCAGATGAATATTCTGTAATGAAGATACCCGTCAACGGGTGTTGATGCGGATGCCCGCACGCATTGGCCGTTCTTACCAAAGATTCAACAGCCTCTTCCCATTGCGTAAACGTATCTTTATCCAATTTCTCCAGATAGCTTTGAGGAATATTGAAACAAGGCTCGGCATCCAACGATTGATAATGAATAATCGCATCGTATAATGAAACTCCGAACGGGTACTCTTTATGCAGAGCTTCGATGTATTTATTCAATTCCGCCCGCAGGCTCAACAAGCGTTCCGCTTCCTTCTTGAATTCTTCGGGTGGCGTTTTCCTGATAATTCCGGTCGTCTCTTTCAGTTGTGAGATGACTGCGGATTTCTTTGTCTTATTGGAATGAATTTCCAGGCAGAACGGAGCAAGACCAATGGCAGCCAGTCTGTTTTGGACAACGGAAAGGGCAGCCATCTTTTCCGCTACAAACAATACCCGTTTTCCTTTATAGAGAGCATTGGCGATAATGTTGGTAATCGTTTGCGACTTTCCTGTTCCCGGTGGGCCGTGTAGGATAAACGTCTTGTCGTGTACCGCTTCGTATATGGCTTCCAGTTGCGAAGAATCGGCGATGATAGGCAGTACAATATCGGCAGGAGACAGTTGCTTGTCCATGTAAGTAGCATCTATTTCTTCTGTGGCGGCTTCCCATTCAATCTTTCCGTTGATGAGGCTCGATACGATTTTATTCTGAACCAGTTTGTGGGCATTATTATGAATGTCATTCCACATGATAAACTTATTGAAAGAAAAGATGCCAAGGATAGCTTGTTCCTCAACATCCCATTTGCGCTGGTTCTTGATGCTGTTTCGGATGATAGAGTAGATTAATTTCACGTTTACGCCACTTTCATCGGAAGGCAATGGGTCTAATCCGGGCACGCTGATTCCAAAGTTTTGGCGGAGCATCTCCAGTAAAGTGATATTCATCATCGTCTCCTCTTCACGGGAACGGATTACATATCCCTTAGCTGCTGATTTGCGGATGATTTCGACCGGTAGTAATAGTATTGGCGCATAGCGGGGACGTTCGCTGGAAGGAGTCTCATACCATTTCAGCAATCCAAGGGCAAGATACAGCGTATTAGCTCCATTCTCCTCGATAGATGTACGCGAAGAACGGTAGAGATGAGTCAATGCTTTGCCTAAATCATTCTCGGACAAGTAAAAACGTAATCTTTTCTGTGAAAGTTCCGAATTGACGAAATCGACTATCGGATTGGATTCGGGAACGGATGAATAGATACCGAACTCCATAGCCGGACTTTCCCAACCGGCAGGGTGGTGAAGGATACGGAACTCTTCTCCTTCGGCCAAAGCATCTTCCAGACAGGCGAGATTTGCCGGAATAAGTTGGAGTGTATTTTTAGTAATACGGATGTTCAGCAGATTATTGCGCAGGCTTAAATCGAGCAAACGTCTTTCCCACAATAGCTGTTTGGTAATGACAGTCTGCGTTTCGGTGCCCGATAAATCATAAGGATTAATACTTTGCGGGGTGGCATGCACTGTATTCTTAGGGACAACAGGTTCATTCTCTTCTATTTCCCATGTCTGTCCATGCAATATGCGTTGAGGGATGGGACGAATCCCCGAATGTCTTGCTCTCTTCACATCTATCGCAAGCATGAAATTACTTCCGTCCGTCAGCTTGCCGTTCGCTTTCTTCACAGCGTTGTCGAAGTCGGACTGGTGTCCCATGTTCATGCAGGTCGTCTCCACCAAAGTGATGTCGTAGATTCCTTCGGCCGTTCTTTTGGTTAATAAAGAAACGTCGTCCACGGTGGGATCGGGAAACGTTTCCGGCACTAGCCACGCTCCTGCGAAAGCGTGCCCTTGAGTAATGATGATAAGCGGGTTCAGCCCGATAGCTTCCAGGCACGAAGCATAGAGCAGGGACATATCGAGACAAGTTCCCAATTTCTGGGCCATCACGGAGTCAGCCAGCCGGACACGTTGCCCGTATTCTTCGAAGCTAGCGGGAATGGTACTGTATATAATCTGCTGTTCGGAGATGGCGGTATAAATGGCAGCCATCTGCTTTCTCACCCTGTCCGGGTTGCGGCTCTGGTATTCGTCGAGAGACGGGCTGTCCGTCCATTGCCCCAAAATAGCGGCCGCCCTTTTTATAATAGGTAAGATGGCGGTGTGATTGGGAGTGATAAAGGCAGCCAGCATTTCAGGAAGCACATTGAGCCCGCCCCATTGGTCATAAGCCAAAATGTCGATAGGGTAGGTCTGCGTAAATATCAGCGATGCTTCGGAAGTGATTTCTATCTTCAGATTGCCGGACAAACGCTCGGTCAGTTGTGTGAAGTAATTGGCCGATAACGTGAGAGAAAGGGGCTGCAAAGATACCGTGCCATGCGCCGGAATCAGCTCGATAACTGTCGGGACAGCATTGCCGAAAGCGGGTTCAGCCGTGATTTGCACTTGTATGTCCTTTAGCGGGGCAGATGTTGCGTTCTCTATAGAAAGCTGATGAATGACCGGTGCACTGTTTTGTTGTATCGCAAAATTAATGAGCGGCAAATAGCTGAACTGTACCTTGACTTTGTCCAATCTCTCGTCCATGGCAAAAACTGTATATATTAAGACTTGCAATATTACAAAAAATACGGATACAAGCATCTTTTATTCAGCCATTCTTTTGTCAATCAAGAAAATATTTCTACCTTTGCGCCCGATTTAGAGATAATATAATGTCTTATTTAATTAAAGTATTAAACAATTTATTTATTAATGGAAAACTTAAAGAACGTAGCTCCTATTGAAGACTTCAACTGGGATGCTTATGAAAACGGCGAAGCGGTAACAAGCGCAAGCCACGAAGAATTAGAAAAAGCTTACGACGGTACGCTTAACAAAGTTAACGACCGTGAGGTTGTTGACGGAACCGTAATCGCAATGAACAAGCGTGAAGTAGTTGTGAACATCGGTTACAAATCAGACGGTATCATCCCTTTGAATGAATTCCGTTACAATCCTGACCTGAAAGTAGGTGATACAGTAGAAGTGTATATCGAAAATCAGGAAGACAAAAAAGGACAACTCGTTCTGTCACACAGAAAAGCCCGCGCTACTCGTTCTTGGGATCGCGTGAACGCTGCTCTGGAAAATGAAGAAATTATCAAGGGTTACATCAAGTGCCGCACTAAGGGTGGTATGATCGTTGACGTATTCGGAATCGAAGCATTCTTGCCGGGTTCTCAGATTGACGTTAAACCGATCCGCGACTATGATGTATTCGTTGGCAAAACAATGGAATTCAAAGTGGTTAAAATCAACCAGGAATTCAAAAACGTTGTTGTATCTCACAAAGCTCTTATCGAAGCTGAACTGGAACAACAGAAGAAAGAAATTATCGGTAAACTTGAAAAAGGACAAGTTCTTGAAGGAACTGTTAAAAATATCACATCTTACGGTGTATTCATCGACCTTGGTGGCGTAGACGGTTTGATCCACATTACTGACCTTTCTTGGGGACGCGTTAGCGATCCGAAAGAAGTGGTTGAGCTGGATCAGAAACTTAACGTTGTTATCCTTGACTTCGATGACGAAAAGAAACGTATCGCTCTTGGTCTGAAACAACTTACTCCGCACCCATGGGATGCTTTGGATACAGAGTTGAAGGTTGGTGACAAAGTAAACGGTAAAGTTGTCGTTATGGCTGACTACGGTGCATTCATCGAAATCGCTGCCGGCGTAGAAGGTTTGATCCACGTTTCAGAAATGTCTTGGAGCCAGCACCTGCGTTCTGCACAGGATTTCATGAAGGTAGGCGACGAAGTGGAAGCTGTTGTTCTTACACTTGACCGCGAAGAACGTAAAATGTCTTTGGGTATCAAGCAACTGAAACAAGACCCATGGGAAACTATCGAAGAAAAGTATCCTGTAGGTTCCAAGCACACTGCAAAAGTACGTAACTTCACTAACTTCGGTGTATTCGTAGAAATCGAAGAAGGTGTAGACGGCTTGATCCACATCTCTGACCTTTCTTGGACTAAGAAGGTGAAACACCCGTCAGAATTTACTCAGATTGGTGCTGACATCGAAGTTCAGGTACTCGAAATCGACAAAGAAAACCGTCGTTTGAGCCTTGGCCACAAACAACTCGAAGAAAATCCTTGGGATGTATTCGAAACTGTATTTACAGTAGGTTCTGTACACGAAGGTACTATCATCGAAATGTTGGATAAGGGTGCTGTTGTAGCTCTTCCTTACGGTGTAGAAGGTTTCGCAACTCCGAAACACCTTGTAAAAGAAGACGGTTCACAAGCTCAGTTGGATGAAAAACTTGAATTCAAAGTGATCGAGTTCAACAAGGACGCTAAGAGAATCATCCTGTCTCACAGCCGTATTTTCGAAGATGTTGCTAAAGCAGAAGAAAGAGCTGAAAAGAAAGCTGCTTCCGGCGCTAAGAAGACATCTGGTAAGAGAGAAGATTCTCCGATGATCCAGAACCAGGCTGCTTCAACTACACTGGGCGACATCGACGCTCTTGCTGCATTGAAAGAACAGTTGGAAGGAAAGAAATAATCTGAACAGAATATTTTCTGATGAAGGCGCTCCCAAACGGGGCGCCTTTTTCTATTCACCATATCCTTCTTATCCTCTGCGTCCTCCGTGTCCTCTGTGGTGAATAGAAAAAAAAGTTTCATCCTTTGCAAGATTGAATCTGAAATACTATATCTTTGCATACCATGGAAAAATTCGAGTTACATATATTAGGGTGCGGCTCTGCTTTGCCTACTACACGACATTTTGCGACTTCACAAGTCGTCAACCTGCGTGAAAAACTATTTATGATTGATTGTGGGGAAGGCGCGCAAATGCAATTGCGTCGTTCCCGACTGAAGTTTTCCCGACTGAACCATATCTTTATCTCTCATTTGCATGGTGACCATTGTTTCGGCTTGACGGGCTTAATCTCTACATTCGGCTTGTTGGGCAGAACGGCTGATTTGCATATTCACTCCCCGAAAGGGTTGGAAGAACTGTTTGCGCCACTGCTTGCTTTCTTCTGCAAGACGCTGACCTATAAAGTATTCTTCCATGAATTTGAAACGAAGGAACCTGTTGTCATTTACGACGACCGTTCGGTGACTGTAACTACGATTCCTTTGAAGCACCGCATACCTTGCTGTGGTTTTCTTTTTGAAGAAAAACAGCGCCCCAATCATATTATCAGAGACATGGTAGACTTTTATAAAGTTCCGGTCTATGAACTGAACCGCATCAAGAACGGGGCGGATTTTATGACTCCCGAAGGAGAAGTAATCCCTAATTCCCGATTGACCCGTCCTTCGGCTCCGGCACGCAAATACGCTTATTGTTCCGATACGATTTATCGTCCGGCGATTGCGGAACAAATCAGGAATGTAGATTTGCTTTTCCATGAAGCGACCTTTGCGCAGGGAGAGCAGGCACGGGCAAAAGAGACTTATCATACAACGGCAGCACAAGCAGCGCAACTTGCGTTGGATGCCAATGTGAAACAGTTGCTGATCGGACATTTTTCCGCCCGCTATGAAGATGAATCTATTTTATTCAACGAAGCATCCGCCATCTTCCCGCAAACGATTTTGGCGAAAGAAAACTTATGTATCGACGTTGACGGAGGGACTGCATATGAAAAGTAAGCGGCTGCTTTGGGGAATGATAATCGTATGTATAGCTTGCCTGGCAGCTTGCAAAAAGGAGAAACCTTTGTCTCCGATACCGGATTCTTTGGCAAGTCTTCAGGAATTGTTTAATCCTACCTGGCAGATTAGTACGGATAGTATCCATCAGATGATTCATTCTTATTTGAATGAAAATAAGCAGGAGACTCCCTGGGATTCGGCATTGGCAGCCCACTATCGGGAGAAAGATGAATTTTTCTGGTTGAATGATTCGTTGATTTCAGATAAGCCTGCTGTACAAGCGGCAGACTCCATGCTGTATTGGCTGGAAAATATCTCGCGGCATGGCATTAATCCGCATCTTTATCCTACGGATAGCATTCGCAAGGAATTGCATCAGGTACGTACACTGCAATTGCAGGAAGGAAAGACCATGAACCGCCTGTTGGCGGATATTGAATATCAGTTGACGTCTGCCTATCTTTCATATGTATGTCAGTTGAAGTTCGGGTTTCTTCCTTCAAAAGACAGGTGGAACGACTCAATCAGCCGGATACCTCTGAAGGATTATGATAAGGATTTTGCAATGGCTGCTTTGGATTCTCTCCGGACAAATGCCAATACAGCCTTTCATAAAGCGCAACCTTCTTCACCGCTTTATCACAAAATGCAGGAAGAACTGGAACGTGTGAATGCCTGGGGTGAGACGGATACTACGGATTATTACCGCGACCGTTTGTTGGTGAATATGGAACGCGCACGCTGGCAGTATGCCTTGGATAAAGGAAAGAAATATGTAGTAGCCAATGTAGCGGCATTTATGCTACAAGCTATCAATGAGGAGACAGACTCTATCCTGGAAATGCGTATCTGCGTGGGAAGCGTGAAGAATAAGACGCCCTTGTTGTCGAGCAGAATCTACTATATGGAACTGAATCCGTATTGGAACGTCCCTCAAAGTATTATCAGGAAAGAGATTATTCCTACCTATCGCAGGGATACGACTTATTTTACCCGCAACCGCATGAAGGTATATGATAATAAGACCGGCCTGCAAGTAGACCCGCACAGCATCAAATGGGCTAAGTATGCAGGAAAGGGCGTACCCTATACGGTGAAGCAGGACAATAAGACGGGAAACTCATTGGGACGCATCATCTTCCGTTTTCCCAATCCTCATTCCGTTTATCTGCACGATACTCCTTCCCGTTGGGCTTTCACACGAAAGAACCGGGCGGTAAGTCATGGCTGCGTACGCCTTCAGAAAGCGCTTGATTTCTCCTTCTTCCTGTTGAATAAGCAGGATTCATTGCTTGAAGACCGTATCCGTATCGCAATGGACATCAAACCGGTGACTGAAGAAGGAAAAAATCTGCCTGTCAGCGCGGCTTACCGTGAACTGAAACATTATAGTTTAGAGAAACATATACCTTTATTTATAGATTATCAGACAGTTTACTTGTCTGCCGACAATAATCTGAGATATTGTGAGGACATTTACAAATATGATCCGTCTATATTAAAGGCTATGAACGACCTGAATTTGAAACCATAAATAAACATACAGATAACAAGAGAGTATGACCCCTTATAACGAACGCGAAGTTCTGAAACTCCTTCAGGAGGAGAGTACCCAGCGGCAAGGATTTGAAATGATTGTGGCGCAGTATAGCGAACAATTGTATTGGCAGATCCGCCGGATGGTACTGTCGCATGAGGATGCGAACGATCTCCTGCAAAACACTTTTATCAAGGCATGGACGAATATCGACTATTTCCGTGCCGAGGCGAAGCTGTCTACCTGGCTCTACCGCATTGCGCTGAATGAATGTCTCACCTTTCTGAACAAACAGCGTGCCATGACTACCGTAGCCATCGATGACCCGGAAGCAATGGTTGTGCAGAAACTGGAAAGCGACCCCTATTTTTCGGGCGACCAAGTGCAGATGTGCTTACAGAAAGCATTGCTGACACTTCCGGAGAAACAACGCATGGTGTTCAACCTGAAGTATTATCAGGAAATGAAATACGAAGAGATGTCGGAAGTGTTCGGTACGTCGGTCGGCGCATTGAAAGCCTCTTATCATCATGCGGTGAAGAAAATAGAGAAGTTTTTAGAAGAAATCGATTAAACCTTTTAGATTGGACAACGTCTAAGGAAAAGAGAGGAGAAAAACGTATGAAAGAAGAAGATACCCTATTGAAGAAGCTTGGGATGGAAAATTCCTTCAAAGTTCCCGATGGCTACTTTGAAAACCTGACTTCAGAGGTGATGAATAAGCTTCCTGAAAAAGCGAAAGTCGCTTTCAAGGAAGAACCTGTCAGCACATGGACAAGACTCAAACCATTGCTTTATATGGCAGCTATGTTTGTAGGAGCCGCCTTGATTATCCGGGTAGCGTCGACAGATCATAAACCTGTTACGGTAGATGAGGTGGCAGTGACAGAGGTGGATACGGAAGTAATATCCGATGAAATGATAGATGTGGCACTGGATCGTGCCATGTTGGATGATTATTCGTTATATGTTTATTTGAGTGACGCAAGTGTAGAATGATTTATTAAAACCGATTGAATACAGAAAATGAGAAAAGTAATCGCATTAGTCGTTTTGTTGTGTGGCTTTATGCCTGTTCTTTGGGCTGCTGACGGGTGTGACCAACATTTGTCCCGCGAAGAGTTCAGGGCAAAACAAAAGGCGTATATTATCGAACAGGCAGGATTGACAAAAGAAGAAGCTGCCAAGTTCTTCCCCATTTATTTTGAACTTCAGGACAAAAAGAAAAAGCTGAATGATGAATCTTGGGATCTGATGCGCAAAGGCAAGGATGATAAGACTACGGAAGCCCAATATGAAGAAATCAACGAGAAAGTAGCCAATAACCGTATCGCTGCAGACCAACTGGATAAAACTTATTTGGGCAGGTTCAAAAAGATTCTTTCCAGCAAGAAGATATTTCTCGTTCAGCGGGCGGAAATGCGTTTCCACAGGGAGATGATAAAAGGAATGCATCGCAAGGGAGACAGTAAAGATTCAAAGAAAAAATAAGATAATAAATCAGACGCTCTGTTGAGTATGAACAGACGTTCTGTTTGGGTAAAATAAAGAGGTTGTGTCAAAACGTTGGCGCAACCTCTTTTATATTTTACAGTTCTGCTATATTTTCTTTTGGCTATGCTGC
>NZ_JBCOWR010000036.1:0-22176 GCF_040918965.1 Bacteroides sp. RTP21281st1_H5_RTP21281_210402 | reverse complement strand
GTTGTTTAATGATATATTTTATTAAAACCGCGTTAATCCGTGAAATCCGTGCCTGAAATATATTACTTCTTCTTCATCCCTTTATAAATCAGGAATGCAACGACAAATACGGCGATGGCAATAAAGACATAACCTATCTCGTGGCTGTATTCCGTCACTTTAGCTATAAGCTGCGCTTCGCTTTCGATGCCGGGAACTTTAGCCAGGTGATAACCGATAACAGCTAAGATAGTATTCCACAATCCGGCTCCCAGAGTGGTATATATCAGGAATGTATGCAGTTTCATCTGAGCCAGTCCGGCAGGAATTGAAATCAATTGGCGGACAGCGGGAATCAAACGGCCGATAAAGGTGGACAGTGCGCCGTGCTTGTCGAAGTAAATTTCGGCATTGCGTACTTTCTCCTCATCAATCAGGCACATATGGCCGATACGGCTATTGGCAAATTTGTAGATGATGGGGCGTCCCAGCCATTTTGCCAGGTAATAGTTGATTAGCGCTCCGATATTTGCCCCGATAGTAGCGAATAAAACTACCAGATAAATATTAAGCTCGTCGTTGACTGCAGCTTTGTAGGCTGCCGGCGGGATGACCACTTCCGAAGGGAAAGGTATAAAAGAACTTTCGATGGTCATTAATAAGGTGATAGTCCAATAATTTAAATGATCCAGACACCACTGGATAAAAGCTACTGATTCCATGATTTTTAGGGATAGAGTTTATTTAATTGATTGATTATTTTCCTTTTTTCTTATTCTCTCTTTTCATGCGCTTCAATACTTCCTTGAGTGCCTTTTCATCTTCCGCCCTATGATTGGGACTGGCAAGCAAGTCCTCGATGACGTCCAGTCCGAGTGGACTCTTGCATTCACTGTTGTATTTGAAGAAATCTTCTATTTCGTTGCTCATGAGACAGAGGACACTTAGCTTTTCGGTCACTAACTCATACTTCGGGTCGAGCTTGTAGGCCATCTCGTAGTATTCTTTCGCGTCATACAGATAGTCGTTTTCCGAATAGGTGGAAGCAACCAGATAACACATTTCCACGCCGGGATTAAGTTCTATGGCCTTTTGGAAAGCTTCGGATGCCAGGTCTTCCATTTCTTCCGCCAGATATACTTTTCCGTCCGTCAGGTAGATAAGTCCTTCGTCGGGGTTTAGTTTCTTGGCTTTGTCGCAGAGCTGATGCGCTTCTTCATATCTTTGCAGATTGGAGAGGGCGAAGGCTTTGCTGGTATATGTGTCTATCAGTAAGATAGAGTCTCTGTCTCCTTCTTTTTCAAAGCAGTCGATTACTTTGGTATAACAATCGTCGGCTTTCTGCCATTCTTCCTTATTGGCGTAGGACAATCCCATGAACATATAGCCCAGTTCGGGGGGAATTGACTTGTATTTAATAGCCTTCAGGTAATTCTCGATGGCTTCATCCGAGTTGTTCAGATAGAAAAAGCTATGTGCCTTGTAGGCATAGGCTTCTCCGCAGTTTTCGTCGGCTGCCAGTGCGAAGTCACAGGCTTCGACGGTCTTGTCTACATTCTCTTCAATAAAATGACATTTTGCCAGTCCCATCCAGTAGGAAGCATTGTAAGGGGCTTTGTCAATCAGTTTGTTGTAAGCTTCGATTGCGGCTTCCGTTTGGTGAGTGGCGAATAGATAATCGGCGGTAAGAGCCAGATAATCCTGCTTGTCGGCATATCGTGATTTTCCTCTTTCGAGCCATGCTTTGGCATTTTCGGGATAACCCAAATCAAGGAAGAGATATACGATATCGGTGATGGTGGCAAGGTCATCGGCATCTTCTATCGAGTTCAGAAGCCCTTGGGCTTCTTCCAGATTTCCTTCGTTCAGCAGTAGTTCGGCTTTCAGCATTTTCACGTCAGGTTCATATTCTTCGGTGATGGCGGCGGCCACTGTCTTTGCCTTTTGCAGCTTTTGGGTGTCCAGGTAAAGGTAAGCCTGCTCTATCAGCAAGTCCGTGCTTCTGGGGTGCAGATGAAGTCCGTAGTTGATGACTTCCTGCGCTTCGTCAAATTTTCGTTCGGTGGCATACCAGTCGGCGATGTCAGCCAGTTGGTCGCCGTCCAGATAGAGTTGTCGGTCGTCTGCTTTTGCTGCTTCGTAGTTTGTGATTAGTTCCACCAGTTCCTTTTTGGCGGATGATGAGTTTTTTCTAGCCATTTTATTTTATAATTTTTTTATTGCTAAGATGGGGCTGTTGCAAAAGTTTCAGATTCTCTTTTGTCACAGCCCCATTTTATAAAGTCAAGCCGATGGTCGGCCCGTTTATTTATTAATCTTCCCCCACGTGTCTTTCAAGCCTACTGTGCGGTTGAAGACCAGTTTTTCAGGGGTGGAGTCTTTGTCTACGTTGAAGTAACCGATTCGTTGGAACTGCAGGTAGGAGAGTGGCGGCAGGGTTGCTGCGAACTTCTCTATGTAGCAGTTGGGCAATACCTTCAATGAATCGGGATTTATAATTTCTTTCATGGCTTCCAGGGCATCGCAGTTTTTAGCTTCGCGGATGGCGGCCAATTCGTCACGCGGATTCTCTACTTTCCACAGACGGTCGTACAAGCGCACTTCTGCCTGCATGCAGTGGTTGCAGCTCACCCAGTGCAATGTACCTTTCACTTTGCGGTTGGCGTCCGGCATACCGCTGCGGGTATTGGCGTCGTATTCGCAATAAACCTCTGTAATCACGCCGTTCTCGTCTTTCTTGCAACCTGTGCATTTTACAATATAGGCATTTTTCAGACGTACTTCCTGTCCCGGTGTCATGCGGAAATATTTCTTGGGAGCATCTTCCATGAAGTCCTCACGTTCCATCCACAATTCGCGGCTGAACTCGATAAGGTGGCTTCCTGCTTCCGGATCTTCCGGGTTGTTGATGGCTTCCAGTTCCTCTACCTGTCCTTCGGGGTAGTTCGTGATGATGAGCTTCACTGGATTGATGACGGCGGATACGCGGATAGCACGGCTGTTCAGGTCGTCACGGAGAGAGCTTTCCAGCAGGGCGATGTCGTTCAGCGCATCATAGGTAGTATAACCGATTTTGTCGATAAACTTATGGATGGCTTCCGGTGAGTAGCCGCGACGGCGGAAACCGCAGATAGTCGGCATACGGGGGTCGTCCCATCCGTTCACCAGGCCTTCTTTTACCAGAGTCAGCAAGTTGCGTTTGCTCATCAGCGTGTAGCTCAGGTTCAGCTTGTTGAACTCTGTCTGGCGGGGACGGTTGTCGTTCAGGTCTTTGCCTTCTTTCAACCAGTCGATGAAGAGGTCGTAGAGCGGACGGTGTACCACAAATTCGAGGGTACACAGTGAGTGAGTCACTCCTTCAAAGAAGTCACTCTGCCCGTGGGCGAAGTCGTACATCGGATAGGCTTTCCATGTAGTGCCCGTACGGTGGTGCGGATGCTTCACTACGCGATAGATAATCGGGTCGCGGAAGTGCATATTCGGGTTTGCCATGTCAATCTTGGCACGGAGCACCATAGCGCCTTCTTCAATCTCGCCGCTGTTCATCTTTTTGAAAAGCTCAAGGCTTTCTTCGATGGGGCGGTTGCGGTAAGGGCTTTCCACACCCGGCTGGGTGGGAGTACCTTTTTGCTGCGCAATCAGTTCGGAACTCTGTTCGTCGATATATGCTTTTCCTTCCTCTATCAGGCGGATAGCGAAGTCCCATAATTGCTGGAAATAATCGGAAGCGTAGTATTCGTTTCCCCAATGGTAGCCTAACCACTGGATATCTTCTTTGATGGCTTCTACATATTCCACATCTTCCTTGGTGGGGTTTGTGTCGTCGAAACGAAGGTTGCATACACCGCCATGTTTTTCTGCGATGCCGAAATCAAGGCAAATAGCTTTGGCATGGCCGATGTGAAGGTATCCGTTAGGTTCGGGCGGGAAACGTGTCTGCACTTTTCCACCGTTTTTACCTTCTTTCAAGTCTTTCTCTACTGCCTGCTCTATAAAGTTCAGGCTTTTCTTTTCACCTGCTACTTCTTCGTTTTTAATATCTGTCATAACGATTTATGTTAATACATGATTCAGGCTACAAAAGTAGGACATTTTTTTTATTTAACCGGAATATAACCGCTCTTTTTTATAATGTCCTGTCCGTCGGGTGAGAGAATATATTGAATCAGGGGATCGACTTGTTCCTTGTTCTTTACATTATAATAGTAGTAAAGGGGGCGTACGATGGGGTAGGTCTTGTTGGTGGCGTTCTCTACTGTGGGCGTGGCGTAGTGGCTTCCGTCATAGGATACGGAGAGCGTCTTCACGCGAGGGGACACGTATGCCAGTCCGACGTACCCGATAGCTCCTTTCGTCTGGCTGACGGACTGGATGATAGCGCCCGTTGCCGGCATGGAAAGGCTGCTCGCCATGTAGTTCTTGTTTTTCAGGACACTCTCTTTGAAAAATTCATAAGTACCGGAAGATGTTTCGCGGGAGTAAACCACTATCTTGCGGTCGTCTCCGCCCACTTGTTTCCAGTTGGTTATCTTTCCCCGGAAGATGTCTTCCAGTTGCTGGCGGGTGAGCTGCTTCACAGGGTTGGATGGGTGTACCACTACGGCGAGGGCATCATAGGCTACAATCACTTCGTCCACTTCTTCTCCTGCCGCTTTGATTTTCATCTTTTCGCTGAATTTTATCGGGCGCGAAGCCATTGCGATATCCGTAGTGTTATCCATCAGGGCGGAGATGCCGACACCGGTTCCGCCACCGGTGACGGTGACACGGGCATCGGGCTGCCGGTTCATAAACCGTTCTGCTGTCTGCTGGGCGACAGGCAGTACCGTGTCGCTGCCTTTGATGCGTTGTGCGCTGGCACTGACTGCGAACAGCGAAAGGGCTATCAATAAGTTTCTTCTGATTTTCATAATGATTCTTTGTTTATTGTCGGTGCAAATAAAGCAATCGGATATTACATTTCTGTTTCATATGGCGGGAAAATGATACTTGTAATACAAATGTAACAGGATTGAAACATTTCCTTCAAGCGTTAGTCACACCGCCTTAATAAAGAGATGCTTTCTTTGCATCAGAAATCAAGAGGTATGAAAAAGGTTTTAGAAAGGATTATAGAAGGAGTTTTGACTTGTAGCGGCTTCGTAACAAGTATTACTATTTTGCTGATTGTGCTTTTCCTGTTTACGGAGGCTTTCGGATTATTTAAAAGCAAGGTGATCGAGGAAGGGTATGTGTTGGCATTGAATAAGACAAATAAGGTAAGCGTATTGAGTCCTGAACAGATAAAGAATGTTTTCGACGAGGAGATAACGAACTGGAAAGAGCTCGGTGGGGATGATCTTCCTATCCGGGTGTTTCGTCTGGAAGATATTACGCGGTATTATACGGAAGAAGAACTCGGCCCTGCCTATGAGTATGCAGGGGATAAAATCACGGAACTGGTAGAGAAAACGCCCGGTATCGTGGCATTCGTACCGCAGAAATTCATTGTTCATCCGGATGCGGTGCATTTCATAGAGGATAATACGATTTCCGTGAAAGATGTGTTTGTGGGTGCCGAATGGTTTCCGACGGCTACTCCGGCTGCCCAATTCGGCTTTCTGCCTTTGATTACCGGTACGTTATGGGTGAGCCTGTTCGCCATTCTTTTCGCTTTGCCGTTCGGCTTGTCGGTTTCTATCTATATGTCCGAAGTGGCAAACCCGAAAGTGCGGAACTGGCTGAAACCTATTATCGAATTGTTGAGCGGCATTCCTTCCGTTGTCTATGGCTTTTTCGGGCTGATTGTCATTGTACCGATGATTCAGAAAGTATTTGATCTTCCGGTAGGGGAGAGCGGATTGGCAGGCAGTATCGTGCTGGCTATTATGGCGCTGCCTACCATTATAACGGTGACGGAAGACGCGATGAGAAATTGCCCGCGCGACATGCGGGAAGCGAGCCTGGCACTGGGAGCTACGCAATGGCAGACGATTTATAAGGTGGTGATTCCGTATTCCATATCGGGGATTACTTCGGGCGTGGTGCTCGGCATCGGACGTGCTATCGGAGAGACGATGGCGGTATTGATGGTGACGGGTAACGCGGCTGTGATTCCGACAACGATTCTCGAACCGTTGCGCACCATTCCGGCTACCATCGCGGCGGAGTTGGGGGAAGCTCCGGCGGGCGGGCCTCACTATCAGGCTTTGTTCCTGCTGGGTGTCGTTCTGTTCTTCATTACATTGATTATCAACTTTAGTGTGGAGTATATTTCCTCTAAAGGATTAAAACGCAGCAAATAACATGGAAATAAGAAGTAATAATAAGGCTAAGCACCGTTCGCAGAAGATTGCTTTCGGGATATTCCGACTGTTGAGTCTTTGTATCGTGCTGATATTGTTCGCGATTTTGGGCTTCATTATTTATAAGGGGAGCGGTGCCATCAGTTGGGAGTTCCTCACATCGTCTCCTACGGATGGGATGACAGGGGGTGGCATCTGGCCGGCTATAGTCGGAACTTTCTATCTGATGACGGGCAGTGCGCTGTTTGCTTTCCCGATAGGGGTGATGAGTGGGATTTATATGAATGAATATGCGCCGAAGGGGAAGTTGGTACGCTTTATACGGGTGATGACCAATAATCTGAGCGGTATTCCTTCTATCGTGTTCGGTTTGTTCGGCATGGCGCTGTTTGTCAATTACATGAGCTTTGGGGATAGTATTCTGGCAGGGTCTTTGACGTTAGGTTTGCTTTGCGTACCTTTGGTCATTCGGACAACGGAAGAGGCCTTGAAAGCGATTCCCGACAGTATGCGTGAAGGCAGCCGGGCATTGGGAGCGACCAAGTTGCAGACCATCTGGCACGTGATTCTGCCGATGGGGATGCCGAATATTATCACAGGGCTGATTTTGGCATTGGGACGTGTCTCGGGTGAGACGGCTCCGATTCTGTTTACTTGTGCCGCGTACTTCCTGCCGCAGTTGCCGACCGGCATCCTGGATCAGTGCATGGCGTTGCCTTATCACTTGTATGTGATTTCTACGAGCGGAACGGATATGGAAGCGCAGTTGCCATTGGCTTACGGCACGGCATTGGTATTGATTGTGATTATCCTGCTGGTGAACTTGCTGGCAAATGCGTTGAGAAAATATTTTGAGAAAAGAGTAAAAACGAACTAAATAAGTATATGGATACAGTGAAAATAGACGCGCGTGACGTGAACTTCTGGTATGGTGATTTCCATGCGTTGAAGGGCATCAGTATGCAGATTGAAGAGAAGTCGGTCGTTGCCTTTATCGGCCCTTCCGGTTGCGGAAAGTCTACCTTTCTCCGGCTTTTCAACCGCATGAACGATTTGATTCCCGCTACCCGCCTGGAAGGGGAAATCCGTATCGACGGACAGAATATCTATGCGAAGGGCGTGGAAGTGGACGAGTTGCGCAAGAATGTGGGAATGGTATTCCAACGTCCCAACCCTTTCCCGAAAAGCATCTTCGAGAATGTGGCTTACGGACTTCGGGTGAATGGGGTGAAAGATAACGCTTTCATCCGCCAGCGCGTGGAAGAAACATTGAAAGGGGCGGCTCTCTGGGATGAGGTGAAGGATAAGTTGAAGGAATCGGCTTATGCGCTCTCCGGCGGACAGCAGCAGCGCCTTTGCATTGCCCGTGCGATGGCGGTATCTCCTTCGGTATTGTTGATGGACGAGCCTGCATCCGCGCTCGACCCTATTTCGACGGCGAAAGTAGAGGAGTTGATTCATGAACTGAAAAAGGACTATACGATTGTCATCGTCACGCACAATATGCAGCAGGCGGCCCGTGTCAGCGATAAGACGGCTTTCTTTTATCTGGGTGAAATGGTGGAGTTCGACCAGACGAAAAAGATATTCACCAATCCGGAGAAAGAGGCTACGCAGAATTACATTACGGGGCGCTTTGGATAAAATATTAATCATTTATATAGAATAGACTATGGTAAAGTTTATAGAATCGGAACTCATCCTGTTGAAGAAGGAAGTGGATGAAATGTGGACATTGGTATATAATCAGCTTGACCGTGCCGGAGAGGCTGTACTGACGCTTGACAAGGAACTGGCTCAACAGGTGATGGTTCGTGAGCGCAGGGTGAATGCTTTCGAGTTGAAGATAGACAGTGACGTGGAAGATATTATTGCCTTATACAACCCGGTGGCAATCGACCTTCGTTTTGTGTTGGCGATGCTGAAGATCAATACGAACCTGGAACGTTTGGGTGACTTTGCAGAAGGAATCGCCCGTTTTGTGATTCGCTGTAAAGAGCCGGTGCTCGACGCGGAACTGATGAACCGCCTTCGTCTGGCGGAAATGCAGGCGGAGGTATTGTCGATGCTCGAATTGGCGAAACGTGCCTTGAATGAGGAGAGTATCGAACTGGCGGCGGGTGTATTTGCCAAAGATAATCTCTTGGACGAAATCAATGCGGAAGCCACCGGAGTTCTGGCGAACTATATCATTGAACATCCGGAGACTGCGCTTACCTGTCTCGACTTGGTCAGTGTATTCCGTAAGTTGGAACGTTCAGGCGACCACATCACGAATATAGCCGAAGAGATCGTTTTTTTCGTTGATGCAAAGGTCTTGAAGCATCGTGGAAAAACAGAGGAACACTATCCCGAGAAATAAATATTCGCATATTTTTAAACAGAAATTAGTGCTCCTTGGAAATTTGTCTTATATTTGTCTCCTGTAACGGACAGGTTACGGGTGTTCTTGCTCAAATGATAATAAATCCAAAGAAATTTCAAAAAGATGTTATATGACATGTTTTATAATTTGGATAATATCGGTAAAAGCACCTATATTTGCACCGTTATCCTGAAAACAATCTTTTTACCTTAAAAAAAACTAATACCTATTGAAAACTGAAAAAAGGAGCTTTGTGAAAAGCCCCTTTTTTTTATGCTCTTATTTTCTTTCCTGCCAGCTTATTTGTATCTTTGAGCCGTATATAAAAAAGAGTTTTTTTAATCGTAAATAACATTATGTTTTCCGGAATCGTAGAAGAATATGCTACCTTGGTAGCGCTGGTGAAAGACCAGGAGAATATACACTTTACTTTTAAGTGTTCATTTGTAAATGAGTTGAAAATCGACCAGAGTATTTCTCATAACGGCGTATGCCTGACGGTAGTGAGCATGACGGATGATACGTACACGGTGACTGCTATGAAGGAAACGCTGGAACGTTCTAATCTGGGTCTGCTGAAAGTGGGAGATAAGGTGAACGTAGAGCGTAGCATGATGATGAATGGTCGCTTGGATGGTCATATTGTGCAGGGACATGTGGATCAGACTGCTACCTGCATTGATATCAAGGATGCGGAAGGAAGCTGGTACTTCACTTTCCAATATGCGTGCGACAAGGAGATGGCGAAACGAGGATATATCACTGTAGATAAAGGTTCGGTGACGGTGAACGGTGTCAGCCTGACGGTTTGTAATCCTACAGATGATACTTTCCAGGTGGCTATCATTCCTTATACTTATGAGCATACCAACTTCCATACGTTTACCATCGGCAGTGTGGTGAATATCGAGTTTGATATTATAGGTAAGTATATCAGCCGGATGATTCAATATAAGTAAGATGGAATCCGGTGATTTTCTGCAATTGGTGCTTTCACGTCAGAGTGACCGGGCGTATGATAAGGAACGCCCCGTGGAAGCTGACAAACTGGAACGGATTTTAGAGGCGGGGCGTATGGCTCCTTCTGCCTGTAATGCGCAGCCGTGGAAGTTTGTGGTAATAACTGACCGTGAACTGGCTTTGAAGATCGGCAAAGCGGCGGCAGGACTGGGAATGAACAAATTTGCCAAGGATGCTCCCGTGCATATTCTGGTTGTGGAAGAATCGGCTAATATCACTTCTTTGCTAGGTGGGAAAGTGAAGGATAAGCATTTTCCGTTGATTGATATTGGAATTGCCGCCGCTCATATCACGTTGGCTGCTGAAAGTGAAGGCTTGGGGTCGTGTATCCTGGGCTGGTTTGACGAAAAGGAAATGAAGCGGCTGACGGGAATTCCTGCTTCCAAGCGTGTGCTGCTGGATATTGCGATAGGCTATCCGGTGAAGGAGAAACGTAAGAAGATGAGGAAGCCGAAGGAGAAAGTGGTATCTTACAACCATTACTGATTCTAAAAGGTAAATATTTCACACTTACAAATTACTATATAAAAGAAAGGCATCGTTGGTTTAAAAGGAAGAGGTCATTCCTTTTAAACCAACGATGCCTTTCTTTTAAAGGAACGACCTGTTTCATTTAGACCAAAAATAGATGTGTTAAATCGTTGATAAATAGCTTATTATAAAAGCCCCGATTGCGGGGCTTTTATAATGGCATGTTTACTTCTTTTTTGACAACTCTTTCAGAAGATGGTCTACTGCTGCTTTCAGTTGGGCATCTTCACCTTTCAGGCTCGCTCCCGGTTCGTTGTAGACCAGAATGTCAGGTTGCAAAGTCTGATTTTCGAGATATTTTCCCTGCATATCCATGCAGCCCACCTGCGGAATACCGAATACGATAGACGGGTCTATCTGACGTTCCCACCATACGGCAGTCATGGTTCCGGCAACGGGAGCACCTATCAGTTTGCCGATGCCTAATGTCTTATATACGTATGGGGTGCCGTGAGCGTTGCTGTAATTGTCTTCACAGGTCAGCATACATGATGGCTTCAGCCATTTGTTGAACGGGTCGCTGCCGATGTACTGTCCGCGTGGAACGAAACGCTGGTATTCTTTTCCGTTAAGCAGCGTTACTACATCGTCGTGCAACCATCCGCCGCCATTATGACGGGTATCTACAATGACCGCTTCTTTATTGCGATAGCGTCCCAACAGTTCGGAATACATCTTGCGGAAACTCGGACTATCCATTCCTTTGATATGTACATAAGCGATTCGTCCGCCGGAAAGCTCTTCCACTTTTTGGGCGCAACGTTTTACCCAACGTTTGTAGAGCAATTCGCTTTGAGCGCCATAGCTGATGGCTTTTACTGTTTCTTCAAAGCGCTTTTTGGTAGCGGGATCATATACGGTGAGTATGACTTTACGTCCTACTTTGCCTTCGAATAACGGGAAATAATCCGCATTGGCTTCAATGGCTTTTCCGTCTATCTTTTCGATGATACATCCTGCTTTCACATCTGTCTTTTTCTGCGTAAAAGGACTTTGGGCGAGAATTTCTTTAATTTTCAATCCTGCGCCCTTGTATGATTCGTCATAGAATACACCTAATGTAGCGGTAGGCAGTGCGCTGCTACCTGCTCCGAAACGGGCTCCGGTATGTGAAGCGTTCAGCTCTCCGAGCATTTCGCTCAACATTTCGGCGAAGTCATAGTTGTTGTTGATATGTGGCAGGAAGCGTTGGTATGCTTCTTTGTATCCTTTCCAGTCAGTTCCTTGAAGGTCGGCAACATAGAATTTGTCGTTAACTTGCTGGTAGAC
Source organism: Bacteroides sp. RTP21281st1_H5_RTP21281_210402 (assembly GCF_040918965.1). Taxonomy (NCBI): domain Bacteria; kingdom Pseudomonadati; phylum Bacteroidota; class Bacteroidia; order Bacteroidales; family Bacteroidaceae; genus Bacteroides; species Bacteroides sp. RTP21281st1_H5_RTP21281_210402. The sequence goes on along the minus strand of NZ_JBCOWR010000036.1, from coordinate 10,728 downwards.
GTGGTCAAAGATATACGCGCGTTCCTCGTAAGGACGGTAATCAAAGAAAGCCTCGAAGCTAATCGGGGTGATTTTGCTGCCGGCAATTTCTATTTTCTTCAGTTGTCCCCCTGTACACATAAAGATGTTCTTTCCTTCTTTGTCGGGGATTAATGCGCCGCCGCCAACTCCTTTCAACAATATTTTAGTGGTGTTCTCTTTCAATTTATGTTCCCATAAATCATAACCACCCTCAAATGCGGCAAGATAATAGAGTGCGTCACCTTTCGGAGTGAGTACGGCATCACCGAGACGGGAAGAATTAACAGTCAGGCGAACGATACGGTCAAAACGGTTTTCAAGGTCGAAAGTGAGTGGTTTTACTTCTTCTTTCTTGTCTGCGTCCTCTTTCTTATCTTCTTTTTTATCGTCTTTCTTCGTTCCTTTCTTGTCTTTCTTCTTGTCGGCTTTTTCTTTTTCAGCCTTTTCCTTTTTATCTTTTTCGGCTTTCTCTGCTTTTTCAGCTTCTTCAAGCAGGGCGAGGTCTTCTTTGTTCATCATGAAGCGGTTGTAGGCATCCACATCGAAGAACATGATATAAGCGTCTCTTTCGCTTCCCCAACTACCATGGCTGCGGTATCCGGCACGGTCACTGTTCCATATCATAGCTTTTCCGCCGAGTACCCATTTGGCATTGCTGTCGCCATATCCGCTTTCGGTCAGGTTGACCATTTCACCCTTTCCGTCGGCTTTGAGTAATACGACGTCTTTATTGTTCCAGCCGCCTATGCCGATGAAGTCCGAAAGAATCCATTTGCTGTCGGGACTCCACTGGAACCATTGGTCACCGTCTGCATAAGAATACTGGTATTTGGCATCCATGACCGTGCGCACTGCTTTGCTTTTCAGGTTGATGACACGGATAGCGGTGCGGTTCTCAAGGAAAGCGATTTCCTTTCCGTCAGGGCTGAATTGCGGCTCGAAAGAAGCGACATTGGATTTCGTCAGGCGTTCTTCCTTCAATTCAGTGGCATAGGTGAATTGCTTTTCGTCCTTGCGCACGATGGTTGAAGTGTAGAGCTGCCAGAGTCCGTTGCGTTCCGAAGAGTAAACTAACGTCCGGCCGTCGGGAGAGAAACTCAGATTGCGCTCCTGGTCGGGAGTGTTCGTGATTTGCTTCGTTGTCTTGTAGTCAATGGAAGTGACGTAGACATCGCCGCGCATGATAAACGCAACCTCTTTTCCTTTGGGAGATACGGCGATGTCGGTAGCACCGTTCGATCTGATTTGGCGGATAATGTCTTTGTCATTCTTGTCAGACAAGATAGTAACGTTTACTTTCTGCGGTTTTCCACCCGGAGCAAGTGTGTAGATTTCACCGTTATAACCGTAGCAGAGTTTACCGTCGGCGGCTACGCTTAAAAAGCGGACGGGATGCTTGGTATGGAAAGTAATCTGCTTGGCGGTAGCGGCTCCGGGAGTACGTTGGAATACGTTGAAAGAACCTTTCTCTTCACTCAGGTAATAGAATGATTTGCTATCGGGAGCCCAAACCGGTTCGCGGTCTTCACCACCGAAAGTCGTTTGCTTTTGGTAAACCGGTGTCTTTCCGGGAATATAGCTCCAGATGTCACGGGCGATAGGGGATACTTGATGCTTGCGCCAGTAGTCTTCGTATCCCTTTTTGTCCTGATAGAGCAATATTCCGTCTTTATTGATGGAGATGCATTCCATCGGCATGGATGAAAACATGACGGGGCGTCCTCCTGTCACGGCTACTTCATACACCTGTTGAAACTGTCCGGAAGGAAATCCGGCATCTTCGGTGGAAGGCGCGATATTAGCTGTAAACAGGATATGATTATTGTCTTTGTAAGCAACGGGCTTTTCACTGCCGGAGTGCGTGGTCAGGCGTTGGGGGACTCCACCGTCTTTGGATACGGTGAAAACATCGAGGCTTCCCATACGGTCGGATGCAAAGGCGATTTGTTTTCCGTCGGGACTCCATACCGGTTCTGTGTCGAAAGCCGGATTGGTAGTGATTTGTGTGGCACGTCCGCCGGTGGCCGGTACGGTGTAGATGTCTCCTTTGTACGTGAAGGCAATGGTTGTACCATCCGGCGATAGGACGCAATGACGCATCCATAGCGGGGATTCCTGTGCTGCGATTGCTCCTGCGAAACATAGGGCAAAAGCACTGATTAGTAGTTTTTTCATTTTTCTTTATTATAATTGTGTCAAGTTCATCTTCACGATTTGAGGCAGTGCTTCCTTATTCTTGCTTCTTATAAATCCTTCAGTAATACTTTACTTGCCTTTTTATAGTATTCCTCTCTGGATTCGGTCAGCACTTTCCATTCGTCACTGAATTCTTCGTCTTTATCAATCTTGAAATTTTCGGAGCCGTAGGTGTCCAGTCGGTCGAGCAGGATGGCTACGTTCAGTTGGTTAATATCCATTGACGGCTGGTAGCCTATTTCCTCGCTTTTTGTGTCGGTCACAACTTCATGTATCAAGTCTATCTCTTGTAATTGATAAAGTACCTGATTGGTGAGCCGGATCGGGATTTTATGTTCTTCCGATATTTCCGAAGCGGTATATGGCGGCTCGTTCTTTTCAAATCGTTTGGCGATGAGGGACATAATCAGAATAGAAATAAAGTCCCGGTAACGCCGGCTGATATTCCGGGTGTCCTGGTCGAAGCTGAAACTTTGGATATTCTGTCCGGCGTATGTCAGTTCTGCACCGAACAGGCAGATAGTCCAGGATATTTGCAGCCAAAGCAGGAACAAAGGCAAGGCGGCAAAGCTACCGTAAATAGCATTGTATTTTGATACGCCCACCTGGCTGCTGATATATAAGTATTGGAATATCTGATAAGCGGTTCCTGCCAGTATACCTGCAATGAATGCATGCTTGAATTTCACTTTGGTATTCGGCATAAAGATATAGAGTCCCGTGAACATCATCCATGTCAGCACAAAAGGTATGAGCCGTATCAGGAATTTCATGATAGGGGCCAACAGTACGAAGTCGTCCATTTGCTTGAGCATGGTACTTACAAATATGGAAAGACCGCCGGAGACAACAATCAGAATCGGCATCAGCAGGAACATGGAGAAATAATCCGTAATCTTGCGATACATGGAACGTGCTTTCTTTACTTCCCAAATACGATTGAATGTGATTTCTATATTGCTGACCAGATTGATGACCGTCCATAGTAACATCACCAAGCCTACACCGATGAAAAGGCCGCCTTTAGTTTGTGAGAGGTAGGAATCAACGAAAGAGAGAATTGCTTCCGTGGTTTCTATATTCCCACCGAAACCATTGCGGAACTGATGTTCCATCAGATTGTCAAATCCGAATCCGCGCGCAATGGCGAACAGGATAGCCAGTATCGGCACAATGGCAAGCAGGGTGCTGTATGTCAGAGCCGATGCTTTATTTGCCATCCGGTCTTTCGTAAACCGGTTGATACAGAGATAGATGGTCTTGATGATATTGTAGAGCGAGAACTTCGTTCTTGTCACTTCACCTTCCGTAATGCGCCAGATGTCATACGTGAGGAATTTCCATATATCAGTGATTTTCTTCTTCATGGCTCATAGTTTAAAAAAAAGAAAAAGCAGTCAGCCTATAAGCCGAGTTCTGTACCTTATATAAATAAGGTGCCTGTCATTTATCTGAGTGGCGTGTCACCACGACACTTTAGCGGTCTACCCTCCGACATGGAGCGAGCAACTCTCATAACGCCGGTTTACATGACCTTACAACTCCTAAGACGTACAGCCCGACATGTCACCATGCGGCTGGTGGGCTCTTACCCCACCTTCTCACCCTTACCTCTCCCCGAAAGGAGCGGCGGTTATTTTCTTCTACGTTACTCTACCCTCGCGGACAGCTTTCTGTTAGGAAGTAGGATGCTCTGTGTTGCCCGGACTTTCCTCCTGCACGCTGACGTACACGCGACAGACCGGCCAACTGCTTTAGACTGCAAAAGTACGTCATTTATTTTGTTTTAGCCAAAGAAAGTACCATAAATAGAAATAATTTCTACCTTTGCTATTCATAAAACGTGATTCGATGAAGAAAAATATCCTCTTTTTCTGTTGCTTGCCGGTGATTCTTGCCACAAGTCTGAAAGCACAGGAGATACGCCCCATGCCTGCTGATTCGGCCTATGGGGTAGTACATGTTTCTGTTTGCAATATGCGCGAAGAAGGTAAGTTTACCTCCGGCATGAGTACGCAGGCATTATTGGGAATGCCCGTCAAGGTGCTTCAATATACGGGCTGGTATGAGATTCAGACACCGGACGATTATACCGGATGGGTACACCGGATGGTAATCACTCCCATGTCCAAAGAACAATATAATGGATGGAACCGTGCGGAAAAGATTGTCGTGACCTCACATTACGGATTTACTTACGAGAAGCCGGATGAAAAATCACAACCCGTATCTGATGTAGTGGCAGGCAATCGTCTGAAATGGGAAGGAAATAAAGGACATTTTTATAAAGTGTCTTATCCGGACGGTCGGCAAGCTTATATCCCGAAATCTATCTCGCAGCCCGAAACCCAATGGAGAGCTTCCCTGAAACAAGATGTTGAAAGTATTATCGAAACGGCTTATACGATGATGGGAATCCCTTATCTATGGGCGGGAACTTCTTCGAAAGGGGTAGATTGCAGCGGTTTGGTTCGGACGGTGCTGTTCATGCACGATATTATTATTCCGAGAGACGCGTCGCAACAAGCGTATGTAGGCGAACGTATCGAAATTGCGCCTGATATCTCCAATGTGCAACGCGGAGATTTGGTGTTCTTCGGCCGGAAATCCACTGCCGGACAAAAGGAAGGAATCTCCCATGTGGGGATTTATCTCGGAGATAAGCAGTTTATCCATGCTTTGGGAGATGTGCATATCAGCAGTTTTGAACCTGCGGATAAGAACTATGATGAATTTAATACGGGACGTCTGCTTTTTGCTGTCCGTTTCCTGCCTTATATAAATAAGGAGAAGGGGATGAATACGACGGAACACAATCCCTATTATCTGCCGCGGTAACTCCTGCCCGGAATAGCTGTCATGAAAATCTAGTCTTACTGAATGAATGTCAGAGTGTTAATGACAACTGACATACAACGAATGTAAATTTGTCAGGTGCTGTCGTTAACCGCTGTTAAGCTCTAAATATTCTCTGTTAAAAGAGGACAAAAAAGAGTGACAAGTATAATAAGTGAACGATATTTGTTATTATTTTAACGTCGTAAAAGTTAAAACAATGTCGAATATTAACATTTTAAAGAATTATAAATCATGAAACAGACAACAAAGAACATTCTGGGAGTAGGAGCAATCGTTCTTCTTAGCTCAGGAGTTGCAGGATTGACAACCTACAAATTGTTGCAATCCAACCAGACTGCCACAGAGACATCTTTTAATGAGATGTTCAAGCAGAATCCCAATGTGAAATTGGCTGCTTTTGATGCTGTGAACGCTCAACCTATCGATTTGACCCAGGCTGCGGAAAACTCTCTTCATGCTGTTGTACATATAAGGTCTACCCAAGAAGCTAAAACAAGAACTGTTCAGCAGGCGCCGGACATCTTCGATTTCTTCTTCGGTGACGGACGCGGACAGCAACGTCAGATACAATCACAACCTCGTGTGGGTTTCGGTTCGGGAGTTATCATCTCAAAGGATGGCTATATCGTAACGAACAACCACGTAATTGATGGTGCTGACGAAATCAGCGTGAAGTTGAATGACAACCGTGAATTCAAAGGACGTGTCATTGGAACTGACCCAAGCACCGACCTTGCATTGGTGAAAATCGAAGGGGATGATTTCCCGACTATTCCGGTAGGAGACTCCGAAGCATTGAAAGTAGGAGAGTGGGTATTGGCAGTAGGTAACCCGTTCAATCTGAACTCTACTGTAACCGCAGGTATCGTAAGTGCAAAAGCGCGTTCGTTGGGAGTGTATAGTGGTGGTATAGAATCATTTATCCAGACGGATGCCGCTATCAACCAAGGTAACAGTGGTGGTGCATTGGTCAATGCCAAAGGTGAATTGGTGGGTATCAACTCCGTGCTTTCTTCTCCGACAGGAGCATACGCTGGATATGGCTTCGCTATCCCGACCAGTATTATGACGAAAGTTATTGCCGACCTGAAACAATATGGAACTGTACAGCGTGCATTGCTCGGTATCCGTGGCGGCTCTATCGGTAGCAGCTTGATGGACGACCGTCAGCCGATTGACAAATCCGGTAAGACATTAGCGGATAAAGCCAAAGAACTGGGTGTCGTAGATGGCGTATGGGTTTCTGAAATCGTTGAAAACGGTTCTGCATCCGGTGCTGACATCAAGGTGGACGACGTAATTATCGGTCTGGACAACAAGAAAGTGTCCAATATGGCAGACTTGCAGGAAGCTATCGCTAAACATCGTCCGGGTGATAAGGTGAAAGTGAAACTGATGCGTGACAAGAAGGAAAAGACCGTCGAAGTAACGTTGAAGAACGAACAGGGTACTACCAAGATTGTGAAAGATGCAGGTATGGAAATCCTGGGAGCTGCTTTCAAAGAGTTGCCGGATGACGTGAAGAAGCAATTGAATTTGGGCTACGGTCTGCAAGTGACAGGAGTTTCTTCCGGTAAGATGTCAGACGCGGGAGTTCGCAAAGGATTCATCATCCTGAAAGCAAACGACCAGCCGATGCGCAAAGTCAGCGACCTCGAAGAAGTAATGAAAGCTGCTGTTAAATCACCGAACCAGGTATTGTTCCTGACAGGTGTGTTCCCGTCCGGTAAACGCGGATACTTCGCAGTTGACTTGACTCAGGAATAAGGTATAAAATAAGGTAATAAGATTCAGGATTAGCTAATGAAATAGAAAAAGGATGCCGACGGACAACTTGTCGGCATCTCTTTTTGTTTTATTAGTAGAAAAATTTAGTGTAAAAGTTACTTAATTTTGTATGTTAACAAATTATTTGTCGTAACTTTGCACTCCAAATCTGTTTTTAAAGAATGAGACAACTAAAGATTACCAAAAGTATCACTAACAGAGAGAGCGCTTCTCTTGACAAGTATTTGCAGGAAATCGGCCGTGAAGACCTGATTACTGTCGAGGAAGAAGTAGAACTCGCTCAACGCATTCGTAAGGGTGACCGTGTGGCATTAGAGAAACTGACACGTGCCAATCTTCGTTTCGTCGTATCTGTGGCCAAACAGTACCAGAACCAGGGTTTGAGTTTGCCTGACTTGATTAATGAGGGCAATTTAGGACTGATTAAGGCTGCCGAAAAGTTTGATGAAACACGTGGATTCAAGTTTATCAGCTACGCTGTATGGTGGATTCGTCAGTCTATTCTGCAAGCATTGGCAGAGCAGTCGCGTATTGTTCGTCTCCCGTTGAACCAGGTAGGTTCGCTGAATAAAATCAGCAAAGCCTTCTCGAAGTTCGAACAGGAAAACGAGCGGCGTCCGTCTCCTGAAGAGTTGGCAGACGAACTGGAAATCCCGGTTGATAAAATCTCTGATACACTGAAGGTGTCCGGCCGTCATATTTCGGTGGATGCGCCTTTCGTGGAAGGAGAAGACAACAGCCTGCTGGATGTGTTGGTGAACGATGACTCGCCTATGGCGGATCGTTCTCTTGTTAATGAGTCTCTTGCGAGGGAAATTGATAGAGCTCTTTCTACGTTAACCGATAGAGAAAAAGAAATCATTCAGATGTTTTTCGGTATCGGACAACAAGAAATGACGTTAGAAGAAATCGGCGATAAGTTTGGCCTCACACGTGAGCGCGTTCGCCAGATTAAAGAAAAAGCAATTAGAAGACTTAGACAAAGTAATCGTAGTAAATTGCTCAAATCTTACTTGGGATAAGTAAGAAATATCAGTTTCTGAAAGAAAAAAGAACTTGAGTCGCATAAGTCGCACTTTTCATATCGAAGAATGTACTTATGCGGCTTTTTATTTTAAGTATCTTCTTTGAAGTGTCTTATTTGAAATATCATCTGTTGTTTCTGTTCTTAATACTATGGTGTCCTTATGAAGAAGTTTTTTTTAATCCTGTCTATTCTTATCATTCTGGGAGTGGGGTGGGTGGCATACGGAAGATGCACTGCTTCTGAATCTGTCGTGCCTGCTAAAACCGAACAACGCTTGCGGGAAAAGGCGCAAGCGGCAAAAGCTTATTGCTCGAAAAACGGATATAGTACGAATTATTGCTTTCTGGTGGATTTCAGCCTGCATTCAGGCAAAAGGCGTTTTTTCGTTTGGGATATGAAAGGGGATTCTGTCAAATATGCCAGTCTCTGTGCGCATGGATATGGTAAGAACAGCACGGTTTCCAAACCTGTTTTCAGCAATGTGGAAGGGAGCTATTGTTCTTCTTTGGGAAAGTATAAGGTCGGCATACGTTCGTATAGTAAATGGGGAATCAATGTGCATTATAAACTGCATGGTCTGGAAGTGACGAATGACAATGCTTTCAAGCGCATCATCGTCCTTCATTCTTATTCGCCTATGCCCGAAACGGAAGTTTATCCCATGCATATTCCGTTAGGTATCAGCCAGGGATGCCCTGTAATCTCCGATAATGTAATGAGGAAAGTAGATGCATTGCTCAAGGCGGAAAAGAAGCCTGTGCTGCTATGGGTCTATGACTAAGAAATGCTATTTCTTCAAGATAAATAGAGGATATCTCCTCTTTTTTGTTACCTTTGCCACAATTAAAATTATATGATATGAAATACGTAAAAATACTATTTGCCATTGCACTTGTGTTTACCATGTGCTCCGCTTTTTCTCTGAAAAAAGACCACTCTAAACCTGTTTATGCTTTTGGAATCTCTGCGTCATTTACTGACTCGGTTGTTTATTTCACGGATATTCAGATATTGGACAGTGCAAAAGTCAGCAAGGAAGGTTTCCTGACTCATCGTGAATTGTATAGTTATCAGTTGAAGAATTATCTGGAGGATAATCAGTTGCAGCAGAATAGTACCTGTATGATTTACTTCTCGGAAAACAGAAAGAAACTGGAGAAGGAAGCAACGAAGATTCTGAATAAATATAAAAGGAATAAGAGAATAACGGTATCGAAGATTGAGTCGGAAAAATTCCACTTTACGAAACCGGAAGAATAATACTTGAATTGTTAATGTTAATATGGTAAGAGATGCAGTTTTGCATCTCTTATTTTTTTATCTTTGTCCCGTTAGTAATGAAAATATTATGAAAAAGATTAAAATATTATCCTTGTTTGTAGGGTTGTTGGCTATTTTATCTGCTTGTGGCGATGATGACGATACGCCTATTCCGGTAACCGTAAAAACAGTTCTCATGTATCTTGTTGCCGACAACAGTATAAGTGGTGATATATACAGTAATATAGCGTCGGTAGAGGAGGGATTGATCAAGGCTACATCTCCTGGTACATTTGTAATCTATTGGGACGGTGGGAGTAGGAAAAGCGAATTCCCAGATCCGACTTTATTTAAATATGAAGTGGATGGCAAGGGGAAAGTTAGTAAAAGAGAAGTAATAAAAACCTATAGTAGTCAGAATTCTGTGTCTAATGAAGTTATAAATAGGGTTCTGAAGGATGTAGAAGCTTATTGTCCTGCTGAAAAGTATAGTCTGATTTTTGGCTCTCATGCTACTGGATGGTTGCCGGTAGATGATAGTAAAAGTCGTTCTTTTGGAGATGATAGTGGAGCTAAAATTAATATACCTGATTTATCGGTCGCTTTGAAGCAATCAGGTATTCATTTTGATTATATACTATTTGATGCTTGTTTAATGTCTCAAGTGGAGGCTGCTTATGAATTAAGAAATGTTGCTGATTATTTAATACTTTCCCCTACGGAGGTATGGGATAAAGGATTTCCCTATTTTAAAATGGTAAAATATTTGCTGGCTGCGGATAATGCGCAACAAAATGCAATAAATGTAGCGAAAGATTATGTTGATTTCTATAAAAATGAATGTACGGAACGTATTCCTTGGGCTACCATTGCCGTGATAAAAACGGATGAAATGCAAGCGTTGGCAAGTATAACTCATTCGATTATGGGACAGTATCAGGGGAATTTGACTAGGTTTGATAGTAATAAAATAAATTATTTTCAAACAAATTATGGTTATGGACGTTCTCCGCTAAATTATTCAACATATGATTTTCGAGCTTTTGTGCGTGAACTGACAAGTAACAATATTCCTCCTGCTTTTGAAGAACAACTGTCAAAGGTTATTGTTTATAAAGATTATGTGGATGATGCTGGTTTTGTGAATATAGATCCTGAGGTGTATTCAGGTATTGGTTGTTATATTCCGTACGAAAGTTTTTCAAAATGGAATGCTTATTTTAAGAATTTGCAATGGTATTCCGCAGCCGGATGGAATGAAACAGGTTGGTAACTGAATTGAAAAACACTTTACTATGAACACACAAAATCTTACTCCTATACAAGTATTATGCGCATGCAGTCTGTAAGGTATGAAACTCGGCCTTCGTTAATTTGGCAATTCTCTATATTGTTCAGTCCTGAAACGGGTAAAGCGTGCATTGTTTCTTTATTATTGAGCGTTCCCCCTGCCTTGATTCTCGAAAAAAGTTTATTCAGCGTATGACCTACTAAAAACGAATGGTTCTTCGTCAAATTCCGTGCTTTTTTATTTTTAAATATGCCTTGTTTATATTTTATTATTTAGTTATAAATCA
>NZ_JBCOWR010000035.1:0-24416 GCF_040918965.1 Bacteroides sp. RTP21281st1_H5_RTP21281_210402 | reverse complement strand
CTGTTTCTGCAAATATAAGCATTTTATCCGCTTATGCAACTTATAATCAGGGATTTAATTTATAGAAGTCCCCTTTAGTTAATAAAAAAAGCTTCAATTTGATATTTATCTCCTTCTTTAGTACTAAAAGAAGAATATAAAATAGCAATATCATTACTACTTTGCTCTAAAGATGTAATTCTTAAATCTTCAAAATATTTATATTTACCATGAACGATATCATTTGCTACTTGAGTGGATACATATATAGTTCCCCAATAAGAGTTACTTTTTTCATTTATCTGAAAGCCTTTAATAGTTTTCTCTATATCAAATATACCCTTACTTTTAGCCTTTTCTATTTCATGCATCATATAATCATTATTTACTTCTTCTCCATTATAATACATGTCTTCTGCTATAAGACCACCCAACTCTACTAATAGAGATATAGCCATTCCACAGCTGCCTGTTACACCTGGTAAAGAAACAGATAATGGTTTCGAATTATCGCTTGCATTCATATTTGTTACAGAAGAAAAGATATCCCAATATCCTATACCTTTAGAGAGCAAATTCAAAATCGTGACTCGTGCACCGTTGTTCGCAAAATATTCATATTCGTTTATTCCTTTTGTTGTTAATATTTTTCCATCTCCAGTTCTTGTAGTCCAGTTTCTACCTTGTTTAACATAGACAATTTTTCCATCAGTCGTATAATAACTACAATCGTACACTTCTCTACGACTTCCATCACTTAGACTTTCATATACTTTACCTTCGTTATTTACCATATACCCTTTTGCAAGTTTTGCAAGAGCTATTTTATTTTTATAAAATTCTATAGTTTCAGCAACTTCCTCGGTAATCTTATCTTTTATTTCATCCTCTATAAACTTTATGAAAAATAGCTGTTCACCATTTTTTGTATATACTTCAGGCATTCCTGAATTTATATATGACGGTTTAATAAAAAGATCCCGGTCTGATACCTTTACATTTAAGAAATCTTTTTTTGATTTTGGCAAACATGTATCATTCATATTAGATGATGTTACCTTCCAATATAATTCAAGAACCCCTCCATCTTCTTCTACATCTTTAGTCCATGTTTTGGGAAGTTGAAGCTCTATTATAGCATAGTCATTTCGTATCTGCGTTCCAGCTGTTTTTATATTTCCATCAAATCTGTATTTATCGGGATAAAGATAGTCTAAGAGAAAAAGTTCTTCCAGGTTATATAATTGTAAATCTATTTGAGTACCACTAGGGACACCAGTTGTCTTGATTACAAAATATACAGTGTCTTCAAGCCTTGCTTCAGTAATTTTATATTGGGGGTCATAACTTTTTTTATTTGACCACCATCCTGTAATCTCTCTTATACCTAAATGGGCTTTACCACGTATCTGTGGGGAGGTTATCTCAATTCTCTTCATGTTGCTCTGTTTCAAATTTAAAATTTTCAATGACTATAATCCCATCTCCATTTATTATACCTGAATGTTTTGCACATCTATAAGTACCTGAATCTTCAAATTTAAAATTCAAATCTACTCGCTTTCCAACAATAGGAGTATCAACTTTCACATATAAAGTAAAAGGAAAATCCGGAAAAGAATCTTTTTGAATTGTATTGTTTCCATCAATCCAATATGCATCTGTAATCTTTGTTGAAGGCGCCTCTACTGATTTGATTATAATTTTAGAAACGTACTTTTCTTTAAATCTCACCCACCCAAAACCATAAGTGGTTTCAGGTCGTCTGTCCATGCGAACGAACTTGTTAATATCAAGACGCAAAGTAGAAATAGTAAGCAAAATACTCATAGGATAACCGTTAGCATTCATCTTTTCCTTATAACGGGTAATATAGGCTTCCTCAAATGCAAGTTCACGGAATACATGTACATCATCCTGCACAAACTGGATTCTACCAGAAACAGGGCAAGGCTCATATTCTTCCCATGGAACATAAGAAACCTTCCTTGTCTTATCCGATAACATGGTTTCCAGAATAGAATTGTCGTAACTTGACTCAAGGACGACATGAATATCACCGCCCTTTATTCCGGTAACAGGCTTTCCCTTGAAATCCGGCACTTGATAAAAATCATAAGAGAATCCCAAAGCATTATACTTATGACCGTTTATTTCCAATAGAACCTCTGCCGCCATATAATTCAATATTAGATTAGTAATATCCCAAATATACGAAATAGGATGAAATATATTTGAATTGAATTAAAAGAAAATAAATAAATGTGCTGCACAGCATATTTAGTGAGGGATATTCGGGAACATTTTGGGAACACATTCTAAAAGAAGAAAGGCTTAAATATTTGATAATCAAATATTTAAGCCTTTACTAAGTACCCAGACCCGGGGTCGAACCGGGATGGAAGTGAATCCACTGGTGTTTGAGACCAGCGCGTCTACCGATTCCGCCATCTGGGCGCATACTTGATTTCTCAATTGCGGTGCAAAGATACGACATTATTTTGAATCTACAATAGTTTGGCAAAAAAAAGGAGAAAAAAATAATAAAACATGTCTTAAACGCTTCTCTATTCAGAGAATAAACCGTACATTAGCAGAAACTTTAAAATAGAGTCACTGTCATGACAAACAAGGATAATTATTGCGTGATTATGGGTGGCGGCATTGGCAGCCGCTTTTGGCCGTTCAGCCGCAAAACATTGCCCAAACAATTTTTAGATTTCTTCGGAACCGGTCGCTCACTCTTACAGCAGACTTTTGACCGCTTCCAAAAGGTTGTTCCAACAGAAAATATTCTTATCGTTACCAATGCAATGTATGCGGACTTAGTGAAGGAGCAGTTGCCGGAGGTGAGCGAAGATCAGATTTTACTGGAACCCGCAAGAAGAAATACCGCTCCATGCATAGCGTGGGCTTCCTATCATATCAGAGCACTGAATCCAAACGCCAATATCGTAGTCGCTCCCTCGGATCACCTGATTTTAAAAGAAGATGAATTTCTTGCCGCTATTGAAAAAGGACTGGATTTTGTTTCACGCTCGGAGAAACTGCTGACATTAGGAATCAAACCCAATCGCCCCGAAACCGGATACGGATATATACAAATCGACGAACCTGCCGGAGATAACTTCTACAAAGTAAAAACATTCACTGAAAAACCGGAACTGGAATTAGCCAAAGTTTTTGTGGAAAGCGGGGAATTTTATTGGAATTCCGGACTGTTTATGTGGAATGTAAATTCTATCATCAAGGCAAGCGAGGAGTTATTGCCCGAACTGGCTTCCAAGCTGGCACCCGGAAAGGATATTTATGCCACTGATGCGGAAAAGGCATTCATTGAGGAGAATTTTCCTGCATGTCCTAACGTGTCCATTGATATAGGTATTATGGAGAAAGCGGATAATGTATATGTATCCCTGGGGGATTTCGGTTGGTCTGACCTTGGAACTTGGGGGTCGCTTTATGATTTATCGGAAAGAGACATGGAAGGTAACGTTACGCTGAAATGCCATTCACAAATCTATAACAGTAAGGATAATATGGTGGTGCTTCCAAAAGGAAAACTGGCCGTAATTGACGGATTGGAAGGATATCTGATAGCAGAATCGGACAATGTCCTGCTGATTTGCCGCAAAGACGAAGAACATGCCATCCGCAAATATGTGAATGATGCCCAAATGCAACTGGGCGATGATTTTATTTAGTAGATTCACTCAAAGGCCGGAACAAAAAACAAGCCGGATAAGATAATCATATACCAATAGTAAACGGTGAACCCACTGCTAGTAATCATGCAGTTTGTTCACCGTTCTCTGTTTTTATAATCGAATAAAACTTTGTGTGTCTCTTGAATCAACCGGACATTCTTAGATAATCTCTATTCCCTGCTCCTTGCAAAGTTGCAGTCCCAAATCTTTTAATCTGAATTTCTGAATCTTTCCACTGCCTGTCATCGGGAATTCATTTACAAAGAATACATATTTGGGGATTTTATAACGGGAAATCTTATTTCTACAGAAGTCGCGCACATCTTCCGCCTGCATCGTCACTCCTTCATGCAGGATGATAAATGCACCGACAGCCTCACCGTATTTCTTGGAAGGGACACCCGCCACCTGAACATCTTTCACTCCGTCAAGTTTATAAAGGAATTCTTCGATTTCACGCGGATAGATATTCTCGCCGCCACGAATAATCATGTCTTTGATACGTCCGGTGATCCGGTAATTTCCATCTTCGTCCTTTATACCCAAATCACCGGAATGAAGGAAGTTATTGGCATCGAGAACCTCGGCTGTGGCTTCGGGATTCTTATAATATCCTTTCATGGTGTTATAGCCACGGTTACACATTTCGCCTTGTACACCTACCGGACATTCTTCACCCGTCTCCGGGTCAAGCACTTTCACTTCTGTAAATTCGAAATCACGGCCTACTGTATTGCAACGTACGTCAAACGGGTCGTCAATGCGGGTGGCAGTCATACCGGGAGCGGTTTCTGTGAGTCCGTAGACGCTGGTCACTTTCATATACATTTTCTCTTCCACCTGCTTCATCAGCTCGACAGGGCACAATGAGCCTGCCATAATACCTGTACGAAGACAAGACATATCAAAAAGGTCGAACATCGGATGATGCAACTCGGCAATAAACATGGTCGGCACTCCGTAAAGAGCCGTACAACGTTCCTTATGAATAGAAGCCAATACGACCAACGGGTCGAAGCGTTCTACCATTACCTGCGTGCAACCATGAGTCAGACAGTTCATAGTAGCTAGTACAACTCCGAAGCAATGGAATAACGGCACGCAACAGCAAAGTTTGTCGTCTGCCGTGAATTTCATATGTTCACCGGTCAGGAAACCGTTGTTGGCAATATTATAATGTGTCAGCATCACTCCTTTCGGGAAGCCGGTAGTCCCTGATGTATATTGCATATTTACTACATCATGGCAGTCCACCTTACTTTTGAGTTCGCTCAAGCAATCATCTTCGACATTATCTCCCAACAGCAGAATTTCAGTCGTGTTATACATCCCACGATGTTTTTCCTGGCCGACATACACCACGTTCTTCATGTATGGGAAACGCTCACTCTTCAAATGCCCGCGTTCGCAGGTTTTCAGTTCGGGGAGCATGGTGTAGGTCATCTGTACAAAGTCACTGTCCTTTTCACCATTAACGATGCAAAGGGTATGCATATCCGAGTTCTGACAAAGATATTCAAGCTCGGACTGCTTATAGTTCGTGTTTACAGTAACATATACCGCACCAATCTTTGCACAGGCATATAGTAATGTCAGCCAGTCGGGTACATTCGCTGCCCAAATGCCGACGTGCGTACCCCGTTCCACCCCAATGGCGATAAGTCCTTTTGCCATGTCATCCACGCGGCGGTTGAACTGGCTCCAGGTAAAACGGAGATTGCGGTCGGAATATACGATATATTCTTTATCAGGAGTCTCTTCAGCCCAGTGTTCGAGCCACTGTCCCAAAGTACGGTCAAATAATTGCATGTAGCTAGTGATTAATTGGTTAGTGATTAATGAATAACCGCCGATTCGTTAAATCGGCGTATAAACTACCGCAAGGATTTTGGCGGCTTGTCCCTCATAAGCATGTACGTGATGGGGAACAATGGAGTCATAATAGATGCTGTCGCCTTCTTCAAG
This sequence comes from Bacteroides sp. RTP21281st1_H5_RTP21281_210402, assembly GCF_040918965.1. Taxonomy (NCBI): domain Bacteria; kingdom Pseudomonadati; phylum Bacteroidota; class Bacteroidia; order Bacteroidales; family Bacteroidaceae; genus Bacteroides; species Bacteroides sp. RTP21281st1_H5_RTP21281_210402. The sequence goes on along the minus strand of NZ_JBCOWR010000035.1, from coordinate 18,765 downwards.
CAGATAGGTATTCTTGCCATAACTGATTTCCATGATACCTTCCATGACCATAATAAATTCTTCGCCTTCATGTGAAGAAAGTACGAAGTCGGTATCTTCCGTCGGCATCACGTCGATGATAAACGGTTCCATGTGACGATCCGCTTTCGACTTGGACAGGGAATGGTACTCCATATGTTTGCGGGAATGAATCGCATTATTGGAGAAGCTGATCGCATCTTTGGCTTCTTTCTTACGACATACCACCGGGCCTACTTCATCCTGATCGTCAAGGAAAGTGCCCAAACGAACTCCCAATACGCGGGCAATCTTAATAAGCGGCGCAAGAGAAGGAATATCGATATTGTTTTCGATACGCTCGATCTGTTCGATGGCCAGACCGGAACGTTGTGCCAACTCTTCTATGGTAATTGATTTATCTTCCCGAAGGGCTTTAATCTTTTCGCCGACAATTTTACTGGTATCCATATTGTAAGTATTTTAGTTATCAAAGGTGATAAATTATAATAATTAGGTTGCAAAAATAACAAAATCTTTAGATGAGCACAATTATAATCAAAGAAAATATGACCATTCGACAGAAAAAGAAGAAACAAAAAAGCCGTTCCCCATAACGGGAAACGGCTTTTAAACTTTTCGCGGCAAGTAGATTACTTACGCAAACCGAGCTCTTTAATGATGGCGCGATATCTTGTGATATCTTTTGCCTTCAAATAGTCGAGTAAGCGACGACGCTTACCTACCAACATCGTTAAAGCTCTCTCTGTACTATAATCTTTTCTGTTGAGCTTCATATGCTCAGTCAGGTGAGAAATACGGTAGGAAAACAAAGCTATCTGCGCCTCTGATGAGCCAGTATCAGTGTTAGACTTTCCGTACTTTCCGAAGATTTCTTGCTTTTTAGCAGCGTCTAAATACATAATTCTTAGAATTTTAATATAGTAAATTATTCTTTTGAGCGTGCAAAGATAGGGATTATCTTTATATCCCACAATGATTTACAAGAAAAAATTGCTGGCATTGCATATATTTCTAATCCTTATTTCGTACCTTTGCAGCCAAATAATAGGTATTATATGCAAAATATTAGAAACATTGCAATCATTGCCCATGTCGACCATGGGAAAACAACGCTGGTTGACAAGATGCTATTGGCGGGAAATCTGTTCCGCAACAACCAAAATAGTGGTGAACTTATCCTGGATAACAACGATTTGGAACGCGAACGTGGCATAACGATTCTTTCCAAAAACGTTTCCATCAACTACAACGGCACCAAAATTAATATTATTGATACTCCGGGACACAGTGACTTCGGTGGCGAAGTAGAACGTGTGTTGAATATGGCCGACGGCTGTATCCTGTTGGTAGACGCCTTCGAAGGCCCGATGCCACAGACCCGTTTCGTCCTGCAGAAAGCACTGGAAATCGGCCTGAAACCAATCGTGGTAGTAAATAAGGTAGATAAACCCAACTGCCGTCCGGAAGAAGTGTACGAAATGGTTTTCGACCTGATGTTCAGCCTTAACGCAACGGAAGACCAGCTGGACTTCCCCGTTATCTACGGTTCTGCCAAAAACAACTGGATGAGCACAGACTGGCAACATCCGACCGACACCATCACTCCGCTGCTGGATTGTATTGTCGAGAACATTCCCGCTCCGCAACAGCTGGAAGGGACTCCGCAGATGTTGATTACCTCTCTGGACTATTCTTCTTATACGGGTCGTATCGCCGTAGGACGCGTACATCGCGGCACATTGAAAGAAGGCATGAACATAACGCTTGTGAAACGTAACGGTGATATGTTCAAGAGCAAAATCAAAGAACTCCATGTTTTCGAGGGTTTGGGCCGCGTCAAAACAACAGAGGTTTCTTCCGGTGATATTTGCGCATTGGTAGGTATCGACGGATTCGAAATCGGAGATACGGTTTGCGACTTTGAAAACCCGGAAGCATTGGCACCGATTTCTATCGACGAGCCGACCATGAGTATGTTGTTTGCTATCAACGACTCTCCTTTCTTCGGCAAAGACGGTAAGTTCGTGACTTCACGCCACATTCACGACCGCCTGATGAAGGAACTCGACAAGAACCTCGCCCTCCGCGTAAGAAAGAGTGAAGAAGACGGCAAATGGATTGTTTCCGGCCGTGGCGTACTTCATCTTTCCGTATTGATCGAGACGATGCGTCGCGAAGGATACGAATTGCAGGTAGGTCAGCCGCAGGTTATCTTCAAAGAAATAGATGGTGTGAAATGCGAGCCGATTGAAGAATTGACAATCAACGTGCCGGAAGAATATTCAAGCAAGATTATCGATATGGTCACCCGCCGCAAAGGTGAAATGGTAAAGATGGAAAATACAGGCGAGCGTATCAATCTTGAATTTAACATGCCTTCACGCGGTATCATCGGATTGCGTACGAATGTACTGACTGCTTCTGCCGGTGAGGCTATCATGGCACACCGTTTCAAAGAATACCAGCCACACAAGGGAGAAATCGAACGCCGCACAAACGGCTCCATGATTGCTATGGAAAGCGGAACTGCTTTTGCATATGCTATCGACAAACTTCAAGATCGTGGTAAGTTCTTTATTTTCCCGCAGGACGAAGTTTATGCAGGGCAGGTAGTAGGTGAGCACTCCCACGACAATGACCTGGTAATCAACGTTACTAAATCAAAGAAACTGACCAATATGCGTGCTTCCGGTTCGGATGATAAAGTTCGTCTGATTCCGCCTATCCAGTTCTCACTCGAAGAAGCACTGGAGTATATCAAGGAAGACGAATATGTGGAAGTCACTCCGAAAGCGATGCGCATGCGCAAAGTGATTTTGGACGAAATTGAACGTAAACGTGCGAATAAAAATTAATCCAACTTAGATTCTATATATTTGAAACGGGGAACAGAATTATCTGCTCCCCGTTTCTTATTTAAGGAAAGCTATACAACCAAGTTGTATGCCGTGCCGAACTTCTTAATAAAACATAAGCCCGACTACACCTGCCAGACAAATCAACAGAATAGGATGAAGCTTCCACTTCCACGTCACTAAGAAAGCGACCGCAAAAATAGCTATGCTCTTATAGTCGATAAAATTCTCCCTGTTCATCATAAGCAATGCCGCCGAAGCAATCAGCGCAACCGACATGGGAAGCAGACCGGACATGGCAGCTTTGATATATTTGTTGTCCTTACACTTGGCAAAGAAATAGGAAATGAGCAACACCAGAATAAAAGAGGGCAAACAAACCGCCACAGTAGCTATCACAGCTCCCCAGACACTTTGTGTCACCGCATAGCCGACATAAGTGGCACTATTTATGCCAATCGGCCCCGGAGTCATCTGCGAGATAGCCACTACATCCGTAAACTGTTGGGGAGTCAGCCAATGATGCAGGTCTACTATTTCGTGCTGGATAAGGGAAAGCATCGCATATCCGCCACCAAAACCAAACGTACCTATTTTAAGATACACCCAAAGTAACTGCCAATAGATCATACCTGTTTACTTACTATTTTTTCTTTCAACCACAATGTATATACTAATCCTCCTATAATCCCTGCCAATACGATATAAACAGGCGACAAACCAAACTGCCAAATCAGAACGGTAGCTATGGCAGGAGCAATCAACTGAAAATATTTCAGTTTCAGAGCCCTCGCAGCCGAAATACAGGGATACAGGATCAATGCCACCACCGCAGGACGTATTCCGTTAAAGATACGAATCATTATTTCATTGTCCTGAAACCGGGCAAAAAACATCGCTATCAACATCATAATAACAAAGGAAGGAAGAATAGTAGCCAATGCACACACCAGGCTTCCGCCAATCTTGTATAGTTTATAACCCACAAAAATAGAAATATTCACCGCAAACACACCCGGAAGTGATTGTGTCAGAGCAAACATCTCCATAAATTCCTCTTTACTCATCCATTGTTTCGCCACGATCTCCCGCTCAATCAACGGAATCATGGCATAACCTCCACCAATCGTAAACATTCCTATCTTTGCAAATGTCGCAAACAGTTTTAAATACTCCAATACCATTCTTTCTTCCTTTTTCCCGCTTCTTAGTTTAGTTCTTAATCAGGCCTTTCTCCGCATCATATTTAATCTGATAATTCCGTCCTTTTACAGTTTTGAAAGTCAGAGACTTATCCGCATATTTTATTACACAGTTTCCTCCTGCACCGGAATGCACCGTAGCTTCTTTCAACTGATTATTCTCCCATACCATATCTATCTCAAAATTTCCTTTTGCACAGACACCGCTGACAGAACCATTCTTCCATGCATCGGGCAAAGCAGGCAACAACTGTATAAACCCCATATGACTTTGGAGCAACATCTCGGTAACTCCCGCTGTCCCGCCAAAATTTCCGTCAATCTGGAAAGGCGGATGGGTATCCCAAAGATTATCCATCGTCCCGTTCTTCAGTAAATTGCCGAACAAGGTATAAGCATGGTTGCCATCCTGCAAACGTGCCCATTGGTTCAACTTCCAGCCCATACTCCAGCCGGTAGCCCCGTCACCACGATGTACCAGTACTACTTTGGCTGCTTTCGCCAGTTCAGGAGTGGTAACCGGAGAAACTGTACGCCCCGGATGCAACCCGAACAAATGATTCACATGACGATGTTCATCCTTCGGATCATCAATATCTACCGACCATTCCATCAACTGGCCGTAACGTCCTATTTTATAAGGGGCAAGATTGGCAAGTACATGTTCCCATTGCTTGCGTTCCTTCTTGTCTACACCCAGCACTTTGCTCGCTTCAATAGCATCCAGCAGAATTTCACGTACCACAGCATGCACAAAAGTTGCTCCCTGGTCGATAGGGCCATGTTCCGGCGAAGTAGAAGGTGCTGCCGTATACGTACCGTCCGGCTTATGCCACAAGTAATCAACGGCAAAATCCGCACTGCTCTTTATCAAGTCATATCCTGTTTCTTTCAGAAATTTCACGTCTCTTGTATAGTCATAATACTCCCAGATATGAGTAGCCAGCCAGGGCCCCGCCATCGGATTGAAGTTCCAGGACATATCCTGGCTTTCCAAAGGAGTGGTAAACCCGAATATATTGCCGGAGATAGAAGCCGTCCACCCGCTCGCACCAAAATAAGACAGTGCAGTCCTCTCACCCGGCTTCACTAATGTACGGATAAAATCCACCAAGGGAAGCACGCACTCATTCAGGTTAGTAGAACAGGCAGGCCAGTAGTTCATCTGAATATTGATATTATTATGGTAATCTACACGCCACGGGCCGTCTACATTATTATGCCATATACCTTGCAGATTGGCAGGCATATTTCCCGGACGGGAACTTGAAATCAACAGATAACGCCCGAATTGATAATATAGCTCTTCCAGATAATAATCCGGTTGTCCTTTCCTATAATTCTTCAAACGTTGGGAAGTAGGTAAGTTTACCATCTTTGCCGTAGGATTCAACCTTAATTTCACTCGGTCAAACAAAGCGGAATAATCAGCATAATGCTGATTAAACAAAGCTGTATATCCTGACGAAACGGCATTCTCCATCCATTGCCTTGTCGTCTCTTCCGGATTGACACCTATATACGCTTTCGGATCTTTAAAATCCGGATCAAAGTTAGGTTTATAGTCCGTATCCGCCGTAATGTAGAACACAACTTCATCCGCTCCCTTCACTGTCAGTTTTCCATCCGCATTTGTCAATGTCCCGCCTTTAGCCTCAGCTTGAATACGTACCACATACTTCATTCCGTTATTATCCAAAGAGGCGGAATACACCAGACCGCCGCTACCGTCAGCAGCCATACTTCCTGTAGATACAGGGTTCGGAGCATAACTGAATATCAGGTTTTGTTTTCCCGGCTGGTCTGCGCTGAAACGTACCACCATCACATTAGCCGGGTAAGAAATAAAATAATTACGCTGATAAGCTACCCTATCTTTCTTGAATTGCACGACTGCCATAGCAGAATCCAAAGACAAGATACGTTTGTAGTCACTCATTCCGATGATATTCAATCCGGTTTCTACATAAAATTCTCCCATCGTAGTAAAGCTACCGAAACGGAAAGGATTTTCTCCGTCAGCTTCATAAGACACTTCGCTATTAAAATTCTGCCGTGTCAGCATTTCAGCTTTCTTTTGATCGCCTTCTGTAAACGCCTTACGTATCTCATCTAAAACAGGAGCGGACTGTTTATTGACATTCCAGTAATAATCCGCGCCTTTTGCCGTATTCGGGCCACCACGCCAAAGCGTCTTTTCGTTAAAAGTAATACGTTCAGCCTCTACCGAACCCATTATATTGGCGCCCAAGCTACCATTACCAATCGGTAATGATTGCGATTCCCAAGCAGCGTCCGGGTTACGGGCTGTATCACCGGCTGTTTCCGGTTTATTTTCGCCTTTCCACATATCCGGTCTACCACCATACCATACAGCATGTCCCTGTAATGTATTGGGAGTATCAAACCAGACAGCAAGTCCTTTTGTATAGTCCGTATCTTCTGCATGAGCGCCGGGCATGGCACATAAAAGACCGACAAAAAGTGAATAAAGTAGTTTCATCATCGTAACATAAATTTAGGATTAATATTGTAAATCACAATCTGCACAAAAGTAGTGAAAAACCATTACTTTTGTGCAGAAAGAAACAAAGAATTCTCAAAATAAAACGTTCTATTTCAAATAAATCAACCAGCCTTTTCGGGGTTCGATACTGATTTCATCATTTGCCGCCCATTCATGCGCCGGTTGCATATCTTTTATTTCAGGGGCAGTCAGACGCGCTTTCTGTGAATCAAGCCCCAATTGCTCCCAATCCACCTTCAAACGAACCGCTTTCACCTCATCAGAATAATTTCCAATTGACAACAAAGTACGCCCCTGTTTACGGTAGGCCGTCACTTTCACCGCTTCGTCCGAAGTTGTAACAGCCGGATACTGCTCCCAGAGTCCAAGCATAACAGCATCGGCAATACCGAACTCGTCCCAGATTTCCCAAACCGGACGAGGATCACAGTTTATCCCTTCCGTAAACCAAGGATAACGTACAGTCATTCCATATTGCATTCCCAACCAACGGTTTCCTCCACGGTAAAGCATATCTCCCGTTAATCCGAATGGGATACCGGAAGATTCGACCAGCCAATTGGCAGGAGTCATCTTATTGTATAAGAAACTTTCACCAAACCACAGCTTATCCACATACGGGAAAAACTCCGCATATTGGTTGGCAGGTCCCCGGGAAAATCCGGTATTCGAATGCAAATCGATCAAACAACCAGGTTTCACACTCTCCATTGCACGGCGCATCCGCTTCAATATACGCCGGTCAAAAGACACGTCATCCAGATAGATACCATCGATATCCAGATTGCGGACCATCCAAGCCAGCCCTTCAATATAATAATTATACCATCGGGAATCCCCCTCGGCTGTCAGGACAGCGGCATCGGCAGCAATGCCTTGTTTGTTGTCATACTCAAAATGTTCATACCATTGGGGCGTATAGTCCGTCACCAGATGTTCACGCAGCCAGGCATAGCCATTTCCGTCACCCCCTCGTAGAATCTCATGTCCCAGACTACGGATAGCCCATATTTCCGACACGGCATTACTCAATTCCCGAAGTGTATAGTACATCTTTACTTTGCATCCCTTCTTATGCCATTCGCCGATAAACTCCTTCATCTTATCCACTGTCAAGAATGGATAGTTAATGAACGGGTTGTAAGGATTACCCTGATGCACATTAATGATGCGCACCCCTGCTTCAAGGTCTGCCTGTGTAGGAGTAGGCTTGGGACCGTTGTGATAATAACGGTTGGTAAACTGCCCTTTCATATCCAGCGGTTTCACCGGAGTAACGAGCATGGCAAAGTCGAACGTTACATCTTTGCCAGCTTCCAATGTACGCTGACCGCTATAAGCCACAGCTACCGTCTCACTGGTTTTCCGATGTACAGAGAAACCTCCTTTTCCACCGTTATACCAACTATCCGGATAAGCCGGACGATAAAGGTTCAATAACGGTCCGCTATACGTACTTCCCCTAAACTCGCAATGAAGTCCCGCATGCTCATTTCCAATCCAGAAACTATCGAACGGCCATAACCATTGCTGTTCTTTTGAGGTAGGGATGGACACTCCAAAATGATTCACTGTCTTTTCAGGCGCATCCCACTTTCCTTCATATTGTTGAGGAGTCTCTTGCCCCGGAAGTCCCATGCCGAGAAAGTAAGCACCCACTTCATCTTTTACCGGGATTTCCAGACGGATGTCTGCCACCTCTATTTCCCTTTTCGGTACAATGGTATATACATAATTCATCCAGCCATCAAATTCAATGACCTCCTTGCACGAAATTCGAAGTTCCTCATCTTCTGCCGCCCAACTGCCGGTCACATGCCCTGCTGTCTGTTCCTTTAGCACAGGAGCGGCTTTCAGTTCCTTCACTCCATCCACCGTCCGGATAACGAAACGTATCGGACTGGCAAGAACATCCGTACCCCATGATAAGATTTGCGCAGGCAGTCCTGTCTCTTCACTCACCGTCACCGTACGTCCCAGACAACCGATACGATTTTCCGTCACAGTGAGAGGCATATAAGGATTTGTAGGAGTATCAGCAATACCTAAAGTAGAATTCAGCCACCGAAGGCGGCTATGTCTCCACAACTCACTGTCACCACGATCAGCAAGCGGTTCACCTGCGATACGGATACGAAGAGGAATCGTTCCTTCATTTCCATCAGCATCCATAATCTGCAACACCCCTTCATAAACACCCTTCTTTTGCGAAGAAGGAACATCTATGCCAAACCATAATGCCTGTACATGACCTTTTTCAATATCAATTTCTTTCTGAAAATGATTGCCGTAAGGGTCGGTACCCTCCACATTAAAACAAGTGATAGCTGTGGCAGGAATCATCTCTCCGCCACATTTCAAGTCTGATACCTTATAGGCTATTTTATGTATGGTTTTCCCGGAAGCCCACACTCCTGTTTGAAAAACATAATATTCATTAGGAGCCGCTTCGCCAACGAAAGCATCGCCCTGACGTTCAGTCAACCATTTGAACGGAATGTTGTTTTGCATACGGACAGGATTCTTCCGATCCTCCGGAAAAAGGCAGAAAGGCTTCGGATTCGTATCTGTATATGCTTTCTTTTCTGCTTCAGTGGCAGTTACTTCCATCGTATAGAAACTGTCAAATGCGGTCCGCGACTCTACCCGGAGAACTTGCGCCAACGGATGCTTCTTTGATTTCTCCGCTTGTGTCAGCCAAGTTGCTTCCGGAGCTTGTTCACGAGGCAAGTACCCTCCGCCACAGAATCCATAACCATGCTGCACCCGATAAGGCAAATAATAGAAATAATACATGCCTTTATCCTTCACCGGTCCAAAAAGAAGCCGGCATTTTTCATTATTGACTTCCATTCGCCTGATGTTCTGCACAGTATCTCCCGTAACGGCATTTACAATCAACAAACGGCTCTGATCTACATTTTTGTCCGGACGGCGCCATGTAAAGTCAAGAGCGACTACTTGTGAAAGCTCATCTACCCGGAGCACTGCCCGATGATTACCAAAAGATTCATTCCATGAAGTCTGTGGCACTTCATATCGGCAGAGAGTTTGTGACTTGTTTTGTGCAATTGAACCGAATCCTGACATTAACAGAATAAGAGCCCAAATCAATCGTTGTTTCCTCATAATAATTGGTATAATATAGTTTATATTTTTAAGGTCATGCAGGATATCCGGAAAAACCGGGCGCTCAGGAGAATAGTAAAGAAAGACGAACCGCACTATTATCCTATTCATTGTACCATTTTTTAGATTTTCAAAAAAACACGGTGCTTATACATTATTCTCAGTATCAAAAAGACGATAAGATAATTTACAAAGCTCAACCATACTGTATAATAGCTTCCAAGATATTGTTCCAGGCCATAACTGACAGAAGCAGCTACAGAACGGAAATTAACGACTTCACCTAAAATATAGGCAGTGATAGAGTTCATACCATAAATTTTCAGCCAGTTCAATCCATTGGTATGCCCTTTATAGTCAATCCAATAATAAAATAATCCCATTAATAAGAAGCAAAGTCCACCTGAGAACAGAGTCATGCTACACGTCCACAGCCGCTTAATAACAGGCATCTGCAGACTCCACAGCAGAGATATCCCTATAAATGCCATGCCCAACAATAATAAATGCTGCACTACCCGCTTTCTGTTTTCTTTTCCCTCTTTCATTATTTTTCCTGCAAAAGTACCCAGCAATACCGTTACACCGAAAGTCAGGCTGCTCCATATCCAAGTATAAGTATAACCAGGAGAAAAATACCAATTTCCATCTTCTCTCCAATATACACCATCCCGGAAACGCCCCAATACTGCCTGGTCGACTTTTTCCGCAAAGTTGCCTGCCGGAGTATAATCCCCCAAAAAAGTCATTGGAATCCAATAAACAACAAGCAGCAGCAGAGTAATCAGGATCTGATACTTGAAAGAACAGTGAAGCAAAATAAATGCCGCAATGAGATATCCTGTCGCTATCGCCTGCAACGTATTCGAATATAAATAAAGGTATTTAGGATTTAACCCTAGCAAATTTCCTTGCACAATCATGCCAAAGATAAATAGTATAATAAACCGCCTGAAAATTTTCCGGTAAACAGGCCCTTTATTCGGTTCCTCCCTGAACTTGGCAAAGGAAAAAGGCATAGAGGCTCCTGTCATAAAGAGAAAAAGCGGCATCACAAGATCCCAAAACCGGAAACCAATCCAAGATTCATGATCAAACTGATATAAAATATCATTAAGCCACGGAAGATTCAAACGTTGCCCCAAAGCCACAAATACAGGTTGGAAGAAAACTAAAAGAAAAAGGTCGAAACCTCGCAGGATATCGAGCGATGCCAAACGTCCGGAGACTGGAGACAAAGGTGTATTCATAAACAATCTAATTTTCAAATTAAAAAGGAGCCGTTGGCATAACGTGCTTGAACACCACTCCAACGACTCCCAAGACCTCAATAGTTTGATTTCAGCTTATTTGTTACAAGTATAGAAAATAATACCTATTTATTCAATACAACTTTGACAGTCCATGTCTTTTTAGTTCCATTTGCAGCCATGACACTATATCTACGTTCTGAGGTCCAATCGCCCGGAGCCCCTAATTTCGGAGAACCGTCCAGTGGCGTCACGCGCGCCGCAGTAGATACATTAAAATACACAACCAGATTGCTCAGTGATACTTTTGCACGTTCGGCATCAGTAAAACTTCCACTAGCAGAAGGGATAGTAAAAGTTGCGGTGGCAATAGCTTCGTCCCCGTTGATGTCATTAGACTTCTCCAATTCTTTTTCCGCTACCTTAAACTCACCCGTCAAAGCATCCTTTTCCGTAGTATAATAACGGTGATATGCACCTACCGAGGTTATTTCCGCTTCTTCATAAGCCTCAAGTTCATCTTTACATGAGGAAACAAATGGCAGGCACAACAGTACAAGCAACCATTTTATGTCTGATAATTTAATTCTATTCATTGTTTTTATTTCATTGATTAGTAATTCGAATATTGGTTATCATTCTACCACAGAGGATTCTGGTCTTGCTCTGTAATAGCAGAGTTTGCATTAATCAAACTTTGCGGAATCGGATATAGGTATCGTTTCTTGGAGAAAGTACGGTCGGCATTTCCATATCCTTGTGTACCGATAAACATACGATGACGGTCACTGCTGATTTCAATAAATGTAGCCGGAGTACGCAATTCTTTGATAACCTCACTTCCTGAGGGTTGTCCGTCATTAGCTTCTTCACCATATTTACCCCAGCGCAACAAAGACCAATAATAATCACCTTCCATCGGCAATTCCACATGACGTTCAATCTTATAGTCTTTCCATGCCTCCGCCAACGTTGCGGCTTCGGATTCTGGCAGACTACCATGCACAGTACGTGTCTGATTGAAAGTAGCCACAGCCTCTGATAATTTTGAAGGTTCATTCTTTGCCAGACAAAGAAGAGCTTCAGCCTTATTCAACAAAGCACGTCCATACCGAAAAATAACATAATGATAATCAGTAGGTACATCATAAAAGATACGCCAGTCATTAATATAACCCCCCTTTCGCCATAAATAGTTGGTAGAACCCATTTCGGCTGTTCCCGGAGCCTCGCCCAAGCTGCAACGTTGCAGATTTCCAGTCTTATGCATCGTTACTAGTTCTCCATAATATTCGCAGGAATCCTGTACGATTGTTGCATAGAAACGTTTATCACGATGTGTATACATAAAATCATTAATATGCGTTTCCAAATCTTTGTCTTTCGTCTCATAAGCCAAAGAATGTTCGTCCAATTCATCTGCATTTACTGCCAGATCTCTTACTGCGTCATTAGAAATAACGTTGGTATTATTCACAAACTGGGAAGTTGTATTCCATTTTTTAGCTTCATTCGTCAATTGGTCAATGACCAGATAATCATCCACAAGGTTCTGCGAAGGAGAATGTTCCAGCCAACATTCGAACACCCAGTCTCTTTTGAACAAAGGACCACGCCCCAACTTCTTCAGATTGTCATTTCCCTGATTAGGAATTACCATCTGCATATAGGTATCACCACCATTCGTATTTTCTTTACTGAAAGATCGGGCTAAAATAATCTCCGGCGAAGAATAAGGACTTTCCTGATTAAACATTCCACCATAATTAGCATCTAAGGAATAACCCTGAATAGCATCTACTGCGGCTACAGCCTGTTCCCATAATGTTTTCTTTCGCGCAGCATCTGTACTGTAAGCAGCAGCCGTCAGACATACTTCCGATTTCAAAGCCCGGGCTGCATTAGCATTGGCACGTCCGGCAGGATATGTCTCCGGTAATCCAGCCATTGCATCATTCAGATCATTCAATATCAGATCATAGGTTTGGTCAACAGACTCAGTAAGAGGAAGATTAAACTCATCGTCCACCTGTAGTACTCTATCTATCCAAATCACTCGTCCACAGTGTTTCGCCTGATAATAGTAAATCATAGCCCGAAGCATTTTTCCTTCAGCAATCAGTTCCTTTTTATCCAAATCTGATAAAGATGTAGAATTGGATGCCTGCTCAATAATCAAGTTACACCGACGTATAATACTAAATTTGTTAAACCCAAAGTCATGCTCCCGATTTATCAAATCACGTGCCTCTCCCGGACAACTCTGCCGCAGAATTGTATTCAAAGTTATCTGATCGTCTCCCCAAAAGTCATGATACAATCCTAAAATATCAGGGTATGTACGCAGCACAAACGCATCGGCAGTAGACCGAGTAGCCCAAACCAATTCTTCCGAATAAGTTTCCGTTGGCTTCGTATCCAAAAAATGTTCACAACTTTGCAGTGTTAACATTCCTCCTAAAAGTACAGGAACTATATATTTTATTAATTTCATATTCTGTGTTTTTAAAGTTATTAGAATCCAATGTTAAAACTAATCGAATATACCCTGCTGACAGGATAAGTATATAAATTTGTATCACCTATTTCAGGATCTATGTCATATTTGGTCGATCCACTAAAAGTCAACAAGTTATATCCACTCAGGGAAACATCACATTTTGTTATCCAAGGAACTCTCTTCAATACTTTATGTTTTAAGTCATAACCTATATTCAAACTTTTCAAGCGGATATAGCCTGTATTAACCAACCAAAAATCAGATGAACCATAATTATTACTTCCATTGTATTTCGTGGTACTCCTCAGACGCGGGAAATTCGCATCACGATTATCCGGTGTCCAGACGTCTTTCTGAAAATCATAGATTACAGACAAATAACCGTAATCAGACCCTTGTCCCTGAAGTTTGTCTCCAAAATAGAAATCCTTCGCCGTAGCTCCCTGCCACAACATATTCATAAACCAACCTTTATAATTAAGGTCTACACTTATCCCATACTGTCCGCGGGGAGAAGAGTTTTTACCGATACGATGCTGGTCGTTACCATCAATTATACCGTCCCCATTGAAGTCGTAATACTTGATATCACCGGCCCCCAAGTTAACCGAGTTCTGCCGTTTAGGAGAGTTCATCACATCTTCCTGATTCTGATAATATCCCAAAGACTCATAGCCGATACCCCAATACCCCTTTGCATGAGTGGTACGTTTATAGGGATTCTTCAAGTCAGTCTCCGCTTCATACGGGTTATTCATCCAAAATGAATCGAAATAGGTAAAGTTGGCACTGACAGCATATTCAAAGTCACCTCTCTTTTCTTTCCACTGCACTAAAAATTCACCTCCCTGGCGAATACTTTCACCGTCGGACTTCACTTGTGGCAACGAAGTTCCTAACGGATCAGTATATGCCACATTAGAAGGAGAAGTCAGGTATCCCTTTGTAGACATACGGAAATACTCGACAGAACCAGACAACCGGTTATCCAAAGAAGCAAAATCCAAACCTATGTTCGTACTGCGAGTCGTATACCAAGAAATATCCTTGCTAACTAAAGCTCCCTCGGAAAACCCCGGATAAAATTTACCTCCCAACAAATATCCACGTTCATCCAAATTATAAGACTGCAAGTAAGAATAAGCAGAAATATCATCCAAACCAATTTCGCCATAAGAAGCCCTAATCTTAAACAGATCCAAGATGTGGCGATCTTTCAAGTTTTTCCAAAATGGTTCTTCAGATAACACCCATGCTGCCGAACCTGCATAAAAGACTCCCCAACGTTTTCCTTTAGGGAAATTATCACTGCCGTCATAACGCATACTGCCTTCGACCACATACTTGCTTGCGTAATCATACTTCAAATGAGCTACCAGGCCGGCGCGGGCACGTGTACCCTCAGCAGAAGAGTTTGTTGCCGTAGCAACAGGTCCCGGATTAATCTGGTCTACATCCAACAAGTATTCTTTTCGTCCCAAATATGCATTATCATACATAAATTTATTGGCTTCAATACCGGCCGTAGCGCTAACGGTATGTACCGCATTAAAAGTACGATCATAATTAGCAAAAGCCTGTACGGTATATGCTGACATATTCCAATAGCTCTTCTCCAGAGACGGTTTGCTTGGAGTATTCGGATTTCCGTCCCAGTCATATAAAAGCGGCGACTTCTTCCAGTCCTTCTGCCTGTCGGCAGTCAAACGGTAATTGCCTAATGCTTTCAGTCTTAATCCTGCCACCCAAGGTACCGCCCATTCCAATCCAATATTGGCTTTAATCGTGGCAATCTCCCCTTTGCTATATCCTGCGTCCGGCGAGATTTCCGCCAGTGGATTATCCGGTATATTATTTAATTGCCCATATTGGTTATACGCATTCTCCCAAGGTAACTTATTCTGAATATGGCTCCATACACTACCATAACTACCTCCCGTAGTACTCAATGGAGAGCGGCTTTTTGTCAGATAGCCCTCAATACCGGAAGTCACCTTTACACCTACTTCCTTAAAATCCGCGATAAGGTTGGTGCGGTAATTATAACGTTGAAGATTATTCGTATTATTCTTATAGATAGATTGCTGGTCATAGTATGAGAATGATGTATATGCCTTTACCTTCTCACTACCACCGGTCACAGTCAGCGTGTGACGTTGTTCAGGGGCAAATGTATTCATCGCCAGTTTTTGCCAATCCACATCGGGGTAATGATGAGGATCGGAGCCGTTTGCAAAAAGTTCCATTTCGTCCGCATTAAAACGCTCTTTCATGCCGTCATTTGCCAACCCCTGATTCAGATAGTAAGCAGCATCATATGAATTCAACTTATCAGGCATAATCGTAGGTTGGCTCAAATTATAGTTGAAACTATAATTGATACTCATTTTTCCTGCCTTCCCCTGCTTGGTCACCACCATGATAATACCATTTGCTGCACGTGCACCATATACAGCGGTAGAAGCGGCATCTTTCAGTACAGACATCTGTTCCACATCTTCAGGATTCAAATTCTGGAAATCACGCTCCTCACAAATAACGTCGTCGATAACAAACAACGGGGTAGCGCCACCACGAATAGAAATGGAAGAATAATTATTAATACCACCCCCGGATGTATTTACTATCAATCCCGGCGCACGTCCGGCAAGGCTCTGTGTAATGTTAGCAGTGGGGACTTTGGCCATGTCCTCGGCATTCACGCTGGCAATAGCGGCAGTGGTCTTGCGCTTGGAAGTCGTACCGTATCCCACAACAATCACTTCATCCAATGCCTTGGTATCTTCTTCCATATAAATACTAAGATGCTTTTCCTTACCGACAACAACTGTTTTTGTCCTATATCCGATAAAGGAAATTTCAATAATAGATCTTGAAGGCACTTCCAATTTAAATTTCCCTTCCAAATCAGTAATAGTGCCGATAGTTGCATTCTGCACTTTTACGGAAGCACCGATAATCGGTTCTCCCGATTCGTCAAGCACCACGCCGGTAATATTTTCCCTTCTTTTACCTTGCTGCTGCACACTTGCCTCATTTGAGGATTTTTCCGTTTTTGTCAAAACAATATGAGTTCCCTCCACTTGATAGGAGACATCTTTTCCTGCAAATAACTTAGCTAAAACGCTATTGACCGCCTTTGCATTGACATTAATCGAAACCGGACGTTTCACATTGACATCGTTGGAATAAATAAATAGATAATTAGTTTGATGTTCTATCTCATTCAATACATCCAGAAGTGTCACATTACTTCTTTTAATGGTAACTTTCGCCGTCTGGGAATTTACGTCATTGGCTAAAGCACAGAACGAACAGAAGAACAATAAGAATGTAGTTATCCGCATAGCTCTATAAAATAGGTTAACATGGGGATTTTTTAGTTTATAATCGTCCCCGATTGATTTATTTTTCATATTTTTACGATTAGATTTTATTAAAAGTTTTTTCACTCTCGGGTGAGAAGATTTATCTCACGATCGGCAGGTATTGGTAGTACTTGCCGATTCCGTTATCAGGCTGCTTCCATTTATTTACATAGGCATTTATTTTAAATTGAACAAATTATTTCAGATAGATTACACTAGTCTCTTCATCCCGCCGGAACGAAAAGCCAACCTCCCTTTGAAGTACCCGCAATGCATAATCCACTCCGTCAATCAACCTGAACTTTCCATTCAGCTTCGGATTGGCCATTTGTGGATTTTCTTTCACAAAGCGAACGTCATAATAGATCTCAAATTGTTTCAAGACGTCTTCAAACGACAGGTTCTTGAAGCAATAAAGCCCGTCACGCCAACGGTAAATATCCATATCATCAATGTGTTTGCGAGTAAGGATGCCATTTTGCAGCACCGCTTTATCTCTTGGATAAAGTGTCATATCTTCATAAGCTGTATGCACTTTCACTCTGCCTTCTATCAGAGAAGTTTCAAAAATATCCGTAGTTGCATAAGCACTTACATAAAACTTAGTACCCAACACTTCTAAATCTCCTTTAGAAGTCTTCACTATAAATGGTCTGTTTTTATTCTTACTCACTTCAAAATAAGCTTCTCCATCCACTTTCACAATTCTTTCATCGAAAGCTTTGAAACTTTGCGGATATTCCATTTTAGTTTTGGCGTTCAACCAGACTTTTGTTCCATCAGCCAATGTAAGACTGACACGCTGCCCTTGAGGAACAATGACGGTGTTCATCGTTTCATCCCTGAAAGACTGCTGTAAGAAATAGGTAGTTACATATATTGTCAGAAGTACGATTGCAGCAACACCCGAAAGAGCAGCAGCAATTCTACGCCATGGAATATAGAATCGGGGACGGACTTTTTTATATGCCAGATCACCATGAAGAAGAATGGCATCAAAAAGTTTCCGCTCACGGAAGAACTCCTGACGGTTTTCATCGGATTCCTCTATCCAAAGACGAATCTTCTTTTCCTCCTCAAGTGTTGTCTCCTTATTAAAGAAACGATATAAAAGTTCTCTATTCAAATTCATTGTAGCTTATATAAAACAGCATAAAAACTATGTCCTTTTATACTTAAGCACACAATGGAAAGAAATCCCTAGTTAATAGATATTAAAACATTAATGATAGATAAGATAAATCAAAAGAGGTAAGAAATCTTTCAAGGTCTTTCGCAAGGATTCTGTAGCCTTACTCATGTGGTATTCAACACCTTTGACGGAAATGCCCATCTCAGAAGAAATCTCACGATAGCTTTTTTCTTCAAAACGCCGCATAATAAAAATTTTCCGCGTAGTTTCCGGTAACTTAGCAAGTGCACGCTCCACCAGTTGCTTCATTTCTTTCGACAACAATTCTTCCGGATTACACGCTTCCAAAGTAGAAATTCGCATGGATTGTTTCCACATTGCATGTTCCTGTAATTGCTCTGATGCCGCGTAATAATATTGGCGATCCCGAAGATAATTCAAGCACTTGTTTTTAATGGCAGTAAAAATATAAGCAGAAGGATTCACCCCTAATCCTAGACGCGTCCTGTTCTCCCAATAATACATCATAGCTTACATCACAATGTCTTCTGCTTCCATGTAATCGTCAACATAAGTATAAGCAAAACGAACAAATCGTTGGTGGTACTCCGCAAATAGCTTATTAAACGAGAGAAGATCGACATTGTTATTACTTAGATTCATTTACTTTAATTTTAGAAAGCTATCAGGTTTCAACTTTGTTCGGTTCTTCGTCAAATTCCGTGCTTTTTTATGTGCTAAATCCATTAATTTTAGCAAACAGTAATTTTATGTTTGCCCT
>NZ_JBCOWR010000034.1:0-29353 GCF_040918965.1 Bacteroides sp. RTP21281st1_H5_RTP21281_210402 | reverse complement strand
TGACAAACTTTTCAAAGAACTCATTTTATTTACTGCCAGAGCCGCTTAGGCGTGGCGAATTTTTAACGAACTATTGTATATATAGGGATGAGGATTTATTTTTTAGTTAGATGTTGAGTGAATATTTCTTCTGATTTATAGTCTTCTGCAATCTGTTTTATCCGTTCATTGGTTTGGTTTAATATCTCATACAATTCTGTTTCATCGAAACAATCTCCCAGTTCTATGGCAGGTGTCAGAAAATCAGGTCTGTTATCTCCTTCTTTTTCATGGATTATAACTACGATTTTCCCTTCTTGATTCGTGGAAAACAAAATGCCGTGTTTTCGGATTAACTCAATAAATTCTTTTACGAACTTATATTCTTTTATTGTTAATATTCTTTCCATGGTTTTCTGTTTGTATGTTGTTTGCTGCAAAGTTCGTGTTTTTTTCTATAATCAGGCTGTTTGGAAGTATTCATTTTATTACTTTTGACCGGTAGTAATATTCCTTTTATCCATATTATCACATCTATTCGTTTTTTTCGTATATTTGCTTCGAGCGAAACTTTTCATTTGTATATTTGTTGGATTTTAAAAAGAAGAAATCAAGAATGGAAACAGAAGAATTGACTATTGGGAGAGTCCATCACGGACGCAATATACGTCGTACCCGTATTGAAAAGAATATGAACCAGGAAGGTTTAAGTGAATTGGTACACCTTTCACAACCTGCTGTCTCTAAATATGAGAAGATGAGAGTGATTGATGATGAAATGTTGCAGCGTTTTGCACGGGCATTGAATGTTCCTTTCGATTATCTTAAGACTTTAGAAGAGGATGCACAGACGGTGGTGTTTGAGAATAATACGGTGAATAATAATGATCAAGGTTCAGGAGGAGCAAATATTAATATTGGTACTGTGAAATCCTATACAGAAGATAGTGATAGTAGCAACGATAATCGAGTTAACAATTTCAACCCTATCGACAAAATCACCGAACTCTATGAACGTCTTTTAAAAGAAAAGGATGAAAAGTATGCAGCTTTAGAACGTCGTTTGCAGCATATTGAGCAAAGTTTGCAGAAATAGAAAAATAGATAATTGAAAGGAATCGCAATATGATGAAACAAATACCATACGGAATAACGGACTTTGGACGAATTCAGAAAGAGAATTATTATTATGTGGATAAGACAATGTTCATTGAAAAAATAGAGATGCAACCGCCTTATCTATTTCTGATCCGTCCCCGTCGATTTGGGAAGAGTCTGACTTTGGCTATGTTGGAAACCTATTACGATATTAATTATGTCGAACAGTTTAATGAATTGTTCGGGCATTTATACATAGGTCAGCATCCTACCAGGCTACATAATAAGTTTCTCATTATGCGGTTTAATTTTTCCGAAGTAAGTTCTAATGTCAATGAGGTAGAGCCCTCGTTTAAACTTCATTGTTGTAACAAGATAAAAGACTTCGTATACAAATACGAGCAT
Organism: Bacteroides sp. RTP21281st1_H5_RTP21281_210402; assembly: GCF_040918965.1. Taxonomy (NCBI): domain Bacteria; kingdom Pseudomonadati; phylum Bacteroidota; class Bacteroidia; order Bacteroidales; family Bacteroidaceae; genus Bacteroides; species Bacteroides sp. RTP21281st1_H5_RTP21281_210402. The sequence goes on along the minus strand of NZ_JBCOWR010000034.1, from coordinate 27,871 downwards.
TTGTTGGGAAAAGAAATTTGGGAGGTTTTGGATGAGGATACCCAAAAAGTCCCAGGTGTTTTTTTATCGGCAGTCAACACCTATGCCAGTCGCAAAGGAAATCTCCGAATTTATTTGCTTATTGATGAATATGATAATTTCACTAATACCATTCTTTCAACTTACGGTACAGACTATTATCGGAAAGCAACGCATGGCGAAGGTTTTATCCGCGGCTTCTTTAACGTGATAAAATCAGCTACTACCGGAACCGGATCTGCTCTCGAGCGATTGTTTATCACTGGAGTGAGTCCTGTGACGATGGATGATGTCACTTGTGGTTTTAATATCGGAACCAACATCACAAATGATTCCTGGTTCAATGATTTGGTTGGCTTTAGTGAGAAAGAGTTGCGTGAAATGTTGACGTATTATAAAGAGCAGGGAGTTCTTGAAGAATCAGTGGATGAAATTGTTGCCATGATGAAACCTAATTATGACAATTATTGCTTTAGTGAAGATACGTTGGAACAGTGTATGTTCAATTCTGATATGGCACTTTATTTTCTGAAATCTTTTGTTCTTCATCATAAAAAACCAAAAGAGATTGTAGACCCTAATATCCGCACTGACTTCAACAAACTGACATATTTGATAAAGCTTGATCACGGATTGGGAGAGAACTTTTCCGTTATAAAGGAAATAGCCGAACAGGGCGAGATTACTACCGATATCGTCACTCATTTTTCTGCATTGGAGATGACAGATCCCAGCAATTTCAAGTCTTTGTTGTTCTACTTCGGACTTCTTTCCATTAAAGGTGTTGATATGGTGGGAAGACCCATCTTGCATGTCCCGAATTTAGTGGTGAGGGAACAGCTTTTCAATTTCCTGATTCAAGGATATAGTAAACATGATATCTTTAAGATGGATATGAACAAGATGACAGCTCTATTTGAGGATATGGCTTTTCGGGGAGACTGGAAACCTCTTTTCGGTTTTATAGCTGATGCCATTCGTAAGCAGAGCCGCATCCGTGAATATATTGAGGGTGAAGCACACATTAAAGGTTTTTTGCTTGCTTATTTAGGCATGTACCGTTATTATCAACTCTATCCGGAATATGAATTGAATAAAGGTTTTGCAGATTTCTTCTTCAAGCCTAGTCCGTCGGTTCCCGTGATGCCCCCGTTTACCTATCTGCTCGAAGTGAAATATGCGAAAGCCGGTGCTTCGGAAAAGGAGATACGTACCCTTGCCGATGAGGCGCGCGAACAGTTGCTTCGTTATAGTGAAGACGAATTGGTGGCGGGAGCTAAGGCTAAAGGTGGACTGAAACTGATTACAATTGTATGGCGTAGTTGGGAGCTTGTATTATTGGAAGAGATTACTCTTTCTTAATAATATGAACCAGTAGTTGAATTTGAATGAAACTATACGGAAATAAGTTGAATTATATCTCCCAACAACTCTTCTAGGGAATTAAAATGTGAAAATTAGCTGTCACCTGTCACATATTTACATTTAAACATGTGATTGTGAGGGAGTAATGATGTGACAGCAGTATGTGACAGCACGGTGATAGCATTTTTGCTGTCACATCTCTTCTTCTTTCTTATAAAAGCAAGTTCCAAGTTAGTTCCTCTTACCTGAAACTTTAGTTTCAAGCAGTAAAAACTAAAGTTTCAAGGCTTAGAAACAATTGTTTCGAGTAATTGAAACTCTAGTTTCAAGCGGGTGAAACTTTGGTTTCAAGCAGGCGAAACTCTAGTTTCATCCTATGAAACCAATAGTTTAAAGGCATGAAACTAATATTCCCCCCTACGGCTAAAAATATGAGCTATACAAGTTGTGATTTTTAAGAAAGAGAAAAGAGAGGGAAGAAAGAAAAAGGGAGATAAAATGGTGACAGCACTTTTGCTGTCACTGTGCTATCACATGCTGCTGTCACATCATTACTCACTCACAATCACATGTTTAAATGTAAACACGTGACAGATGACAGCAAGTTTCCACTTTTTAATTCTCTAGTAGAAATTCGTGGAGATTATGTTTCGTCTTGTTTTTGCATAGTGACACTTCAACTTTCTTTCCCTTTCTTTGTTCTTTCTGCGGGAATGTGTTACTTTTGTATTGCCCCAATCAATGGGTATGAGGACTAAAGAAAGGAACAATTATGGAAGAAGTAAAAAGAATCCCTTATGGGGTTTCCAACTTTGTGGAAGTGGTGGAGCAGAACCAATATTATGTGGATAAAACGATGTATCTGCCTTTGTTGGAAGAGCAACCCAGCAATTTGTTCTTTATCCGTCCCCGCCGTTTCGGTAAGAGCATCTTTCTGAGTATGCTCCGGACTTATTATGACATCTCTCAAAAAGAAAAGTTCGAAAAACGCTTCGGCAATCTGTGGATAGGTAGTCGTCCTACACAGTTGCAAGGGGCTTTCCAAATACTTTATCTTGATTTTTCCAGAGTGGGAGGGCTTGATAGGACACTTGCCCAGAGCTTTGATGATTACTGCTGTGGCGGACTGGATGATTTTGCTTCTATCTATGAACCTTATTATTATCCCGGCTTCGAAGAGGAAATGAAAGCCCAATGCGGCACTACCAACAAAATTAACTTTCTGGAGCGTAAGGCACGTAATAACGGCTCCAAGCTTTATCTGATAGTGGATGAATACGATAATTTCACTAACGTGGTGCTGAACGAGCAGGGCGACAAAGTTTATCATGCCTTGACCCATGCCAGTGGCTTTTACCGCGAAATATTCAAGAAGTTCAAAGGTATGTTTGATCGTATCTTCATGACTGGTGTCAGCCCTGTGACACTGGATGATTTGACTAGCGGATTTAATATCGGTTGGAATATTAGTACTGATCATCAGTTTAACATGATGCTGGGATTCAGTGAGACTGATGTACGTGAGATGATCCGGTATTATAAGGATGCCGGACGGTTGCCGGGCAATACGGATATAAATGCGATGATAGAGGAAATGCGCCCGTGGTATGACAATTATTGTTTTGCCGAAGAAAGCTTGGAGCGCGATCCGAAAATGTTCAACTGTGACATGGTGTTCTATTATTTGCGGCATTATATGACTTTGGGTAAATCGCCCAAAGAGATGATAGATCCTAATACCCGTACAGATTACAATAAGATGAAGAAACTTATCCGGCTGGATAAGTTGGACGGTAACCGCAAGGGCGTATTGCGTAAAATCACGGAAGAGGGGCAGATTGTCACCACGTTAGTGACTACCTTTCCCGCTACCGATATCACTAAACCGGAGATTTTCCCCAGCCTGCTCTTTTATTATGGTATGCTCACCATTACCGCCACCTACGGAAAACGCTTGGTGCTAAGTATTCCCAATAATAATGTGCGTAAGCAATATTATGAATTCCTGCTGGAAGAGTATCAGGACAGAGAACATATCAATTTGAATGATTTGGCAGACTTGTTTGATGAGATGGCCTACGAGGGTCATTGGCGTGAAACGCTGGAATTTATCGCCCATGCCTACAAAGAAAACTCCTCCGTGCGAAGTGCCATCGAAGGCGAGCGCAACCTGCAAGGCTTTTTTACTGCCTACTTGAGCACGAATGCCTATTACCTGATAGCTCCGGAAGTAGAATTGAACCACGGTTATTGCGACTTGTTCCTAATGCCCGACTTGATGCGCTATGACGTGAAGCATAGCTATATCATCGAAATGAAATACCTTTCCACCAAAGACTCGGAAGCGAAAGCCGAAGCTCAGTGGCAAGAAGCCGTAGAGCAGATAAAAGGGTATGCTGTTGGTCCTAAGGTACGCCAGATGGTGCACGCCACCGAGTTACATTGCATCGTGATGCAGTTTCGCGGATGGGAACTGGAACGGATGGAGGAAGTTTGACCTAATCCATAACATTGGGAAAAGAGCAGGCGGTTCACTCTCATTCTTGCGCAAAAGTTCATGTTACTTGTAGACTTGTATAGGCAACTCTCCTTTCAATGCTCCTATCGCATTAAAAGCCAATGACTCCATTTCGTTTTCTCCGGGATAGATATGGATAGGAGCCAGAAATGAGATGCGTTTTTTGAGTCGTGAAATAACATAATCCGAATAAGCGATTCCCCCGGTCAGAAGGATGGCGTCTATTTTTCCGCATAGGACGGTAGCTGCGCCACCGATGGCTTTTGCTACATTATAAATCATGGCATCCAATATCAGTTCCGCTTTTTTATCCCCTTCTTCTATGGACTTGATAATAGCAGGTACATCGGTAGTCCCCAAATGTGCAGTCAGGCCGGCACGACCGGAAATGCGTTTTTTCAATTCGTCTTTCGTGTGTTGTCCGCTGAAACAAAGATCAATGAGTTGACCTGCCGGAAGCGTTCCGGCACGTTCCGGTGAGAAAGGGCCTTCGCCATCTAATGCATTGTTCGCGTCGATAGCCCGTCCATGATGGTGGACAGCTATCGAAATACCGCCGCCCAGATGACAAATTATTAAATCGAGATCCTCATATTTTGTTCCCTGCTCTTTGGCAAAACGCCGGGCTATCGCCTTTTGATTCAATGCATGCCAGATGGTGATTTTCGGCATCAATGGAGAACCTGTAATACGGGCTATATCTTCCAGTTCGTCTACAACTCCCGGGTCGGCAATGAAAGCAGGACAATCGGGAAGGGAGGATGCCAGTTCTTTGGCTATCAAGCCGCCTAAGTTGCAGGCATGCGTACGCATGGCATGCAATGTGTCCCGTACCATAGCCTCGTTCACTTCATATACACCGCCGGGAATAGGCTTTACCAATCCGCCCCGTCCGATGACGGCATCAAAAGCAAAGGGAATACCATTGGACTCTAATTCTTTAAGTACAAGGTTCTTTCGGAACTCAAACTGGTCTATCACCTGCGGATAAACGGATAATTCTTCTACCGTATGCTTGATATTGCTGACAAATAGGGGTGTTTCGTTTTCGTATACAGCTATTTTTGTAGAGGTGGAACCGGGGTTGATGACTAGAATCTTCATAGAGTCTAATGTTTTAAGTATGGATTATGAACTGTGAATTGCGAATTATGAATTGTTACCTTGATTAAGCACTTGCTTTCTGCACTCGCAATCTCCTGACACTTGCAGGCATGCCATGGCTATACTGTAATATTTGGATAATCCCGAATCACTGCGGGACGGAAGGACTACGGGGCACACAGGGCCTTGCAGCAATCCTGCCATTTCTGCATTGGCAAACAAGGAAACAGATTTATAAAAAGCATTTCCAGATTCTATATTAGGGAATATAAGCACATCTGCCTGGCCGTTGATAGGAGATACAATACCTTTTATATCCCCGCTTGCCTGCTCGCAAGCCGTACGTACATCCAGCGGGCCGTCGATAATGACGTTTCCGAACTCTCCGGCTTCAGCCAATTCAACAATATTCACATAATCCAATGAATGAGGGAACTTCGCGCTTACTTTTTCCGTACAGTGAATCAACGCCACGCGTGGCTGTTCAATGCCGAAGTGCCGGCAGGTACAAATGGCATACCATATCATTTCTATACGTTGTTGCAAGGTAGGACGTGGGATTACCGCAGCATCTGAGAAGAAAAGCAGCTTATGATAAGTCGGAATTTCCATCACTGCCAGGTGCGTGAGGATTTTCCCTTTCGGGAGCAGTCCTTTTTCTTTGTCGAGTATAGCGTGTAGCAGGTTGTCCGTATTGATGATTCCTTTCATTAAAATATCCGCTCCGCCCTCACGAACGATACGTACGGCTTCGCGCGCTGCTTCGTCCGAATCTTCTATATGGATGGTTTTCACATATTCCGGATATTGTTTGAGCGTAGGGTATTTTTCAAGGATAGCCGAGTCTCCAATCATCAGAAACTCCGCAATCCCCTCTTCCAAAGCACGCGTAATCGCATACTCGGTATTAGGATCATTGGCACAAACCACGGCAATCCGTTTTCTGTGGTTTAGTTTCTTGAGGTGTTCTGTGAGTTGGGCAAAATTTAGAATAGGTTCCATAACGTTAGATTTTTAGCAAATATCAGAAAAATGATTGAAAAAATAAGGATTATAACCCGAAAAAATACATCTGTTGTGTAACATTTTGCTATATTTCATTTGTTTTGCCCGCTAGATGCGCATGGAATCGTTTTTTCATGTATTTTTGCATACATAAGTCAACAAAATAGAGTATAGAATATGGATATTCAATTTCCCCCTTTTTTGCGGCCGGGTGATAAAGTAGTCATTGTGTCGCCTTCCAGTAAGATAGACAAAGAGTTTCTGAAAGGTGCCCGGAAACGGATCGAGTCATGGGGGCTGAACGTTGCTATCGGAAAGCATGCCGGCGGTTCTTCCGGAAGATATGCCGGAACAATCAAACAACGTCTCAAAGACTTGCAGGACGCGATGGATGATCCGACGGTGAAAGCTATTCTTTGCAGCCGTGGGGGATATGGAGCGGTGCATCTGGTAGATAAGATCGATTTTACCGCTTTTCATGAACACCCGAAGTGGTTGCTTGGATTCAGTGACATCACGGCATTGCACAATCTGTTTCAGAAAAACGGATATGCATCCCTGCATTCACTGATGGCGCGCCATCTCACGGTAGAGCCGGAGGATGATCCGTGTACTGTCTATTTAAAAGATATCCTGTTCGGAAATCTGCCTGTTTATGCTTGTGAGAAGCATAAATTGAATAAGCAGGGGAGCACACAAGGCATTTTGCATGGCGGAAACATGGCAGTAGCCTACGGTTTGCGTGGAACTCCTTACGATATTCCGGCGGAGGGGACAGTGCTGTTTATAGAAGATGTCAGCGAGCGCCCTCATGCCATTGAACGGATGATGTATAATCTGAAACTGGGCGGTGTGCTCGAAAAACTGTCCGGGCTTATTATCGGGCAATTTACCGAATATGAAGAAGACCGTTCCTTGGGAAAGGAATTGTATGCAGCCCTGGCGGATTTGGTGAAAGAGTATGATTACCCCGTTTGTTTTAATTTCCCGGTAGGGCATGTCACTCATAATTTGCCGCTTGTCAATGGGGCAAAAGTGGAGTTCACGGTTGGAAAGAATAATGTAGAATTAAAGTTTATTTGTTAATAATCTATTCCATCTGAACAATGCTGTGATGAAAATGACTAATTTTGAGGCTTTAATAGAAAAGAGGACGATGAAAAAGAAACCTATGATAGTATTGACAAGTGCCTTTTTGTTATTATCGGCATTCTCTTGCGGAGGCGGCAACAAGGCAAATAGTACAAATGAACAAAGCGAGAAGGTGGTCGTGAACGTACCACAGTTTGATGCGGACAGCGCTTATCTGTATGTAAAGAATCAGGTGGATTTCGGCCCTCGCGTGCCTAATACGAAGGAACACGTAGCTTGTGGAAATTACCTGGCAAAGCAGTTGAAAGACTTTGGCGCACAAGTGACCGACCAATATGCTGACCTGATAGCTTATGACGGAACTTTGCTGAAAGCAAGAAATATCATCGGTTCTTATAAGCCCGATAGCAAAAAGAGAATTGCCCTCTTTGCACATTGGGATACACGTCCTTGGGCTGACAACGATCCCGATGAAAAGAACCATAAGACTCCTATTTTAGGAGCGAATGACGGAGCGAGCGGAGTAGGAGCCTTATTGGAGATAGCCCGTTTGATAAATCAGCAGCAACCGCAACTCGGTATTGATATCATCTTCCTTGATGCGGAAGATTATGGGGCGCACGATCAGAATAATGAAGCATCATGGTGTCTGGGCGCACAGTATTGGGCACGCAACCCTCATGTGCAGGGATACAATGCCCGCTTTGGCATCCTGCTCGATATGGTGGGCGGCAAAAATACCGTTTTCCTGAAAGAATCATATTCAGAACAATTCGCGCCGGATATCAATAAGAAAGTCTGGAAAGCAGCCAAGAAACTGGGATATGGTAAAATGTTTATTGATGAAGACGGCGGCGGAGTGACAGACGACCATCTGTTTATCAACCGTCTGGCACGCATCAAGACGATTGATATCATCGCTTCTGACCCCGAGGGCGGATTTACTCCTACCTGGCATACGCTGACGGACAACATGGAGCATATTGATAAAAATACATTGAAAGCAGTCGGACAGACTGTATTGGAAGTAATTTATAACGAGAAATAATAAATATATCATGTCAATTAATGAATTGCAAGACGAAGTTATTGCAGAGTTCAGTGACTTCGACGATTGGATGGATCGCTACCAACTACTTATTGACTTAGGAAATGAGCAGGAACCGCTGGAAGAAAAATATAAGACGGAACAGAATCTGATTGAAGGATGCCAAAGCCGGGTATGGCTTCAGGCGGATGATGTAGACGGTAAGATTGTTTTTAAGGCGGAAAGTGACGCGTTGATTGTAAAAGGAATCATAGCCTTGCTGATAAAGGTATTGTCAGGGCACACTCCTGATGAAATATTGAATACGGATCTTTATTTTATTGATAAGATCGGATTGAAAGAGCATCTATCGCCTACACGCAGCAATGGATTGCTGTCGATGGTAAAACAAATACGAATGTATGCATTAGCATTCAAGGCAAAAGAGGGGAAGTGAAAACTTCCCTTTTTTTATTTTGCTTTTGCGGAAGTCAGATAACGCATAGCCAATATACTTCCAATGAGTAACAGAACCGCTCCGGATAAAACAAGCAGGTAGGGAGTGCCGCTTATCAGGTCATCCATGTGCTCTGCATCAGGATATTTGTAACTGATATATACGGATAGGGAATTGTTCAGTATATGCATGAAGATGCCCGGAATCAGACTGCCGGTTTTATAATACGTCCATGCCAGAAGGATACCAATCAGAAATGCCGGGATTATTTGTGCAGGATTAATGTGGATGATACCGAACAGAAGTGCCGAGATGAAAATAGCCTTCGGCGGATCGTACTGTTGCAGCAAGGCTTTGGTGATGGCTCCGCGAAACAATAGTTCTTCCAGTACAGGGCCTATAATAACTATCGTAAGAATACCGCCCCAACCGGATTGAAGGATATCGAAAGATTGCTCCATGATATTAGGAATCCAGTCCAGCAGCCCCATCAGTGCGGATAACAGGAATCCGCAGGTGAGGATAGCCAGTGCACTGCCAAGCAGATAAGGAACCGATACAGGCGACCATGTTGACTTTTGGGTACTGATATAACCGGCTTTCCACAGATAAATCCCCATCATAATCTGACCGGTCAATAGTGTCGGAAGCAGCATTATCTGCGTTAAGATGGCTCTGTCCATATTCCCGGTAGTGACCAATAAATAGATGGTACAGGGTATCATAACCAGAATAGGGGCAACGACTTGTGTCATAAGAAGATTGAGCAGTACTAATTTGATGGCTGTCTTCATAAGGCTTTATACTCTTTATTTAGTTGTAAAGAAACTGCAGATGAACATAGCTAACATGGATATAGCTATTACCACGATGGAGATGCTCATAAATGTCTTTTGCATACGAATCTGTTTTTAAGTTGTTATTATTATATCGAACTTATGTATATTATTCATCTTGCTCTTTCTGTTGAGTGCAACCTGTCTCTTTGGCAAGAAGAATGGCTTCTGTCTCTTCAGCGTCTTTATGAAGTTGTATAATCAGTTCGTCGATACTGGAATATTTCAGTTCGGGACGAGTCCGTTTTACAAAAGTGAGCCGGATAAACTTGTCATATATGTTGGAGTGGAAGTGAAGGATATTCACTTCAATCGTGCGGTTAGGCCCATTGCCAATCGTTGGGCGGACGCCTATATTCAACATTCCCATATAAGTTTTCCCGTCGAATGTCACCCATACGGCATAAACACCATCCGCAGGAATGAGTTTGTCGGGATCGTCAACATTTAAGTTTGCGGTCGGGAATCCGATTTTCCTACCTACCTGATAGCCGCCTACAACAGTTCCGTCCAGAAAATATTCATATCCCAGACAGCGGGCTGCCAAGTCTACATCTCCTTTGTGGAGTAGTTTGCGGATGAGGGAAGAACTGACAGTTACACTCTGTCCGTCTTTCATTTCTACAGGACTGGTATATGCTTTTGCCTGAATAACCTCTATGCCGATTTCTTTTCCATAGCGTACATAATCTTCAAACCCTTCACTGCGGTTGTGCCCGAAACGATGGTCGTAACCAATCACCAGGCATTCCACCTGAAAGCGCTCTTTTAGTACTTGAGCCATAAACTCACGTGCCGTCAGTCGGGAAATTTCCGGTGTGAAATCAAGCATCAGGCAGTAATCTACTCCGATGCCGGCCAACAGATTTATTTTTTCTTCCGGTGTAGTCAGAAGTTCCGGGCGATAATCGGCGTTCATCACTTTGCGGGGATGAACAGGGAAAGTAACCAATGCAGAACGTAAACCTTTGGCTGTCGCTATCTCTTTCACTTGCCGAATCAGATAGCGGTGTCCTGCATGAACTCCATCAAAGAAACCGATGGTAGCTACACAGGGTTCCGGAGTAAGGGGCGATATATCACGTATAATCTGCATTTCTACGAATTTATTTTTTGAAAAGATGACTCCAGTCTTCGCCGGCTTTTGCCGTATAGGTGGAAATGCCCAGTTCTTGAGCGGCCTTACAGTTGATTTCAGAGTCGTCGATGAAGAGTGTTTCTTGCGGTTCGATGCCTGCATCTTCGATGACAGCCTTAAAAATATCCGCTTCCGGTTTTACCATATGCATCTCATAAGAGAGATAGGCTTTTTCGAAATAATCCTCTACTCTGAAGGTGCGATAGGGAAACAGGTTGTGGCAGGCATATTTCCAATGGATTTCGTTGGTGTTGCTAAGCAGGTAGACAACATATTTAGTGCGCAATTTCAACAGTAAATCAAGTTTGTAGTCAGGTATGTCTACCAGGAAACTATTCCAGGCCGCGTCTATTTGTTTGTCACTTACTACTTTGCCCATCATGTCCCGAATCTCATTCCGGAATTCGGCGGAAGTAATCAGCCCTTTTTCCTGTTGCATAAATACTCCATGCAGTTGTTGGATATTCAATCGCTCTTCTACGTCTGTGAACCCTAATTTCTTAAAGTTCTCCATACAACGTTGGCGGTCGAGATTGATAAGCACACCGCCCAAATCAATAAGAAGGTTTTTAATTCCTTTACTTTTCATTTCTACTCTTTTTGTGAATAATACGCTGAACAAGGCGGACAAGTTCTCCAACCCATAACACCGTGGACGAAACGCCTATAATTAGAAGCCAAGTCTGCCAGTCGAGTGGTGTCGTACGGAATACAGCCCCACCGAACTGTACAATCAGGAATTGTCCGACCAGGATGGCCAGTACAATGAGCTCCATACCATACGATTTGGAAAGCCCTTTGAATGCCGAGTCGGTAGTGCCGAATACGCGGGCGTTAAAGAGATTCCAGAATTGTAACATGACAAAGAAGGTGAAGAAAATAGTGAGGTTACGTATATCCATACCTTGCGGGCTATGGTCGAAATAATAAATCATCCCGAGCAGCACGATAAGGAAAATAGACCCTACACCTATTATATTAGACCGCATCGCTTTACTGATAATAAAATCGGTACTGCGACGGGGTTTCTCAAGCATCACAGTTTCGCTGGGCGGAATGGAAGCTAAAGCCAAAGCGGCAAAGGTATCCATAATCAGGTTTACCCATAGCATCTGTGTTACGGTCAGCGGAAGTTCCGTACCGATAACCGACCCCAGCAGAACGATAAGCAGCGCTACGAAATTAATCGTCAACTGGAAAACAATGAAACGCTGGATATTCTTATAAAGTGAACGTCCCCACATGACAGCGGTTCCGATACTGTTGAACGAATCATCGAGCAATGTAATGTCACTGGCTTCTTTGGCAACGGAAGTTCCCGTTCCCATTGACAACCCGACTTGGGCATGGTTCAGGGCAGGCGCGTCATTCGTACCGTCTCCGGTTACGGCTACTACCGCCCCTTTCTGTTGGAGTAATTGTACCAGGCGTTGTTTATCCGTCGGGCGGGCACGTGACATGATCTTAAGATCCATCACCCGGTCTAATGCTTCTTCGTCACTCAATTCGGCGAATGCCACTCCGGTGATACGATTCCGCTCTGTATCCGTCTCCGGATTCCAAAGACCTATCTGACGGGCAATCTCCGTAGCAGTTCCCGGTGTGTCACCGGTCACGATCTTGATACCGATACCCGCCGACTGGCATTTGGCTACGGCAGCAGGCACATCCGGACGAATCGGGTCGGATATGGCTACGACGCCTAAGAAGTTCAAATCATTGGCTGATACTAATTCCGTACAGTCATCCGGTTCATTTTCTCCGACAATTTTGAAAGCAAATCCAAGTGTGCGCATTGCCATATTCTGGTAATTCAGCAATTGCGCTTCTACTGTCGAACGGTATTCCACGGCATCCACTCTTCTTCCGTCCAGTACAACTTCCTTACACTTACCAAGAACGATTTCCGGCGCTCCTTTGATATAGAGTATTTTCTTTCCGATTAATGGCGATTTTACAAGAGTAGCCATGAACTTCCGTTCGGTCGAGAACGTGAGTTGGTCAAGGATATGTGCATTTTCGCGAAGTTCGAGATAATTCCTTCCCTGGCTGTTCAACCATAACAGTAAAGCTACCTCAGTAGGATTTCCCACTCCTTTCGGTTTTTCTCCGGTAGCTGATTCTTCCAGGAAAGCGGTTGAATTGGCACTGATACCTTCTGCGATAAGTGCGCTGATATCGTCATCGGACAGGTTACTGCCGTTCTTGATACCATAAAAGTTAGGTTCATGCACCTGCATCAGATTCTGTGTCAGCGTACCTGTTTTATCCGTACAAATCACAGTGATAGCGCCCATCGTCTCGCAAGCGTGCATCTTTCGTACGAGGTTGTTAGTAGAAAGCATACGGCGCATATTCAACGCCAGGCTGAGGGTGACGCTCATAGGTAATCCTTCGGGCACGGCCACTACAATCAGAGTAACCGCCATCATAAAGTATTTGAGTGTCCGCTCGAAAACCGGAAGCCATTCATGCCATCCGTTCAATGCGCCGAAATCAAAGTAGAGCAATACATCTTTCACGAAGAAAATAAGGAAGGCAAGGCCGGCAACGGTAAAGCCGATTTTTCCGATCAGGTTGGCAAGTTTCGTCAACTGTATATTCAGTGGTGTCGGTTCAAGATTATCTTCCGTACTTTGGCGGGCTACTTTTCCGATTTCGGTAGCATCTCCTACATGTAGTACACGCATCGTTCCATGCCCGTCGACTACCGTAGTGCCGCGCATCACCAGATTTGAAGCATACGTCGCCTCTTCATCGAAATCTGCTTCCACAGTCGTCTTATTGATAACGGGTTCTCCAGTCAGATTGGATTCGTTCACCTGCAAGGAGATGGCTTCCAGCAGTTCTCCGTCCGCCGGTATTTCTTCTCCCGTTTCCAGGATAACGATATCACCAACCACTATATCTTTACGGGGAACTTCCTGCACACGTCCGTTACGGATTACTTTTACCAATGTCTCTTCGTTGACTGCATTCAGCAAATCGAATTTCTTACTGGCGTCATATTCGAAAAAGAAACCGATACCGGTAGCCAACAGGATGGCGGCTATAATTCCGATTGTCTCGGCATACTCATTCTCAATGATGGAGATTATTAACGAAAATGCGGCTGCCACTAATAGTACGCGTACAACCGGGTCTTCAAATTTTTCGAGATAAAGCTTCCATAGGGAAGGACGCTTGGGGGGTGTTAACAGGTTGATACCATTTTTTTCCCTGCTTTGAAGGACTTCGTTATCGGTAAGTCCTATATGATAAAAGTCATCTTTATTTGTACTCATGCAGATACATGCGTTTAGTTTGGACTGCAAAAGTACAACATAATATTGTGATAAAATGTTTAATTAAAACTTTTTATGAAGTCGGATTTATTACTGCGGCTTGCCACATGTCCGGTAGGGGATGGTGAACCAGAATGTAGAGCCTTCACCCTCTACGGAGTCCGCTCCGATTTGACCGTCCAGTCTGTTCACGATGGTTTGGGAAATGGAAAGCCCCAGTCCCGCTCCTTTCTTGTCTTTGTTCAGCTTCACAAACCGCCCGAATACGTCCGGCAATTTTTCGGCAGGAATCCCTGCTCCGGTGTCCTTTACATAAAAATAAATTTCAGTATCCCGGGCTTCATATCCGATACGGATCGTACCTTCATGCGTGAATTTAATCGCGTTGGTCGTAAAGTTGGAGAGCACTTGGGCGACGCGGTTGCGGTCGGTCGATATGAGACAGGAAAAACGCGATGGTTCTGCTATGATTTTAATCATTCCGCCGGCATCATTCACCCGCATCTGGAAAAGTTGCTGTAAGTCCGAAAGCAACAAGTTGATATCAACCGTTGTATATACAAACTCCAAGGTGCCCGCTTCAATCTTTGACATATCGAGAATATCATTGACCAGTTGCATCAGGAGGTCGGCATTCATCTTTATGATTTCCTGATATTGTTTTTTTCCTCTTCTGTGTTGGCGCTGCCCATTATTTCCGCAAATCCGGTAATGGCATTGAGGGGTGTACGTATCTCATGGCTCATATTAGCCAGAAACGCAGATTTGGATATATCGGCTTTCTCCGCTTTTTCCTTGGCGCGTGTCAGCTCCTCTTCCGCTTTTTTCAGACGGGTGACATCATGGACGGTAAGTACCATATTCTCTTTCTCATCCAGAAGAAAGTATGAACCGGATATGCTCGCGTTGCATTCGACGGCATCATTATCGGAAGTAACCACGTTCAGCGTCGCTTCGAGGTCGGTGAAATTCCTTCTTTGCTCGAAAGCCTGGCGTATGGCGGTACGTACCGGACAGGAACCGCAAAAGCTATGTGTTCCGCAACCCCCTTCGGCAGCCAATGCGTTGCGGCATTGCAGCAGGTCGCCCACTCTTTTTTCTTCCGCTCCTTTCTTTGTTCCGGTTTTCTGGTAGTAATTGGTTTTCAGAACTTTGAAATCATTATCTATTAACAGGATAAAAGCATGCACGTTTTTCAGGACAGAACCGGCGATATGATTAGTGCGTTCCAACTTTCTGGATTCCCGGAATAATCGTTGTTGCATCCGGAGACATTTTCTGCGCTCCCATAAGAAACTAAGCAGCAGGATGGCGCATAAGACTATTAATGTTGATAATAATGCTATAAGCATACTTGTATAATTGTTGTTTTAGCTTGATGAATATGACTACAAAGATAGTTTTTTCTTTCCGTATAAAAAAAGTGTTGAACAAATATCGTACTATTTGCGTTATATAATTTAGAAAACCAATTAAAAATACGAACGTTATGAAGAAGTACATTTGCACGGTCTGTGAATATATTTACGACCCCGAACAAGGAGATCCGGAAAGCGGAATTGAACCAGGAACTGCGTTTGAAGATATTCCAGATGATTGGACTTGTCCACTATGTGGAGTCGGTAAAGAAGATTTCGAACCGTACGAAGGATAAAGCAGAGAGGGAGAGAATTTATTAAGTGAAAATGGTTGGATACATTGGATGTATTCAGCCATTTTTGTTTTTTTGTGATAAGAAATGCTTATGATGCCTGAATTTGTAATACCTTTGATTCAAAATTATAGCATTATGTATTACAACAAGACAACCACTACTAATCGAATCTCACAGTTATTCCTTTTTATATCTGTATTATTCATATCCGGCTTTTTAATTACGGGCTGCCATGACGATGATGATGTTCCTGAACAAGAACCAACTATCCCGGATTATACTATCATAGTCAAGGATATACAGAATATCCCCGAGGGCTTTGTTTTTGACAGGGTAGAGGTGAAGGTTACGGGCGTTGACTGGAGTGTGATTGAAACGCTTACGTTCCCTTATGAGAATGGGCAGATTATTATGGATTTACCCACTGTCTTTTCTTCAGAAGTGCTGCAAAAAGTAGACCGCAGAGGAGGGGATATGAGTGGATACTGGACGGGAACTTCAAATGACGGCGATGCGCTTGTTGCCACACTGGGAGATTTCTTTGTATTTAACGGGGATAAGAAAGTAGGCCGGATTGCAATATCCAACTGGACAGGCAGGGGTTCTTCTGCCGGAAAAGCCACATTAGTGAGTTATCAGTTTGCCGACCGTCCTTTTTCGTTGACAGGCAGTGATAAATCTTATAATTACAGCGATTGCTCTTTCGTCAGAGGATGGAATATGTTTGCCAATATCAATCCGGCATCAGAAAACGGTACGGAAAAAGTTCTTCGAACCACTGTCGTGCCGGAATCTACTCTATTTTGGCGTCTTGCGGAATCGTATGTTTATAATTGATTGCTCTTAAAAGATATATAAAAAAGGAGAATCGACCTGATGCATTCGCACAGTCGATTCTCCTTTTTTATTATTTGTTTCCTTTACTTATTAAGAAGCCTTCTTCTCTTTCACATCACTGCTTGCTTCCACCACATTTACCACATAATCACCTAGTTTCTCACATTCGGCGATAATATCCATGTAATAAACTCCCATCTGATAATCATATTCCTTGTTGTTCACATCCAGGATATTCTGATTCTTCAGTTGGTTGCGGTAGTTATTGATTTCGTTCTCGATATTGAAAGACTTGTTGATGTCAATACTCTGATGTTCCGGTTTCTCCACTACCACAATCATCTGCGCGAGGGCATCGCTTGTCAACTTCATCATGAAGTGGATATGCTCGTATTGCTTTTCGGTGAAGTCCTGGTTTGTCTGACGCTTCCGGTTGACGGTACGTGCCAGATTATAACAACTGTCTCCGATACTTTCAATCTCCGTCACTTCACGCAGCATGGCGCGTATCTGCAACTTACTTTCGGAACTCAAACGGCCTTCGGATACTTGGTTCAGGTAGTTGGCTATTTCCAACTCCATATTGTCGCTGATATTCTCGTATTTCTCTATCCGGCTGAACAGTTTGTTGAAGTCATCATCCTTCTCCGTATGCAGCAAGTCCTGCACCATACCGAACATACGATGGGTACGTTCAGCGAAAAGATGAATCTCCTTGCGTGCCTGAAGAATGGAAAGCTCCGCCGTAGACAGCATACCGCCGGTGATAAACCGCAGTCTCGGTTCTTCGTCCTCTTCCTTCGGGTGGATTAAAGCACATACGGTACGTTCAATCAGTTTCACGGCCCATATCAGGATACATACGTTACAGATATTGAAGATAGAGTGGAAAGCGGACAGTTTGTATGAGATGGCAACTTCGGGGTTGCTGCTTTGGAAGAAAGTGTCTACTACCCAGTTTACAAACTGCATGAAAGGGTGGAAGATAATCAATACCCAGATAACACCGAACACATTAAAAACAAAATGCGCCAATGCTGCCCGTTTAGCCTGTGTGTTGGCTGTTAATGCGGCAAGATTGGCGGTGATTGTAGTTCCGATATTTTCTCCCAGTACGAGGGCTGCTCCCAGTTCCAGACTAATCCATCCGTTGGCACACATAATCAGTGTAATTGCCATTGTGGCGGCTGATGCCTGTACAATCATGGTTAGTATCGTACCGATGAACAGGAACAGGAGAATGGAGAAGAATCCCATATCCGTGTAGTTCTGTACGAAGGCGAGCATTTCCGGGTTGGCATTCAAGTCGGGCGCATTTGCTTTCAGGTAAGAAAGCCCCATAAAGAGGAAAGAAAAACCGAAAATGAATTCACCGACGGACTTGCGGTTGCTTTTGCCCGAGAAGATAAGCGGAAGGGCGATGGCCAGGAGAGGAAGGGCAAAGGCGGCCATGTCAACCTTAAATCCGAAAATTGAGATAATCCAGGCAGTGACCGTAGTACCGATGTTGGCACCCATAATGACACTGATAGATTCGGCAAGAGTAAGCAACCCGGCATTAACGAAACTCACGACCATTACCGTCGTTGCTGAAGAAGATTGGATAAGGGCTGTGATTAACACACCTGTTAAAACCCCCGTTACCCTGTTGGTGGTCATTGCCGTCAAGATACTTCGTAGTCTGTCACCCGCGACCTTTTGTAAGCCCTCGCTCATTATCTTCATTCCATACAGGAAGAGGCCTAATGAACCTATGAGCTTTAAAAAATCATAAAAAGAATATTCCATCTATAATATTTTTAATGGTTATTTGTTCTCAGTCTGATTATAAGTATATTAGTCCCAAATTATTCACCTTTTAACGAACTCGATGAAACAGATGTTACAAATATGTTGCAAAAATAACAATATTTCCAAAGAATTCCCTATCGGAAGCTCACTTTTGGATATTTATTACGGTTTTAATCTTAATTTTCCTTATCAGGTGGTTAGCGCTAAAGTCAATAACCGCTCTGAGGGACTTAATTTTAGGGTATATAACAATAAGGATATAGAGTTTTTGGACGTAAGGGATCAGTCCGGTATGCGTACCTATGTACGTTCGCTCTGTTTTGTCTTGTTCAAGGCTGTCACAGAATTATTCCCCGAAGGAAAATTATTCGTAGAACATCCCGTCTCCAAAGGATATTTCTGTAATTTGCGTATCGGACGCCCCATCGAACTGGAAGATGTGAAACGCATCAAGCAGCGTATGCAGGAGATTATTGCCGAAAATATTCCTTATCACCGCATCGAGTGTCATACGGCAGAAGCTGTACGTGTATTCAGTGAACGGGGGATGAATGACAAAGTACGGCTGCTCGAAACTTCCGGCTCCCTCTATACCTATTATTATACGTTGGGCGATACGGTCGATTATTATTATGGTAATCTGCTGCCTAGTACCGGATATATTAAGTTGTTCGACATCGTGAAATATTACGATGGACTGCTTCTTCGGATTCCGAGCCGCGAGAATCCCGAAGTATTGGAAGATGTTGTGAAGCAGGAGAAGATGTTGGACGTCTTCAAGGAATATCTGAACTGGAGTTACATTATGGGACTCAACAACGCCGGAGACTTTAACCTGGCTTGTGAAGAAGGGCACGCCACAGATTTGATTAATGTAGCCGAAGCCTTGCAGGAGAAGAAGATAGCCCAGATAGCCGATACCATCTTCCACCGTGGAGAAAACGGCAACCGTGTGAAACTTGTCTTGATTGCCGGGCCCTCATCCTCGGGGAAAACTACTTTCAGCAAACGTCTCTCTATCCAGTTGATGACAAACGGCTTGAAACCCTATCCCATTTCTCTGGACAACTATTTCGTAGACCGTGAAGACACCCCTCTGGATGAAAACGGAAACTACGATTATGAGTCACTTTACGCTCTCGACCTGGATTTGTTCAACCGGCAATTGCAAGCCTTGCTTCGTGGCGAAGAAGTGGAGCTTCCACGTTTTAACTTCTCTCTTGGCAAAAAAGAGTATAAAGGTGACAAACTGAAAATAGAAGATAACACGATTCTAATTCTGGAAGGTATTCATGCCTTGAATCCGGAACTGACTCCCCATATTCCGGCTGAACGCAAGTTTAAGATTTACGTATCTGCACTGACTACCATTTCCCTGGACGACCACAACTGGATTCCGACCACTGATAACCGTTTGTTGCGCCGTATTATCCGTGACTTCAATTATCGTGGATATTCCGCCCGCGAAACCATTTCACGCTGGCCTAGTGTACGTGCCGGTGAAGACAAGTGGATATTCCCTTACCAAGAGAATGCCGATGTCATGTTCAATTCGGCATTGCTTTTTGAATTTGCCGTTCTTCGTCTGCATGCCGAACCTATTTTGATGGGAGTTCCGCGCAATTGTCCCGAATATTGTGAAGCCTACCGGTTGCTGAAATTCATTAAATATTTTGTTCCGGTACAGGATAAGGAAATTCCGCCGACTTCCCTGCTTCGCGAGTTTTTGGGTGGAAGTAGCTTTAAATATTAAGTAAAACTATAACCAAATTAAGTAGAACTATAATAAGAATATATTTGTCCTTGTGTTTTCTGCAATGAGAACACAAGGATTTTTTTTGTACTGTAAAAACACAAAAGAAATACAAAATAGATGATAATTAGATTCTATTTTCGAAAAAGAGCGGCTGAACGTTCTATTAAACTTTAAAACATTGAACTTTTGCTTGTCTATTCTGTTATGAATTTACATGCAACAATAAAGAGAGAGAATATGATTTTTTACAATAATCTTTTAGCAAAATGGTTCTTAGGAAAAGGGAAGAATAAGAGTCATTATTTTATGTTTAGTGGTTTTTTCTTTACCCGATATAAGTATTTGGAAATTTGGGAAGATATGGAACTACGGATTCATGCAAGGCAGTTTTGGGAGTGTTTCCTTTTGACACTGTTGCCTGCCTTAGTCTTGTCATTAGTGTATTCATGGTGGTGGATGATACTGCCTTTCATGACTTACCATGTGTTTTACTGGTTGGAAAAGTCATTCCGTCCTCATTCTGTTTTCGATTGGGAAGCGATAGAAAATTGTGGCGACTCACTTTATATCAGGAAAAGAAAATCGTATGCGTGGATGAAGTGGTACGGAAAGAAAACGTTGCCTTTGTCCGATTGGGACGATTAAAAACTGGTAAAACGATTGGAATTAAAGGTTGTCGAGACTCCTTAGGATTTTTCTTAGGCACGGATTATACGGATAACACGGTTTTTAATGAATTGGAACCGTGAAATCCGTGTAATCCGTGCCTAAGAATATTATTATGGCTGGCTGATTTTTATTTTTAAGACTTTATTTCAAATGCTTCTTTATCCAAAGCAAATGCCCGTATTCAGTATCACTTGAAGTCCAATGCTCGTTAATCGGAGTAATCAATGCCTCTTTCGGACAGTTCAATGCATTATATACAATATAACTGGTTGTCGGCGGACATACGTCATCGTTGAATCCCCATGTCATGTAAGTGTCCGCTTTGATTAGTTTTGCGAAGTTCACTACATCGTAATAAGCCATTGTCTTTATCTTTTCAGGCGTATCCATGCCTGTTGCTCTTCTGAAAAAGTGCGGATAACCGCCGGCACGTCCGGCCTTGTATCCCGCCATGTCACTTAATGCAGGATGGTTGGCAACGCAAGCGGTGACACGCTGGTCAAGTCCGGCAGTGATTAACGCTAATGCACCGCCCTGGCTGCCACCTTGGACAATCACATTCTTGCCGTCCCATTCAGGCAGGGAAGTCAGCAAGTCAATGCTGCGGACGCAAGCCAGATATACCCGTTTCATATAATAATTGTCAGGGTTGTCCAGGCCGTTGGTTAAATAACCGTTCCCCCTGCCATTGAACGCGTTGCTGATTTCTTTAAATTCCTGTTCACTCATTTCCGGATTAAGCCCGTGTATCTCTATTTCAAAGCGGATGCAGCCTTGTTCCGCATAATATTTATGGCGCATCGGGTCTTTAATCGTTTTGATGCCCGCTCCCGGAGGACACAATACCACAGGAAATTTTCCTTCTTTCTTGGGATAGAATAAATAACCATAGACGCATTGACCGCCTTTATTCAGTTGCAACTTCACGAGATAACAATTTATTTTATCCGTAGAATACTTTTCTACATGCTCTTTGGTGTAAGTCAGCGGAAACTCTTTTTGCTCTGCTTTGGCCTTTTCCCAAAAATCGTTGAAATCAGCAGGCATGGTCGTATAGGGCTTCAGCTTTTCCGGTGAGAAACCTACTTTTACATGATGCGAATATGTTTTTCCGTCTACTGTTGCTTTCAGGCGGCAATCGCGGAATCCGGGTTCTTTCATTGTACCGATGGGTATTACGGCTCTGCCGTTTTTAAGCGTAACACTTCCCTTTGTATCGGCCGGCATCAAATCCCCGCCTGTTTCATAGTTGACAACTACGTTATCTCCGGGGATACCATATTTATAGAATTGTACTTCCACGGTCGCTTTTTCTCCTGTCTTATAAATCCAGTCGGCATGGTTGGGAACGGTAACCCAAAGTACATCGCTTCTATAAGGATAGTTTTCGGCTACGGCAGATAGCAAGGTTACCAACAACAGACATACGGATAAGAATAGTTTCTTCATGGTGCTGTTCATCTTAGGGCTTCCACTTCTTCCGGAGTCAAAGGTATTTTCTTACCCAGTCTGCGAGCTCCGGTTTCAGTAATCAGATAATCTTCTTCATTGCGGATGCCGCCGAAATCCTTGTAAGTCTCCACCACATCGTAATTGATGAAATCGGTAAACTTCTTTTCCGCTTTCCACATATCAATCAGTTCGGGAATAAAGTAAATTCCCGGTTCTACGGTATGCACAAATCCCGGTTCCAATGGAATGGCAAGACGCTGTGACTTGCGACCGAACTGCGTACTCTTCGGCTGACCGTTATATCCTACCCATATCTCTCCCAGGTTCTCCATATCATGCACGTCCAGTCCCATCATATGACCTAATCCATGCGGATAGAACAGGGCGTGAGCGCCTTCACGAACCGCACTCTCCGCATCTCCTTTCATCAACCCAAGCGCCTTCATTCCCTCTACCATCACACGGGCGGACAATTCATAAACTTCCATATAAGGAATCCCCGGACGGAGAGCTTTCACCGATTCCAGATGCATCGCATTCTGAATTTCATAAACTTCACGCTGCCGGGTAGTAAATTTCTTATCGGCAGGAACCGTAGACGACATATCGCCTGCATAACCCGATTCGACTTCCGCACCGGCATCAATCAGGAACAAGTCACCCGGTTTCACTTTATTTCCATGATAATGGTTGTGCAATGTCTGTCCGTTGATTGTTGCAATTGTGGCAAAAGAGAGCTGGCAGTTGTTAGCTTCCGCTACCCGGTTCATTTCCGCTACTACTTCATATTCATACATCCCCGGGCGAAGCACCTTCATGGCAGTGATATGCATATCGGCAGTCACGTCGCAAGCCTTTTCTATCTCTACGATTTCTTCTGCCGATTTATAATTACGTTGAGCAATGACAGCGCGAATAAAAGGAACAGACCCCTCCTGACGCGCAGGCGGAACACCCAGCCAATCCATCAACTTCAATTTATGTTCGGGACGGTAAGGCGGCAGATAATGAACAGCTTTTCCTTTCTGCACGCACTTGTGAAGATAACTTACAATTTCAGCGGACGGCATTAAATCAGCCACGCCTACACGTTCGCACTTGTCACGCAACGTCGGCTGAGAACCCATCCACACGATAGCGTCAATCGAAAGCTCGTCGCCGAAAATAATTTCCTTGTCTTCGTCAATATCTATGATTGCCGAAAGTCCGGCGCATGAAAGCCCGAAGTAATAAAGAAATGTTGAATCCTGCCGATAACGGAACGTGTTATCCTCGTAATTCAGTCCGCACTCGTCATTTCCAAGAAATAACAATACTCCAGAGCCTATATTCTTTTTCAGCAGGGCTCTCCGCTGCATATACGTTTCTTTGGCAAACATATGGTTCTATTTTTTAAGTTCGTGCAACAAAGATAACGAATTTTGTGTTATAGGATTAAAAATAATCCCCTTAATCTGTGTAATCTCTCGTTAAAAAGTTACTTTTGTAGCGAGAAACGATAGAAAGCAAAAACGAATATGGCACAAGGTTCCCGTCAAATACAATCTCAGGCGCAACAGCAGATACAGACGCTATCGCCCCAGCAGATTCTCGTCGTGAAATTGTTGGAGCTTCCCGCAGTAGAGCTGGAAGACCGTATTCATGCCGAACTGCTTGAAAATCCGGCTCTTGAAGAAGGCAAAGAAGATAATGCCGCCGATGAATATTCCGATGCCGACAGTACGGAAGACGGCATGGAGAATGATGCCAATGACTATGATTCTTTAGGTGACTATCTCACCGAAGACGATATTCCCGACTATAAACTGCAAGAGAACAACCGCTCGAAAGACGAGCAGGCGGAAGATATACCCTTCTCCGACACCACTTCCTTTTATGAAATACTGAAAGAGCAACTCCGTGAACGGAATTTGACAGAACACCAATGCGACCTGGTAGAATACCTGATCGGCTCACTGGATGACGACGGCTTGCTCCGTAAATCTCTGGAAAGCATCTGTGACGAACTGGCCATTTATGCCGGTATAGAATCCACAGAGGAAGAACTCGAAGAAGCATTGTGCATCTTGCAGGACTTTGACCCGGCAGGTATCGGCGCCCGGAGTCTTCAGGAATGTCTGTTGATACAGATTGACCGGAAGAAGGAGACGGAAAGAACTCCCAATCCCATACTCGACCTCGAAGAGCGCATCGTCCGTGACTGCTACGAAGAGTTCACCCGCAAGCATTGGGAGAAAATCATCAAGAAACTGGATATTGACGAAGAAACATTCAATGAAGCCATCTGCGAAATCACCAGACTGAATCCCCGTCCGGGTGCTTCTTTGGGCGAAACCATCGGCAGAAATCTTCAGCAGATAATTCCCGACTTTATCGTAGAAACCTATGATGACGGAACGATCAATATAAGTCTCAATAACCGCAACGTCCCCGAACTCCGCATGAGCCGTGACTTTACGGAAATGGTGGAAGAACATACCAGGAATAAAGCCAACCAGTCCAAAGAATCCAAGGAAGCGATGATGTTCCTGAAGCAGAAAATGGACGCGGCACAAGGATTCATCGACGCTGTCAAGCAACGTCAGAATACACTGATGACCACCATGCAGGCAATCATCGACCTGCAACGGCCGTTTTTCATCGACGGAGACGAGTCCCTGTTGAAGCCGATGATTCTGAAAGACGTAGCCGAACGTACCGGACTGGATATATCAACCATCTCCCGTGTCAGCAACAGCAAATATGTGCAGACGAATTACGGCATCTATCCGCTTAAATTCTTTTTCAGTGACGGATATACCACGGAAGACGGAGAAGAAATGTCCGTCCGTGAAATCCGTAAGATTCTGAAAGAATGTATCGACGGCGAGGACAAGAAGAAGCCGCTGACCGATGATGAACTGGCAGAAATCCTGAAAGAAAAAGGATACCCCATTGCCCGCCGGACAGTAGCCAAATACCGCCAGCAACTGAATATACCGGTGGCGCGGCTTAGGAAATAGCGGCTTAGGAAATAAGAATGGACAATTGATATTATAAGGAACGAGAGTTATAATTTGCAATTAATAATCAGTAATTAAAAAAGAAGTGGACAGAGAAAGAGAGCATATCATAGCGGATAAGTCAATGTTGCAGGTGGCGAGGGTCACTTCGATATTGTTTACCCCATTTTCTATTCCGTTTTTGTCGTTTCTGGTGTTATTCCTGTTTTCTTATCTGCGCATCATGCCGATGGTGTATAAGTTGATTGTATTGGGAATCGTTTACTGCTTCACCATACTGACACCTACCATCACCATTTTCCTGTTTCGCAAGATAAATGGTTTTGACCGCCAGGAATTGAGCGAACGTAAGAAACGCTATATACCTATCCTGCTGACTATCATCTCCTATGTATTCTGCCTGTTGATGATGCGCAAACTGAATATACCCTGGTATATGACGGGCATTATCCTCGCTTCCCTGGTGGTATCTGTCATTTGCATTGCAGTCAACTTGAAATGGAAACTGAGCGAACATATGGCCGGAATGGGTGGAGTGATAGGAGGACTGGTTTCTTTCAGTGCCCTGTTCGGTTATAATCCGGTAGGCTGGTTATGCCTGTTTATCCTGATAGCCGGCATACTCGGTTCAGCCCGTATCATCTTGGGACATCATACGTTGGGTGAGGTGCTTTCCGGCTTTGCTGTCGGTCTGGTATGCGCCCTTCTGGTGCTTCATCCGATGAGCAATTTCTTATTTCGAATATTTTTGTTTTAAAACAGTATAAATCCTAAAAACTAATTATTATGGACTTTCCACAGAATTTGAAGTACACGAACGAACACGAATGGATTCGCGTTGAAGGAGACATTGCTTATGTTGGTATCACAGACTACGCTCAAGAGCAGCTAGGGGATATTGTATTCGTAGATATACCTACTGTCGGTGAAGCGCTGGAAGCCGGCGAAGTTTTCGGAACCATCGAAGTAGTAAAAACCATTTCCGACCTTTTCCTGCCGGTAGCGGGTGAAGTAATGGAACAAAACGAAACGCTGGAAGAAAATCCGGAGCTGGTGAACAAGGATCCTTATGGCGAAGGCTGGTTGATTAAAATGAAACCGGCAAACCTGAAAGACGTAGAAGACTTGCTGGATGCCGAAGGGTATAAAGAAGTGATTAACGGATGAGTGATTAGTGATTAGTAGCTACGCTGTGGCTGCTAATCGCTGAGTAAAATCATGCACGTTATCTAAATATATTAATCGCTAAAAAACTAATCATTAAGAAATGACTCCAATTGTAAGTATCATCATGGGCAGTACGTCCGATCTTCCCGTAATGGAGAAGGCTGCGCAACTGCTGAATGATATGCATGTACCGTTCGAAATGAACGCACTTTCTGCTCACCGCACGCCCGAGGCTGTGGAAGAGTTTGCCAAGAATGCCCGCAACCGTGGCATCAAAGTGATTATCGCTGCTGCCGGAATGGCTGCCGCCCTTCCCGGTGTAATTGCGGCCAACACTACGCTTCCCGTCATCGGAGTACCTGTAAAAGGTTCCGTTCTCGATGGTGTAGACGCACTTTACTCTATCATTCAGATGCCTCCGGGCATTCCCGTAGCCACCGTTGCCATCAACGGTGCGATGAATGCGGCTATCCTGGCTATCCAGATGCTTGCATTGAGTGACGAGAAGTTGGCCGAAGCTTTTGCTGCTTACAAAGAAGGACTGAAAAAGAAAATCGTAAAAGCAAACGAAGAACTGAAAGAAGTGAAGTTTGAATATAAAACGAACT
The DNA here is from genome assembly GCF_040918965.1 of Bacteroides sp. RTP21281st1_H5_RTP21281_210402. Lineage (NCBI taxonomy): Bacteria > Pseudomonadati > Bacteroidota > Bacteroidia > Bacteroidales > Bacteroidaceae > Bacteroides > Bacteroides sp. RTP21281st1_H5_RTP21281_210402. Next base: position 1,091 of record NZ_JBCOWR010000034.1, on the reverse strand, counting down.
AATGGATCTATTCAATTATTTTCGAAGAGAAACCACAGAAGTGAATATTGGGGCTGTACCGTTGGGCGGCCCCAATTCTATTCGTGTCCAGTCGATGACCAACACGTCTACGCAGGATACCGAGGCTTGTGTGGAACAGGCAAAGCGAATTGTTGACGCGGGTGGCGAATATGTCCGCCTGACAACGCAGGGCATCAGGGAAGCGGAAAACCTGATGAATATCAACATCGGTTTGCGCAGCCGGGGATATATGGTTCCGTTGGTTGCCGATGTGCATTTCAATCCGAAGGTTGCCGATGTAGCTGCTCAATATGCGGAAAAGGTGCGTATCAATCCGGGAAATTACGTAGATGCTGCGCGTACTTTTAAGAAACTGGAATATACAGATGAAGAGTACGCTCAGGAGATACGCAAGATTCACGACCGGTTTGTCCCTTTCCTGAATATCTGTAAGGAGAACCACACGGCTATCCGTATCGGAGTGAACCATGGCTCTTTGTCCGACCGCATCATGTCACGCTATGGTGACACACCTGCGGGAATGGTGGAATCCTGCATGGAATTTCTTCGTATCTGCGTCGAAGAGAACTTCACCGACGTGGTGATTTCTATCAAAGCGTCCAATACAGTCGTCATGGTGAAAACCGTCCGCCTGTTGGTAGACGTGATGGAAAAAGAAGGCATGGCCTTCCCGCTGCACCTCGGAGTGACGGAAGCCGGAGATGGGGAAGACGGACGTATCAAGTCCGCTCTCGGCATCGGTGCGCTGTTGAGCGACGGACTGGGTGATACCATCCGTGTATCTTTAAGTGAAGCGCCCGAAGCGGAAATTCCCGTAGCCCGCAAACTGGTGGATTATATCCTGTTGAGGCAGAACCACCCTTATATCCCGGGACTGGAAGCACCGGACTTCAATTATCTGTCTCCCGAACGCCGCAAGACGAAAGCTGTCCGCAATATCGGTGGCGAACACGTACCTGTGGTGATTGCCGACCGTATGGATGGAAAGACGGAAGTGAATCCCCAATTCACCCCGGACTATATCTATGCCGGACGCGCTTTACCCGAACAACGGGAAGACGGTGTAGAAT
>NZ_JBCOWR010000033.1:0-34531 GCF_040918965.1 Bacteroides sp. RTP21281st1_H5_RTP21281_210402 | reverse complement strand
AGACTAAAAGCGGGATGGGATGAAAAATATTTGTCACAACTTTTACAGGAAAATAATTTTTAATGCGTCTGCCCTGTCTTATTGAAAATCTATTGATTACAGTAGTATAATCTTTGACTGTCAGCTAGTTATAATGAAGGTGAACGGTAGCTTTACTACAGTTCATTAAGCGTTGATGATTAGACTATGAGAATACTATTTTTGATGCATGAGAAATGCCGGTAATAGGATGAGAAATGCATTATTTTAAGCGCATTTTCTTGATAAAACCATGAGAAACACATGTAAATAATTTTATTCTCATAATATATACGGTTAGTAATCAGATGAATATGCTTTCCTATGAGAATATGAGAAATGATTTTGTTTTTTTATTCTAGAATGGAGTTGAAAAATAAAAGTAATCTGCATAATTAAATAATAGAAGAAAGTAATATCTATAATGAAAAAATATACTTATATTTGTGGTGTGTCTTGAAAAAGAAGATGCATTTTATTGAATTACTAGAGATAGTGTTTCATTATTATCTGTTGTGAAGAATCTGGTAAATTTTAGCAATCGCAGATAATAAGTGACCTGTCTCCACGTCTATGTTGTATATAATTTTGTTATATATCTCAATGGGCGTGGAGCTATTACTTATTATTGGATTGCAGGCTTACCAGAGCCTTTCACAAAATAATATCGTAATAGTTTCCGCGCCTTTTTTATTAGTGCTGCGGGAAACCAATAAATTATCAAAAAATTGAGAATATGGGCATAATTAGTGATTTTAAAATGTTTCTTTATTGGTACAAGATGCTTGCTTATTTATTGGCGTTAGGCTACATAGTACTAATTTTTATAATATTCGTGCTGTCGTTGATAATCGCACAGCAGAATGAAGATATTGATACATTAAAGTATATTGATGATAACCAATACAATACTAAAATAGATGAATATCCTGATAAGCGACAAGCCGAAAGGAAATATCACTTTATTCAGTTTCATCATAGATAATAACCAGGTATGAGTTATTTGCTAAAGCGATTTCTTAGTAACTCATATTTGTTGAATTGATAGCTGTTGCATATTCTTCTGTATGCTAAAGAATCAATTCTTTTATCTCTTCGGCTATATCCACTATATATGCCGGACTAAACTCTTCCAATTCTGCCCGTGGACGGAAGCCCCATGTTACCCCACAAGCTGTCACGCCTGCATTGGCTGCCGTTTGCATATCGACTCCCGAATCACCGACATAGAGTACATCCTCTTTTTCTACATTGGCCAATTTCAGAATGTCAAAAACTACTGTCGGGTCAGGCTTTACATTCACCCCTTCCCGTTGACCGAAAACGGCAGTGAAACGGATTTCGGGGAAATAATGGGCAACCAGTTTCTCGGTAGCCGCTTGATACTTGTTGGAAGCTACGGCAAGTTGGATACCTGCGGATTGTAAATAGGATAAAAGTTCTGAGATACCCGGATAAGGGCGGCTGTCATCTGCATTGTGGATATCATAGTAAGGAACGAACTCTTTTCTAACTCGGAGTACATTCTCTTCTGTCTTTTCTCCTTCGGGCAATGCACGTTCAAAGAGTTTGTTGATACCATTTCCTACCATGAAGTTATACTTTTCCACATCGTGTGTGGGGTATCCTAATTTATTTAAAGCATAATTAGTGCTATGGGCGAGGTCTGCAATAGTATTTAGTAATGTACCGTCCAAATCGAATATTGCTAGTTTTTTCATTAAGGCTTATGTTTATAGTTAATTCTATATTTAAATTTCTTATTCTGCAAAGGTATACTAAAAAAATGAGATTGGGAAGAATGAGGCAATAGTTTAGAGAATATCGAATGAACAACAAAGCCGGAAATATATTTGTTATTCTACAAGATTGGCTTAACATTTGTAATGTTTTACAAGCTAAAATAGTCTGATTATGGGAATGGAAGATGTGTTAAGGATAGACAAGATTCTGGATTTCTGTGATGTGCCTCAGCTTTTTGTGGCAAGAGATGCCTTTGATACACTGTATCTTTGTCTTTTGTATGATGATGAGATGGTCTGTCGCTATACGGGAATACGTATCTCTACACGTAGACTTGAATCTTTTTTAGCAGGTAAAGCCGATTTGCGTTTACTCTATCTACAGCCTGAAAATGAACATGAATATTACGATGTTGTGTTTCAATCGGGTGAATACCAGAAAACGTTATTAAAGGAAAGTGCATTGTTGGAAGATAAATTGCCGACTGAAGGATATGTTTTATCTGGAGAGAAGCGCGAGAATGTGGTTATTAATTTGCCAATAAAAGACCGTAGTCTGCTTGCAGAGCTTGTTCGCAAATTTGGTTGGGCTTGCATGTAAGTTGAAAGAAAATAAAAAGATTGTCCCGCTACTTTCAAGCAGTAGCGGGACAATCTTTTTTATCCTTATATGTATTTTGGCTATTTCTTCGTAATACGGAACCAATCCACGTCTGCCCAACCGCCGTCATTCGTTTTAATAGCCGGACGCGTGCAGAACATACCGACTTTGGCGCCAATCCATTGTCCTTCTCTTGCCTGGAAAGGAACACCGAGTGATTCGAATTTCTTTCCGTCGAGGCTATAACTGAAATTGCACATTACAATGAGGTCATGTCCGCCTTCGCTGGCTTTGATTTTCTTTCCGTCACAACTGAAACGTACTTTCAGATAAACCGTATTTTGGGAAAGGTCAACGGTAGCTTTCACTTCTTCCGGTTTTCCTTTATCCGCCCTTTTACATTCTACTTGCGATAGGACAAGACCTTTCTCGGTATTTTCTAAAATCAGTCCGGCATAATCCCTGCCCATAACGACAAGTCCGGTTCGCTCTCCCTTATTCTTCTGATTGGGGCTGAAGGTCAGTTTCATCGTTGCGGTGAAATTATCGGAAGGAGTTTTCTGTAATAAGAGGTTGGCTACATCCCACAGGTTCTTATAATCTTCTACGACCGGATAAGAATACAGTCTGACATAACTCTTGTCTCCTGCATAATACGCCCATTTTTCATTGATATTGGCGTGCCATTGCCACTGCGGGGACAACGTGTAGCCGTCGAATTCATCACTTTCCTGCGGCGTGCAGACAGGATATGTTTTACCTACGTTCGGTTTCTTGTAAGTCAGGACAGGTTCGCCGCAGCCGTCACCGTCTTTATCCACACCGATAACAGGCCAGTCGTTCACCCATTTCATCGGTTGCAGGTGCATGATACGTCCGTAGGCGCCTACATCCTGAAAGTGGAGAAACCAGTCTTCGCCGGTAGGAGTATCTACCCAGGCACCCTGATGAGGGCCGTTGACGGGAGAGTTGCCTTGTGCGAGTACAGTTTTCCATTCGTAAGGGCCGTAGATGTTCTTGGAACGCAGTACGACCTGCCAGCCTGTCGGTACGCCGCCTGCCGGATGGAAGATATAGTAATAGTCGTTTCTCTTGTACATTTTGGGGCCTTCGCAAGTTTGGTGGGCTTCGTGACCGTCAAAGATGATACGTGAAGGGGTGATGGCTTTGGTAGCTTCTGCGTTCAGTTCGCAGATGGTGATTACGCTTTTCAGTCCGGCACGGCTTCCTGCGTACGCGTGTACCATATATACTTTTCCGTCTTCATCCCAAAACGGGCAGGTGTCGATGATTCCTTTGCCGGGTTTAACCAAAACGGGGGCACTCCACGGGCCTTTCGGGTCTTTGGCTTTCACCATAAAAGCTCCCTGGTCGGGGTCACCCCAAAAGATATAGAATTCACCGTCGTGATGGCGGATGGCGGGAGCCCATACACGGTTACCGTGTTCCGGACGTTCCGGAGTTTCGATAGGAGTGAGGGCGTCGGGCACTGCCGCACCGATAATCGTCCAGTTTACCAAATCTTTGGAATGTAGTATTTGCAGTCCCGGCAGACAGTTGAAACTGGATGAAGTCATATAGAAATCATCACCTACGCGGCAAGCGTCAGGGTCGGAGTAGTCGGCGTAGAGTACCGGATTTTTGTATTTGCCGTTTCCGAGGTCGGAAACCCATACTTCGGATACATAGTTTTTCTGCGCCAATGCCGGGAAGGCAGTCAGCAGGCAGAGAACTAACGTCTGTGTCAATCGTTTCATGATATAGGTAGATTAATAGTTTTATATAAATGATTTGTTGGCTTGTCTTACGTTGGCAAAGGTAGAAAAAAAGACTCTGCACATGGAGTAATAATTGTGCAGAGTCGTATAAAAATTGGTAGAAACCTCGTAATTTTTGTTTAGTTGTATTTGTATTCTACCTTATTTAGTGGGATGTGGTTCTTTTAGTATGTGGTTCTCTTTACTTGGCGGCGTGGCTGTCCTTCACCTTTACTGTCACAGGATGAGCCAGTTCCTCTTTCCATTCGCGGAGATAGGCGAACCATGCTTCCGGAGTCTTGTATCCGAAGGTTTCTTTCATGGAAGTGAAAGTGGTATGATATTGGAAATATTTGTTTCCCGGAGCGGTAATCGTATAAAGGAAGTTGGCTTTATCTTTCTCCTCTGATTTCACGTAGCGTTGAGGAATACAAGTTCCCAATCCTACGGTTTCTTTGGCGTACTTCACTGTGTCGTTTACAGGCCAGTCCGTTCCCCAACTTCCTACCAGTCCTTTATGGTCGGAGAAAGATTTGGAAGTGCCTGTGATGTCCTGCACCCCTGTGCAGAAAACTTCTTTATCAAGCGGTTCGTCAAAGAATGCTTCGATATGCAAGTCGCGATGCCCCGCATAAAGCGTGTAACGTGTCATCATATCCAGTTCCGTACCCTGATATTGCCATCCGGTTACTTCAATTTCCGCAATCACACGTACCGGGCCGTAAGAGATGATACGTTCGGTACGGGTATCTACCGGAGTGATATGGGTGGCTTTCTGTTCGTCCCAACCTTTCAAGGCGCCCGGGCCGCAACTGTCGAACACACGAAGCACGTCATCGCCGAATCCTTTGGCTAACTGTGCATCGGTAGGATAAAACTGGGATTCCTTGATTTCCAGCCCTTTGTTGAATTTGCCGTAAATGTCCGGGGTCTGTTTTTCATTGAAGTAGAGACGGTAGCCTACCAGTTCCGATTCCAGAACCGGGCCGTGAGGACGTACCATGCTGTATATATTACTGGTTCCGGGAACAGTGATTGCCTGTACCCGTTGATGTTTCCCTTTGCGTTGGTCTACGATAAACATGTCGGCATACACCCGTTCGGGATAAGTCTTTGTGCTCTTTTCCGAAGAAAGAGTTACCTGAAATGTCTTTCTTCCATGAGCGGGAAGGTCGGTTACAAAAGCAAGTTCATCCATCTTCCTGTCCCTGTTCAGGTCATCCAGTTGGGACGGAACTTCATTCGCCCCTTCCATGACAACTGCGGATTTGATTTTGAAACCCGCATGCAGGTCATGCAGGTTGATGACAACCGGAGCGTCTGTTTTTGCCTGGTTCCAGTTATTATGCACTTCTACCGTAAGGGTCTTCTCCTGTTTCTGAGCCCAAGTCGGCAAACTAAAACTTCCTAAAAGGAAAGCAAGTATAAAAAGATTCTTCTTCATGATTTCAAATGATTCAAAGGCTGATAGTATACATCGTATTTCTCCCTGCAAAAATAACTGAAAAAAATAGCAGACTGTCTATCTTTTGAAGATAAAATAGTCTGCTATTTGAGCTTTTTACTCTATATAATGATATTGTGGTTTTCTTTTTTCACCACAGAGGACACAGAGGGCACAGAGGAATAATGCAGTAAATGGATTTCATTTTATTGAACTGAATTCTTTGTGTCCTTTGAATCCTCTGTGTTCTCCGTGTCCTCTGTGGTGAACTTTATTTGAGACTTAAAATCTCTCCTTTCGCATTGATTTCTTCGTATGTTTTTCCGTCTACGGTCAGGTTCTTGGCGTTCTTGACGTTCAGGATATTGTTGCCTTTGGAAGATTCTACATAAACGTTCTCCAAAGTAACTCCGTCCACCTGGCTGATGACAACCCCATCCGTAGCTTCCGTCATCACGACGTTCTTGACTGTGATATCGCTAATCGGCATTTCCGGCAGACCGTTGAAGAACATCGCACGTCCCGAACCTCTGCACACAATATTTGAAATATGGATATTGCGGAATGCCGGAGTTTCTTCCGTCACCGGCGGGATGGCTGTTTTCATGCGGCTCAGCAAGTCTTCTTCCGATTCTTCTCCGGCACCTTTGCCGCCATAGAACAGGTCGAACAATAACGGTTCGTTCGGAATATTAATCATGTTGATGTTGTTGATGTAGATATTTTCCACCACACCGCCACGTCCGCGGGTACTCTTGAAACGCAAGCCTACGTCAGTGCCCAGGAATGTACAATCTTCTACATATATATTCTTCACACCGCCGGACATCTCGCTGCCTACAACGAATCCGCCGTGTCCGTGCAATACGGTATTATTCTTCACAATCACATTCTGACAAGGTTCTCCGCGACGGCGACCGTCTTCGTCCTTACCGGATTTGATACAGATGGCATCGTCTCCCGCATCAAACACACTGTTGATAATCAGCGCGTTCTTGCAAGATTCCAGGTCGAGGGCATCTCCGTTTTGAGAATACCAGGGATTGATTACCATGATATTGTTTACTGTGAAATCCTCGCAGGACAGCGGATGCAGACACCAGCTCGGTGAATTTTTGAAAGTGACGCCTTCCAGTAATATCTTCTTGCTCTTGATGAAGCTCAACAAAACAGGGCGCAGCCACGGACGGATTTCGTTCCATTCTTCATCCGTATTGATGCCTTCGGGCACATTGAAATCCTTGCAAGCCATAGCGCCTTTCAGTGAGCCTGCCGTGGGATACCATATTTCTTGTTTCTCATCAAGGACACCGCCTGAATTGACCAGTTTTTTCCATTGGGAAGCAGTCAGTTTGCCTTTTTTTACCGGACGCCAGCAATCGCCGTTTCCGTCGAATGTGCCGTATCCTGTGATAGCGATATTCTCCGCGTCGCGTGCTGAAATAGGCGACTGGCAACGACGGGTTTCCAAGCCTTCAAAAGAAGTGGCGATGATGGGATATGCTTCGAAATCTCCGGTAAAGAGTACCAGTGAATTTTGTTCCGTATAAAGATTTACATTACTCAGCAGCTCGATAGGGCCGGTCAGCCAGATACCTTCCGGGATAACCACTTTGCCACCGCCATGTCGGTTCACGTCTTTGATGGCATCGTTGATAGCTTTCGTATTCAGGAACAGTCCGTCCCCCTTGGCTCCGAAATCTACAATGTTCACCTCGTAAGCAGGGAAAGCCGGTTGTTGTACTTTCGGCATTTCGAAAGGCAGGTTCTGATAAATGGCGTCGTCTATGGTGCTTCCGCTAACTGTCTTCTCGCCGGACTTGCATCCCGAGACGAACGGCAGGCAACATACGGTCATCCAGAGAAGTCTTTTTGTCAATGTGTTCATTTGGTAATCTTATTTTCTATAGGGTTATACATCTGTTGTTTTCATTGGTATTCCATCGGATATTAATGAGGGTGTTTTTCATAATTCTTATGTCCTTCCGCAGGCTATCTGTCGCAGGCGGCCTGCTGGAGAGGAATAAGACGAATTCATGTTAACCTAATTCTAACCTTAAATAAATATTATGAAAAAACCTCTTAATTATCGAATGCAAAGATAGGAGCGAACCCCCAAAGGGATGTGGACTAATTGATAGAATACGTGTATTTTTTGTCATTTCTGTCTATTATTTGCACACTTCTCATGATTTTATGCGGAAAGATACTATCTTTGCACAAAATTTAACTATTAAAAGATATGAGTTACAACTTGTTGAAAGGAAAAAGAGGTATTATCTTCGGTGCGTTGAATGACCAGTCCATTGCGTGGAAAGTGGCTGAACGTGCTGTAGAAGAAGGTGCGACTATTACATTATCAAATACTCCGATGGCTATCCGCATGGGTGAAGTCGATGCTCTGGCCGAAAAACTGAATTGTCAGATTATTCCGGCAGACGCTACCAGCGTAGAGGACTTGATGAATGTATTCAAAACCTCAATGGATATACTGGGCGGACAAATTGACTTTGTGCTCCACTCTATCGGTATGTCTCCCAACGTGCGCAAGAAACGTACTTACGATGACCTTGACTATGGAATGTTGGATAAGACATTGGATATTTCGGCCGTTTCATTCCACAAAATGATTCAGTCTGCCAAGAAACTGAATGCTATCGCCGATTACGGTTCAATCGTTGCATTGAGCTACGTAGCTGCACAGCGTACTTTCTACGGCTACAACGATATGGCGGATGCGAAGGCATTGCTGGAATCTATTGCACGTAGCTTCGGTTATATCTACGGACGCGAACGCAGCGTACGTGTGAACACTATTTCACAATCACCTACATTTACAACAGCCGGTTCGGGCGTGAAGGGGATGGACAAACTGTTCGACTTCTCCAACCGCATGTCTCCGCTTGGAAACGCGACTGCCGACGAATGTGCCGATTATTGCATCGTGATGTTCTCCGACCTCACCCGCAAGGTGACCATGCAGAACCTCTTCCACGACGGCGGATTCTCCAGTGTAGGTATGAGTCTTCGTGCCATGGCTACTTACGAGAAAGGACTCGATGAGTACATGGACGAAAATGGTAACATCATTTACGGTTAATACAGTATGAAACTACGGATTTCTCTTCTTATAATAGTAATAAGTATGCTTTTCGCCTCCTGTGGGTTAAGCACAGGAAATGGTACGGAGCAGAAGGAAGAGGAGATTTCTGTTCTAAGATACGATAAGCTGTTGGGCGAATATGTTCGCTCCAACAGCTTTTCTGCCATGCAGAAGTTGACGATGGATTATCGTATGCCGACAAAGATTCTGATTGAAGATGTGTTGGCCATCGGTACGGTGAAGGATGATACCATCTCCCAACGGCTGCAAAAATTCTATTCGGATACGACATTGGTTCGTTTGATGGGAGATGTGGAAGCTAAATTCCCCAATTTGGATGAAGTGGAAAAGGGGCTGACCAAGGGATTCAAGAAACTGAAGAAGGAAGTTCCCGATACGAAAGTGCCGTTCATCTACTCGCAGGTATCTGCATTCAACGAGTCTATTATTCTGGTCGATTCCTTGCTCGGTATCAGCCTTGATAAATATATGGGAGAGGATTATCCTCTTTACAAGCGTTTTTATTATGATTACCAATGCCGCTCGATGCGTCCTGAACGGATTGTGCCGGATTGTTTCGCTTTTTATCTTTTGAGTCGCTATGGTATGAATTACCATGAAGGAACTTGTCTTGTCGACCTGATGATGCACTCCGGCAAAATCAATTATGTGGTGCAGAACTTGTTAGGATATAATAATATAGGTGAAGCGATGGGGTATTCGAAAGAAGAGAATGACTGGTGCAGGGAGAATGAACAGGCGATTTGGGATTATATCTGTTCCAATGACCATTTGAACGCACGTGACCCGATGGTGTTTCGTTATTATATGAAACCTGCTCCGGCTGTTGAAATGTTAGGTAGCCAGGCTCCTGCATTGATAGGTACGTGGGTGGGCGCGAGAATCGTCGCTTCATATATGAAAAAGCATAAGGATATGAAGCTGAAAGATCTTCTGGAATTTACCGACTATCATACAATGCTGAGTGAATCCAACTATTTGGCTTCCTGATTGATTACCCAATTCTTGATTTTTCATTAGCTTCGCTCAAAACCTTATTTGATTTTTAATATTAATGTATAGTCTTAATTCTTCATTCTAAAGTGGAAACTGCCCTTTATTTGTTGCCCGTGACTTTGGGTGATACGCCTATCGAAAAGGTATTGCCTTCTTATAATAAGGAGATTATCTCCGGTATCCGTTATTTTATTGTCGAAGATGTCCGTTCGGCCCGCCGTTTTCTGAAGAAGGTGGACAGGGAGATTGATATTGACGCGTTGACGTTCTATCCGTTGAACAAGCATACTTCGCCCGAAGATATTTCCGGTTATCTGAAACCTTTGGTGAATGGTGCTTCTATGGGAGTCATATCCGAAGCGGGTTGTCCGGCCGTTGCCGATCCGGGCGCGGATGTGGTGGCTATTGCACAACGCAAAAAGCTGAAAGTAGTTCCGTTGGTCGGCCCTTCTTCTATTATTCTTTCCGTGATGGGTTCGGGCTTTAATGGCCAAAGCTTTGCGTTCCACGGTTATCTGCCGATTGAACCGGGAGAACGGGGCAAGAAGTTAAAGGCATTGGAACAGCGTGTGTATGCCGAGAATCAGACGCAACTCTTTATCGAGACGCCTTACCGGAATCATAAAATGGTGGAAGATATCTTACAGAATTGCCGTCCGCAGACAAAGCTGTGCATTGCCGCCAATATCACTTGCGAAGGGGAATATATACAGACGCGCACGGTGAAAGACTGGAAAGGTCATGTGCCCGAGTTGTCTAAGATTCCTTGTATTTTTCTCTTATACAAATAACATTTTTCAAATGTTCGTATTCGTCTTCAAAGCAACTGCTGAAGAAGCCTTTGCCTAAGTTTTCCTCTATCTGCTTGAAGCTCCATAGCTTGCTGTTCTTGAAACGGGGCGTACAGAGGACGGAATCGTCGTCCAGATCGACAATGAACAGATAGATAAGCCGGTTCGTCACTTCGTTTTCGAAGTGATAGGCGATGTTGAACTCCGGTTTTATGTCTTCGACATGGGGGAGTGCGTTGTTCATCAGACGGGTAGCGCCTGCTGTCAGGGACTCTCCGTAGCGAAGATAACATTCCATTGGAATATCCACCTTATTCTTGTCCAGGATGGCTGTTGACGGTCTGTCACAAAGGAATAACATTCCGTGTGTAGACACGGCAATTCTTATCACCGGATTGATATAGGCATTCTTATAATTGATTGCTTCGATGGCGGGTGTTTTTCCAATCACATCTCCTTTAGTGTTGACGATGGGTACGTATTCCGTATGAGACATCAGGTGATTAAAGAAACGGATAGCAATCTGATTGAACAGGATGCTTAGTATAAAGATAGTGGGGGGCAGTATCTTGTAAAGAATAAGCCCGCTTATTTGTCCTATCGGGTCTTGGAAAACAACAACGATGCTGATAATGATAAAATGCAGTACACCGAAGATTAAAGCGATGCGTGCCGATACGACGGCGGCTTCCGCTCCTTGCGCGTACAGGCGTTTGTTACAGGAACCTATCTGCTTCAGGAAGTGGTTGATAAACCTTTTCTTATGCATGTAAAGTATCAGCATGGGAATGAGGATACTGACTTCCAATGTAATGGGAAGTGCGCCAGCCGGAACATAATCACCGGGGATAAGTGCGGCTAAGGATAATAGTGCCAGCATACCGGTCGCAATATATAGGATAAAGTTAGGAATTAGTATCCCCTTTCGTTGGTGGGAAAGATATATACCTACGATACCCATACCTGTACCGATATAAATGGCCGTGTCTTGCGTTATAAGTTCACACAATAAAATGGAAATAATAACGGGGATAAATCCCAGTGACATGTTGAATGCGGAAGAAAGTGTTCCTTTATGGTTCATCTCTACTTTATGTTTATTTGTCGGTTCTACTTAATAAAACAAATAGGGTCTGTGTTTTGTTTGCTAACGAATATGTTTCTCTGCATGGTAGGATGAGCGGACAAGGGGGGCACTCTCTACGATGTTAAATCCTTTTTCTAAACCGATGGTCTTGTATTTTGCGAATTGTAGCGGAGTCACGTATTCCGCTACGGGATAATGACGGTGACTGGGTTGCAGGTATTGTCCTATAGTAAGAATCTGGCAGCCGGCTGCTAATAAATCGTCCATCAACATTTCTACTTCTTCGGGAGTTTCTCCCAGTCCGACCATGATACCGCTTTTGGATTTGACTCCTTCGGCGGAGATACGTCCGATCACTTGCAGGCTCGTATCATAGTTGGCCGCGCTGCGTACCAGCGGACTGATGCGGCGGACGGTTTCCATATTATGCGAGATGATGTCGGGGCAGGCTTCTATCACGAGGTCTACCAATTCCATCCTGCCCTGAAAATCGGGTATCAGTACTTCGATGGTCGTTTGGGGATTCAGCCGCTTGATTTCACGGATGGTGCGCGCCCAATGTTCCGCTCCCAAATCGGGAAGGTCGTCCCGGTCTACGGAAGTGATGACGGCATGATCCAGTTTCATCAGTGCGATGGATTCTGCCACATGAACAGGTTCATTGATATCCAACGGATGCGGGCGTCCGGTCTGTGTGTTGCAGAACTTGCAACTGCGGGTGCAGATGTCACCGCCAATCATAAAGGTGGCAGTGCCTTTTCCCCAACATTCCCCCATATTAGGGCAACGCCCACTGCTGCATATGGTATGCAGGCAATGGGAGTCGACAATCCGTTTGGTTTCGGTGTATCGCTCGTTGGCACCGATATTTATTTTCAGCCATTCAGGCTTACGTACTCTGTCCGCCATTATAAGTTGTTCAGGAAGAAGTTAGTCAAGCGTGTGTACAGGTGTTGGCGGGTATTACCGCCGTATATGCCATGATTGCGGTTGGTATATACTTGCATATCGAACTGTTTTCCGAGTTGAACCAGATGCTCGGCATACTCGGTACAGTTCTGGAAGTGTACATTGTCATCTGCCATACCGTGTACGAGCAATAAGTTACCATGAAGCTTGTCGGCACGGGTGAAAGCGGAGGATGCCTTGTAGCCTTCCGCGTTTTCTTTCGGAGTACGCATGAAGCGTTCGGTGTAGACCGTGTCATAGAAACGCCAGTCGGTCGGTGCGGCAACGGCTACTCCTGCTTTGAATACGGGAGTTCCTTCACTCATACTCATCAGGGTCATGTATCCGCCGTAGCTCCATCCCCAAATACCGATACGGTCTTTGTCTACATAGGGCTGTTTGCCGAGGTAAAGAGCGGTTTCTACCTGATCTTTGGCTTCTTTTACGCCGATTTTCAGATACGTGCATTTTTCAAAGGCTTCTCCACGGCCGCCTGTTCCGCGACCATCCACGCATACAACGATGAATCCGCGGCTTGCCATATAGGTTTCCCAGCTAATGCCCCAGTTGTCCAATACTTGTTGGGAGCCCGGGCCGCTGTATTGATACATCAGCACCGGGTATTTCTTCGATGCGGAGAAATCTACGGGTTTCATCATCCATCCGTTCAAGGTTACACCGTCCGTAGTCTGGAAGGTGAAGAACTCTTTCTGCGGTACTGCGTATCCTGATAAAGTCTCTTTCAGCTTGTCATTTGTAATCAATGTCTTGAGCGTTTTGCCCGAATTGTCGTTCAATGTCACCACCATCGGATTATTCAGGTTGGTGAACTTGTTCATATAATACTTCATTGATTTGCTGAAAAGCGGCGTGTTCGTTCCCGCTTGTTGGGACAGTTTCGTCTTTTTGCCTTTCTTGTCTGTCTTGTAGACAGCTTTGCGAAGCGGGCTTTCTTCATTACTGGTGTAGTAGAAAGAACCGTCTTCCTCGTCATATCCCAGGAAGTCTTTTACTTCGAACTTTCCGTTCGTCACCTTTTTTATAAGGTTACCCCCCATGCTATACCAGTAAAGGTGGCTGTAACCGTCGCGTTCACTGAGCAGGCTGAAGTATTCGGGGTAGAATTCGATATTATCGAAGGTGTTCTCTTTAATATAGTAAGGAGATTCGTCACGCAATACCAGTTTGCAAAGCGTGGAACGCGGGTCGGCAAAGTAAAGGTCGAAACGATCCTGATGACGGTTCAACGTCATGATTGCCAGTTTGTTGGCATCTTTGGTAAAGCGGATGCGGGGGATATATCCGTCTGCATCCAACGGAAGTTTCATGGTGCGGGTCACGCGCGATTTAATATCATACGTGCGTACTTCTACTTTTGAGTTCGGGTAGCCGGCCTTCGGATACTTATACGTATATTCTCCCGGATAATCCTTGAGAGCATCTATGCGGGGAGCCTCTCCGGCAAATATCGGGAAAGAGTAGGAGGGGACTGCCGATTCATCGAAACGGATAAAGGCAATCTGTGTATTGTCAGCGCTGAACTCCAAAGCACGGTTGAAGCTGAATTCTTCTTCGTACACCCAGTCGGGGATACCGTTGATGATAGAGTTCTGTTTGCCGTCTTCGGTCACCTGGCTTTCACTGTTGCCATAGAGCAGCTTGACAAGGAAGATGTTATTGTCACGGACAAAAGCAATCATCGTGCCGTCCGGTGAAAAGACGGGGACCTGTTGAGGTCCGCCGTCAGACAGCCGTTCAATAATGTTGTTTGTCGTAACGCCCTTATCATTTCGTTTCAAAGGGTAGATATAATGTACAGCTGTATATGAATGCCGGTAAATCGGATTTGTCTTGGTAGCAATCAACAATTTCTGTCCGTCGGGTGAGAACTGGTAACTGTCAAAGTTCTTGAAGTTACATTCTCGTGCAGTGTTTACATCGAAAATAACTTCTACCTTTTCGCCTGTCTTGAAAGAATATTTGATGATTTGCGTGCCTTCGGCGTTCATCTGCGTGTAGTGTTCACCGTCAGGCGTAGGGATGACCCCCTGGATGTTTTCCGGCCGGAAGCGTCCGGATGTGATGTCTTTTAAATCAAGAGCCTTTTGACCCTGTGCCATTCCGGTCAGGCAGATAAGGCAGAGTAATAATGTGATGCTGATTTTTTTCATCTGCTTTTATTATTGCTTTTATAATTCAGTTTTGGTTTTTATTCGTACTTGCAAAAGTAACAATAAACTTAGATTCGACAAAACATGATGGATTTTTATGCGGTTTTGATAAGGATTATTGGGTGAGATTCAATATCTTTGTGAAAAGGACTTTAAATATTACCACTATGAATTCAAAAAGGAAAGACTTGCAGTATGCTTCTGTCTTCTTGTTGGCGGTGGCGTTGACCTTCCTGTTGGGGAAGGGGGATAATTTTTGGTTGGTGTCATGGGGCGACCTGATACCAGGTTTGTTTGTACTGTTCATTGCGGGCGATTGCCTGTATAGTTCCCTGTTGCGTATCAAGCGCGGCGAAGAAGAAGGTGGCGCACGCTGGAGTACCTGCTTCACTTTTTTAGTGTTCAGCATTGTTTTTATGGGTGATTTATTCTTTATCGGCAACTTTATTGTAGATAAGCTGTGGGGATAAACTAGATACTTTAGTTTACTTTAACTAGAAAAATTAGTTTATGAACTAAAACTTTTCGTTATTTGCAGCAAACAATGTTGCAAGTATGAAAGGATTAACAGCAAAAGAGGAAGAAATCATGGGCTTTTTTTGGGAAAAAGGCCCCTTGTTCGTGAAAGAAATGTTGGCTTTCTATGAAGAGCCGAAACCACATTTCAATACATTATCTACTATCGTGCGCGGGTTGGAAGACAAGGGTTTTCTGGCTCACAATACGTTTGGTAATACCTATCAATATTATCCTGTGGTCAGTGAAGAAGATTTTCGTAAAGGGACGCTTCGGAATGTGATTAGCAAGTATTTTAATAATTCTTATTTGAGTGCTGTTTCTTCTTTGGTCAAAGAGGAAGATATTTCTTTGGATGAACTGAAGCAGCTCATTGACGAAGTGGAACAGTCCGATAAGAAAAACTAATCTGTTAAACGACAATCTAAACTATGGGAGCATTCTTTATTTATATATTAAAATCATCTGTCTGCCTTGTCTTGTTTTACCTGTTTTTCCGGTTATTATTGAGCAAGGAGACGTTTCACCATTTCAACCGTGCTGCTTTATTGGGAGTGATGTTCTTTTCGTTGCTCATCCCTTGCATTGAGATGACTACCCGTCATCAGGTTGAAGTGCAGCAGGCTGTACTTTCTATCGAGCAGTTGTTGATGATGGCGGAACTGAATGCGACGGCTCCGGAAGTGGGGGCAGTGATACAGGAAGCGCCTACTGTTTCTTGGATACAAATCGTTTTATTGGTTTATCTGGCAGGCATAGTCTTTTTTGCTTGTCGCAATATCTGTTCTTTGATTTGTCTTTTCAGGCTGATATATTCGGGCAGACATGAGAAGTTGGAGAAGGGTATTATTCTTGTGGTGCATAATCGTGCAATCGCTCCGTTTAGTTGGATGAAGTATATCGTTATCAGCCGGAAAGACCTGGAAGAGAATGGACGGGAGATTCTGATTCACGAAACGGCGCATATCCGTCACCGTCATTCCATAGATTTATTATTGGCGGATATTTGTATTTTCTTCCAATGGTTCAATCCGGGCGCATGGTTGCTGAAACAGGAGTTGCAGAATATCCATGAGTACGAAGCGGACGAGACGGTTATCAATGAAGGAGTAAACGCGAAGGAATATCAACTATTATTAATAAAAAAAGCCGTTGGCACAAGGCTCTACTCTATGGCCAACAGCTTTAATCACAGTAAACTTAAAAAACGTATCACTATGATGTTAAAAGAAAAATCAAGTCCATGGGCTCGTTTGAAGTACCTGTATGTACTTCCATTGGCAGCTATTGCAGTAACTGCCTTTGCCCGTCCCGAAATCTCGGAGAAAGTCGAAGAGATTTCAGCAGTCAAAGTTAATGATTTGGCGGAAATTGTGCAAGAAAAGGTGCTGCAAGATACAGTGAAAGCATCGAAAGTCGTGAAGAAGGCTGATTCGAAGGTGGCTGCAACGGAAAAGAAAGAGGAAGAAGAAATTGTTATCTTTGAGGTGGTGGAGCAGATGCCGGAGTACCCTGGCGGTATGGATGCATTGAGCAAGTACTTGGAAAGTAAAGTGGCCGACTCCCCTATGAAAGGTAAGGCAGGTGGACTGGTAACGATTGGCTTTACAGTCACTGGAAGCGGAAAAGTTACAAATGTGCAAGTACTTGAGTCTGACCAACCTTCGCTGAACAAGGAAGCCGAAAGGATCGTTAGTGAAATGCCGGACTGGATTCCGGGAAAGCAACGTGGTAAGCCTGTTCCTGTGAAGTATTCTATTCCTGTAAGATTTGGTAATATCAGATTTGGATTGGATAAGCAGCCGTTGATTCTTGCTGATGGTAAGGAAATCAGCATGAATGCTATGGAAAGGATGAATCCGTCGGATATAGAGAGCGTGTCTGTCCTGAAAGATAGTGCTTCTATAAAAATATATGGTAAACGTGGCGAAAATGGAGTGATTCTTGTAACCACAAAGAAGCCGGGTACGACAACACAGTTTAATTTTTCTAAAGTGGATAATCAGGAAAACGTAGTACCCGATTTCCAAGTTAGTGGGACTGTCGTTGACGAACAGGGGCGTCCGAAAGCAGGTGTAAGCATACTTGTGCCTAATACGACTTATGGTGCAATCACGGATATAGACGGCCGTTTCAGCCTGAAAGCTGTAAAGGGTGGTAATCTGCTATTTTCGTTTATCGGATACAAATCCATGAAAGTTCCTGTAAATGCTACGATGTCAGTACGGATGGAACAGGAAGTGGTTAATTTATTGCCGGAAACTACCAAAAGGTTTGTGAGGGTTCGGGAAACAAAACCTGTCGGCCTTATTAATGGCATTAATGTTCATGGAGTGAAAGAGGGTGAACAACCATTGGTTATTGTTGATGGTAAGGAAGCTTTGGAAAAAGATGCTTTATCCAAGATTGCTCCTGACCGTATTAAAAGTATTACTATACTGAAAGATAAATCGGCAGCAGTTGTTTATGGGGATAAGGCAAAGAATGGGGTGATTGTAATAGAAATGCTGACTGATGAAGAATTTCAGGCTAAAAAGAATAATCCCCAACCTGCTTATACTGACGCATGGCAACTAGCTGAAAGTGCTGCGAAAGATATGGAAGGGGAGGTTATTTACCTTTTGGATGGAAAAGAGGTAAATGCCGGTAAGTTACAGCAAATGTCGGCGAAGGCTATTAAATCGGCTTCAGCAGACCGTGTTGATGGTAGAATTGTTATTCGTTTGGTGAGTGAAAAGTAATATTCCGGAATGCTTAGGATAAAGACTGACGGAGGTATGCAAGTATCTCCGTTTCTTGTTCCGGATGAAACCAGCGTATTTCTTCATCCCGCTTAAACCAGGTCATTTGTTTGCGTGAATAAATACGGGAGTTCTGCTTGATTTTTTCTATGGCAAACGGTAGTTCCCATTCTCCATCCAAGTATTTGAACAGTTCTTTATATCCTACCGTATTGAGAGAGTTAAGATGGCGATAGGGAAGTACGGAACGTACTTCTTCCAATAAACCCTCTTCCATCATCATATCCACACGGCGGTTGATACGGTCATAAAGTTCTTCCCGCTCACGGGTTAATCCTATTTTGATAATACGGAAAGGGCGTTCTTTCTTTTGTTGCGTACGGAAAGAAGTGTATGTGCGTCCCGTCATATAGCAGATTTCCAGTGCGTGAATCACTCGTTTGGGATTCTTCAAATCTACAATACGATAATATTCCGGGTCTAATAAGCGGAGTTCCGCGCAGAGTTGTTCAAGTCCTTCTTCCTCATATTTCTGCAACATGAGCTGGCGGGTTTCCGCATCAACGGTAGGAATATCGTCAATCCCTTTGCAGATAGCGTCCACATACATCATCGAGCCGCCGGTAAGAACCACGACTTCATGTTGGGTAAATAACTTTTCAAGTATTTCCAGTGCTTCCGCTTCGTATTGGGCGGCACTATAATAATCTGTAAGATGAAGCGTACCGACCAGGTGATGGGGTACACGTGCCAATTGTTCGGGAGTAGGCGCTGCCGTGCCTATTTTTAATTCGGCATAAAGTTGTCTCGAATCAGCAGATACAATGCTTGTCCGGAAATTCTCTGCTATCCGTAGACTCAATTCGGTTTTCCCTACGCCGGTAGGCCCTATAAGAACAATGAGAGTAGGCAATGGACTTAAGTGATTAGTGATTAATGATTAGTGGTTAGTGATTAACAATTGCACAATATACTGCATAGTGTTAATCACTAACCACTAATCGTTAAATTAGAATTTCTCTTCTTCGAATGAACCGCCTGCGTCGCCACCAATATCGAATCCTTCTTGATCGAAGTCTTCCATATCGAAATCCTGGTCGCCATAGAAGTTTTCGTCCAAATCGAGAGAACCACCGGCAACAGCCATTTCTTCAAAATCGACTGTCTGTTTCGGGGCATCCCCTGATTTCTTGGTGCATTTGGCACCCTTCATTTCCTTTCCGGTAATGATTTCAGATAACTCAATGAAGAAACAACGTTCCGTCATGTAATCGAATACATACAGCAACTTTTGTTTTTCATCTTCTACCAGTTCACTGATAGTAGTTTCTTTCATCACCCAACTGTCCATTTCAGGGTTGTCGTCCATTTCTTCCAAAGTCACTTCCTTTTCTTTTTCCCAATCGTCGTCGCAGATAAAGAAAGAAGTCATCTGGTCGTTTGCGTACCCAACTGATTTTACGATTGCCTCATGGAAGTCTAAAAAAGTAGCTTCCGGATCAATTTGTATTTCTCTGACAAAATCGTCAACTTCATCAGATATGATAGTAAATCTGTATATCATAATATGACTATTTTGAACTGTTTATTTAATTATACCACGTTCTGAATTACGGATGAAGTCGATGATGTAGTCGATTTCAGGACTCTTCTCGAATTCATCTTCAATTTTCTTTAATGCTTCTGTCGTGTTCAATCCACTTTGGTAGATGATACGATAGGCATTGTGAATGTTTTCAATCACTTCATTGGTAAAACCACGACGGCGCAAGCCGATAATGTTGATTCCGCTGAAAGCGATTGGTTCGCGTCCTGCAATGATGTAGGGAGGAATGTCCTTACTGAAACGGGAACCACCTTGAATCATTACATAGCTGCCTACATGACAGAATTGATGCATCAGTACACCGCCACTGATAATAGCGTTATCATCAATTACGATTTCACCGGCCATCTTGGTAGAGTTACCAATGATGCATCCGTTACCGACCAAAGCATCATGCGCCACGTGCACGCTTTCCATCAGTAAATTGTTATTTCCCACAATCGTGCGCCCTTTAGCTGCCGTTCCACGGTTGATTGTCACGTTCTCGCGAATCAGGTTGTTGTCTCCGATTTCGGCTGTTGATTCTTCCCCTTGAAATTTAAGATCCTGCGGAATAGCCCCGATAACGGCACCCGGAAAAATAGTATTTCCGTTACCAATACGTGAACCATATAAAATGTTGGCATTAGCCATAATTTTATTGTTGTCGCCGATAACCACGTTTTTATCTATAAATACAAAAGGCGCAATTTCTACATTTTCCCCGATTTTAGCTTCGGGATGAATATACGCTAAAGGACTTATCATTTGATTTTCCAATTGTTAATTACTTATTTTTTACTATTTGTGCCATAAATTCAGCTTCGCAAACTACTTTTTCCCCAACGAATGCGTAACCTTTCATTGTGGATATACCACGACGGATAGGTGCTAATAATTCCACACGGAATGTCAGTGTATCTCCCGGCACTACTTTCTGGCGGAACTTCACACCGTCTATCTTCATAAAATAAGTGGAGTAACGCTCCGGTTCGTCAACAGAGTTGAGAACCAGCAAACCGCCTACTTGTGCCATTGCTTCTACTTGGAGCACGCCCGGCATAACGGGTTCTTGTGGAAAATGTCCTTGGAAGAAAGGCTCGTTGGCAGTAATATTCTTTACACCTACTATATAGTTGGCACCGATTTCAATCACTTTATCTACCAGTTGGAAAGGATAGCGATGCGGCAACAGTTCGCGGATACGGTTTACATCCATCACCGGCTCACGGTTACAGTCATAGTTTGGTGCCTGAATATCGTGCAAACGAATTTCTTTCCGCATCTGACGGGCAAACTTGTTATTGATAGTATGTCCGGGACGGGTAGCGATGATACGCCCCTTAATCGGTTTGCCGATTAAAGCGAGGTCACCGATAACATCCAGTAATTTGTGACGGGCACATTCATTCGCCCAGACCAACGGCTTGTGGTTAATATAGCCTAACTCATTGGCGTCCATATGAGGAACTCCCATAACGTCTGCCAACTTGTCGAAGCTTTCCTGTGACATCTTACGTTCGTAGATTACGATAGCATTGTCCAGGTCGCCCCCTTTAATCAATCCCGCAGAGAGCAGCGGTTCTATTTCGCGAACAAAGACGAATGTACGGCTGGCAGCCACTTCGTCTTTGAATTTATGCATGTCTTCAAGTGTAGCAAACTGGTTCGGGATAATGGTCGAATCATAAGAAACCAGTACATTCAGACTAAAATTCTCGTCCGGTAGTACGATGATGGAAGAACCTGTCGATTCGTCACGGAATTCAATCTTTGACTTAATGATATAAAAGTCCTTGACAGCATTCTGTTCTACTGTTCCTACACGTTCTATTTCTTGTACATAATATTGTGCACTACCATCTAAAATCGGAAACTCCGGGCCGTTTACCTGGATAAGGCAGTTATCAATGCCCAATGCGTAAAGGGCTGCCATACCATGTTCAACGGTGCTTACTTTGACTCCATTCTTCGACAACACAGTACCACGGGTGGTTTCTGTCACGTTGTCGGCTACTGCATCGATAGTTGGTTGTCCTTCTACGTCAATGCGCTGGATTTTATATCCATGATTGTCCGGAGCAGGATTAAATGTTACAGTGAGATCAAGTCCAGTGTGAAGACCTTTCCCGCTCAGTGAAAAGCTATCTTTCAGCGTTTTTTGTTTCAGCATTGGCTATTTACTTATTTAATAGTTGTTTTAATTCTTCGATTTCCTTGCGCAGGCTACGCAGTTCTTTCTGCATGTCCGGCAAGCTTCTTTGTGCGATGGATGACTTGAAATATTGTTTTAACTCCATAGGAGGAGTACCGATGAGCTGACTGCCGGACTTGATATCTCCCGGTACGCCCGATTGTGCGCCCAAACCGACTTTATCTCCTATTTTTGAGTGTCCGGCAATACCTACCTGACCGCCAATCATACACCATTCTCCCACTTTGGTAGAACCGGCGATACCGGCTTGTGCAGCCATTACGGTATGCGAACCGATCTCGTCATTATGGGCTATTTGTATCAGGTTATCCAATTTGACACCACTATGTACTACCGTAGCTCCCATTGTAGCACGGTCTACACAGGTATTGGCACCTATGTCCACTTTATCTTCCAGAATAACAATTCCGATTTGAGGAATCTTGTCGTATCCGTTCGGAGTAGGGGCGAAACCGAATCCGTCGGCTCCGATTACCGCACCCGAGTGCAGGATACATTCGTTGCCTATGCGGCAATCATGATAAACATTTACATTCGGGTAAAGCAGGCAACTGTTGCCTATTTTCACACCGTCTCCAACAAAAGTATGCGGATAAATTTGAGTATTATCTCCGATCACGGCGTTTTCGCCAATGTAGGCAAAAGCACCTATATATACGTTCTCACCAATCTTGGCACTGGAGGCAACAAATGCTAATGAATCGATACCCTGTTTTTTAGGTTTGCTCATTTCATAAAGGTTGAGCAATTTCGCCAGGCTTTCGTATGCATTGTCTACTTTGATAAGGGTCGTTTTAATTTCATGTTCAGGAGTGAAGTCCTTATTAACCAGGACAATGCTAGATTGTGTCTCGTAGATGTAAGGCGTATATTTGGGGTTTGACAGGAAAGAAATAGCTCCGGGCATTCCCTCTTCTATTTTAGCGAATGTGTGTACCGTAGCGTTTTCGTCTCCAATGATTTCCCCTTGGATAAATGCTGCAATTTGCTTAGCCGAGAACTCCATGTCTTTAATTTAAAATTTAATTAGTTCACAAATAACGGACTTTTTTTTCAGATTTCCGTGTTATTGCATGAATATTTTATACTTATCTATGTAATCTCTGGTAGCAGAGATAGTATTTCTTTACCTTTTTGGACAATAAAGAGATGTTCAACATGTCCGATGCTTCGGCAATATTTTTGATAGTGCCGTCTTTATAGATAATGTCAATACTGTCATCCGCCGGGTCGTACATATTCTTTTCGATGCTGGGGGTAGAGACAAAATAGTTCGCTTCGGAAAGTGTTATGCCTAATTGCTGGCTGATTTGCAAAGTTAATTCTTTTTTTCTGTCTTCACCAATCGGTTCCGACGAAATTTCCACTTTAAAGATATTTCGGTTAATCATTCCCATGCTTAAAGTGGAAAGAACCTTGTCAGTATGGGTACTCCATACTTTCAGGGCCGTCCATATATCGTTATCATCCAGTTGTACAAAGTTCTCCAGACAATCGGGATTGTTGTAGAACTCTTCGGGAGTGATGTCTTTGTAAAGGAAAAAGCGGAATGCGGGTGATGCGAACAGCTCCACTCCCTGCGAAGCCAGTTCTTTGGCGCGCAGAAGGGTACTGATAAGCATCTTTTCGTAGGCTACCGAAGTCTTGTGCAAATATACCTGCCAATACATCAGGCGGCGTGCCGTGAGGAAGTTCTCGATGGAGTAGATTCCTTTGGATTCGATGACAAGGCGGTCGTCTGCCACATCGAGCATCTTGATGATTCGTGCCGAGCCGATGTTTCCTTCCGTAACTCCCGTATAGAAACTGTCACGACGGAGATAATCAAGCCTGTCCATATCCAACTGGCCGCTGACAAGCTGATGCAGGAAGCGCTTCGGATACTCGTCCTTGAAGATTTGAATGGCAAGGCTGAGCTGGCCGTTCATTTCTTTGTTCATCCGTTCCATCAGCATAAGGGAAATCTCTTCGTGGGGAATTCCTTTAACAATAGTGTCTTCCAGCACATGGGAGAAAGGCCCGTGACCGATGTCATGCAGCAGAATGGCAGCCTGTACGGCTTCCGCTTCACTGTCGAAGATGAAGTTTCCTTTCGATGCCAGTTGCGTGATAGCTTCTCTCATCAGGTAGAAAGCACCCAGGGAATGTTGGAAGCGGGTGTGCTGCGCACCTGGATATACCACAGACGAGAGCCCTACCTGCTTGATACGGGTAAGACGCTGCAAAAGGGGATGCCGTACTATATCGTATAGCAACCCCTTCGGAATATTGATAAACCCGAATACCGGGTCGTTGATTATCTTTCTTTCGTAAGGCATTCGTTTCTTTTAGAGATTTTGTTTTCTTTTCAGAGAATTGTTTTGAGTTGTTCGGCCATTTGTGCCTGTACTTCTTGTGCGGCGGCGCGGGCAGCTTCAGCAAATTTCTCTGTCTTGTCCACGTAGATTATTCCACGGGATGAGTTAACAATTAATCCGCAGGTACTGTTCATTCCATATTTACAAACTTCTTCAAGTGAGCCGCCTTGAGCGCCGACACCGGGAACAAGAAGGAAGTGATTGGGGACAATCTTACGGATATCCTCGAAGGCACGTCCTTGTGTTGCACCTACCACATACATCATGCGGTCATCGTTTGCCCATTCCTGTGATTTACGCAGCACTTTTTCAAACAGCCGTTCACCATTCGCGTCTTCTGTCAATTGGAAGTCATGAGAGCCTTTGTTGGATGTCAGCGCTAATAATATAACCCATTTTCCTTCATAAGTAAGGAATGGAGTGACGCTGTCTTCACCCATATAAGGAGCTACTGTGACAGAGTCGATATCCAGTTCTTCGAAGAATGTACGGGCGTACATGGCGGAAGTATTTCCGATATCGCCACGCTTTGCATCGGCAATGATGAACTGGTCGGGATAATTATCTTTGATGTATTTTACTGTCTTTTCAAACGCAATCCATCCTTTTACACCCATGCTTTCGTAAAAAGCCAAGTTCGGTTTGTAGGCGATACACAAGTCTGCTGTCGCGTCGATAATTGCTTTGTTGAATGCGAAGATAGGGTCTTCTTCTTTCAACAGGTGTTCGGGGATTTTCTTGATGTCGGTATCAAGTCCTACGCAAAGGAATGATTTCTTGCGTTTTATGTTTTCAAATAATTGTTGCTTATCCATCTTGTTATTTACTATTATACGATTTACTATTTACAATTTAAAGCCTCGCTCGCAACTTTCTATTTTTTACAACTCGCTTTCTTTCAGCCTTTCCGCATTCTCAGCCACAATCAAGTGGTCAATGCAGTCTTGGATATCTCCGTCCATGAAAGCAGCGAGATTGTAAATTGTATAGTTGATACGATGGTCGGTGATACGTCCTTGCGGATAGTTGTAAGTGCGGATTTTAGCCGAACGGTCTCCGGTCGATACCATTGTCTTGCGTTTGGAAGCAATATCGTCGATATATTTCTGATGTTCTTTGTCATAGATAAACGTACGCAGACGAGCCAATGCACGTTCTTTATTTTTCGGTTGGTCGCGCGTTTCGGTACATTCAATCAGGATTTCTTCGGCGATACCTGTATTCGGATTCTTCCATATATAGCGCAGTCGTACTCCGGATTCTACCTTATTTACGTTCTGTCCGCCGGCACCACCGCTTCGGAAAGTATCCCATTTGATTTCACCTTCATTGATGACTACATCGAATTCTTCCGCTTCGGGAAGTACGGCTACTGAAGCTGCTGAAGTATGTACGCGCCCTTGAGTCTCTGTTGCAGGGACGCGCTGTACACGGTGTACGCCCGATTCATATTTCAGGATTCCGTAAACATTGTCACCTGTGACGCTGCAAACAATTTCCTTGAATCCGCCTGCCGTTCCTTCGTTCGCATTGGAGACTTCCATTTTCCAGCCTTTTGTTTCGCAGAATTTGGCATACATACGGAAAAGGTCACCGGCAAAGATAGCCGCCTCGTCACCACCTGCACCGCCACGGATTTCAAGAATCGCATTCTTGCTGTCCTGCGGGTCGGCGGGGACAAGCATCAGTTTGATTTCTTCTTCCAATACCGGAAGGCGTTCCTGGCTGTTATCCATTTCTTCTTTAGCCATTTCACGCATTTCGGCATCCGACTCGCTGGAAAGGATACTCTTGGCTTCCTCAATGTTGCCCAACAATTGGATATATTCCTTACGGGCTTTCATTAAGTCATCCAGTTCCTTATATTCCTTAGTCAGTTTAACATAACGTTTCTGGTCAGCAATTACTGACGGGTCAGTGATAAGGGTTGATATTTCTTCAAAACGGGCTACAAGACCGTCTAATTTTTCTAATATGGTACTGTTGTCTGCCATTCCTTAATATCTGAATTCTCCGAACTCGCTCTTTATGATTAACTCTGTATTGTCACATTCTTCGACGCGTCCTACTATCTGTGCCGGGATACCGAATGACTCGGAAATAGCGATAACTTCTGCGGCATGTTCCGGTGACAGGTAAACTTCAAGGCGGTGTCCCATATTGAATACCTTGTACATCTCGGCCCAGTCAGTGCCGCTTTGTTCCTGAATAGTTTTGAACAATGGGGGAACAGGGAAAAGATTGTCTTTTACAACACGGACGTTTTCAACAAAGTGCAGCACTTTGGTCTGTGCACCGCCGGAGCAGTGAACCATTCCGTGAATTTCGGGACGTAATGCATCCAGCAATTTCTTTACTACCGGTGCATAGGTGCGGGTAGGAGAGAGCACTAACTTGCCTGCATCAATCGGAGAATCTTCTACACTGTCTGTCAGTTTCAGATTTCCTGAGTAAACCAATTCTTCGGGAACTGCCGCATCATAGCTTTCCGGATATTTTTCAGCAAGATATTTGCCGAATACATCATGGCGTGCACTTGTCAGACCGTTGCTGCCCATGCCGCCGTTATATTCTTTCTCGTAAGTAGCCTGTCCGTAAGAAGCAAGGCCGACGATTACGTCGCCCGGACGGATATTGGCATTGTCAATAACGTCTGAACGCTTCATGCGGCAAGTTACAGTAGAATCGACAATGATGGTGCGTACCAAGTCGCCGACGTCAGCCGTTTCACCACCGGTTGCATATACGCCTACACCCATTTCGCGGAGTTCGGCAAGTAATTCATCTGTTCCGTTGATGATGGCGGAGATAACTTCCCCCGGGATTAATAACTTGTTGCGTCCGATAGTTGAAGAGACAAGGATGTTGTCTACGGCTCCTACACAAAGCAGGTCGTCGATATTCATAATCAAGGCATCCTGGGCGATTCCTTTCCATACAGACAGGTCGCCTGTTTCTTTCCAGTACATATAAGCGAGGGAAGATTTGGTTCCGGCGCCGTCGGCATGCATGATGTTGCAATATTCCGGGTCACCTCCCAATATATCGGGAATAATTTTGCAGAATGCTTTCGGGAAAATTCCTTTGTCGATGTTCTTGATGGCGTTGTGCACATCTTCTTTTGATGCGCTTACTCCACGCATCATGTATCGTTGATTACTCATGAGTTATAGAATTATTTTGTATACGGCTGCAAAAGTACTGCTTTTTTTTCGTACAGCCAACTATCTTAATAGAAATGCCGCTGACTAATAAAGTTTTCGTGTCTAACGAGATACGGAAACTTTATTAGTCAGCGGCACAATTTTTTCAGCAGACTTTTCTTAGAATTCTACTTTAGGCGCTTTTTCGCTACCTTCTTCTGCTTCAAAATATGCTTTCTTATCGAATCCGAACATTCCTGCAAAGATACTCTTGGGGAAACGGCGGATATTGGTGTTATAAGCCTGTGCCGCATCATTGAAATTCTTGCGTGCTACATTGATGCGGTTTTCCGTACCTTCCAGTTGAGCCTGCAACTCAAGGAAATTCTGATTAGCTTTCAAATCGGGATAATTCTCCGTGATAGCTAATAACTTACCTAAAGCAGAAGTGACAGCACCCTGTGCCTTCTGATATTGCGCGAGTTTTTCCGGTGTCAGGTCAGCAGCATCCACTTTGATTTGTGTTGCCTGGCTGCGTGCGGCAACCACTCCTTCCAATGTTTCTTTTTCGTGGGTTGCATACCCTTTAACTGTATTTACCAGATTGGGAATCAAGTCGGCACGGCGTTGGTATTGTGTTTCCACATTTGCCCATTGTCCACTTACATTCTCGTCCATAGTAACCAGGCCGTTATATACACTGACTGCCCAAAAGACAAGGATAGCTACAACGGCTAAAATGATGATAATTGACTTTTTCATGTTTATTGTTTTTATTGATATTGATACTCTGATTTATTAAATTAGATATTTAGAATCGTGAACCGGCACCGCCGCCGCCACCCATTCCGCCGCCGAAGCTGCCACCACTAAAGCCGCCACCTCTACTGCCGCCGAAACTTCCACCGCCCATGCCGCCAATGAACGGCCCTCCACCACCACCGCGATGGTGATAGTCATTCTCGTAACTTTGCTGACGGCGTATGAGAGTATGTCCGCAGTTTCTACAAGTATAAGTGACATCTTCGGTTTTTACACCGTTAGTCCGGGATACTATCCTGCTGCCACTTCTTTGCAATGTATGTTTTCCGCACTTCGGGCAACGGCTTTGCTTACGTGCCGCAAAGAAGGAGATACCTCCGCCAATGAGGATGAAGAAGAGTATAGCAAGAATAAAATCGAATGAACCACCCTCGCCCGAATCAGAAAGGGAATCGTTCTCCATAGAACCGTCAAGTCGTTGACAAGTCGCTTTCAACCCCGCTACCATTCCTGCATCCCAATTCCCGTCTTTCAGATAAGGAATCATGTACTTCGTCTGAATCCTTTTGCAGATAGCATCGGGAAGAACTCCTTCCAACCCATAACCGGTGTAAAACTGAATACAACGCTGGTCGGTAACTAGTAAAATAACCAAACCGTTATTTTTGTCCTTCTTTCCTACACCCCATTTATTGAGTAGCTGGTGGCAGAAATTGAAGCAATCTTCATCCCCGATGGAAGGGACTGCGGCAACCACCGTTTCAATTCCCGTCTGCTGCTCCAAGGCATAAAGCATGGCATCTATGCTGTCACAAGCAGCCTGTGAAAGTACCCCCGCAGGATTACAAACATACTGCATCTTGTTTTGCAAGTGAACTTTCGGAAGATTGTCTACCGTATATACTTTCTCTTGAGCCTGTAAAGGAATCAGTAGAAAAGTGAAGAGTATAAATGTAAATATTGGTTTCATAATAGTTTTAATGAATGTATCGCCCGACGAACTCACGGACTTTATCGGTGTATTCCTGCTTGTTCTCTTGGTATGAAACGGCATGGGCGGCACCCGGCACAATCCAAAGTTCCTTTGGTTCCGGCTTCGCTTCATAAAGCGGATATACCATCCATGTCGGGACATACGTGTCTTTGTCTCCATGAATAAACAGCATCGGCAACTCACACTTGGCTACTTGTTTCAGTGAAGAAGCCTCTTTGAAATCCCAACCGTATTTCTTTTCGCATAGCCAGCTCGTGGTGTACATCAACGGGAAAGGCGGAAGCCCGAAAGACGACTTCAATTCGTGCGAGAATTCATCCCATACACTGGTATAACCGCAATCTTCCACAAAGCATTTTACAAAAGGCTGCTGTTCCTCACCGGATACCATCATGGTGGTTGCGCCGCCCATCGAGATGCCGTGTACCACCATCAGCGTACTGTCTCCGAATATATTATTGGCAATATTCATCCACTGTAACACATCAAGGCGGTCTTTCCAACCCATCTGAATGGCACGGCCTTCACTTTCTCCCTGATGCTGAAGTTCAGGAAGCAAAATATTAAAGCCTAAATCACGGTTGTACAAGTAGCCAATCATAAACATACGAATGGCATTGTCCGTATATCCGTGAACGATAACTGCTGTCTTGTTGGTAGGTTCGGGAGCAGCGATATAGTAAGCATGAAGCTGTATGCCGTGCGGATTGATAATAAAAGTATCTTTCAGCGCATCTGCCTGTCGCAGACTATCTACCCATGGGCGCAGAAATGGATAGTTTTTGTACATGAAAGGATAAGAGTCGGCATCTTTAGACAAAATCTTTGCGTCTGGAGTCAGAGAAAAGTTCAACATATAGAAACTTCCCCCGATAGTGCAACCGGTCATCACCAGCATAATGATGATAATACTATAGACTACTTTTCTCTTCATATGATACCTTTAACCTTTTTTACTCTCTCGCCTTGAAAAAGGGGGTAGGAGAGATTCTATTTATTCCAGATTTCCCAGGCGGCAAATGCCTGAAGAAGAAGCATTTCAAGACCGTTTTTGACAACGGCACCCTGTGCTTCTCCCTTTTTCATGAAAAGGGTAACGTTTGGATTATATAACAAATCGTAGAGCAAATGGTTTGGAGTAACTAATTCATAAGGTATGTTGGGGCAGAAATCGACTTTGGGAAACATGCCGACAGGAGTACAGTTTACGATAACTGTATATTCCGCCATAATTTCAGGACTTAGTTCTTCATAAGTGAGCATACCGTCCGCTCTATGAGTGCGCGAAACGAATACACTTTCGATTCCTAAATTTTTCAGACCGTGGTAGACAGCCTTGGAAGCTCCGCCAGTACCCAGAATCAAAGCCTTTTTGTGATGAGGTTGTAATAATGGCTGTATGGACTGGGTGAATCCGATTATATCGGAGTTATAGCCAACCAACTTTACCTTGCCCTTCGGCTGGCGAATAATTTTGATAACATTCACTGCGCCGATTTTCGCAGTGTCAGGGTCTAGTTCGCTTAAGAAAGGAATCACTTGCTCCTTGTAAGGGATAGTGACATTAAGACCGCGCAGATTGGGATTCTCTTCAATCACTTCCATGAAATCATTGATCTTGGGAATCTCAAAATTCACGTATTCCGCATTGATGCCTTCGGATTTGAACTTCTCATTAAAGTATCCGATAGAAAATGAATGTCTCAAGGGGTAGCCGATTAAACCATATTTTTCCATAATACGAAAGGATTAAATTAATCAATCATAAAAACTCACTATTTTGTCGCGGTATAAAGTGTGCAGATGCCAAAGGTTAGCCGCTTGAAATTAACCTCGCTGAATCCGGCTCGTGAGATGACTCCTTTCATGACTTCCCCTTGTGGAAATACTTTGATGGTGTCCGGCAGATAGCGGTAGGCACTGTTGTCTTTGGAGAGAAGTTTGCCCAGCAATGGGATGACGACTTTAGAGTAGACGGAAAACAGTTGTTTCATCGGGAAACGGTCGGGAGTGGTAAGCTCCAGAATCACAAGATGACCGCCCGGTTTCAGTACACGGCACATTTCGGAGAGCCCTTTGTCGAGGTCTTCGAAGTTGCGGATGCCGAACGCTACGGTAATGGCGTCAAAGTCATTGTCGGCAAAAGAGAGTGAAGTACAGTCCTCCCGGGCAAAAGATATTTTGTCCGAGAGTCCTTCCTTCTTTACTTTTTCACGTCCCACATTCATCATACCTTCCGAGATGTCCGTACCGATTAACTCGGCAGGTTGCAACTTGCGGCAGGCGAGGATGGCAAAATCCCCCGTACCGGTTGCCACGTCCATCATACGCTGGGGTTGGAAAGGACGCAGCCAGGCAATGGCTTTGCGGCGCCAACTGCGGTCGATACCTAAAGATAAGGTATGATTCAGCTTGTCGTAAGCATGGGCGATATTGTCGAACATGCGTTCCACCTGCTCAGTCTTTTTTCCTTCCTCGTCGTAAGGCTTGATATGTTGTTGTGGGTAGTCCATTTCTTATTTAGTCAAGAAATTCATTACGTTCTTTTCGATACGTTCAGCGATGTTGCTGGTATCTTCTTTCACAAATTTCTCGCCAGTGATGTTCTCGAACAATTCGATGTAACGGTCACTGATGCTCTGTACGATAGCCGGAGTCATTTCGGGTACTTTCTGACCGTCCTTGCCCTGAAAACCGTTTTCCATCAACCATTCGCGAACGAATTCTTTGGAAAGCTGCTTCTGCGGTTCGCCTTTTTCGAAACGTTCCTGATAACCTTCCGAGTAGAAATAACGGCTGGAGTCAGGAGTGTGGATTTCGTCCATCAGGTAGATAGTACCGTTGTGCTTGCCGAATTCGTATTTGGTATCGACAAGAATCAATCCGCGTTCAGCAGCGATTTCAGTACCGCGTTTGAAGAGAGCCAGTGTATATTTTTCAAGTACTTCATACTCTTCGGGAGTAGCCAGACCTTGTTTCAGGATTTCTTCTTTAGAGATGTCTTCGTCATGCAATCCCATTTCGGCTTTGGTAGTCGGAGTTACGATGGGTTCGGGGAATTTCTCGTTTTCACGCATTCCGTCCGGCAACTTCACTCCACAAATTTCGCGGACACCGCTTTTGTAAGCACGCCATGCGCTGCCGCACAGGTAACCGCGTACAATCATTTCCACCGGAAAGCCTTCGCACAACACGCCGACAGTAACCATCGGATCCGGAGTAGCCAGTTTCCAGTTCGGACAGATGTCAGTAGTGGCATCGAGGAATTTAGCTGCAATCTGGTTCAGCATTTGTCCTTTGTAAGGAATACCTTCAGGCAGTACCACGTCAAAGGCCGAAATACGGTCGGTTGCTACCATGACGAGTTTTTCGCCGTTGATGTTGTACACATCGCGCACTTTTCCGTGGTACACGCTTTTCTGTCCCGGAAAGTTGAAATCTGTTTTTGTTAATGCTTTCATTGTTTTATTTATAATTACAAATTACAAGTCTCAAATCGCAAGTCGCCATAGGAGTTCCGAACCTAAAGGCGATTATTCTTTTGCCAGTTTCACCGGACGTTCGCCGTTGAGCACCAGTTGTTCGTTTTTCCGTTTCTCCCGTTCGGCTTTCGCTTCTTTGTCGAATTTCTCGTAAGCATCCACGATACGTTCCACCAATTTATGGCGTACAATATCTTTCTTGTTCAACTCGACAAAACTGATGCCTTTTACTCCTTTCAGTATGCGGATAGCCTGCACCAGTCCCGAAGTTTGCGAAGCGGGAAGGTCAATCTGTGTCATATCTCCCGTCACAATCATTTTGGTGTTCATACCCATACGGGTGAGGAACATTTTAATCTGTTGTGCGGTAGTATTCTGCGCTTCGTCAAGAATCACGACTGCATCATTCAGCGTGCGTCCGCGCATAAAGGCTAACGGGGCAATCTGTATAATGTTCAATTCCATGTATTCCTTTAACTTGGCGGCGGGTATCATATCTTGAAGGGCATCGTACAAAGGTTGCAGATACGGGTCAATCTTATCTTTCATGTCGCCGGGCAGGAAACCGAGTTTTTCTCCGGCTTCTACGGCGGGGCGGCTGAGGATAATCTTCTTGATTTCCTTGTTCTTCAGCGCACGCACGGCAAGGGCAATGGCGGTGTAGGTCTTTCCCGAACCTGCCGGGCCGATGGCGAATACCATATCGTTCTTGGCGAATCCTTCCACCAGCTTCAACTGGTTTTCGCTTCGGGGGATGATAGGCTTTCCCGTGACGCTGAATACAATCACGTTTCCGGTCTGTTCCGCTTGGGGAGCATTCCCTTTTATAATGTCGATGATAACTTCTTCTTTCAGTGAATTATATTCGGCACAGTACTTTTCAAGTTTGGTGATGTTTTCTTCGAAGGCGCACATTTCTTCCTCGTCGCCCAGCACTTTGATGACATTGCCACGGGCAACGATACGTAGCTTCGGATATAAAGCTTTAATTAACTGTATGTTGGTGTTGTTTACACCGTAAAAAATAACAGGATCAACATCCTCAAGAACAATCAGTTTCTCTATCATTCAATTGTATTAAAGAAAAATTTCTGCAAATTTAATGAAACGTTTTGGATTCTCTGATTGTTTGGGGATGAATTTTATTGCCTTTTATACTCATTTCCCGATTATCTGGCGGTGATGTGGAAACATCCTTGCTTCAGCTCATATTTGATATAGCATTTCTCCGCTTTCCGCAAGTCCCTTAAAACCTCTGACAGAACGAGTTTCAGAGTATCTGAGCTGACATCCTGCAAAGGGCGTCCATCTTTATCTTCCACCTTCTTGAAGCGCTTCCAACTGACATCGAAAGTAGCTCCGAAGCAATGCGCGGAGTTTGCGGAAGCATTTCCGTTCCGGCGGCGGAGACGTTTCACGTCATTTTCCGTACGCAACACCGAAGTGACGATTACTTGATTGGGGTTCAAGCCTTTGGCAGTCAGTGAATCGAGGAAGTTGGAACCAATCGTGTCGAGCAGTGCACTGGCACGGGGAACGAGGTAAGGGATGGAGTGTGTCAGTGAATCTACCACATAAAAGTCGTTACTTGTAATATGCTCTAGCTTTTCTTTCATATCTTCGGCAGCGTCACGGTCGGCAAGCGGACGGATGCCAATCTTCTTGGCTACTTCCAAATGGGCGTCATTCAAATCAGGGAAAGAACGTTTGTAGCTGACTACTCCACGGATATTGCGCGGCTCGTTCAGTTTCAGCGACATATCTTTCTTTTTGCAACTTGAAGTGAGCGTTGCAAGTCCTATAATCAGCAAAAATGGTGGTAGTAAATGGAGCTTATATATAGTCATTTTGTATTTTTTGCCTGCAAAGTTATATGAAAACCTTGGAATATACATATGAAATTAAGAAGAATAACGGGGTAACCTTATCTAAAAAGTTCAAAACTGTATGGAAATGGACTAATTCGATTTCAGAAATAACCACGCACTCCAAACAAAAGTTTTCACGATTTACCCTCATACCCTCATAAATTTCTTCAAATCCTTTATTCATCGTAG
>NZ_JBCOWR010000032.1:0-34979 GCF_040918965.1 Bacteroides sp. RTP21281st1_H5_RTP21281_210402 | reverse complement strand
ATGTGCAATTAAAAATAACAACCATATTTCTGACTTATTATCTATAAAATATTGAGTAATAATCGGTTGTAAATACTTTATTTGTATATAGTTAGACCGACTCATTTTTCTAAATTGCCAACTATTTTTGGTTATATCTATTACGCAATTAATCAAACTGCCTACCGCATCGGCACCTTGCTGACGATTGGCATTAGAAATATGAATACTCATCATATACATTCCAAATCCTTTAATCACCTCTTTCACACTTATAGACTTATAGCTATGAATAGCATTAAAAGCCACCACATTGCTACGAAGTACATTAGCCAAATCTTCCAATCTTTTCCGGTCGGTGCATTGCACCAAATAACTGTCAGGATTAACAAAACGACTGAATGTCAGATAAAAAGTCATCATTTCATCATCTGATGAAAAAATGGCATGCATGAATTGTGTCGCGTCCCCCGGGCGAACTTGCTGATTGTTTAAAACCTCTTCCATAAGAATTTAAAATTAAATGGTGAATAAATTAAGTTCAATGGGGCGATACAGAAAGGTAGTTTTAGAAAATAAAAGAAGCGGTTCCGCCTGTCCCATTGCATTCCACTATCCACGACAGCAGTAGGTGCATTAACATCCTACATGGGAGTACGAAACCGCCATATAGGACTGATGGGACGGGCATAAAAAAGCCCGCCACATTGGTACGGCAGGTTTCCCTGTCGTGGTCTAAAATGGAATGCACTACAAAGATAGAATATAAAATCAGAAAAGGAGATAGAAAATCCATATAATTTAGAAATCATAGTAATAAACTCAGTACAAAAACCTCTAAGATTAACCTATAACTATAATATACGTTCAAAGGGTTCACCAGTTTCACCTTTAGATGGACAACTATGAATCAGCTACTTATGAGTGAAACGGAACATCAAATATAAAGTATTCGTTCTTCACTCCCTTCACATCTCAAAATTGGCCTTACAACGTTTATTGGACATATAGCCCCAATGTATTGGGCATATAGTTCCAATGTCTTGGATATATAGCTCCTGCGTCTTGGGTATATATGTCCAACAACTCAGATATTAACACCCTAGGGATAGAGTATTAATACCTAATAGTTCAAATGTTAATACCTAACGGAATATTAGCTATGAGCATATTTATTTTAGCTCATAGCATATTTGAAAAAAGCAAGGTGAATGGAGTGAAGAACAAATACTTTATATTTGATGTCTCGTTTCACCCATAAGTCGCTGATTTACAACCATTCACCTAAAGATGGAAGCTGTAAATATCCGTTTTTATACTTTTGAGAGTTGTATATTAATTAATGTAGTATCTGTTACTGTAACAGCGGTTGCGTTAATGCAAAAATACAAGTTCCAAAGAAAAAAGGAGAATATTATTGTTTGGTCAAAAATATGCCATCCATTGTTTCCAAAATAGGAACGTTTTTTATATCTTTGCCTCAGAAAACACAAAGTCATGGAAGAAAAAGCAAGATTTAATGTTATATACATGGATGAAGCAATTAAGTTTTTGGAATCTTTGGATATGAAAGCAAGAAATAAAATTGCCTATAATATTGGAAAAGCAATGCTTGTAATAGACAAAGAATTGTTCAAGAAAATGGGAGATTCTGATATTTGGGAGTTCAGGACTTTGTATGGTGGAATGTCATACCGCTTACTTGCATTCTGGGACACGGATAAGGATACATTAGTTGTCGCCACTAACGGCTTTGTGAAAAAGACTCCCAAAACGCCATCAAAGGAAATTGCGAAAGCAGAAGAATTAAGAAAAATATATTTCAACTCTAAAAAGTAGTGATATGGAAAAATTGAAAGTTTATACCCATGAAGAAATGCTGGATAGGGTAATAGGAGAAAAAGGTACTCCTGCACGTGAAAAATATGAGACTGATATTAATAACTTTCTCATTGGAGAAGCTATTAAACAAGCAAGAGAAGCCAAAAATCTTACTCAGGAACAACTAGGAGAACTTATGGGAGTGAAAAGAGCGCAAATATCAAAGATTGAAAGCGGAAAAAGTATCTCTTTTTCTACGATTGTAAGAGCATTTAAGGCAATGGGAGTAAAAACAGCAAGTTTAGAACTTGGCTCTTTGGGGAAAGTTGCCCTTTGGTAAAATTTCATAAGTTTTATAACAATAATTGAAAAGCTTCAATGAAAAAGGAGAATGTTACTCCTATCTTGACAGACAGTAACATTCTCCCGACAATCCATTTTTACCAACTTTCTACCTATTTCAACTCAAAGGGTACAATCCCCTTCATATCTCTCGATGAACTTCCGATAATTGCTTCAAACTTGCCCGGTTCGGCTACCCATTCGTGTTTTGCATCATCAAAGAAGCTCAATGCTTTCTTATCAACCGTCAGCGTTACCGCTTTCTCTTCTCCCGGAGCCAGTTTTACTTTTTGGAAAGCTTTCAGTTCTTTTACCGGACGGGGTAGAGAAGATTTCTTGTCGCTGATATAAAGTTGAACAACTTCCTGACCTTCACGGGTTCCTGTATTTTTCACATTGACAGTGAAGGAAATCGTATCGTCGGCTGTCATTGTTTTCTTGTCAGCCGAAGGCTTGCCGTAAGCAAATGTGGTGTAGCTCAATCCGTGACCGAAGGGGAACAACGGTTTGATTTTCTCCTTATCCGCCCAACGGTAACCTACAAAGATGTCGTCGTGATAGGTTGCGTTGATTGTATCTCCTCTATGTTTCGACTTTGCCAGTTCTTCCTTATTGCCTGGATATTCACCTAATTTATGGGCACCCACATCTTCCAACTTTGCGGGGAATGTGAAAGGCAATTTTCCAGAAGGGTTGGTATCACCTACCAACACAGAAGCAAGAGCCGTTCCGGCTTCCGAACCCAGGAACCAACCCTGAACGATGGCAGGAACGTCGTTCACCCAAGGCATAGCTACCGCATTGCCGGAGATATTGACAACAATCAGTTTTTTGTTGACCTTTGCCAATTCGCTGATTACTCTGTCCTGTGCATAAGGCAAGCCCAACGAAGCACGGTCTGAGTCCTCACAATCCTGATGGTTGCTCTTATTCAATCCGCCGAAGAAGATAACGTAATCCGCATCTTTAGCCACTTGCAGAGCCTCAGCAAGAAGTTCGTCTTCCGAACGGTCGTCTTTTAGGTCCTGCCCGGTTTTCACTCCGTTATA
The DNA here is from genome assembly GCF_040918965.1 of Bacteroides sp. RTP21281st1_H5_RTP21281_210402. Classification (NCBI taxonomy): domain Bacteria; kingdom Pseudomonadati; phylum Bacteroidota; class Bacteroidia; order Bacteroidales; family Bacteroidaceae; genus Bacteroides; species Bacteroides sp. RTP21281st1_H5_RTP21281_210402. Next base: position 31,788 of record NZ_JBCOWR010000032.1, on the reverse strand, counting down.
TTCGCCTGTCGGGTCGCCTACATATCCACGGGCATATACAATCTCTGCCTGTGAGCTGGCACGTGCTTTTAAACCGTCTAACGGAGAAATCTCGTACTTCACTTTCAAGGAAGAACTGCCACCGCCTACTGTCATCATCTTGATTGCATTCTCACCGACAACGGCTATTTTCTTCGCTTTGTTCAAGTCAATAGGCAACACGTTATTGTTGTTCTGCAAAAGAACGATTCCTTCTTCAGCTATCTTACGACCGGCTTGTCCGTGTTCGGGAGAACCTAAAGAGCCGAACGGCTTATGCGGATCCATCGAAGTACGGAAAATCAGACGAAGGATATTGCTGACTTTCTCGTCCAACTCTTTTGTTCCGACTTTACCTTCTTTAATCAGTTTCAGGTAAGGGAAAGCCAGGTAATAATTATCATAAGCATTACGGGTTCCGGCAGACAATCCGTTTGTCCACGAACCGAATTCCAAGTCCAGTCCGTTGTAGATGGCTTGTTCGGTATTATGTACACCACCCCAGTCGGACACTACTACGCCGTCAAAGCCCCATTCATCACGAAGAATGTCTTTGAGCAGACGTTTGTTGTGGCAGCCGTGTTGTCCCTGATAAAGATTATAAGAGCCCATAATCGACCATGTTCCGCCTTCCTGAACGGCAGCTTTAAAAGCAGGCAGGTATATTTCATAAAGGGCACGGTCGCTCAGATGCACGTTAGTGGTATGCCGGTTGAATTCCTGGTTGTTCAGTGCGTAATGCTTCACGCAGGCGGCTACACCGTTCTCCTGCACTCCTTTGATATAAGGAACTACCATCGTAGCGGACAGATACGGGTCTTCGCCCATATATTCAAAATTACGTCCGTTCAAAGGAGTACGATAGATGTTCACACCGGGGCCTAGCAAGATGTCTTTTTTCCGGTAACGCGCCTCTTCACCGATACTTTTTCCGTAAAGATGAGACATCTCGGGATTCCATGTGGCGGAAAGGCAAGTCAATGCGGGGTAAGCGATGCAGGAATCGTTTGTCCATCCTGCCTGGTCCCATTCATCCCACAATACTTCCGGGCGGATGCCGTGAGGGCCGTCGGTAGCCCATACCTCCGGGATTCCGAGACGGGGTACGCCTGCCGAACTGAATTTTGACTGTGCATGAAGCATCTTCACCTTTTCTTCAAGGGTCATCCGGTTCAATGCGTCTTTTACTCGCTCTTCGATTGGCTTATTCGTATCCAGATACACCGGTTTCTGCGCCGAGGCAGGCAGTGCAGCCATAATAGACAAGCCAAGTAACATTGCTTTAAGTTTCATGTTTATTTATGATATAAGAAGTAAGTTATAATTCCACATATTTATAATTAAAGACTCGCAAACAAGGGGTAGTTACTAGTTGCATCCGGCTTTATTAATGTTTTTTATAATTGCAACCCGATGCAACCGGTATCATACGTCCTTATTCAGTCTTTAATGTGACACTATTCATACTTTGGGCAAGATTCTCAATCGTTGACTTCGAGCCATCCAAGGGAGCATATATTTCCAGGCTGGACTTCAGCATCCTTCCATCGCAGAGCTTATCTATCTCTTCCTGAACCATAGCCGAACGATAGAAGAACAGTTCGCTATATTCCCTGCCGACTGTGAAAGTATTATCACCAACGATGAATTTTCCGACGGTCAGCTTTTCATCCAACTCTCCGGCTAATACCTTGTCTGTATATAACAGTGTACGCCCCTGAGCATAATAGTGTGTCAAAGATACTACATGCCACTGATTATCCGTCACATTTACCGTACCTTTTATTTCGCCAGTCAACGGGGAGTCATATACTACCACTCCATCCTGAATCTTCAGAGTTCCGGTCGCATTACCGCCATTGGCAAAAGAAGCGATGATTCCGTCTGCCGTTCCTTTCACTTTGAAAGAGATTGTAAACGGATGTACGGTTTCTTCGGGAGTGAATTCCAGTACTCTTTTATCTGCCAGAGAGTAGGAAGTGCCGATGACACGTACCGGTTGTTTTTTGCCCGCATCTATCGCATCAAACAGGGAAGGAACCATGGCATAGGTAAATTCACGATGTCCGTCGGTAGTAGGATGATAAATATCATCACCATTCTGATAGCCGTTCGCCCATACACCGCTGCCGTTATCTATCGCTCCCAACAGATTGACAGAAGGAAGGTCCCACTCATGAATCAACAGATTCATTTGCTTCACGTATTCATAGTCGCTTGCATCAAAATCGCCACGGGTATAGTTGTTCATCATCACAGGATACTTCCCGTCTTCACGGGCTTTCTTAATCAGAGTTTGCATATTATCCCTGAATTGGTTGTAGACCGCCTGTTGGTCGGCTGCATTGTGAATACCTTCATTTCCCAGTGAAAGACCGAAAATTACATAAGTGCCGCAGTCGTGAATCAAGTCGTTGTAACGTGCCAGCAGGTTAAGCGTATTATTGCCATTAACGGCTATACCGGAAGTGTACCACGGAAATTTGCTTTCCTGGTTACGGAAACGCTCGTCAAGCAGTTCACCATACATATAAGCATAACCATGATTATTCGTTGCTCCCTGCCCGTTGGCAACGGAAGAACCCATTACGGAGATTTTGAAAGGGTCGATACCTTCTTCACCACAGTCGATATAGTAAACATATCTGCGCAAGTCCAGTGTAATGTGATAAGTACCGTGGTTCAGGTTAATATCCTCGGTATTATATCCCTGCGTACCCATGCCGACTTCATTTGTCGTACTTTTCACACGTTTCATCACGTAATCCCAGCTCCTGTTCATCACAAAGTTAAAGCGTTCGCGGTCACTCACACCGGATATTCCGGTCAACTTCACTCTTCCGCCCCAGACACCTTTTCCCTGATAAGCCAAAGGAACCCCTTTGTCTACCGTCCATCCGTTCGGAGTGACGCTTCCCACAAGTGTCCAGCTTTCTATCGGGGTGATTTCGTACGTTTTACTGCTCAGGTCAATGGTAAGACGAATCTGTCCGGTCACAGGGGCGGCAATGCTATAATTATTTGTAGCCACCACTCCTTCTTTATACCCTTTTCCGATGTTTACAGTCTTGCCGTCTTTTGTGGTTCCCTTGAACGAGAAGTCACCGGAACCGAAAGAGGTGTACGCTTCAAAAACATTTGTCGGACTCCCGTCGGCAGATACCATATGCATCGATACTTGACCTTCCTCCACAGCACTGCCGCTCATAGTGAGTGACGTAAATTGTTCGGGGCGTTCTATATCGGTATATTCTTCTACTTTCAGCACATTTAACGCAATATAGTCACCGTTCTTTCTCGAAACGGTAAATTTTATATTGCCAGCATCATCCGGATAAATGAGCTCTGACTCACAGATATTCTGTATATTCTGGTTGATACCTTCGCCACCACAGTTGGTTCCGGAAGTCTGCAATTCGCCTTGATAGAGGTTCAATCCCGTCATTGTATAATAAGCAGTACGTGTCTGCGTAGTGCTCCGGCTGCCGAATGCATAGAATTTATATGCTTTCTTCGGGTCGAGGTTACTGAATGTAAAACTGCTGTTATTCTCACCGGACTCAATAAAGAAGTAGTCTTCTGTGGCAGAAGCCACGGCAAAATCCTTCAACAACTCTTCCTGAGGTTCAAGCAGACCGCCGCCACCGCTCTGTCCGTTGGTGGAAAAGCGGCTGTTCAGGGTCAGTTCATAAGTCACTGAAGTATTCTCCGAGTTAACCAAAGAAGAGTAGACTGTATTAATCGCGGCATAGTTTCCGTCATTATTGGTTATATTATTCCAATAATGATTGTTTGCGTCAGGCCCTTCGGTCATGCTCCCCCGCCCATCCGTTTGGGAGCCAAAATCAAAGTATAATGTCTGTACCAATACCGGTGTTGCCGGTTCCAGAATTTCAATTTCTTCACCCGGTGAAGGGGGGACTACCGGTTCATCATCATTACAAGAACCTATCGCCAGCATTCCAAATAAAGCGAATACCAATAACATATATTTCTTCATATTCTATTAATCTTATTAAGTTCTGATTTCTTTATCATTTAACATTGGTATATTCCTCCATCTTCAGAGCATTGAGCGCAGCATAGCTACCTTGCTTTTTTGCCAAAGTAAACTTTATCTCGCCATTTTCATTCGGATAAATCATTTCTGACTCACAGATATCTTTAATGTTCTGATGAATACCTTCACCTCCGCAATTATCACCTGAAGTTTGTAATTCACCCGTATATTCATTAGAACCCGACATAATATAATTTACGATACGGATATCAGTAGCGTTCGTTTTCCGGCTACCGAATATGTAAAACTTATATCCTTTCTCTTTATCCAATCCTGAAAAAGTAAAACTTCTGTCCTCATTTTCATTCTGTTCGGTAAAGAAATAATCTTCGGTAGCGGATGCCACAGCCAAATCATTCAACAAATCAGCCTGCGGTTCTAATAAACCACCACCCCCACTCTTTCCATTAGTAGAGAAACGGACATCCAAAGTCAAAGCATAATCAGTTTGAGCATTTTCAGAATTAACCAGAGGAGAATAAACCGTACCTGCTGCCGCATATTTATTACCTGATTCATTATTAGTTATATTATTCCAATAATGGTTATTCACATCGGGTCCCTCAGTCACAGTGCCTTGAGCTGCCGTAATAGAGCCGAAGTCGAAATAAAAAGTCTGCACTACCGCCGGTTCCGGCTTCACCTCTCCATCTGAAATCTTCTTTAAAGAAACCACACCTTTAGTAATACCTGCTGTCAAATCAACCGTAAGAACGTAAGTTGCGCCCTCTTCCAGACTTGCACCGTCCGCAAACTCAATATTTCCGCTGTCAAGCACCTTTATGAGAGATTCCGAACCCGCTGCTACCGTTAATTGGTTGCTATTGGAGAACTCGCCTCCCCAAGCGTTCTGGAAGTAGAATTTACAACCCAAATAGTCTGCCCTAATACGCTGTCCAACAGACGAACCATGTTCGGGCCCTGCCGTTGCCATGAATTGATACTTCTTAGACGAAATCTCGGGTACGCAGTATGCCTGCCCCTCATTCCAACCAAACTGATAATCCAATGAAGGAGAACCGACTCCCCATCCTAACAGCCAGATAGCACCATGCCCGTCTTCAGAAAGGGTAGCCTCTTTATCACCGTCCATACGGGTAACCCCGAAATACTTCTGTTTCATATTGGCAACCACCCGGTACTTACCGTCCATCGGCAAGAAAGTCAACGTACCATCAGATTCTTTCGTGAAATAATCAGGGTTTATCCACCAACCGTTCATATCAATACCCGACACCACGATTGACTGTCCTTGAGTAAAGGATTTCTGTATAAGATACGTATTCGCATCTTGCGCTATCATTTTCTCTCCATCAAACAGGACATTCACCAATGGGGTAACTTCGTATGTAAGGGCATTGAATGTCACTTCATAAGACTCTTTTGCCGTACCGGAGAAGGTGATAGGATTCACGTTCTTTCCTTCTGCAAGCAGATTGTCATTATCCCAACCGAAAGTCAGTTCGTTGCCGTTCTCCCCTACTTTCGGTGTTTTGATATAGGCCTTCAAGTCTTGAGGAAATCTGCCGGTCACACTATAATTATACAACGACTGCCTTTTCATCAAGTATTCCTCTCCCATCTCGTCCACCAAAGTCACATAAGGAAAGTCCGGACGGGACAACACTACTTCCTGTTCCATTTCAGTCGTAGTGAAATGAATGTTCTGAAGTACAAATTTCAAGGTCGCCCTGCCGTCAATTATATTGGGATAGTAAGGAACAAAGACCTTTCCGGAATAGTCACTGCCGCTTGTCTTTGTGCGGATGACCGTTTCGGATACCTGCTCTTCGCCATAGAAGAGCTTTGCTTTCAATGTAGAAAGAGGAACGTCGATATCCGAAGCCTTAATCGTAAACGAAAGGCTGTCGCCATAAAGAGCGCTAACTTTTCCTGTGATGAATTCCATATCCGGATTACCCGATAGGAACTCGTCATCACTACAGGAATTCATTGCCAGTATTCCTGCCAACGCCAGTATTATATAGATACTTCTTTTCATTGTCTTTATCGTTTTAAGGTTCTTATTCCGACTTCGCCCAACGGTAAGAGGTCACTGATTTGCCCGGAACATCATAGGCAAAATGACGCTTACCGTCACTGAAGGTTATTTTCTTTGTCTTTTCGTTGTTGTTCATCAGTACAAAGGCATACGTCCCATCCGGGTTCTCGAAAGCAGAATACATGATATTGCTGTCAGAATAACCTGTTGCACCGATACGCACGGCTCCCGGCTTCACAACGCTTGAAAGGTGGGCGATGATATAGTAGTGGGAGTTACGGATAATCGTCTTATAATCGCTGTTGCTAATATCTACCGCTCCATAACAAGTCTGGCAGCCGCCTTCACGGTTGGGGGCGCGGTCATTGTCAAGCATCAGGTTCCAGACGATAACGCCCTTACACCAGTTGTTAATCGTGCCCAATGCCACTTCTTTCATATCTTCGAGCAGTCGTTTCGACAAATCACGCCCGCTGTTCCAAGTTCCGATAGAAGTTTCCGTAAACAGGAGTTCTTTGTCCGGATACGCCTTGTGTATATTCAGGAGTTCTTCACGGTCGCCGCCGTAATTGTGATAGGCTGCGCCTGCCAGGTATTGGGAAGCTTCTCCGTCTTCATACATTTTGCCGGGATAGTTCTTCTCCGATTCAATGTTGCTGTAATCATAATTATGGTCGTATGCATAAATCTTTGTAGACAGTCCGGCAGCAGCGAATTGGGGGCCGAGAGCAGTTTTCACAAAGTCCCTCTGTTCTTCCCAACTCATGTAGAGTGAAGCCGAGTTGCCACGATTCAACGGTTCGTTCTGTGGAGTGACGGCATAAATATCAATTCCTTCGGCTTTGAATGCCTGTACCCATTTCACAAAATAAGTAGCATAATCCTGATAGTAAGCGGGATTTAACTGCCCGTTTGTCCAGGACGTAAGCGGGGTAAGGTCTGTCAGGCTCTTCACTTTCATCCATAGCGGGCACGTCCAGGGTGCAGCCATAATCTTGATGGAAGGGTTGATAGACAGAATCTCTTTCAGAACAGGCAGGATATAATTCTTTTCTTCGCTCTGCAAAGCAAAATTTTCAATGCCTTTGGTATCACAGCAAGTATATTCGCTCAATGAGAAGTCCGAACAACCGATGGAAATACGGATATAGCTAAAGCCGAAACCACTGTTATCAGAGAAGGTTTCCGTAAGAAAAGCATGACGGTCTGCCGGTTTCATTTGCAGTAGGTTAAAGCAGGTAGCGCCTGTGATAGCGGCTCCGAATCCGTCCATAGTCTGATACTGCTCCGTAGGGTTCAGAGTGATTGAAGTAGGTGCCAAGTTGTCTTTCGAACTGAAATTAACGGCATCACGATCCAGGTCGCGGGTCAGACTGTTGGTTGTCGTATAAATGGTCACGTCTCCGGTCGGAACGGGCGCAACCGGTTTTTCCGCGTCGTCACTGTTGCTGCAAGCAGCCAATATGGTGAAGCATCCTAATAAGGTCAATGCTATATTTTTCATGTTAATCATATTTTTGAGTTTATATGTTTTTGAATTGAATTAATACCCCGGATTTTGCTGAATCTTATCGTTCGCATCAATGACCGATTGCGGGATAGGCAAGCGATAGGAAGTCTTGTCGAAAACGTAAACCTGTGCTTTTCGCCCGGAATCTTTGGCATACACCGCATTCATCACTTCTTCCACTTTATCCAGACGGACAAGGTCGAACCAGCGCTGTCCCTCGAAGGCAAGTTCCAAACGGCGTTCTTTAAGCAGTGCGTTCAGCATAGCATCCTTATTAGAACGGGTGGAAACCGAAAGTGCTCCCAGTCCGGCACGCCCGCGAATCTCATCAATAATATCGGCAGCCGCATCCAAATCCGGCGTGTCCTGCATTATCAGTGCTTCCGCTTTCAGTAATAATACGTCGGCATAGCGGTATTTAATAATGCTGCTGTTTGCCGAACGGCATTTGTACATGAACGGGTAATTGTCCGACGGGTAGTAATTGCTCCATTGGCAGTCATAATAGACAACAGACTCTTTGAAACGGACTTCATCCCCTTCTTTCTTGAAGGCGTTAATCAGGTCGCGGGATGGCGTTACCCATTTTGCCCAAGTGAAGTTCGTATTCCAGTTCACCAAGTCACGACCAAACATCCACGAACACCAGTTTCCGGCTCCGGGAGTGAATTGGGCTTCCAGGATAGATTCTTTTGTATTGCGCATCTTCGCATCCGTTCCGGCATCATTCATTCCAAACAAATCACTGAAATCATCCACAAGGTCGAATCCGTCGGCTTTTACTTCATCGCAGTACTGAATTACTTTTGCATAGTCGCGCAACGGCTTTTCCGCATAAATCTTTGCCAATAATGTACGGGCTACCGATTTGGTAAACAATGTCTTATTACCCGGCGTATTGTCCGGAGCATAAAGCACTGCGTCCAGCAAGTCCTTCTCAATCTGCTGATAGGCTTCGAGTTCCGTGTTCTGCTCCGGGAAATATTGTGGATATACATCATCAATATTTTCAGAGGTGATATCGTCCGCCACGGTGGTAATGACGGGGAAGTCTCCCCAAAGACGAACCATATCGAACATAACCATGGCACGGAATATCTTTGCTTCGGCTTTGTATTGTGCGCGTTCGGTGGTAGTCAACGAATTGTCGGTCACCAGGTCAATGTTACAAATCAACTTGTTGGCACGGGCCACATCTTCCAGATAGCGGTTCCAGTCACGTTCCAATACAGAGTTGGAACCTTCAATGGAGTTATTCTCAAACGGGACTACTTCTGCTCCCGTAGTGCCGGCATAGGCATTATCCGCGTGAGAGTCTGATATCAGCAGCAAGTCCACATACCAGTGTTCCTGACGGTCGCGCATCTGATTATAAAGTGTTGTAAGGTGGCTTTCAACCGCCGCTTTATCCTTGAACACAATCTTTGTACCATTGTCCGTTACTCCTTCCGTCACATCCGAATAAGTATCTAATGGCTCATAATTCAGTGAGCAGGAAGAAAGTCCCAATAGTAAACCGGATGTTAATCCGCAAAATAGATATTTTAGTTTCATAATCTTTCCTTTCATTAGAATTCAACATTTATACCAAACACGTATGACCTGCAATGCGGATACGTACCCCAGTCAATACCTTGTACCGTACCGCTATTTCCCCATTGGTTTACTTCCGGATCCATACCAGAGTAGCTGGTCCATGTCAGCAGGTTACTGGCGGTGAAATAGGGTTGCAGGCGGGTGATGCCCCATTTCTTCAGAAGTTTGCCTTTGAAGTTGTAAGATAAGGAAACATCTTTCAGCCGCAGGTAACTACCGTCTTCCACGAAATAAGTGGAGTTGAGCAGCTTGAAATTGGCTTTAGGTACATCTGTTATCTGTCCGGGGATTTTCCAACGGTTCAGGACGCGGGTCGACTGGTTCTTGCCGTCGTACATACCTTCCGTTTCAATGCGCGAAGCGTTGTAGATGTCGTTTCCGTAAGAGCCCTGGATAAAGATACTCAGGTTGAAGCCTTTCCAGGAAAATGTATTCGTCATACCGTAGGTGAAATCCGGGTTCGGGTCACCTATATAGGTACGGTCGGACGACGAAATCTTTCCGTCATTATTCAAGTCGCGATACATCAGTTCACCGGTTTCGGGGTCTACGCCGTCACTGATATAACCGTAGAAACCACCCAAAGCGCGTCCCGGCTCATTACGTACCACATAGTCATTGATTACGTCCGATGTTTTTGCGTCGTAATATACTTTTTGCAGTTCCAGTTTCGTTAGTTTATTACGGTTGAAAGAGATGTTGAAATCCGTATCCCAGGTAAAGGATCCGCCTCGGAAGTTCTTCGAGCTGATAGAAAGCTCGAAGCCTTTGTTCACCATCTCCCCCTCATTGCGGGCAATGGAAGTGGATGCGGCAGCACCGGCAGGCAGTGAGACGTTCATCAACATATTCTTGGTTTTCTTATAGTAATAGTCGGCATTGAAAGCCAGTCGTCCGTTCAGGATTGTCAAGTCCAGACCGATATTTGTCTGTGTAGTAGTCTCCCAGGTTAAATCGGATGTACGCAAGTTTGCCTGGCTGATAGTGGGGACGGCATTTGCATAGTCGGTCTTGTCTCCTTCCTCGCCTTTCTTGAACCATTCGATACGTCCGATATTGTAGCGTTGCAGGTAGGCATAATCCCCAATACCCGACTGGTTACCGGTCTGTCCCCAGCCACCACGCAGTTTCAAGTCATCAATCCATGTAAGGTTCTGCATGAACTTCTCTGAAGAGATACGCCATGCGGCAGAGAACGACGGGAATACTCCCCAACGATGGTCGGGATGCAGTTTGGAAGAGCCGTCGGCACGGAGATTGGCTGTCAGCAGATATTTACTGTCGAAATTATAGGCAACACGTCCGAAGAAAGACATGATTCCCCATTGTGAAGCGCCTGTTCCGGTGTTGTCCCATGATATTTTATTGGCAGCATTCAACGTCGGAATCTGGTCGCTGCGATAATGCGAACCGTTTATCCAACTGTTAGAATAATCAGAGTCCGTCCAAGATGAACCTGCCATCACTTCCAGCCCGTGCTTCTTGAAGTTCTTATTGTAAGTCAGTACATTGTCAAATGTCAGAACGGTGTTCATATTCCGGTTGTCCGAAGCCTCACCGTATTGGTTACGTCCCCAAGTGGTAGAGACAGGGTCGAGAAAAGTAGTGTTGACAGCATTACGGCGATCAAGGGTAAGGGTGGACTTGAATTTCAAGTCGGGGAAAGGAGTCAGCAATACATTACCCGAAGCCAACAAGCGGTTCTCCTTATCCTTGTTGTTCTTTGCGCGTGCCATATTTTCCAACGGGTTGGTGATATTGCCCACACCATAAAAGTTATTATAGTATTGGTTGGGATTCAAGGCATCCCAAATAGGTGCGTAGGTCGGTGTATTGATAACCGCCAGGATGACGCCGCCACGATTAGAGCCGGTTCCCATGGCGCCACCGCCGTTGCTGGTATAATCCGAATAAGAGATGTTGGCACTCACGGTCAGCCATTTGCGAATCTGATTTTCGAGATTCACACGGAAGTTATAGCGTTTGTAATAAGAGATGTCGAGTACTCCCTGTTCTTTCAGGTATCCGGCGGAAAGGTAATATTTCATTTTCTCGTTGCCGTTGGATACGGCTACCTGGTAATTCTGTGTCTTTCCGGTCGTATAGGTTTCATCAAACCAATCCGTGCGGTCGGGCAATCCGTCCGGCAAGGAAACAAGCCCGATTTCGTCCTGCAACTCCTTGTACTGCGCAGAGTTCAGGGATTCTACCTTATCCGCTACTTTGTTCAATCCGAACTGAGCCGTCAGAGATACTTTCGCATTTCCTGTCGCACCGGCTTTGGTGGTAATCAGGATTACACCATTGGCAGCTCGGGAACCGTAGATAGAAGCCGAAGAAGCATCTTTCAGAATCTGCATACTCTCAATATCGTTCGGAGAAAGGAATTTGATGTTGTCTACGGGCACTCCGTCCACTACATACAGCGGGTCGTTACTACCATTCATCGAAGTCGTACCACGCACACGGATAGACATTTCACCACCCGGCGTACCATTAGGCTGAATCACCGACACACCGGCTGCCTTTCCCTGGATAGCCTGACCTGCCGATACGATAGGGCGCATATCCAGGTCTTTGGTGGATACGGAAGAGATAGCGGTAGTGACATCTTTCCGTTTCACTGAGCCATAACCAATAACCACCACTTCGTCAAGTACCTCATTGTCTTCCTGAAGCGTGACTTTCATTTGGCGGGCTGCCTTCATCTCCTGAGACTTGTAACCCACATACGAGAATATCAGAATGGCATTTTGTTTCACATTTAACGTGAAGTTACCATCCAAATCGGTGATTGCTCCGTTAGATGTACCTTTCTCCTGTACACTGACACCAATAAGCGGCTCTTTTTGGGCATCCATGACCTGACCGGACGCGGTAATTTGCTGTGCATTTGCACTCAAAGATAAAAACATTGCAAGGATAGCAAAGAAAATCTTGCGACTCCCCGAAAGGATTTTTCGCCTGTTCTTTTTCATGCGTACTAATTTAAAAGTTAATAATAAACGTTCGTCTGCAACGGAGCTTGTCCCATTGCTTTCGAAGCACAGGTCAAAAGTATAAAGAAATCGAGGTGAGCTCACGAAGAGGGGTCAATAAGTGGATTATCAAAAGATTCAACCCATTTACTACCAACGCATTACCTCTAGTTTACATCTCTAAAAAAGTGGATAGTTTACAGTTCCAATCAGCGGATTTTTCGTACTAAATCTTCAAAATCCTCTCGCGAACCACGGGCTTTATTCTTCACTTTCGCCCGGTAGTTATAAATTGTGTTCACCGAATAACGGAGAAATTCCGCAATCTGCGAACTGTCTTCAATGCCCAGACGTATCAAAGCAAAGATTCGTAATTCGGTATTCAACAATTCATCTTTTTTCAATACAATCCGTTCATTGTCCTGCAACAGGTCATTGAATTTCTTCACAAAATCGGGGAAAAGGTGAAGGAAAGCTGTATCAAAGTTGGCGTACAGTTCTTCCAGTTCTTCGTCAAGCGCATCCTGTGAGCGCGTTATCTTTAACAGTTCCGCTATCTGTCCGGCGGATACTTTCTTGTTCACCATGCGGCGATAGGCGTCCAAACGGTTGATATAGGTGGAACATAGCTTGATGAAGCGGGCGATATATTCTTCCTTAATCTGATTGGATTCCGAAAGTTCGATATTGGTAGCGGACAGGCAACTGTTCATCTGTCTCAACTCTTCATTCAATCCATTTAATTGCCCGTTAGCCACCTGGAGATGATTACGGGCGTCTGCCAGCTTCTTCATCTGGCGGTAAATATAGCCTAAAGCTACCATCAACAAGACCAGCAATGCGGTAATCAGCAGCAGATTCTGTTGCAAACGGTCGTTCTGTTTCTCAATCATGGCCTGATAGGTCTTGTCAATCAACGAAAGTACATCGGCGCTTTGCCAGCTACGCAGGCGGGCATTATAGAATTTGGTTGCATTCCAGGAAAAGCGCATACACTGATATGCACGTTCCATATCGCCATCCTCGTAAAGCAACTGCGCAAGCATCCATAACGATGCATGGTCTTTAATGGCAGAACGAATATCGGAAATGGCGGAAAGGCACAGGTTCTCTTTCTCGCCTTGCCTGTCATTGCTATATTTATAAATGAGAGAACGGTGATAAGTAACCAATGCATATTGCGGGGTATTGGGTTCGGCTTCTGCCAGACGGATGTCGTTTATCTTCAAGGCTTCCTCATACTGGTGACGGTCACGAAGCAACGCTTCGTGCATCAGCAGGTATTCTTCGGATTCATGGGGTAATATAGCATACAAGGGGTCCTTATATGCCTGCGATATACTCCAGTAATGTCCCGAAAGTGTCTTATCCTGTGTATATACGCTCAGTTCACCATATACATGGTCAAAGCAAGTGTAATAATCAGGAATCAGACGGGGAGCTACTTCCCACCGGTCTACGGATTCTAAAACATCAATAGATTCCGTGTACATTCCCGTCGAAGATAATAGTAATGAAAGTTGCAGTTTACTTTCTATTCTCCGGTCAGTATCATGCAAGCGTTCTGCAATCCGGATATTTTCATTCAAATAATGGATTGCAGAATCGCAGATAAAGGCTTTATATTCTTTGAATATCTGACTGTTCAGATTGTAATGTTCCACAGAACTGGCTTCTATTCCGTGTACTAAATCTTTAAGATGCACGATGCGGGATTCACGCTGTATAACGTACTTTTCATGTTCCTGAATAGTCAGATCAAGCACACTGAGCAGCGAATCCAGGGTCTTGCCGGCCCAGGTATATAGTGGAAAAGAAAGGATCAAAAAGAATAACAGGTACTTTTTTTTCATCGGAGCATTACACTTTAATAGAAGATTACAAGACTAATAAAGACAAATGTAGAGAAAATCTTCGTATTCTAAAGTATAAAACAGACAGAAATTAAAAGTACACCTATATACCTATCCGCTAACTACCGCATATAAAGGCTGGTTACACTTTGCTTATCCTTAAAGAATAATTTAGCTTTCACCATAGCTGCCCCGCAAGCTACGGGAGCTTCCCAAAGTACTGATTCAACCGTTGGTTCCGTGCCATCCGTCGTATAACGTATCTGTCCGCCTGCGATGGGGGTATTGGCGTACAGAAGTCCGTCTTTGACGGAAAGTCCGGGGTGAGGCAAACGGAAGTTTACCCCTGTCCGGCTCCAGTAAGGCATTTCCTTCACACTGATTCTTTCATAGAACAGTGCCAAATCCCGGTCAAAGGCTTGTTGTTCCGCCACGCCGGAAAGGGCTTCCCAATCCGGGTGCGCATTCCAACCGCGTTCTACCAGTCCCATTACTTTCGGGAACATATAATATTCTACCCATTGAAATCCTCGAATCGTTTCTGCAAACAGTTGTGCCTGCACGCCTTTTATATTTTCCCTGCCTGATGCGGTCAGTGTTGTTTTTCCTTTTCCTGCGGCGCTTACATCGACCGGGTTGCCTGCCATGTCCGTACGGGAAGAACGGTAAACGTCATACGGAAGCATGGAGAATGCTTTGGACTCATCCACATATCCGCCCCAAAAATGTCCCGGTTCATCGGGATGGGCGTCATAAGCCAAATCCAGATAGAAGTTGTTCACGTTGCAGAGAATCACCGGGTAACCATTGTTGGCTATCTGATAAGGAATCTCGTCTTCTTTCCATTCAGGAACCGTTTTCCATGAGTTGATGCCGGCTGCGTGCCGGGAGAGATAGGCATGAGTCTCCGGTTTATGCTCCAAAGCTACTTCCTGCCAACCGTTAAAAGACAAGTTATACTGTTGCAGGCAGTCAACCACCCGGGTGATGAAATACTCGGCCAAGTCATGCGCCTTTGCCATTCCATGTTCTTCCATCAATGCCTGGCACAAAGGAGAACCCATCCATGCACCCCGCGCTACTTCGTCACCACCCAGGTGGATAGTAGTCAAAGGAACTTCGGCTTCCTTATACATCGCCACTATTTCCTGAATCACCTTTTCCATAAACCGATAGGTTGACGGCAAGGCTACATTCATTACATTATCCGTATAGGCTTGTGCGGAAATATAGCGGGAAGTGTCTTGCAAGTCACTCAAGAGATATTCCTTCGCTTTCTCCGGGTCAGTATCAATGTACTTATTATATCTTGCTTTCATCGAAACAATGGCTGCACGGGCATGGCCGGGAGATTCTATTTCAGGGATGACCTGTATATGCCTTTCCGCTGCATATTGCAGGAAATCAATAAATTCGGCACGGGTATAATAGCCGTTTCCCGTTGTAGCGGAAAAAGGGTCGTATCCACCGTTGTAGGCAGGGTATTGCCATTCCTGTTCATCGGTGGTATGTCCCCGTCGCGCACCGACTGTTGTCAGTTCTTCCAAGCCCGGAATTTCCAGGCGCCAGCCTTCATCGTCCGAGAAATGGAAATGGAGCACATTCAGTTTATAGGAAGAAAGAATATCTATGAGTTTCTTCAGATTATCAACTGTTGTGTAATTGCGGGCAATATCAATCATCTGTCCCCGGTATACTAAATCCGGATAGTCTTGGATAGACATTGCTTCCAGGCGTAACGGGCTGTCCTGCCCTTTCAGCAGTCCTAACAGAGTTTGAGTTCCATTAAAAACTCCGTGCGGAGTAGCAGCGTTGATTCTGATTTGCTGTCCGGCAATATGAAGTTCATAATATTCTTCATTTACTGCCTTTTTATCGTCCGTGAGATAATCAAGAACGATAGTCACCGGAGCTTCCGGTGCTATTTCCAGTCCGAACCATCCGGTCAGTTTCTCTTTCAGGAGCTTTGCTTCGTTTGCAAAATCGTCATGGAATGTCAAGGCAAGTTGCTTCTCCAATAAGATTTCCCCTTCGGCGGGAAGTACCTTCTTTACGGAAGGTATGATGTCCACCGAACGTAATTCCGAGGTACGTGCGTTCGCCAAACGAAGATTGGTGTCGTAAGTCTTTTGTGCGGCAGACTTTTGCCATTCTGTAACGGGTAATGGAATGGCATCCAACCCCACAGGAAGCGGCTTTCCTTTGGATGCACCCGACCGGCTTACCCAATAAACGCCTTCGGGTGCGTGCGAGTTCTTCGGCACTTCGCCGTCACACTTGAAAATCACTGTCAGGGAATCTCCCGGAGCTAATGAGGCAAAGCCCTCACCCGGATACATTTTAAAGTAGGTAGCGTTTACCTGCTCTACTTTTACCGGTGATGAAGCATCTGGCAGGATTTTACGGGGAAACTGCGAGTAGAAAATCTCCCAGTCCTTTCCTAAAGGAGCATCGGAAATGTTCTTCAATACAAATGAGTTTTCATAATATTTGCCGTTTTCATCGTAATTTCCCATTTCCCAGGTCAGAGATACCGGAGCTTTGGAATCATCCGCTGATTTACAACCGCCCGCCATGAGTAGGACACACAGCCATCCCGCTAATAAAGAAAATCGTATATCGTTCATAAGTTTCATTTCTGGGTGATTAGTCATGCCATCCTTTGTTTCTCAGATAATCGAGCATATAAGCCGGAGCGTCTGTTTGCAGGATTCTTGCTCCTAATGTATTAATAAGGTATCCATAGCTTGCGTCCGGGTCTTTTTTCGCGAATTCATCGTCATGTCCTCCCGCTAAAGAAGCCCATAAGGTATTATACCAAATCAAGCTCTTTCCCGCCAGTCGGCGTTCCATCCTGACAGGTACCGTACTCGAAGGATTCCGGTAACACAATTCAAAAGCAACGGGATGCAACTGCTCCATATAGTCCTCGATAACTTTTACCGATTTCTCATCGTCAATCGTTACGACGGGCATATAGATTACTTTATCCAGGTAAGAGCCGAATTCACGTTTCACCGTCTCTACCGGATGACCACCTTTCATAATAACTAAATCGGCAGTGCCGGTTTTCTCCAATATAGCATATACATCATCAAAAATGTTGTAAGCCTTGTCCAGGTTCACCATGATTTGACCTTTGGCGGCCAATAATGCTTCTTCTAACGTGGGAACGGTATGTTCCGTCAGCCGACCGTCTTTATCCTTCAACCGGAGTTGCTTGATTTCAGCCAATGTCTTATCCTTCACTTTGCCTGTACCATTGGTGGTGCGGTCTATCGTATCGTCATGCATCAGTACTAATTGCCCGTCTTTCGTCTTACGGATATCTATCTCTACAATGTCGACTTTCATCTGGATAGCACTGTCGATGGCTGCCACGGAGTTTTCGGGAGCAATACTCCAATTTCCACGATGCGCCACCACCAATACTTTGTCCAGGCGCGGATTCAACACATCTTTGCGAATGGCTTCCGCCCGTTGTGCAGCCAGGAAACCCGGCTGCAAACAGAACAGTAACAAAAGCACAATGAACTTGCTTTTCTTCATATCTTTCATTCGTTTTAATCTTCTTACTTTATTATATTCAACGTTCTACCTTTTTATTGCTGATCTACTTTTATGCTGCAATTACAATCCGGCATCATAAGCCCCGGGCTGCATTTTGTTTATATTGCGGTTCGCTCCACGCTGGTCTACGCCAAAGCCTTCTTCACCCACCCAATCTACAAATTGCTGTCCCACAGTCACATCGAAAGACTTCACCGCATCAATAACAGCCTGTCGGGTTACAAATTCGTCAATAACACTAGCCACAGTCCATTGGTAAACACCGTCAGTCAGCGAAGCAGCCGGAAGAGTTTGGGATGAATAGTCAGTATCCGTATCAACAGCTCCCCAACCGGCATCTGCTGCCTGATAGACGTTGTATCCGCCGGAAGTGATGTTACCGGCATAGATTGTCCTGCTTCCTGTTCCTTTGGCAAATAGAGAATTGACAACAAGAGAAGCTCTGGCGCCGGCACGGAATACTCCGTTCGGATTACCTGAGTTTCCTACAATCGTCGTATTGGCAAGCATGAAGTAAGCGTCTCCGTTGACGGTAATACTATTACCTGCCGTACCTGCCGTGCCGAGTATGGTTACATTATTCATGCAAACATGTCCGTTTCCTGCATGTATAGTAGTCCCCCAAGCTCCCGGTGCATAATTTTCATGTAGCAGGCAATTATTCATGAATAATACAGAAGCTGCATTATTCGTCAAAATAGCTCCTCCCCGATTAAGCGCCCTGTTATTTACAAGTTCTACGCGTTCCAGGAAAACACTTCCTTTAGCTATCTTGATAGCCGCTCCTGCGTCAGAAGCACTTTCACGGTTAAAGTTCTTCACAACACAATTTTTCAATTGCAGGCTGGCGTTGCCTTGACCTGCCGCCGCATAAAAACCATTCACATTTCCTTTATCACCTTGCTTATATTGTCCGTCAAAAGTACAACCGTCGAAAGTTATATCTATTTGGTTTCCAAGACAAAACATTGCGTCAGTTGTAGCAGATGCATTACTGCCCGTATTTCTGACAAAAGCAGTCGTATATTTGCCGGTGTCTCGTTTCGTCAGGTCAGTTCCCGTACTCGCAGGGTCATATCCGCCTTCAACCGTTATTTCCACTTGTTTGCTGTAACCACTATATTCTATCTTCACGCCGGAGTTTTCTTTCGCTATCTCATAAGAACCTGCGGCTACATAAATCTTCTTGCCATCCAGTTTGACAGCATTAGCATTGGAAACAGCACTGTTGCCATTCGTTTGCAACAAATTACGTAGCGCATCCACTCCCATGGCATTGTCCCAATCCATACCGGTTGCATTTCCGGCCGGCTGTTCTTTCACATAGTAGGCTGCAAGCTGTAATTCTTCCGCGTCTCCACCCTGGATAGTACCGCTATCCCACGGGGAAACAATCGGTTCACTGATTGATATTACCGAGCCTTCCACCTTCAGGGTGAACTCATAACACTTTCCGGGGTGCAGTTCCGGGATGCCGGGCATCACCAAGTCCTCACCGAGATAATTCAAAGAGACGAATGTAGCGGTTGTCTCCGCTTTGCCGGGAGCTACAATAGCCGTATAGCTGCAACCGTTCTGTCCCGCCTTGCCGCCTTCGGGAATGGTGATGAACGGTGATATCAAAGAAGTACCCGATACCACTTCCCCATTCATATAGCCTTGATAAGAGCCTATTTTCACTCCTTGCACCTTACCTTGTCCGCTTACATCCGCCAGTGTCATAATGACTTTCGCCATTTTCCGGTTCATACCCAGGCGAAGGATACGGGAACCGTCGTCGGTGGCATTCGCCACAGTACAAGTCATATAATCGGCGTTTGCCAGGTTCTCCAGGCGTTGCTGATTGGCGGGAAGTGTAAAATTGAGCGTGCTTGCCCCGCTCACTACCGGATAAAAGGCAGAGTAAGTAACAGGTTCCGCTCCCCATCTCAAATAGTAGTTATCGGTCGGTGTCCATTTACCGCCGGAGAGCGCATAAGTCAGATACCCGTCTTCACAAGTCAACTGGATTTGGTCACCTTCATTAAATTGCTTCTGCTGTTCTCCCGCCGCACCGGGATTGCTACGGGTGAAAGCCGTATTAATGGCAGCTTCAATCTGAATAGCACCGGAATCTTCACCGTACACTGCAATATCCTTATCTGTGTCACAAGCCGCCATACCCGTCAGGATGCATGCAGCCATTATCAGTTTTGTAATCTTCATAGTTTATCTCCTCCTTCTTTAATTCCGGTCGCTAAGCTGACCGGTTGCCCAATCTCTGGCTACCATGCCAGCCAATCGCGCAGTTGTATTTACATTGAGAGTCAAGGTATGTTCCACTCCTTTTTCCAGTTCGACGGCTGCCTTGGCAGTCCATATATACAGTTTCCCGTCGTAGCTGAAGTTGATGGAGAAGCCTTCCGCTATCGTTTGCGGGGGTAGGATACATTCGCAATACTCCGTCCCTTTATAGGGAGCCACAGTAGCCACTGCCGCATCTGGCGCAGGAACAACGACCGGAGCTGCTGCCGACAAATCACAAGTGCCGTTAACGACCGCCCCGTTGACAGCCATGTCTCCCAACTTACCCATATCGGCATCCTCCGTTCCATTGACAGTCAGTTTAATAATCAGCTTGCTCATGGCATGATTTAAGGAGATTTTCAGCTTTCCATCGGCAGTCAAATCCTTCTCCGGGTCGACTGTCGCTTTCATCAACAGAAAATCGGATGCCATCACATTCGCTTCTGCCGACTGATTGGTCAGTACGTTCACCGCCAACGGAGCGTCCGGAGTGGCTTCACCCGTGTAAGGCGCATAGGCTATCATCATTACAGGCGTTCTTTCCGTATCCCAAAGCATTTGTTGCCCGTCAGACGTATTCCAGGTGTTTCCTGAGCCAACCATTTGTTTATGGTAGTTATAAGCGGCATTTTCACTGTTCCGAATCATTAATCCGAAGCGTTCCAGATTCGTTGCATCATATCCTGTACGCGACAGAGGTTCATTCACTTCTGTTATAACGCTGATTACCCGTTCTCCGGGGAAAGTACCCGTCGGCAGCGATTCATCCTCGTTATTGGAGCATCCGGCCAGTCCGATGCCCAAGGCTAGTATATAAAATATCTTTTTCATGTTACAGTCGTTTTACAGTTTAATTGGTCAGAACGGCATCATAAGCGCCAGCCTGCATCTTGTCGGCATTACGGGTCACTCCACGCTGGTCTACTCCGAAAGCATCCTCACCAACCCACTCTACAAACGCTTCTCCCAGATTAACAATGGGCGAAGCTACCGGATTGAAACTTTTCGCCACCTCTATCACCGCCTGCTTCGTGGCATATCCTTTTACCGTACCAAGCTGGTTGATGTCCCATACATAAACGCCTTCCTCATTCAGCGTGCCGTTCACAGGATTGGGATAAGCCGTATCAAGTGTGCTCATCGTAATACCTGTGACGCGTTGATAGACGTTATAGCCTTTTGATGAAGCTTCTTTATTGCTTCCGTTCAGATTGAAACTTGGAGCAGAAGGATTTTCGGTAATCAAAAGGTTATTGATAAACTTCGTATCCCCACCAATTCCTGTCTCGCAACGGACAGCCCCATGGCTATCACTTCCATTTCCCACAATCGTACTATTGACAAGCAAGAAACTTCCCCCACCATTCAAGGCAGCACCCGTACCTTCATTCTCTATAATCGTAGTATTGTTCATGCAGATATGCCCTTCCGACATCTGAATTCCATAGCCCCATGAACCCGAATGGGAATTACCTTTCAGCAAACTATTATTCATTAATGCCACAGCAGTCTTACTATTACAACGCACAGCTCCTCCACGACCTACCGACGTATTATCCAGAAGCTTTACATTATTCAGCCGGACTTGTCCCGACAGGATGAAGACAGCCGCTCCCCCTTGTTTAAGAGAAGTCGTCACTGTCGATTTACAATCCCTAATTACACAGTCAGTCAGTTCAACGGAAGTATCGCCCGCGCTGCCGCTTACATAAATACCACTTCCGCATTCGGTAGTACTCGCGTCCGCTTCGGATACATATCCATACTGGAAAGTGACTCCCTCAATGCCGATAATCCCTTTCTTGACCAACAGCAATCCACAGTCTCCCGCATCCGCCTGCTTATTTCCGTTCACATCGCCACTGATAACCGTTACATACGTGTCTATATCCCGTACCGAAACGTCCGTTCCTTCGCTAAACTGGCTATATCCGCCTTTAACCGCTTTCACATTCTTGCGGATAATCACGCCAAGCCCGCTCTCTTCGGACATCACATATTTGCCCTGGCTCATATAAATAGTGCTCTTGGAAAGGTCGACAGAACCGCTCAACAGTTTGCGGAAACCTGCCACGTCCATCGCCTGCTCCCAGGAACTACCGTCCATATCACCCTCACCGAACTGGGTTACAAAGTAACTTTCCAACCCTTTCTGCATAATCACTTCTTCGTCCAAATCATCGTCATAATCGGTCATCATAGGCGGGTCTATCATCTCATAATCTTCCTGGCATCCTTGTGCCAACAGAATAATGAAAACCAACATACACAGCTTCGATATTATGAATAAACTATTTTTCATTTTCTTTCTTTTTTAACTTGTACATTAGATAAGAATAATCGCAAATCTGCCGATTTCATCGGGCAATATCAGGATAACCCGGATTCTGTTTCAGATATTCATTCTGCTCCAGTTGGGTCTGCGACAAGGGGAACAACTCATAATGCTTGTCTGCATCCCGTGGCTTGTCCCACCATGCCTCCTGATATCTGCCGAAACGAATCAGATCTGTACGCCGGCGGCTCTCCGCCAGGAATTCACGTCCCCATTCATCAAGCATTTCTTTCAGGTCGAGCACGACATTGCCTTCCGGCTGATAAGCGATATTGGCGTTAAAGTTCTCATAGTTGCGCTTACGCACGCTGTTCAGCAGCTTGCCTGCTTCGCCTGCCTGTCCTTGCCGGAGCAGAGCCTCAGCCTGCGAATAGATAATCTCCGCCAAACGTATCTCCGTATAGTCGGACTCGATATAATAGCCTCCGGTGAACGGATAGAACGGGTACTTCACACAATAGAGTCCGGAGTTAAAATCTCCATTACCCAATATCGACTCCTTATAAGCCGGATTGGAAATATAGCCGGACTCTGCGTTTCCCTCGAAACGTCCCACCTGGTCGCGCAGGTAAATCACATATTGATTATCGGGATTCTTGGCATATCCCCCACTGACTGCGGAATTTGGAATCTTACCTTCAAGGAAGAACATGCCTTCGCGTGTATTGTTACCGGTATTTGTATATTGCTTATACCGTATATCTCCCTGATATTTGGCAAACTTACGGGTAACCATTCCCAATCCATAGTCAAACAGTTCACGCGGTTGCTGGTTGTCATAGCTCGGTGAAAGCGCGTATTTCGGATTCCGTTCGCCATTTCCTTCTATCTTCAGGTAATAGGCGCTGCCGTAAGGCAAGCCGCGCCCGTACACCGTTCTCCTGTCATTTTGCAGATGCCAACTGGTAAGTCCGTAAGAACCGGGGAAACCGAAAATCACTTCATTACACGTTTCGTTGTTCCAGTCAAAAGGTTCGTACCAATTATCCGCAATCGCATAATACCCGAATTCTCCGCCGGTGATACGCTTGCACATGTCGATGCATTCCTGCCATTTGGCCTGCCCAATCCACACTTCTGCATTCAAATAGAGACGGACTAGCAAAGAGGCGGCGGCAGCTTTCGTAAATTGCCCTTGTTGCGCGCCATTACCGGACTGCCCGCTCTTGGAAGGCAGAGCTGCAAGACAGTAGTCTTTCAGTTCACTTTCGATGAAATCGAATAGTACCTGCGGTTCTACCTGTTTCCGGTTTTCCGGCAGTTCATTTACTGCCTGGTCGGATGTAGTAGTCAGGATGCAGTTACGATGTGTATTCAGCAGACGGAGATATCCCCAGGCACGCATACAGCGCAATTGTGCCTTGAAACTTTCAAATTCATTGTCACTCAAGCCAAAAGAGGACGGGGTCAACTGGTTCAAGTCATCCAGTACCATATTACATTGGGCAATGCCTACATAAAAGTTTTCCCATTCACTCAACCAGTCGCCCTGATTGATGTCATCATATTGATGGCGGTGATACATTTCCCACAGACCGCCGTCGTACCACCAAGTGCCACGGGTAGGTGTAATCAACTGGTCGGCGGGCAATTCCTCATTCTCATGGCGTATCCAGATACAGCAGTACATATGTTCGAAGGGGCGGAAGACGGCATTGATAACATCCTGTTTCGTATTGTAATAGTTCTTGGACATCACTTGGTCGTACACCGTTTCCGACAGGTCGGTACAGGACGGCAAACCCAGCACAGCGCCCGCCATCATACCCAATCCTATGATATATTTTGTCATTTTCATAATCGTTCCTTTTTTTAAAAACTTACTTGCAAACCTAAAATAAACTGGAAGGCAGACGGATAGTAGTTGTATCCTCCTCCGAAAGTACCCGGCGTCAGTCCGTTCACTTCGTATGTAGAGGGGTCTACACCGGTGAACTTCGTGAATGTATAAAGATTGTTGGCTGTGCCGAACAGGCGTATCTTTTGGATATACTTTTTATTCAGGTTCATCGTATATCCCAAAGTGATGTTGTCTATCTTCAGGTAATCACCCGGCTCGATGAAATAGTCGGTAATCACGTTCTTGCCGGTCGTGATATGCGCATTCTTCGAATAAGCGGTCGTCAACTGATTGGTGCTCATGCTCTGCAATCCGAAATAGAAATCGTGCACGTTGAATATATCGAATCCGGCAGCGCCACGAAGGGCAACGGTCAGGTCAAAGTTCTTGTAAGTGAAGTTGTGCGTCATAGAACCAGTGAATTTCGGCAAGCCGTTTCCGGTCACTGCCTTGTCTTCTTCCGTTCCTTGAGCCACCGGAATGACATTTCCTTTCTTGTCATAAATCAGCCAGTCACCCTTTTTGTCTACCCCGGCATAGCGGTAGGTGTAGTAGTTACCGATGCGTTCTCCCTCTTCAATCCGTTGCAAGTATCCCGGATTGTTGGGATTCGCCATGTTGCAGGTCGAGTAATATTTCTGCCCTTTGTACACGTCGTTGGAGAAGCTGACAAACTTGTTATTATTGGTAGCTCCCACCAATGTGAAGCTATAACTGAAGTCTTTTGTACGGACTGCATTCACCGTTATGTCAAGCTCGAAACCTGTGTTGCGGAGTGTGCCCACATTGGCATAAATAGTGGTAAACAAGTTGGGCGGAACGGATACGGAGTAGCTACCCAGCAAATCGCTCTGTTTACGGTGGAAATAGTTCAAAGAACCGGTCACTTTGTGCTTGAAGAGTGAGAAGTCCAGACCGATATTCTGATTATGCCCCTTTTCCCAACGGAGTTCCGAGTTTACGTTCTTGCTCGGCCCCCATACGTGGAAGTTGTTGCCGTTATACTGATACCAGCCATATGCCTTATAAGTAGCCAAAGACTGATAGTTTCCTATTTCCTGATTACCGGTGACACCGTAGTCATAACGTACTTTCAGGTCATCAAGCCAGGATAGTCCTTTCATAAATTTCTCGTCAGAGATACGCCATCCTACGGATACTGCGGGGAAATTACCCCATTTATGATTCTCGCCGAAACGGGAAGAACCTTCATGACGCAGGGAGAAAGTGAACAGGTAGCGTTCTTTCCAGTCGTAGTTGACACGTCCGAAGAAGCTGATTAGCTTATGGTCGTTCTTGTAAGAGCTCATCATGGTCTTTCCTTCTTTCGCCGCTTCCAGGCCGGAACCGAGATTGTTGTACATCAAGCCGTCGGAAGAGAAGTCCCAGTTTTCCGCGCCCATGCCCGAACTTACACCGTAGTTATAGCTATATCCTACCATTGCGCGGATTTGGTGGTCTTTGAGGCGGGTAGAGAAGTTGGTCACCCACTCCAGGTTGTTGCTGGTGCTCTTGTCAAAGTCACGGCTTGCTTTTCCGGCAACGCTTGAATTGACATTAGGGCCATAGGTGGACGGGGTGAACCATCCGTTGAACTTATCGACCTGGTATTGTGAAAGGGTCACCTGTGATTTCAGCACCATATTCGGGTTCTTCGGATTGAACAGGGGAAGCAAATTGACGGCAGCCGTAGCATTCCACTCCAACAGTTTGATTTCCGTTCCGTTCTCTTCCTCGTTCAGTTGCTCGACGATATTGGAACTGTCTCCTCCGGAAGGGAAACGATAGTAACCATTGGCGGATTCGGAATCGTAAATAGGCATGGTCGGATTATTCTTGATAACACTGCCATAGACGCTTGCCGATTTGTTCCGGTCGATTACGCGCGGAGTCATGTTGGCGGAGAATGTGAACAGACCGTCTTTCGTCGTGTGGCTGATAGTGGCACGTGCACCGTATTCCCGGCGGTCTGAACG
Source organism: Bacteroides sp. RTP21281st1_H5_RTP21281_210402 (assembly GCF_040918965.1). Taxonomy (NCBI): domain Bacteria; kingdom Pseudomonadati; phylum Bacteroidota; class Bacteroidia; order Bacteroidales; family Bacteroidaceae; genus Bacteroides; species Bacteroides sp. RTP21281st1_H5_RTP21281_210402. Next base: position 5,764 of record NZ_JBCOWR010000032.1, on the reverse strand, counting down.
CAGGTCGATACCTTGTGCCTTGCGGTAGTCGGCAGTCACACGATAGTTGGTTCTCGCGTTTCCACCGGAGAAAGTCAATGTATGCATATGCGTCACACCCAGGCGGGTAACGGCATCGAACCAGTCTGTGGTAGCTCCCATATCGGAAAGCGGATTGGATACGGTGCGGTAGGCACGATATTCTTCGGCGTTCATTATATCCAGTTCTTTCTTCGCCTTGTTGAAAGTAACGGCGGTGCTATATGTAGTATGCACTTCCCCGTCTCTTGTTCCTTTCTTCAGGTTTACCAGGATGACACCGTTACTACCCCGTGTACCGTAGATAGCAGAAGCCGCACCGTCTTTCAATACGTCGATAGATTCAATATCGGCCGGATTGATATTCGTCATATCACCGCCCGGCACTCCGTCAACAACAATCAACGGGCCCAGGCCGGCATTACGTGAAGATATACCACGAATCTGAATGCTTCCCGTACTGTTCGGATCGGCCAAAGCCGTATTTGAAACGGATACACTGGATACCTTGCCTTGCAAAAGCATGGAAGCATCGAGACTGGAAATCTGATTGAGGTCTTTAGCACCTACGTGCGAAATAGCCGAAGTCATTTCTTTCCTTTTCATCGTGCCGTAACCTATTACCACTACTTCATTCAAAGCGGTAGATTCTTCCTTCAACACGATTCTCAATGACTGGCGGTCTTTGATGGCTACTTCCTGTGTTTCGTATCCGATATAAGACACTTTCAGGCGACCGTTCTGCGGGGCATTCACACTGAACTTTCCTTCTATATTGGTTATCGCTCCTTGTTTCGTCTCTACAACCACCACTGAAGCACCGATGACAGGCTCGCCCTTCTCGTCGATGACCGTACCGGATATTTTACGTTCCTGCTGCGCTTCCCACGAAGCTCCCCTTGCCTGGATACCGGAAAACAGCATCAGCAATATACCTAACAGACAGGTACACATTTTGCAATGAATATTTCTCATAAATAGATGATTTTAATAGTAAATGATAAAGTTAACGCAGTCCTCTTGTCTGCAAGGCCGGGATTAACAAGTCCGGTACATCCGTCTGTATCATACATACCATCGGATAGATTTGCAGGAGTTCATCCAGATAGTCCTCGTTCAGCGTCCATTCGGATACACTGCTGCCGCTTGCAGGAAGCATATTCACGGTAGCCAGCATTCCATCGTTGATGGAACTTCCCAACGGGGTACTTTTCCCATTTGTCAGGTAGCTGTATTGCACGAAGTAGTTACCCGGCAGTCCCATCATCGGTTTGTGGTTGCCCGTCCACGTATAGACGTGCGCTTTGGCTGTAATTCCCAGCACTTCTTCCGCTTTCTGCGCGCTGTTACAGTAGAAGAATACGGACTCCATCATGTCAAGTTTCATCACGATATCCACTACCTGTTGGGAAGAAGCCGTACGTGGGGAATAATCGAGGTTGTAGTAGATTCTGCCACGTCCCGCTTTCAGGAACTCTTCAAGGGTGGGCATCTTTTCATCGGTTACCCGACCGTTCCGGTCTTTCAGGTTGTACTTTTGTAATTCCGCGTAGGTCATTTTTGTGATGTCGCCCGTACCGTTCGTGGTGGCATTGATTGTCTGGTCATGGCATACCACTACCACTCCGTCACTTGTCACGTGGGTATCGCACTCTATCACTTCCGCTCCCGACTCAATGGCATCTTCTACGGAAGATACCGAGTTTTCGGGGATAGTACGGTCGGTGGTATGCGCACGGTGTGTCATCACCCATACCTTCTTGTTGGACGGTTCCCTGAATTGCTTCATCGCTTCCGTCAGCGCCAACAGATTATAAATACGGATTCTTTTCTGTACCTCATACTGACCTGCCGTGACGTGCATGGTATAGTCGCCACTTTGGGTATAGGCATGAGTAATGAGGGTAGCTGCTTTCCCCTCTTTCACCGTCCCGTCACCAAAATCGACAGTAATATCGGTATTTCCATCAATGTTGTTAAACTTGACCTCCACCACCTCTTTCAACATGGCGCGAGTACTTGTTTGCAGGTAAGGGTTCTTTTTCACAGAATCATCGTCAGAGCAGGCGATACAGACTATTCCGCATACGCATAGAATAGCCCAACACCATAACCAGCTCGCAAGCTGACGTTTCATTCTTCTTCCTTTTTCCGGTATGGAAAAATGCAACAAATCATTTTTCATGTGTGTTTTTATAAAGGTTAATAAAAAAAGAAGTTCCCGGGGCGGAATATGTTAGTTCCGCTCGGTTATGACAAAAATAGATGGAAATGCTACGATAAAAAATAGCAAAGGGAATATAAGTGGATATTCACAATATTTCCCAAAAGACAATTATCTGATAAACAGTATATTAAGCAACATTATGCCCGTATCAAAAGGTAGATTTGATACAGACTTGTTTACCGTATTTTAGCTACTAATTCTTCGAAATCTTCGCGTGAAACACGTGCTTTGGCCTTCACTCTCGAGCGGTAATTATAAATCGTATTCACTGAGTAATGCAGAAGCTCCGCAATCTGTGAACTGTCTTTAATACCCAGACGTATCAGAGCAAAAATCCGCAGTTCCGTATTAAGTAATTCGTCCGGTTTCAAGACGATTTGTTCTTCGGGTAATAATAGTGCATTGAGGGACTCCACGAAGTTCGGGAAAAGATGCAGGAAGGCGGAATCGAAGTTCGCATATAATTCCTGCACTTCGACTGTTACAATATCGTTACTAAGATGAGTCATTTTCAACAGTTCAGCCACTTGTCCTCGTTGCAATTTCTTGTTTACCAGCTTTCTGTATGCCTGCAAACGGTCTACATAGACAGAGCAGAGCTTGAAGAAGCGGGCGATATAGGCTTCTTTAATAAGGTTGGATTCAGAAAGGTCTAAATTTGTAGAACGAAGATGCCGGTTCACCTCTTCCAGTTCTTCATTCAGTGAGAAGAGTCGTTCGTTCACTTCCTGCAATCCTTTCTTGGCAACGGAAAGGGCTTTCATCTGCCGGTAGATGTAGATTAACGCTATCACCAGCAATAGCGCAAGCAGGGCTACACATACGATATAAATCAGCAGTTCCTTGTTTTGTTTCCTGATAATATCCTGATAATTCCCGTTTATCATGGAAAGCGGGGTAATATTCATCCAACTGCGCAACCGCGTTTTATAGAATTGTGATATTTCCCAAGAGAAGTTGATATATGCATACGCACGTTTCAAATCTCCTTTGCCATGCAGTTCCTGTGCCAGTACCATCAACGAGGATTGTTCTTTGATGGCGGAACGTACATCGGAAATAGCGGAAAGAACCAAATAATATAAATGCTCGTCTTTCTTCCCCATACTTTCAAAAAGACGGAAGCGCTGATAAGCCACCAATGCATATTGGGGAGTGCCGAATGGAGATTCCGAAAGCCGCCGGTCACTGAATTCAAGAGCTTCATTATACTTCCCTGCTTCTTTCAGTTGAGTTTCACGCAACCACAGGTAGGTATCCGAAGCGGGTTCCAGAACTACCAGCATGGAATCCCGATAAGCACGGCTCAACTTGAAATAATGCGATGAAAACATCCGGTATCGCGGCTGCGCCGCTCCTGCTTCGGCATATACGTGTTCATAGCATGTATAGTAATATCCCAGAAGAGACTGTGGAAGTGTCCGGCGGTCTATGGAATTAAGTATGTCCGCCGCTTCCATATACATTCCGATGGATGATAACAGATAGGACAGCTCCAACTGAATTTTAAGTTCACGTTCCCCGTCATTCAACTGCCGTGCCAGTAATTTGTTTTCATTCAGATAATGGAGTGCGGAATCGGAGCTATACGCCTTGTATTCAGAATAAATCCTATCATTCAGATTATATCGTTCGATGGAAACAGGTGGTGTCTTTCCGGCTTCTCTCTTTAGCTCACGAAGCCTGTTCTCCTTAATCTGCACATAAGTATCGGCTTCCTTAATGGTTTTATCAAGTACATTCAGCAGCGAGTCCAAACGCTCATCGGCAAGGACTGAAGAACAAGAAAATAGAAGTAAAAGGTATAACAGGCAGTTCTTTTTCATCGGGCGAACAGACTTTAGTATGTATAAGATTCAAGAGATTGATTAGACAAATGTAGAGAATTTCTTCGTAATCTTACTATAAATAACTCACAAATTACAAAGGTTAATGGTCTATCGCAAAGAAAAAACGGCACAAAATAAGAACTATGTTACAATTCTTTTAAGAAATGAGTTCAAATTATATCCAATCAGGTTTTCATTTTACAAAGAATAAAATGTAACTTTGTAGCCTTTAGATTCTTATCTATTTCTAATATTCAAAATTTGATTAACATGATGAAAAAAGGTCGATTATTAGCGCTAAGCGCTTTGCTGATATTTACATGTACAACTATGAATGCTCAAAAGGTCATAAAACTGTGGGAGACAACTCCACCGACAAGTAATGAAATAACAGAAGCCGAGAAATCTGAGAGGAATGGCAACTGGGTAACCAATGTTTCTTCGCCTGAATTGACTATCTATCAGGCCAACAAAACAAAAAGCACAGGAATGGCAGTTGTGATATGCCCGGGTGGCGGATATGCCGGACTGGCTATTCAGCACGAAGGCTCGCAGTTTGCAAAATGGCTGAACGGACAAGGGATAACAGCCTTTGTGCTTAAATACCGGATGCCGAACAAACATAAGGAAGTACCATTGGATGATGCACAGCAGGCAATACGTTATGTACGCGAACATGCCAACGAGTTTGGCGTAGATACCAATAAAGTAGGTATCGCCGGTTTCTCGGCAGGCGGACATTTGGCAGCCACTGCTTCCACCCACTATACTACAGAAGGAGTAAGCACAAGACCTGATTTCTCCATTCTTTTCTACCCTGTTATAACTATGGAAACAGCCACGCATGGCGGTTCCCGTTCTAATTTATTGGGTGATAAACCTCAATCTGAAGATATTCAGTTCTTTTCGAACGAAAAACATGTCAATGCGAATACCCCGCCTGCAATCTTACTATTGAGTGATGATGACAAATCCGTACCTACTACCAATAGCGTACTCTATTATGAATCATTGAAGAAAAACAGTGTCCCCGCAACCATGTATATATTTCCCAAAGGTGGTCATGGCTGGGGGATGAATATAGATTTTGAATATCATTCGCAGATGCTTGAGTTGCTTGGTATGTGGCTGAAGTCCACTCGTATAAAATAATACCCAAAGGGCTCCGAACTATTCACCGCAAAAATATCGCTCTCTCCCTTTCTATCCCAATAGCTCTGCATATCTGAACAACCCTCGGATTCATGTAGCGAAAATATTTCTCCAATACATTTTCGCTACATGAATCATAGTCCCATTCAACGATTTCACTCACAATCCAAGTTACAAAATACCTTTTACTCTCTTTCTATTCGTCCAAATATGATTCACACAGAAAATAAACCTCTCCCGACACAAGATATTTGATTTTATTTATATATTTTTGTAGCGTTCTCTCACGCCGATACTCCAGTCGTGGAGTAAGGGAGGGATGGGGGAATGTTTATTTATATTATAAAGAAAGACGTTTACTTGACGTTTTGTCTTTGGCTTATCGAAACTTCGCAACTTTTGAACACTGCCCAAAGCAAAGCAACAGTAGGTGTCTGCGGGATATGTTTATATCTTCTGCTTGAGGTTGTGTCAAAACGCTGACACAGCCTTTTTTTATGCGCAAAGCCCAGACTTTCTCAAGCCCGGGCTTTGTTAT
>NZ_JBCOWR010000031.1:27255-36185 GCF_040918965.1 Bacteroides sp. RTP21281st1_H5_RTP21281_210402 | reverse complement strand
TAGTGTTTCCGAACCGACTTTTGCCGGTTTTATTGTTTAACTTTTAATTTTTCGGTAAAAATTTACCGAAGTATTGACATATTTTTCCGTAAAGTTATGTACCTTTGTCGGCAAATAAAGATATTCTCGTCAAACAAATATAAATAATATAAACATGGAAAAAAACAGAAAAAAACAAATCGTAGTTTTGAGTATAGCTTTAGTTTGCATTTTCATCTTGGTATTTTCATTGTTCCATAAATCAGCGACAAAAGATAGCGCAAATCCTCCTTTAACAAATGTTTTGACTGATAGCATTTCTCAAATTGTCTCAGCTTGTCCTGGCGAAATTGGTGTGGCGGTTATTGTTAATAACAGAGATACGGTTAAGGTCAATAATAAGAGTGTTTATCCTATGATGAGTGTGTTTAAGGTTCATCAGGCATTAGCTCTTTGTAATGACTTTGACAATAAAGGAATTTCACTTGATACCTTAGTAAATATAAATAGGGATAAACTTGACCCAAAGACTTGGAGTCCTATGCTGAAAGATTATTCAGGGCCAGTCATATCATTGACAGTGAGAGATTTGCTGCGTTATACTCTTACTCAGAGTGACAACAATGCAAGCAACCTTATGTTTAAGGATATGGTTAATGTCGCTCAAACAGATAGTTTTATAGCCACACTCATTCCTCGTTCAAGTTTTCAGATAGCTTATACGGAAGAGGAAATGTCGGCTGACCATAACAAGGCTTACTCTAACTATACATCTCCTCTTGGTGCTGCAATGTTGATGAATCGTTTGTTTACTGAAGGTCTTATCGATGATGAGAAACAAAGTTTCATTAAGAATACGTTAAAAGAATGCAAAACAGGTGTAGATAGGATAGCAGCTCCACTTCTTGATAAAGAAGGGGTTGTTATAGCGCATAAGACAGGTTCAGGTTGTGTTAATGAAAATGGTGTTCTTGCAGCTCACAATGATGTTGCCTATATATGTCTGCCTAATAATATCAGTTATACCTTAGCGGTATTTGTTAAGGATTTCAAGGGAAATGAATCACAAGCGTCACAATATGTTGCGCATATATCAGCTGTAGTATATTCTTTATTAATGCAAACTTCAGTAAAATCTTAAACTGCACTTGCTTTGATAATTAATGATAAACAATCTAAAAGCACTCTAATCGTTATCGGAGTGCTTTTAGATTACTAATCAAATTGCTTCTATTATAATTTGAATCCTCTACTTTTTCTTTCTTCCTGTTGCGGCACTCTTGCTCCATATCTAAGCCTGTGCCATTGCTCCCTGAACCAGTCGGCAATCGGCTTCCTGTTTATTGTCAGGTTCAGCCTGCTTTCATCGTCAGGGTCATTTTCCACCCTTAAAATATCATCCTTTATATCAAAGTTCCGCCTGTGTTGCTCGGAATAGATTTTACCGCTACATTTCAGGGCTTCTTTTTTGACTATAAGACTTTCAGTCATTTCTTTAGAGAATCCCAGCATGGCACAAAACTTTTCCATGCGCAGCATTTCCCTGAACATCGGAAACCACCTGAAAGCCTTGTCTATGATTCTGGCGAGCCGTGACAGTTCTTTTTCTTTCATGTCAAGTTCCTGCCTGTGCATTTCTCTGAGATTGTGGATTTGCGTATCATGCTGTTTCTGCATCTGCTGTACTTGGCTCTGCAATTTTTCAATATTGGTGTTCCGTTTTGAAACCTCGTCTTGCAGTTTTTCGTTGGCACGTTCCAGTTCTTTCAGTTTTCCACTCCCGAAAAGAGAAGCAACTCCACTAGTTATGGCTGTCGCTGCCGTGGTGGCTGTCTTCTTTAACTTGTCAGTGCGTATTTCTGATTTCACCTGTTTCAGTTCCTGCTCGGCAAGATTTATCTGTTCTTCTTTGTGCCGTTTGGCTGCATCCATGCGTTGCAGTTCAGCTTTCTGCTTCTCAATGATAAAGTCGTTCCGTTCCAGATGCTCCTTACCAGTGACAGCCTTTGACTGCCCGCGTTCCATCAGCAGGATGTCGGATGCAAGGGTCTGCATCTGCATCATGTCATCGTCATTGAGCTTTCGGCTCTTTCCTGTTTCGTGGTTCATCCAGTCGAAAACGATATGGGCATGATAGTTCGGCTTGAACCATCTGTCCCCGACTTTGAAGCTTTCCCTGTCTTCCGCTTCCGGCTGACCGTTCAGCCAATGCCCTTCATCCTTGTGCAGGAAGATTTGCAGCGGTGTGATTCCCCAGCGTCTTTGACACTCCTCACCGAATTTACGCACGTCTGCCAGTGTGGTGTCCGACCTGACAAGCAGCACTCCTTCACGTATGGGGGAGCATCCCGCAATCTTGACTATTTTACCGTTCTTGCCTTTGCGTTCACGCTCCTTTTCCTGCATGGCACGTCCGGTCTTTTCCTTTACCATCTGTCTGATATTGTCATAATGCATCCGCAAATCCGGACTGCCGAAGTCGGGATTTATCCACTGTTCGTTATCGGTGGATAGTTCAGGAACGACATAGATTCTGGACTCTCCGATGTGGCGCATGTATTCGGCAGTCCTCCTGTTGTGAGCCTCGCTCGATGCGATGTTGCAGGGCTTGATATGTATGCTTGATTTTGTTGCCATAGATACTTGTTTTTTGGTTTGTACTTTATTGTTTGCTTTTCCGCTGTCCGTAAACGCATGGGGTTCTTAGGGGTGCAACCCATAAGCGGAGATTGCAAAGAGAGGGTCACTCTTTGCTCTGGGTTCTCAGGGGAGAAACGCCCTGAGTGGGTCATTAGGGTAAAACCCTAATCCCCTCGGGAGAGCCCACAACTACGTAAGCGGAGCGTGTAGTTATAGTGGGCTATATCAATGGCAAGCCATTGTCTGCAAACTCCAGCCTACGGCTTCCGCTCTCCTCCGTCAGGGAGGTTTTTCATCATCGTTGCCGATTGGAGATGCACCGACCAGCACAAGGTCTAAATCGTCTATCAGTTTTTGCAGGACGGGATTCTTCTCTATCATCCGCTGGAGGATTCTCTCAGCCTCGACCAAGTGGTTGGCTGTACTCATCACCTTGCCCTCCCGTATCTGAAAGATAATCCAATCGGCTATGTCGATATGGGCTTCTTTTTGTTTCGGGGTGGCATTCCTTTCGATGATGTCCGAAACCACCACCTTACAAAAGTACATGCTCTCGGCTCGCTGTTTCCACTCGGCATAAGCATCGGCATCGGGAAAGAGAAGCACGGTTCGCCCTGACAGTACACGGAGTTTCTCTTCTCTCATCTGACTCTTACCACCCGTAGCCAGCCATACATAATCGGGGAAGATAGCAGAACCGATAACGGCACTCTTCTCGGATTCCACCAAGACCACCACCTTGTCGGGATGCGTTTTCAACAAGTGTTCCCCGAAAAGGCATTGGGATAGTTGCCAATCCTCTGCCAACACACGCTGCTTTTTCAATATGCTGTGTATCCAGTTCACTGCCGATGTCTGTCCTCCCTTGATACGGTGTCCGTCTTCGGGATTGTACTGCATCACCTTTCCCGTGCGTACCTTGCCCGTCCTGTCTATCTGCCAAAAGATAACAGAGCCGTCACGGGTAGCCCCCAAACGGTATTCCTCCAACAACCGCTTCAACACCTCTTTCGCCTTGTCGCCATAGTAGGAAGTAAGGAGTGTGAAGAGGAAACGGAAGAAATTGCTACGCTCGCTTTGCGACTTCTCCACATAGTGAGGGGGAATATAGCCGATGGCTGTCGGCTTACTTTGCTGCTTCACTTTCTTCTGCTCTGCTCTTTGCCTGTCAAAAGAGAAATCATTGGTAGTTCTGTGTTCAGGATGCTCTTGAAAATACTCTTTCGGAGTGTAGTGATACCCACAACCGCTTTCGTGGTTACATCTGCCGACCGATGGATGCAACGGCACATTATTTTCGTCCACGTAATAGACGAAAGAATGCCTGTCTCCGCATTTGGGGCAGGTATGCCGTGTTGCCGTTCCTTTATACTTCTGTAATGAATAATTGCCCATAGCTTAGTCCGTTTTTGATGGTTGATTGTCGGCTGTCCCATCCTGTCCCATTGTCCCACACTCTAAGGGTTGGGACAGTGGGACACTTGGGACACCTGCGTTTTTACTCTCTTTGCTGCGCTGGATGATACGGTTTACGGTGGACTTGCCACAATTCACCTGTGAGGCTATCTCCCTGACGGACTTGCCCGATTGGGAGAGTTGCAGAATTTGGCAATCCCTTTGGCTTGATTCATTGTCGCCCAATTTTTTCAAGTGTTCCTTTTCCGTGGAATAGCCCCTGAACACGAACTGCAAGAAAGCATCCACCTTGTCAATCTCGTAAACGATTACATTATCCGCATCATGAGAGAACGTGCCATAGCGCACTTTAAGCTGCTTCACATAGCGAAGCCCTCCGTCTTGGGCACTTTTTCCAATGGTGAACACGCTGTCAAAGAAATTGTAGAGCCGTTTGCTTCCGGCAAGGTCGTTGGATGTGATGGGACAATCCAAAGAGCGTTTGGGCGTATGTGCTAGGACAAGGATAGAGAGCGCATATCTCTTTTTGAGATTGTTCAGCTGAATCATCAGCCGTCCTGCGGCATCGCCTTTCTCCATGGCGCAACACAGGTAGGTAAGATTGTCAATGATGAAAATCTTGCAGTCGGTCTGCACAGCCATCTGTTCAATGCCGCCTATGATAGCTTCCTCAAAGTTGGCATCCAAAAGCTGGTTGCAGTCAATAGACACCCGATAGAGTTTGTCGGGAAAGGTGTAGAGCTCTCCATGCTCGTTGGTATAGCGGAGCTGGAACTGCTTTTCGGACAGTTCAAAGTCCAGATACAGCACATTGTCGGTTCGGGCGATGCGGTCGGCTATCTGCACGGCAAGGATGGACTTGCCCACGTTGGAATCGGCAAACAAGCAGGAGAGTTCCCCCTCGTACCAAAAGCTGTCCCACAGCGCACGGGGCGTAGGCAATAACGATGCTTCAAGAATGGTTTGGTTTGCCGTCTTGATATTCATCATGCCTACACTGTCGGGCATACCGTTATGCGCTTGGGATGCTTTTGTGAGGTCGCCACGTATCAGGTTGATATAGTTCTTATCCTCTTCCATATCATTCACCAGTTACGTGGGTTGGGCTTGCGACGGTGGGAAGAGGATAAGGACTTGTTCAGTTCCTCGTCTGACAACGGTATGGGATTCTTTCGGGCGGTTTCCAGCCACTTGTCCAGTTCGTCACGGTAAAGGCAATAGCGTTTGCCGGGCTTGGTGGCAGGGATTGTCCCTTCTGACAGTTTCATGTAGAGCGTACCCTTAGGGATACCTAAATACTCTGCTGCCTCGTCCACAGACATGGGCACGTGGGTGTCCACCGTTTTGGCATTGTTCACACTGCGCTGCTCGGCGAGCAGGCTTTTCAGGCTCATCACTTCGTCTCGAAGCTGAGCGACAACCTCGGGGAGGTCGTTGAAGGTAAGAATTGATTTTTCCATTCGCGTACTCGTCTCTTTTGTAAGACTTGGCGCAAAGGACTGAAATGATATATCCGTGAATATCTCCACGACACGTCATTGCAAAATAATTCCCGAATAATTAAGCCCAGCCATAAATGACGGGTAAAATTACTCGGGAAACGATGTAAAACAGGCGGTTATGAGTTACCGGATGGTTGTCGTTGGTGTCGTGATTATCCTAATTCCGCACATAATCCTCGGGATAGTGGAAATCAAGTTTGCCGTTTTCGGGTTCATCAATGGGAATTTCCGTCTTTAACGGCTCTACCTTGAAATTCTTGATGGTTGATAAGTCTGTATCAGCAAACGATTTCGGGAAAAGGGCTTTGATGAACTTGGCACGGTTATCCCCATTGTAGTATCTCTTGTACAGGAAACGCTCAGAGATATTCCATACGAAGTGACGGAGTGGAATGTTGTTGATGTCTTTGGTAAACGGTCTTTGTATGGGCTTCGGGGTATAAGTGTTAAGATTCATCCATTTGTCCACCTCAGTACAGATGTGGTTCACGGTTTCTTGGTCGGCAATGCGAGGCAGGTAATAATGGCAATACTCCATGACCATGCGGATGCGCTCTTCCTTTTCCCGTTGCTCTCTGCTTGCGTAATTGGCACGGTTCTTTTCGTGAAGATCCGGGGCGATAGTAAGCTCTATCGGTTGTGTTTGGATAAGTGTCTCTTCTTTTGTCGGGGATGATTCGGGTACAGGCTCAGGGACTGATGTAGGTCCAGGCACAGATGTGGCTTCTTCAAGTGTATTTTGTGACAGTTCTTCCTGCACCTCTATGGCTTCGGCAATCGTTTCTTTCTTGCCGAACTTGATTTTGTAGATTTCGTATGTATCAAAGATAAGTGTCTGAAAGGAGAGATAGAGCAACCATCCCAACAGGTTACAGCATACGAATACTATCCACCTGACAAAGTTGTCTTGGTTGAAGCTGTCCGCTATTACCAGCGTGGCAATGGAAGATATTAGGACGATGGCGAAGCCGACAAAGCCCAAGATGATGTATTTGTCCTTGATTGATGATTCCATATTTCGTTGAGAGATTGAATGTTCCTGTATTATTTTGTGCAAAGTTAATGCTATTTTTCCCAATTACTGCCCGTTATTTGCGGTTAGAACGGTCTTTTTCAATGTATTTCACGAAATGTCATCATATCATACTCTGTTTCATACTCTGAGGGGCTTATAAATGGTGGCATCAAGCCAAAAACATAGAGGGGCGATTATAGCCTTGTAGCCATAACCGCCCCTCTGAATACCTGTCAATGTGAGACATTTATGCCTCCTTGCGCTTCAAGGTTATCTTGTCCACCACCTGACACATCTGCTGCGCTGCTATCTTGGAATAGATTTGTGTGGTGGTAATGTTCTTATGTCCGAGATAGGCTTGGATGACAGCCATGTCCGTTCCCATTTCCACGTGCAGGCTTCCGAAGCTGTGGCGGGTACAGTGAAAGGTGATTTTCTTGGTTATCCCTGCTGCCGTGAGCCACCGTTGGAGTGGTCCTTGCAGCATCTTGTCCTTGAAATCCTCAAAGATAAGTCCCTCGCCCCGTTCTCCCAGCAGTCCATAGGCTTCATCACTGATGGGGTTATGCACTATTTCTTTGGTTTTCTGCATACGGGTGGTAACGAACATCCTGCCGTTGGTGTATGGTTGTATCTGCTGCCACGTGAGCTGTCTGATGTCGCTCTTTCTCAGTCCCGTAAGACAGGCGAAAAGAAAAGCTTTTTTCAAGACCTCCTCCTCACAGGGTGTTTCGGCAAGCCGTATCAGTTCCTCTTGGCTCAAATGCTCCCTGATGGTGGGAATGCACTCGATGCGGTCTAAGAAGCCGTTTGGGTTCTCCTTTATCTTCCTGTCACGGTAAGCGGTGTGCAGCACGGCACGGAAAGTTGACCAATAGCCTGCTGCGGAGTTGATGTGCAGCTTTTGGTTGGTGTGGATGGATTGGGGTGCATCAAGCAGGTATTCCATGAACTTGCGGCACAAATCCACATCCACCTCCTCAAAGGTGCATTTGCCGTTCACGAACCGCTGGAAATGCTTGTATACGTGCTGCCACTTGATATTCTTGCGGTCAGCCAGTCCTTTGAAATAGGCAAGGAAATCGCCCTTCATCTTGGTCTTGTCAAAAAAGCCGTTGTTTTCATTGAAAATGGCTTCGTAGCGCTGGTTGCGCAGGATGACCGCTTTCTTCATCATGCGTGCGTTGAAGTCCCGTTCCTGCTGGTTTGCAGGTTTGGCGAAGATGTAAATTCCTAAGGCTTCACGTGTAATCACTCTCATGGTGACATTGTCACGGTAGCCGGGATAGTAGTCAAGGCATAGTGAATACTGTGTCCCGTTCTTAATCTTGCGCTTACGCAAGGTAACTGTTTTGCATTTACTCATAATAATTATGTTTTAATTGGTTGTATACATTTTGGAGTTGTATCCATGTTTCCGATGGCAAAGGAACAACGTGAAATATCCGTGAATACCTCCACGATACATCATTTTGAAATAATTTTCGATAATCCCGATTTTTCACGGTTATTTGTTCCTTTCAGCCATGACACGCTCCACATCTGAGCGCAAAAGCAGGTTTTTCACACCCACCTTTATCTTTTCGATGTGCTTCACCTTGACGATATGGCAGATGTTGGCTGACGAAAGACCATAGATTTGCTGCACCTGCTCAACGGTATAGTAGCGTTCATCGTTCACAAGGTCAGTTCTGCGGAGTTCGTTCAAATGTGATTTGGAGTAATAGGTACGCCCGTACTCTCTTTTAGTGGGTATCTTATGGCGATAGGTGTAGGCACGGAGTGCGGTCGGCTTCATGCCGAACAGTTCCTCCACCTCCTCGGTCAGTAGCCAGTCGGTAATTTCGCTAATATCAACTGCCACACCGAAAAACTCGTCAATATGCTTCTTGCTGTAATAGTTCTTTCCTGCGATACGGCAGATGGGGATATGGTTACGCTTGGCGGAAGTGTAAAGCCATGACTGCTTTACCTTAAAAAGGGACATCACCTCCTCGCCCGAATAGAAGTCCAACACTTCTTCGCTTTCCTTTTCCCTTTTTTCTCTTTTGGCAGGTAAGGAAGATGAAGATGATTTCCTTGGTGTGGAGGTGTTGCCGGGCAGGATGCGGTGATAGGGATTGCCCTCCAACATCTGCTCGATGTCGGCTCTGCGGATGAATGCCATGCGGTTGCTGATGCGTGAGGCTTTCAGCTTGCCGATGGCTACAAGTTTGTAAATGTACTGTCGGGAACAGCCCATGAGGATGGCTGCTTTGGAAAAGGTGAGATACTCCTGATGCTGTATCTCCATCAAGGGTTGGGCGACTTTGAAGAGGTTGTTCTTCTGCATCACTCTGGCTCGTTTGGCTTCTGCCTGACAAGCCTCACTGCAATAT
>NZ_JBCOWR010000031.1:21649-27104 GCF_040918965.1 Bacteroides sp. RTP21281st1_H5_RTP21281_210402 | reverse complement strand
TTCTACACAGTGTGACTGTTTCCGCATATCGGGGCGGTTATTGTCGCTTGTCGTAAACGGTTGTAAACCCTTGTCAACTGTCTGCACGGTGTGACAAAAAACAAGCCCCGCAAATTCTCCACGTCAGAAATACGTCTCAAAAATATGTGGAAATTTGGGAAGCGACAAATGGCAACCGAAAAGTGTTAAATTTTAGAATATGCTGGTAATTAAAGATTTACACTCGGATATTTCTGATTAGTTTTGGTTGTTCTATGGTTATAAATACATATCTGGAAAGTAAAGAAAAGGATAAATCATACCCTTTCAGAGTTAGTTTTAAAGTTTTGGTAGATTTGAAAAACTTAAATCCTATCGGAATAAGCCTTTCTTCTAACATTGTCCCGAATACTTGAATTATATCTTTAGGTGAACGATTATCTTTTTTCATTGTTACAATTTATTTTTTATGGACCCATAATGGGATGTAGCTTGCAGCCATTAGGCAGGACAGGTATATGTTATCGCTACATTTGATTAATACAATTGCTTAATAAGCTACTAATTTCCTTGCAATCATTTACTAATTCTTGCAGCTCACTCTCATCCATGAACTCCGCAAGTTCGTATTCTTGTGGAGTATTTATAAAGTTGTTCAGACCACTCAGGAGCAGCATTGCATCATCCTTTGATGCAGAAATAGAAAAACTATTGGAGTATTTGCTACTGCTATCTAAATGTTTTATATCAACCATTCCATTTTTGATGCTTTCTAAAAGAATAGCAGATAAATCTATTACAACATCGACAGCCATATCGAAATGTGGTTCATGTGTTTTTTCTACACAAAAATACACATCGCCCCCATTGATGGAGTTTTCTTTCAGCAAAACATCTAAATGAATATCTGATAGTATTTTACTTAGTTCAAGATTACTTTGTGTTTGCTTTCCGAAATAATCCAGCAATAGAAGAGAATCATCACATCCACCTACATAATTGCCCCACCATTTTTTAATGTAAAGTTCCATATTCAGTATCTTTTAGTTTGTAATTCATTTATTTAGCGATAATGTCCGGCAGCGTTCCGCCTTGTTCAGTCGGGTTGCTGTTTGTTATCAATATTTCTTTAATTCACATTGTTCCCTATTTCAATTATTGGTAATAGGGAATTGTCTATTTCATAAACAAATTTCTTTTTCCCCAAATATGCCTTACTATAAAACACTTTGTGGTTTCCTCTCAATATTACACTGTCATATCCTGAGTCTTTTTTTAGCTTCAAATTTATCTCATTGGATATTTTATTGATAAGACAATCCGGCGTTTTTGAAATAACCCTTAATTGTAACATTTCTAATTCTGTTGCATTTTCTCTACCGCCTTTGCCTTCTATCACAAACTTGCATTGTGCATCATCATAGAAATTAAACCTATTCTCGTGTTCTAACGATAGTGTTGTAATAAAGAAATTCAAATTTTTATCTCGATTACTTTTCACAAGACGAGTTGTATTGTCAGTTATAACAAGTTTATTTATGAAGCCATCGTTAGTCTTATCTTCTACAAAAACAGATGCTCCATATTTAGTCAAAATTTCATCTATCAAAATGATGAAATCTGATAATGATGTTATAATTCTTGTATATATTGGCATATTTGGTATTTTAATATTGATAATGTGTTTCGGCTAACCGAATTTAAGCGGTTTGCCGATTGTTATATACCTCTCATATTACATAATTCTTTCTGTTAAACATCCAGCAAGGAAATTCCCAATTATTCCTGCTCTGCTTTTGCATTTGTACAATAAGCCCTTGTGCTTCATTCCTTACTTTTTCAGATTTATCATTTATCAAAAACTCGAAATCTTTAATTGAAGGAAAATATAAAGAAGACAAACCATTCAATCCCCAAAATCTTACTTGTGTAGTCTTATGTTTAAGACACTTCAAAAAATAAGGTTTAATGCGTAAGTCCGGTAAATGGCGAATACAAATAAAATATAATGTCGCTGTTAGTTCCTCGTAAACTTTGGAGTCGGTCTCTTTCTCAGCAGCCGCCAATAAAAGTTCAATCGTATGAGGATGGGAAAGATAGTTATCCCACTTCCTTGTTAATGTACGTGCTTCAGCATTGATTTTTCTCAATGCAAGAATCCGAGTCTTTGCATCTTCGCTTTGTATGCTCTCCAGATATTCTTTTTGTTTTTTATTCAATGCGGGACATGGTACATTTTGATAGAACTTGTCTTGACTTATTTCGTCCAAATCCATTACAAAACCTTTTATGAGCAATTTCTCTGCTTCATCTAATGATATAAGCAGTGGTTTATTGTCTTTCTCGTAATCATTTTGATTTCCTGCAATTTCAGCAAACAAGGAACATAACTGTAACAGCGCATTTTGTTCCTTTGAATATGCACAGAACATTCCTGCTTCGCTATCGAATTGAATGTTTTCAATTCGATGCTTCTTTACTAATTTCCTTGCTAATCGCTCAACGCTATATCCACCACATCCTTTATCTCCAAAATAGTCATCCAATAAATGAAATTCAGAAAGAATTATGCTGAATCTATCATCATGTTCTACTAATATACAAGGCCAATATTTGTTTTCTGCATTATTCATTTTTATTATTTTATGGTATATAATGGCTAAGCGGGGAACACTGTTCAAGTGTTATCACGCTTTGTTAGCACCGTTTTCTCTATTCATATCAAATTACTCCGGATATATTTTTTGAGTTGTACCGTCACTCAATATTTCAAGGATTGAAATATCATCATACATTATTATGTAGTGACGCTCAAAATATGCATCTACCCAAACTTTTTGTGTTATACCGCAAATCCTATCATCTTGGTATGAATAGTAAAGTTCTTCATATTCGCTTCTATTACCAAAACTATAAGCACTCTTGATTTTGTTATCTTCTATTTGAGTGATAGTAACTCTCTCTAATCTTGCATTTGTTTCGTTTTCAAATACACTACCAAAAGAGTATTGAATGGTTGAATCAGAAGAATAAAAATAGAATTTGTTAGAAACTATCCATTGACTATTCAAATCATTAAACGAATCATATTCGACACCATTAATAATTTGATTGTCGGTATTTAATAAATAACATTGTCTATTTGCTCCCGGTTTAGATGCTTTTTTTAGAAATCTCCCCGGCTTATTTCCAAGTAACTCACTATGAAATGGTAGAATTGAATAAGGTGGAATCACACCTTGTCCCCATTTTGAAGCTACCCCTATTTTATTCGCTTCTTCTTTAAAGAATGCGAACTCTCTTTTATTACGCTCAAATAGTATTTCTAATTCTTTTTTCATATTCTTTTTGTAGTTGGTGCTAATGGGGTGTAGATAACCTATCGTTAAAGAGGTTATCTACTTGTTACCAATGATTTGATTTTCATAAGCATCTGTACATTCCAACAATCTTCTTATACAATTCAGTATTATAGGAGAAACATCTATTTTGTATGAAATAGTTTCATTTTTATCTGTTTGAAAATATAACAGACTTCCTTGGAAAAAGTACGTTTTTATTTTACATAACTTATTCATCATAGGCATTCGTACATATAGAGTATTATCTTTATTGTAGACTGATACAGAAGCTAACATTTTGTAGTCAATACTTTTTTTATAGAAATCCATTCTATAAATAGTATCACCTTCAAAGATTATAGAAAAGTTATCTAAATCTTTATCTCTGTCAATTGGTAAATTTTGGTTTTCAGTTTCTTGAAAGAAGTTAATCAATACATTTCCAACCTTACTTGAAGAATAGAAACAACAGTGTTTAACCTTATCTCTATAATTTGTATCAAATTCGATGCTTCCAGCATTCAATTCAATATTGATTATAGGCTTAAACTTAGAATTTCCTTCTGGATTTTGATTGATTTCAAATTTATTTGTATTGAAGTTAAATCCTAAAGTTTCATTTGTGGAAATGCACAAGATGCCACCCTTAGGATTGTATTTAAAGGTTGAAAGCTTATTCGTTTTATTTTTCATGACTCAATTTATTCTTATTGGTAACGAGTTACTAACAGCGAAACATAACAGTCCGCTGTTAGCAACTCCAAATTTTATAATGTTTCTTCCGTCAAAATATCATCCAACGGACTTTTAATTTTACTTTTATAAGTGTCTGCTATATGAACATATAACTCTGTGGTTTTAATATTGTTATGTTCCAGTAGCTCTTGAACGATTTTTAAATCCGTTCCTTGCTCTATCAGGTGGGTAGCGAACGAATGTTGAAACAGGTGCGGGTACACCTGTACCGTATGGTCGCTGTATCGCATCTGTTTCAGTTTCTCCAAGAATCTTATGTCATCACCGCCGAATTTCACTTCTACATCTTTCTTTCGCCTTCGTGTCGAAAAATCAAGCGTTATTTTCTCTCTTTCTTGATGTGTTATCATGTGATTGTATTACTGTATTTATATAAATAAAATTATATATACCTGTATAACAGTATATTATGTATATTGAATATGAAATAAGATATATATATTGCCATAAAAATACATCTTTATCATTATGTGAGCAACTAAACGCAATCTTTTTTTCTCTTTTCCCCTCAAATCTGTTTTATAGCAGAAATTAAGTGGCTTATATTTATTTTTTCTACTTTTGCGTGCAATAGTATAAATCAACATGGAAGAACCAAAGAAAAAACGCAACCGCCGCACCCGTGCCGAACTCGAAGCGGGTGTATTTGATGCCGTCCGCCAGTTGGCAAGTGAAAAAGGTCTGGCTCAAATCACCTTTACGGATATTATGCAAAGGGCAGGCATCCAAATGTCCGTCCTGCTCAAAAATTACAAGAGCATAGATCGGGTACTGGATAAGTACGCCTACATTTCCGACTACTGGCTGCACGACCTGTTCGACGAAGAACACCCCACCGACAAAGCCGGTGAGGACATACTGAAAAGAAACTTGAAATCATTGGCAGTCTATCTCTATGACAACATAGATATGCAGCACCTGTTGGTGTGGGAGCTCGAAGCCGACAATCCCACCACCCGCCGCATCGCCCGAAGTCGTGAGAAACATTACCGCACAGCGATAGATGAACTGAAACATTTGTTCGAGGGTACAGGCATCCCTGCTGACATCATAGCCGGACTGCTCACCGCCGGAACATACTACCTGATACTGCACCGTCGCCGTTCTACCTTTTGGGGAGTGGACTATCAGCGCATGGAGAACCGGGAGCGGCTATACGCTGCGCTCGACTATCTTTGCGAATTGGTGTTCTCCGCACTCAAAGAGCATAACAAGACTGTTGAGATAGCCCGCAACTTCAAACAGAAAGGGATAGACATCGCCACCATTGCCGAGTGCACCGATCTTCCTGCCGATGTCATTAAGCGGCTATAAACCCATACAATTCCCAGCACCCTCATGAATGGCAGGTGCAAGGTGCGTGTATATCTATATATATG
>NZ_JBCOWR010000031.1:0-21499 GCF_040918965.1 Bacteroides sp. RTP21281st1_H5_RTP21281_210402 | reverse complement strand
GTATTAAGATAAACAATTGATTACTATGATGGAAAATCCAGACCAAAATTCAGACTATGCATTGCGTGCGATACAAGAACCGCGACTAAGGGAGACGGAAGAGTTCAGCCAGTGGATTAGCGTCCCTGAAAACAAGGAACTATTTCTCGACTTGATGGCTTGCAAGGAAGCTGTGATGCGTGAAAGTCTGGATAGGAGACGAAAGGTAAAAACGAGAATGCGTATTTGGGTAGCGGCTTCTGCTGTGGCTGCCGCTTTGGTTCTGGCCTTTCTTATACCTTCTTTACTTCCTTCTCTCTCTGTGAAAAAAGAGCAACCGGTACGATTCTTTGCTGCAACTGCCAGTGGAGAACACGTGGTGTTGCAAATGGATGGTCATAATGAACAACAACTGTTGGAAGACAGTGTGATGGACATCAAAGAATGGAAAACATTGACGCCGGATACCACCTGTTGCCAAACGTTGACTACACCACGTGGAAAAAGTTTCTTACTGGTACTGTCCGACGGGACTAAAGTGTGGATAAATGCTGAAAGTAGCCTGCGCTATCCTGTGGCATTCAACGGAAAGGAACGTAGGGTAGAACTGAAGGGTGAAGCCTGCTTTGAAGTGGCAAAGGATGAAAAATGTCCCTTTATCGTAAGTGCCGACGGCATGGATACCCATGTGCTGGGTACTAAATTCAATGTACGTTCATACACAACAGAAGACCGCCACGTGACGTTGGTGCAGGGAAAAGTGCAGGTGACCAACAGGAACAGCCTTACTTCCGTAGTGCTTCAACCCGGACAGGACTTGACTTATACGGAAACCGGAGAAGAGAAAATATCGAATGTCAATATAGCTACTTATACAGCTTGGACAGAAGGAATGTTTTATTTTGAAGACGCATCGCTAGAAGAAATCATGGGTTATCTGGGCAGATGGTACAATGTGAACATCGACTTTGAACGGGTGGAGCTATACGATATCCGCCTGAACTTCTGGGCGAACCGCAACGCTCATCCGGAAGAGGCGGTGGAACTGCTGAACAAACTGGAAAAAGTACGTGTAGATTATCAGGACGGTACTATCACGATTAAACATATATAACTTTACAAATACAACTCTTATGAAAAAGCAACAAATTACATTGTCTCGCAAAAAGGCAATGAGAAAGGTCGTATGGATGAAAGCCGCCTTCTTATTGCTGATGTTTGTAATTGCCCTGCATGGACGGGCACAAAATACGGACAGCAAATTGATTTCTTTGGAACTAAAGGAAGCGCCACTGGGAGAGGCTTTGAAGCAGTTCAGCAATGTGTCCGGTTATAAGGTGAATTTTCCTAGTGCAGATGTCAGCGCATATCGGGTAAGTGTCAGTATACGCCAGTTGGCTCCTTTGCCGGCACTTCAGAAAATACTGGAAGGGAAACCTTTTGAATATGAGGTGAAACAACATTTTATCACTGTCCGTAGAGTGAAGCCTGTATCGACTACTCGTAAAGTCAGGAACATCGAAGGGCGGGTAGTGGATGAAAAAGGGGATCCGCTGCCGGGTGCGAATATCCGGGGAATCGACAGCCCGTTTGGAGCTATTTCCGATATCAAAGGAAATTTCACCTGTAAAGTGATGGAAGAAACCCACACACTGGAAGTTTCTTTTGTCGGTATGCAAACTGAAAAGGTATCTATTAAAGGGCGTACTCATGTCAATGTGATTATGCATGAAGATAAACAGCAATTGGGAGATGTTGTAGTGACGGGGTATCAGCGTATCAGTCGCGAACGTTCTACCGCCTCTTTCGGCTTCATAGATTCCGAACAACTGACAAGGCAGATGCATAGTGACTTGGCTTCTTCTCTGGAAGGACAAATAGCCGGCCTGCGTATGGATATCAATCCGAATAACGGGGATATGAGCCCTATCCTTCGCGGTAGAGGTACGTTCTCGGATGATGTAGGCTCACATCCGCTAATCGTAGTGGATGATATGCCGACCGACTTGACCCTGAGTGAGATAAATCCCTATAATGTAGAGAGTATTACTGTCTTGAAGGATGCGGCGGCAGCCAGTATTTATGGTGCTTTGGCTGCAAACGGCATTATTGTGGTAGTTACCAAACAGGCCAAAGAAGAGGGTGCGCATGTGAATATCAATGCTGATTGGTTCATCACCAGCAAACCGAATTTCAATAGTTTGAATCTGGCTTCTACAAGTGATATTATTGATTATCAAACAGCTGTGTTTGATGCGAATGTAGCCGAATCAGGCAGTGCATCCGGTTTTTTGTCCACTTATAAATCAGGTTACTATAATCCGTTGTTCCAACTTTATCTGGATCGGGAGAATGGTACACTAAATAATAGTGAAGTCGAAGCCACATTGAATCAGTGGCGTAATAATGACTATTATAAAGAATATCGTGACAATGCCTGGCGCACGGCTGTAACTCAGCGTTATAATGTGTCCGTATCGCAGAAAGTCGGAAAAAACAATCACTTCCTTTCGTTCAATTATGAAAATGACAAGGGGCGTACGATAAATGATAAAAGGAATAAATTCTCCTTGTATTATAAGTCGAACTATGCCATCACCAGTTGGTTGAATGTGAATGCCGGGGTGGATGCCCGTCTGGGAAGTAGCGATACACCGAATACCCTGTTTACCAGTTACACTATGCAACAACGTTATGAAAGAATAATGGATGCCGATGGTAACCGTTATAATTCTCCTTATGTGAATGTAAGCGGATATTCGGGTGGAGCTTACAATGGCAGTGTCGTGAGCAAGGCGGAAGGTGTTTCACCTTATAAAACATTTGGTTTCAATGTGCTTGACGCATTGGGTGAAAGCGGTACCAAATCACGCAATGTCAGCATCCGCCCGTTTGTCAGCTTGCAGGCACGATTCCTGAAGATGTTTAAATATAACTTCATGTATCAATATGAATGGAATCATAGCAAGAGTGAAGTGTTTGATGCGGAAGACTCCTATCTGATGCGTATGACGTACAACTCTATGATTGATACAAATGGAAATTCGGCAATGTCGAAAGGCGGACGGTTCTATCAGAATGAGGTGAGCAGTAACCGTTATACGGTACGTAATCAGATAGACTTTGACAAAAGTTGGAAGAATCATACAGTGACCGCCATTGCCGGACTTGAATTCAGGGAAAATAAGATTCCGAAACCTACACGGCAATTAATGTATGGATACGATCCTCAGACACTGACTTCTGATATTATAGATTGGCAAGCATATCGTGACGGTGTAGGAACCAGTGCTCTTACCGGTAGTACGATCACTTTAAGTGGTCTGCCGGCTACATTGCAAGAATCACGCCATCGTTATGCATCTTTTTATGCCAATGCAAGCTATTCTTATCTGTCCCGTTATAATGTATCCGGAAGTATCCGCTGGGATCAGGCGGACTTGTTCGGACTTGATATCCGTAACCAGCGTCATCCCCTGTGGTCTGTCGGTGCGTCCTGGATTATGTCGGAAGAGTCATTTATGAAAGATATTGTTTGGCTCGACTTCCTGAAAGCACGTATGACCTATGGTATCAACGGTAATGTGGATCAGAGTTCGACTACCTATTTTGTAGTAAAGCAGAAGACCCAGAGCAATCCGATCAAGACGACTTACCTGACTTATGATGATGATGATCTTCCGAACCCGAAACTCCGTTGGGAGAAAACAGCCACTTATAATGTGGGACTGGATTTCCGTCTTTTCAATAATTTGGTCAATGGTAGCTTGGAGTATTATAACCGCCACTCATCTGATTTGCTTGTACGCCGCTACATGGATCCTACATTGGGGGCTAAATCACGTGTAGTGAACAACGGTGAGATGCGCAACCGGGGTGTAGAATTTTCTCTTACTGCCAATCTCATCAGGAAGAAGGATTGGAACTTTGCTGTTGACTTCAACTTTGCCCATAACAAGAACAAGATGTTAAAGGTGGATCATAGTGATTCGGACACTTCGACAAGTTTCATTATGAGCCCGCGGAATTACTTTATGGAAGGAACCAGTTATAATACGCTTTGGGCTTACCGTATAGACCGTATTGAAAACGGATATCCGATAGCGGTGGACAAGGACGGAAACGACTTGGTGACGTTCAACGAGGATGGTACGGTTGCCAATATTACTACCGGGTCGTCACTGAAAGGTACTGAGAATCTTGTAAATCTTGGTTCGCTGACTCCGAAATTCAATGGAGCAGTATCCTTGAGACTTAGCTACAAGGGAGTTGCCTTGAATGCTTTCTTTGTATATGCAGGCGGTAACAAACTGCGTAACAGTGTGGTAAGTATGAGTGACCAGGTGGGAAGCCAGACGTTGAAAGACATAACCAACCGTTGGAGTGCAGATGCACCGGATGCAAATGTACGTATGTATATTGATATGCCCACAAAGGTTAAAACTTACGCAAGCACTTTCCAGGACTGGTGGCAATATGGTGATATTAATGTGAAAGATGCAGGTTATGTGAAATTGCGTAGCTTGAGTCTGGGGTATAGTTTGCCGTCCGGTATCTGCCGTCAAATCCGGCTTAATTCATTGAATTTGAAGTTGCAAGTGAACAACCTGTTTACCTGGTGTAAGGCAGGAAGCGACATTGACCCGGAAAGCTACGGATTGAACAGCGGCACACGCGGCATGGCTTCACCCAAGACTTATTCTATCGGATTATCAACAAGTTTCTAATTATTAAAAAGAATATAGGATATGCGTAAATTACTTTATATATTGCCGGTTCTGCTTATCTTGGGATTTGCGGCTTGCGAGAATTACGTGGATATTACTCCCACAGGAAAGAAGACTGTGGACTCTACCGAGACTTATTATGAATTGGTGGCTTTGCCGAACCGGAGTTATTATCCGTCGTCTTTTGCTTTGTTGAGTGATAATGTCTGGTCAAAAGAATCGAATATTATCGGCAAGGAATATCTTTCCTCTGATGGAATCAATATGACTTTTAATGAGGATGCCGACCGTAAAGAATTAAGTGATAATAATCTGTATGCAAACTGTTATCAATACATCTTACGTTCTAACATCGTGATTTCATTGGTAGATCATAGTACAGGTGACAAGGATGTGAAGGAACTGGCTAAAGCGGAAGCAAAAATCATGCGTGCGTGGGATCATTTTATTCTGGTGAATACATTCGCTAAAGCCTACAATCCGGAGACGGCCGCCACTGACGGTGGTATTGCTATTGTCAGCGAATATGACTTGGAAGCGACTCCTACCAAAGCTACTGTTGCCCAAGTCTATGACTTTATCATCAAGGATATCGAGGATGCGTTACCTTATCTGCAGGAAGAACCGGTGAATGTATATCATCCGTCGAAAGCATTCGGCTATGCATTGGCGGCACGCGTTTACCTGTTCCACCGTGACTGGAAAAAGGCTAAGGATGCGGCGGAGGAATCTTTGAAACTGAACAATGCCTTGATAGATTATATAGCTTTGGATGCCGTCGGGGGGCCGACTAAGGTTTCAACTTATGCCAAAGGTGGCAACCCGGAAGTGTTGAATTATGCTTATATGGGTAGCACCTCGGACAATCCGGCTTATACCTATGGTATGATTAGCCCGGAACTGGTACAGCTTTTCGGAGATAATGACGAGCGTTTGAACCTGTTCTTCAAAACGACCGGCAATCTTGAGTATTACTTTGACGAGGGTTCCGGAGCTGCTTTATGGAACACTGCCCTTACCTATTCTAAGTTTCAATACATGGCTGTAGGTATGCGTACTGCCGAAGTTTATTTGATTTTGGCAGAAGCTAATGCACGGTTAAATGATTTATCCGGGGCTGTCAAAGTGCTGAACCTGTTGCGTGAGAAACGCATTAAGGGGAGCGAAGCGGTATTGCCGGAACCGGCTACACAACGTGAGATGATGCAGGAAATCATCAATGAGCGTCGTAAAGAACTGCTCTTCGGATTCAGCCGGTTCTGGGATTTGAAACGGTTCAATACGGAAGCAGACTATGCGAAGACGATTACCCGCACTTTTCCGTTGGTTACCACAGATGTGGAGCAGAAAACATATACGTTGAAACCGGATTCACGTTTGTATATCATTCCGTTCCCGGTGGCTGCCCGTGAAAAGAATCCGAATCTGACACTGAATACTAACGAATAAAATAAATCAGGAAAACAATGCAAAAGATTTTGATGATAATTGTATTGGTGCTTTGGGCGTTGCAAGGAGCCGAAGTACAGGCTAGCGGTACCAGTCTGCCGGAATTTGGGAAGAAGAGTCTGGTAGTCCGTGAAGATACAGTTAAGAAAGACACTGTCAAGAAAGAGACAGCTTACGAGAAACTGCTGAAAGATGGAGGTAGTGAATGTGAGGGTATGTTTACAGTACGCCATATCAAGGATGACTGGTATTTTGAAGTACCGGATTCTTTGATGGGACGGTTATTGTTGGTCGTTACCCGTTTTAAAGCCGTGCCGCAGGGTTTCAAGATGATTAGTGGTGAAGAGGTGAACCGGAGTGTGGTTTATTGGGAACAGCATAATGGCAAGACTCTCTTTCTGCGTGAGTATGTACAATCACAGTTTGGCCGTCCGGGTGATAAGATAGCTGAGGCTTTGAAGCAATCGACCGTAGATCCGGTAATTGGCAAATTCGATGTTATCGGTAGGAATCCGGAAACCCAGGCACAGCTCATTAATGTATCCAAGTTTCTTCTGGGGGATAACAAGACGTGTGGCTTTACATCAAGTGACCGTTCCATTCTGGGTATCGGCTCATTAGTACAGGACCGTACATTTATGGATACCATCAAGACTTATCCTATTAATGTAGAGGTGACCACCTTGCGTACTTACAATATTACTTCCGGCAAGTTGCCGGCGGCAGCGACGGGTTCGGTGACTGTGAAATTGAATACCAGCATGGTAATGTTGCCTAAAGAACCCATGCAGCCACGACTGGCGGATGAACGGGTAGGATTCTTCCAGAATCCGGTAACTGAATTTTCGGACGACCAGCAGGTTACTGTGCGTGGAGCTATCATTCAACGTTATCGGTTGGAGCCGAAAGACCCGGAACGTTATCGCCGGGGACAACTTACCGAGCCGAAACGCCCTATTGTATATTACATAGACCCTGCAACACCGAAGAAATGGATACCTTATCTTAAAGCGGGTGTGAAAGACTGGAATGTAGCATTCGAAGCAGCCGGATTCAAAAATGCCATCATGGCTAAAGAATGGCCGGACGATCCTACTATGAGTTTGGATGACGCACGTTATAGCGTGTTGCGCTATCTGCCTTCGGAAAATGAGAATGCTTATGGGCCGCGTATTGTAGACCCTCGTAGCGGAGAAATCATGGAGAGCCATATCTGTTGGTATCACAACGTGATGAACTTGCTTAAAAAGTGGTATATGGTACAGTGCGGGCCTTTGGATAAACGCGCGCAGACAATGAACTTTGATGATGAATTGATGGGTACGTTGATTCAGTTCGTTTCCTCACATGAGGTAGGGCATACCCTCGGTTTGCGTCACAACATGGCGGCAAGTTCGGCTACGCCGGTAGAAAAGTTGCGTGACAAGGCTTGGGTGGAAGCCAATGGTCACACGGTGTCGATAATGGATTATGCGCGGTTTAACTATGTGGCGCAGCCTGAGGATAAGATTTCCGGGAAAGGACTTTTCCCTCATATTGGCGACTATGATAAATGGGCGATAAAATGGGGTTACCAGTATCGTCCCGAATTTAAAGACCCTTTTAAGGAGAAAGCGGCATTGCGTGCCGAAGTCACGAAGAAACTCCGGAGCGATCGTCGTATGTTGTTTATTGGTGATGAGGGAAAAGGTGCTGACCCGCGCAGCCAAAGTGAGGATTTGGGCGACAATAACATGAAGGCGAATGAATATGGCATAAAGAACCTGAAAAGGGTGATGGAAAATATAATGACTTGGACAGCGCAGCCTGACGGCCTGTATGACGACCTGAATACGATTTATAAATCAGTTCGTGCCCAACATATGAAATACACTATGCATGTACAGAGAAACTTGGGTGGCCGTTATACCAATAATCTGCCGGGGATGAAACCTCATGATTATCTGCCGCGCAGTGTGCAGAAAGAGGCGATAGAGTGGTTTGGACGCAATCTGTTCGAGGCTCCGCTCTGGCTCTATCCGGATAAAGTGGTGAGTTGCACGGGAGTCAAACCTATGGATGAAATTCGTGACCGCCAAAATTCCTTAGTCGCTTTATTGCTTGCGCCGGGAATGTTGTATAATATCTATTCGAGTTCTTTGTGTGGTTCGGAACCGTATCCGCTTGATGAATATCTGAATGATGTGTTCACTGCGATATGGAAACCTTTGAACACTTCCAATGAGTTGGAAAATAATCTCCGTCGCCAGTTGCAACGGTCTTATCTGACATTTATCGGACGCATGATGAATCCCGAAAGCAAAGATATCGCTAATGCGAATGCGACATTCAGCCGTTCTGATATCCTGCTCTTTGTGGAAACACATTTTGATAAGGTGGAGGAATATGTGAAAAGACAGCTTGCCGTTTGCAAGGAAGGTGATTTGAATTATCGTCATTATGCAGCTTTGCTGCGGGATATTAAAAAGACAAAAGAAGCATATTATGGTAAAAATGCCGATATATCTGCTTCAACAGAGGGCTTATAAAACAAAACGCAAAACTAGGACCGATTTTTATGCATTAAATTCTCTCTCTTTTTTTTAATAAACTCGCTTTTCCCTTAGGGGAAAGGTGAGTTTGTTTTTTATATACATGCTTCCTGTATTTTACTGATTTACTGAAAGAATCATCATTTGGGGATTTTGATAACTATTCATTCTCCAATGAACTTTGTGGAGAAACAAAATGTTGTATATGTAAAAAGAAGAAAGGAGATTTATAAGAATGAAAAAGATAGTATTGCTTCGTCATGGAGAAAGTGTCTGGAACAAGGAAAACCGTTTTACCGGTTGGACAGATGTAGACTTGACTGAAAAAGGAGTTGCCGAAGCTGAGAAAGCCGGCGTGACACTGAAAGAATATGGATTCAATTTCGATAAAGCCTATACCTCTTATCTGAAAAGAGCCGTAAAGACGCTGAACTGTGTACTGGACAAGATGGACTTGGACTGGATTCCTGTGGAGAAAAACTGGCGTCTCAATGAAAAGCATTATGGCGAGTTGCAAGGATTGAATAAAGCGGAAACCGCTGAGAAATATGGTGAAGAACAAGTGCTCGTCTGGCGTCGTAGCTACGATATAGCTCCCAATCCGCTTTCAGAAAAAGACCTGCGAAATCCCCGTTTTGATTACCGCTATCACGAAGTGCCCGATGCTGAACTCCCCCGTACCGAATCATTAAAAGATACCATCGAACGTATTATGCCTTATTGGGAATCGGATATATTTCCGAGCCTGAAGACAGCCCACACCTTATTGGTCGTGGCTCACGGCAATAGTTTGAGAGGTATTATCAAGCACTTGAAGCATATTTCGGATGAAGATATTATAAAACTGAACCTGCCTACTGCCGTGCCTTACGTGTTCGAGTTTGATGAAAACCTGAATGTGGCTAATGATTATTTCCTCGGAAATCCGGAGGAAATAAAGAAACTGATGGATGCAGTAGCCAATCAGGGAAAGAAAAAATAGAATAATAACACATTAAAAATTAAAGTTATGAGTAAAATAGTTGAATTACTAAGAGATAAAGCCAATTATTATCTGGATCACACTTGCGAAACCATTGACAAGTCATTGATTCATATTCCGTCTCCCGATACGATAGACAAGGTATGGATTGATTCCGACCGGAACATACGCGTATTGAACAGCCTGCAAACCCTGTTGGGACATGGACGACTGGCAAATACCGGTTATGTATCCATACTTCCTGTCGATCAGGATATCGAACACACGGCCGGAGCATCGTTTGCCCCGAACCCGATTTATTTCGATCCGGAGAATATCGTGAAACTGGCTATTGAAGGCGGCTGTAACGGAGTAGCTTCCACATTCGGTATCCTTGGTTCCGTGGCACGTAAATATGCCCATAAGATACCTTTCATTGTGAAACTGAACCACAATGAATTACTTTCTTATCCGAACAGTTTCGATCAGGTATTGTTCGGTACAGTCAAGGAAGCATGGAATATGGGAGCGGTAGCCGTAGGGGCAACCATCTATTTCGGTTCGGAACAGAGCCGCCGACAGTTGGTAGAGATTGCCGAGGCTTTTGAATATGCGCACGAACTCGGTATGGCAACCATACTTTGGTGTTATCTGCGTAACAATGATTTCAAGAAAGGTGCTGTGGATTATCATTCCGCCGCCGACCTCACCGGACAGGCCGACCGTTTGGGTGTCACTATCAAAGCGGACATTGTAAAACAGAAACTTCCTACTAATAATGGTGGGTTCAAAGCCATCGGCTTCGGTAAGATTGATGAACGTATGTACACCGAACTAAGTTCCGAACACCCGATTGACCTTTGCCGCTATCAGGTAGCCAACGGCTATATGGGACGTGTAGGATTGATTAATTCCGGTGGAGAATCTCATGGAGAATCAGACTTGCGTGATGCTGTCATTACTGCCGTAGTCAATAAACGTGCCGGTGGTATGGGATTGATTAGCGGACGTAAGGCTTTCCAAAAACCGATGAATGAAGGTGTGGAATTATTGAATACCATTCAGGATGTATATCTTGACCCGGAAATAACAATTGCTTAATCGCGGAAGAATGGAAATTAATTATTATCTTTGACTATTAGATAGTTAACCATTAAAAATTAGAAGTATGAAGTTTTTTATTGACACGGCCAATTTGGAGCAGATTCAAGAGGCATATGACCTCGGAGTACTTGACGGAGTGACTACCAATCCTTCGTTGATGGCGAAAGAAGGTATCAAGGGTATGCAAAACCAGCGTGAACATTATGTCAAGATATGCAAGATTGTCAATGGCGACGTGAGTGCCGAAGTGATAGCGACCGATTATGAGGGTATGATTCGCGAAGGCGAGGAACTTGCTGCGCTCGACCCGCATATCGTGGTGAAAGTGCCTTGTATTGCCGATGGTATCAAAGCTATCAAGCATTTCACGGAGAAAGGGATTCGTACAAACTGTACATTGGTCTTTTCCGTAGGGCAGGCATTATTGGCCGCTAAAGCCGGAGCTACTTATGTTTCACCTTTTGTGGGACGCTTGGATGATATTTGCGAAGATGGGGTAGGACTTGTTGGCGATATTGTACGTATGTATCGTACGTATGATTACAAGGCTCAAGTACTGGCTGCCTCTATCCGTAATACCAAACATATCATCGAATGTGTGGAAGTAGGAGCAGACGTGGCTACTTGTCCGTTGAGTGCTATCAAGGGATTGCTCAATCATCCGTTGACGGATTCGGGATTAAAGAAATTCCTGGAGGACTACAAGAAAGTGAATGGCTGAATGTAAGTGAGATGCGATTATATGTGATAAACGGTGGACATCAGGCAGGTTATGACTGCGTAGTGTTCACCGTTTTTCTTTATCTTTTTTAGTAGTAAAAGCTGTTATTCGCTCTTTTTTTCCTGTTTCCGTTTTTCCTTGTACTGTGTCGGCGTATCTCCCGTATATTGCTTGAAAGCCGTACTGAAATAGCGCGAAGTCGTGAATCCCACTTTCTCCGCGATTTCCGTGAATGACATTTCCGTGCCCGTGATTAACGTAATCGCTTTTTCCATCCGGAATTTATTGATATAATCATTGGCTCCCATATCAGTCAGCGCTTTCAGCTTGTTATAAAGCGAAGCCCGGCTCATTCCTATCTCTTTACAGATAAAAGTGACATCTAAACTACTGCTGTCCAGATTCTCCTGAATAATCTGATTCAGTTTCAACAGGAATGTTTCGTCTGCCTGACTGAACGTACTTTCTTCCACTGCGGGGATTAATCCTGCGTTCAGGTACCTTTTCTTGGTAGACTCCCGGTTTTTCAAACGGTTGCGGACTATTTCCATCAGCATCTCTATTTCGAAAGGCTTTGTCAGATAGCCGTCCGCTCCATTCTTGTAACCGCTCAACTGGCTTTGTTTATCATCTCTTGCCGTCAGCAGAATGATGGGAATATGGCTGATAGTAATATCTTCCTTCATGTTCTTGCAAAGTTCGTATCCGTTCATTCGCGGCATCATCACGTCACTGACAATGATATCCGGAGCATGATTCTTAATAAGTTGCAGCGCTTCCACACCGTCCGAAGCGATTACTATGCGTTTGAAATATTCTCCCAGTGATTTCTTCAGGAAATCCGTCAGGTCGGGATTGTCGTCCACGACTAAAATAGTATAAGGGGTGGTGTCGAAGTTATTTTCGTTCGGTATATGTTCATTTTTGTCGTCACTAATCAGTTCGTTCAGGTATGCTTTGGGTTGGCAGATGATTTCTTCAGTACCTTGTTTCAATGGTAGTTCGAAGAAGAAAGTAGCACCGGTTTCCTGATTATTACGGGCGCCGATAGAACCGCCGTGCAGTTCAACAAGAATCTTTGAATAAGACAGTCCGATTCCCGTTCCGCTTTGCTCTCCCGTTCCCTGATAGAAGCGGGTAAAGAGTTTCCGGATATCTACCTGTTGCAATCCGTTTCCTTGGTCGCTAATGGAGATACGTACTCTGCCGGCTTCGGGAAGTAACTCTGAGGTAATTGTAATTTCCGTATTTTCGGGACTATGTTTCAGGGCATTAATAAGCAGGTTGCTTAAAATAGTTTCACACTTGTCCTTATC
Source organism: Bacteroides sp. RTP21281st1_H5_RTP21281_210402 (assembly GCF_040918965.1). Lineage (NCBI taxonomy): Bacteria > Pseudomonadati > Bacteroidota > Bacteroidia > Bacteroidales > Bacteroidaceae > Bacteroides > Bacteroides sp. RTP21281st1_H5_RTP21281_210402. The sequence goes on along the minus strand of NZ_JBCOWR010000031.1, from coordinate 8,711 downwards.
GAAGCTGACAGTTTCAATCCGTGGGTCGAGTGTATAGCGGATTCGTACATTCTTGGCTTCACCCTCATTGATGAAGTCCTGTGATACGTGCTCAATCCATTGGTTGAGTGGATGAGGCTGTATCTGCATTTTACTTTCTCCGACTTCCATCTTGCGCACGTCAAGCACCATGTTTATCAGGTTTTTCATGCGCTGTGACTGTCTGTAAATAGCTTTCAACGGAAGATAGTGATTGTCGTCGGAAGATAATGATTTCAATATCCTGCTGAGCGGAGCGTGTATCAGTGTCAATGGAGTACGAAGCTCATGGCTGATGTTAATGAGGAAGCGTACTTTTTCCTCATACACCTGTTGCTCATGTTCCTTCATTGCCCACTTTAATTTTTCTTCTTTACGTTTCAATGTCCTTCGGAACGTTTCTATGATAACGGCGGCAACGAAAATCGCGCAGCTCAGGATGAACCACCACGTGCGATACCACGGCGGAAGAATCGTCAGTTCAAGTACTTCCTGACTGGGAATCCAACTACCGTCCTTCGCGGTACAGGAAGCCATGATTTTATAACTCCCCGGTGGCAGTGAGCGTATAGCCAGTTCGGGATTGTAAGATTCGATTTGCTGGTCGTTCAGCCCTTCTATCTGGTATTTATATACTTTTTGGCGGAAGATATCTTCCTCTTTTGACATCACCCGGATAGTAATATTACTGTTCCAGGGTGCGGAGATTCCTTTCGGATTGCCGCTCAACTCATTATTGACGGACTCTCCGTTGATAATGACATCCGACAACTGGAGTTGGGGAAGTTCGGATGTCGTTAAAGGAAGGTTGCTGTTGATATGCAGCAGACCTTTTACCCCGCCCATATATACCTCTCCCTGCATGCTCAATAGTTGGGGCTTGGAAAGGTATTCGTTTAGGATGACGCCGTCGGATTCTCCGAACAGGACAAACTTCTTTTCCTTAATCAACCAGGCGAATAACATACTGTCGGCTCCTATCCATACTTTTCCCTGCTGGTCACATACTATCAGGGTGATTTCGCCGAACAGGGAAGTCGGTATCGGAGTCTTTGTCTTTGTACTGGGGCTGTAATGCACCAATCCGTAATTGTTTCCAATCCAGAAATTGCCCTCTTCGTCCCGTGAAACAGAATTGATAATCGTGTCTTTCTGACAAGAGTACAGGGCTTTCAGCCGGTTTGTACGGTTATCCAGTTCATAAATATGCTTTGTATCGCTCAGATAAGTATGCTCCTGATAATTGCCGATTGGCAGGAGAGCACCGATGATATCCTGTCCTTCCTGTTCTGTAGCGATGCTGAAAGTTTGCTCTTTCAGGTTGTACTTATAAATATGCTCCCCTAGAAATAGGATACTATGCGGTGTGTTTTGTAATATATTCACGGCTTTTCCCCGGTTGCAGAGACGAGCGTTTGTTTCAGCATCGACAATGGTGAAAGGTTGTTTTTCTCCGGTTGCCGGATTGAAAATGAATACTCCCTGCGAGAAAAGGGAAATCAATAATTTGCCGGGAGTAAACGCGCAGATAGACGCCACCTTATCTTCCCAAGTCGAAGGGTAATGAGTGAATTTCTCCGTAAGCGGATTGAAACTGTTTATACCGCCTCCGTCCGTGCCTATCCATATCCGGCTTTCTGATTCCTGGAAAAGACTCAGGACAGTAGCATTGCTTAGTCCGCGGTCATTGCCGGGCAATACGTCCTTATAAGTTTTCATGGAAACTTCCCGTATGCTGATTAGTCCGTTGCGGATGCTGCCTGCCCATATATTATTGTTCCGGTCGTTGTAAAGACATAAGATAGAATTGGCGGGAAGTGAATAATTATCCCTTCCGGGGATATGTTCCAAAAGAGAAAATTGTCCAGTTTCCGGGTCGAGGATATTGATGCCGCCCCCGTCTGTTCCAATCCATATTTGCCCTTCCCGTTCGGCAAGGCTTAATACGACATTGTTGCTCAGGGAGGAATTGCGGGTAGTGTAAGTGCCCAGTAATTTGCCGTCACGGGTCAGGCAATTCAATCCCCCGTTGTAAGGAGCTACCCATATCCTTTTTTGTGAGTCTATGAGCACATTCATGATTTCCTTTCCGCAATCGAAAGGCGGACGGCTGCATTTTCCGGTCTTCAGGTCGAGCAGGAGCAGGCCCTGCCACCGGCTGCAACAGAGCAGTGTATGTTCGTCCCAAAGGCTCAGCAGGGTGACATTGTAATTGGACACCAGGTCGAATGATTGCAGGAGACGAAAAGAGGCATCCTGGTAGTTATAGAAAAATATCTTGTTTTTCGAGCCGAACAAGACTCCGCCTTTAGTCAGGCAAACGGAATAAACGATGATGTTATTTCCTGTTTCATTTACCGGTATGAAGAAATCATCACTCTGCCGCTGATAGCGTGCCACTCCCTTATCCGTCAGAATCCATATGTTATTCTGTTCGTCTTCTATCATCTGATAGATTAGGTTATGAGGAATGGAGTGAGGGTTATCAGCCTGATGAACGTATTTCTTAAGTTCATGTCCGTCGTATCGTCCCAGACCGGAGCGTGTTCCTATCCATACGAAGCCTTGTTCGTCCGTCAGGATACACCTCACCGTGGAAGGCAATCCGTCTTTCAGGGAGATTTGCTTATAGTAATAGTGTCCGGCTTGAAGGGGGAGAATGCCGGCAAGCTGTATGATAAATGCAGTACATAGTAGTATCAGAATTCTTTTTTTCATGGAAGCAGGTCAGTTTAACTGAAACAAAGATAGTGTATTCGGATGAATATTACTTGAATCAGACCCCTTATTTTTTAGTTATTATCCCTATCTTTGCCCGAAAATATACGAGACTATGATTACCGGAGAACTACAGAAACTTTATCAGGCATATACGGGCGTCCCCGCAGAGAATATAACAGAACTACCGTCTTCCGGCTCCAACCGCCGCTATTTCCGGCTGACAGGCGTACAGACATTGATCGGAGTGTATGGAACTTCCATTGACGAGAATGAAGCTTTTCTCTATATGGCAGCTCATTTCCGCAAAAGCGGTCTGCCTGTTCCCGAAGTCCATATCGTGTCGGATGACAAGGCCTGTTACCTGCAAGAAGATTTGGGCGATACCTTATTATTCCATGCCATTGAAAAAGGGCGTGCCACCAGTGTATTCTCAGAAGAAGAAAAAGAGTTGCTTCGCAAGACGATTCGGCTGCTTCCCGCCATCCAGTTTGCCGGAGCCGACGGGTTCGATTTTTCCCGTTGCCATCCCCAACCGGAGTTCAACCAGCGTTCCATTCTCTGGGATTTGAATTACTTTAAATACTGTTTTCTTAAAGCTACCGGAATGGAGTTTCAGGAAGACAAACTGGAAGATGATTTCCAGAAAATGAGTGATGTCCTGCTCCGCAGTTCTTCCGCTACATTTATGTATCGTGATTTTCAGAGCCGCAATGTGATGATAAAGGACGGGCAGCCTTGGTTTATTGACTTTCAGGGCGGACGTAAAGGCCCGTTTTATTATGATATTGCCTCTTTCTTGTGGCAGGCAAAGGCGAAATATCCCGACAGCCTTCGTAAGGAACTATTACAGGAATACATAGAAGCCCTCCGTAAATATCAGCCGATTGACGAGCCTTATTTCTATAGCCAGCTCCGTCATTTCGTTCTTTTCCGTACCTTGCAGGTGCTCGGCGCTTATGGATTCCGTGGTTATTTCGAGAAGAAACCTCATTTTATCCAAAGTGTCCCTTATGCCATCGCAAATTTGCGCGGACTGCTGAAGGAAGATTATCCGGAATATCCGTATCTCTGCAAAGTTCTGCGTGAACTGACCGGATTAAAGCAATTCACAGATGATTTGAAAAAGCGTCAACTGACCGTCAAAGTAATGAGTTTTGCTTATAAGAAAGGCATTCCCGACGATCCGACAGGCAATGGGGGCGGTTATGTCTTTGACTGCCGTGCCGTGAATAACCCCGGAAAATATGAACGATATAAGCCTTTTACCGGATTGGACGAACCTGTAATCACTTTTCTCGAAGAAGACGGGGAGATACTTCATTTCCTCGACCATGTATATGCTTTGGTCGACGCTTCCGTGAAACGGTACGTGGAACGGGGATTCAGTAACCTGTCTGTCTGCTTCGGTTGTACCGGCGGACAACATCGTTCCGTTTATTCAGCCCAGCATCTGGCGGAACGTCTGAACCGGAAATTCGGAGTGAAAGTGGAACTGGTGCACCGTGAACAGAATATAGAACGTACGTTTGAAGCAACAACTGTGTAGAAGAGGTATGAAAGCTATGATATTCGCTGCCGGTTTGGGTAGCCGCCTGAAACCGTTGACCGACACCATGCCCAAGGCTCTTGTCCCCGTAGCCGGACGGCCGATGTTGGAACATGTTATCCTCAAACTGAAAGCATCCGGCTTTACGGAAATAGTGATTAACATCCATCACTTCGGCGGACAGATACTTGATTTCCTGAAAATGAACGATAATTTCGGGCTTGCCATACATATCTCCGACGAACGTGACCTGTTGCTTGATACGGGAGGCGGCGTAAAGAAAGCCCGTACTTTTTTTGAGAATTCCAATGAACCTTTCCTTATTCACAATGTAGACATTCTTTCGGACATTGATTTGAAAAAGCTCTATGATTATCACCTGCAAGATGGAGGGGCGGCCACTTTGCTTGCCAGTCGGCGCAAAACTTCCCGTTATCTCCTTTTTGATACGGACAAGAGACTTTGCGGGTGGATTAATAAAGATACGGGACAGGTGAAACCGGAAGGCTTCCTGTATAATCAGTCCCTTTATCAGGAATATGCATTCAGCGGTATCCATGTACTTTCTCCCGTTATTTTTCAATGGATGGATGCGCCGCGTTGGGAAGGCAAATTCTCCATAATGGATTTTTATCTTGCCACATGCCGGCAGGTAAATTACTCCGGTTACTTGACTGGGAATTTACAATTAATAGATATTGGCAAGCCGGAGACATTGTCCGAAGCGGAAAATTTTATGTACCGAAGTTCTATATAGAGACACCTAAAGGGGCTATTTGCCCCTTTTATTATTATGTAACAGAAGATTTGTGTAACTTTACCCGGCTGAAACAAACAAGATTGTAATATTACACAAATTTTGCTACATGGAAAAAGAATATTCCCGGGCTTTGGTGAATGAGATAACTGATGATTTATTGCATAATATCTTTAATGACTTGTCTGTAGGTCTGGAGTTATACGATAAGGATGGTCTTATGATAGATGTCAATTACTCACGGTTGAGATCTATGGGGATAAAAGACAAGAAAGATATTCTAGGGCATAATTTATTTGACTATACAAGTTTCTCCGATGAAATCAAGGAACAGATCAGGAAAGGAGAAACTGTACGTTTTGTGGCGAAATACAATTTTGATACTTTGCGCCGTCTTTTTCCTACCATCTTGTCCGGTATCAAATTCTTTGAGTTTACTGTTTCCTTCGTACACAATGAGAGGGCTGAAATTACGAATTATCTGGTGATAACGCAGGATGTCACCGAACGTGTTTTGTGGCAAGATAAATATGATAACCTTTACGAAGAGGCTGTGCGCTCGAAAAAGGAACTTCTTGAAAGCGAACAAAGGATGATCCGGTTGAACCGTCAGAATGAGTTGGTATTGAATAATATTAATTCAGGTCTGGCATATATCGCGAACGATTATATAGTACAATGGGAAAACATCTCACTTTGCAGCAAGAGCCTTTCTTATGAAGCTTATAAGACTGGAGAACTTTGCTACATGACAGCGCATAATCGTAATACTCCTTGTGAGAACTGTGTAATGCAGCGTGCACGTCAATCCGGTCAGGTAGAATCCATATTATTCAATCTCGATAATAAGCACGTCATCGAAGTATTTGCTACTCCTATATTCAACGAACAGGGGGATATTGACGGTGTCGTAATCCGTGTGGATGATATTACCGAACGGCAGCATATGATAGGTGAACTTGAAAAGGCAAGAAGCCGTGCCGAGCAATCCGATAAATTGAAATCCGCTTTTCTGGCGAATATGAGTCACGAAATCCGTACGCCGTTAAACGCTATCGTCGGTTTCTCTGACTTGTTGATGGTGACAGACGACGATGAAGAAAAAGAAGAGTACGTCCAAATCATTAATGCTAATAACGAATTGCTTCTGAAGCTGATTAATGATATTCTGGATCTTTCGAAAATAGAAGCCGGCTCGGTAGAGTTGAAGTATGAAGAGTTTGATTTGACTGTCTATTTTAATGAATTGACTGCTGTCATGCAACAACGTGTTACTAATCCTCAAGTCCGTCTGGTAGCCATGAATCCTTATGAAACTTGTATCGTCCGTCTGGATAAGAACCGCTTGGCGCAGATTCTCATGAATTTTGTAACTAACGCTATCAAATATACCGTCAAGGGGATTATTGAAATGGGGTATGAGAAGATAGACGGGAATATTCGTTTGTATGTCCGGGATACAGGTATCGGCATACCCGAAGATAAAAAAGATAAGGTATTCCACCGTTTTGAGAAACTGGATGAATTTGCACAGGGAACCGGACTGGGACTGTCTATTTGTAAAGCTATCGTTGAGGCTTGTGGGGGAGAAATAGGATTCGAGTCTGAATATGAAAAAGGTTCTTTCTTCTGGGCGGTTTTGCCTTGTCGGTTTGAATCGGCTGCCGGTGGAGCGGAATCTTCCCGACAGAATCGTGGAAAGGGCATGGAGAAGGAGAAAGGGCTTTCTCTTGTTTCCGAAGATACTGTGAAACTTAAGAAGAAGGTGCTTGTAGTGGAAGATATTCAGAGTAACTTTTTCCTCGTATCTTCTATCTTGAAAAACCGGTATCAGTTATTGCATGCTCCGAATGGGCAGAAAGCTGTTGAAATTGTCCGGACTCAACCGGTAGACCTTGTGCTGATGGATATGAAGATGCCGGTCATGGACGGACGTACTGCGACTGCCGAGATTCGTAAGTTCAATACTCAGATTCCTATTATCGCCTTGACTGCTCATGCTTTTGACGCAGACCGGGTGGCGGCTCTGAAAGTGGGTTGCGATGATTATCTGGTGAAACCGATTAATGGGGCGAAGTTGATGCAGACTTTGAAAGAATACGGCTGTTGAAGTGAATCAGATTAAAAATGTGCTGACCTGAAAAAATGTATATTTTCTCCTTGTAGATTTTTATATATCAATCGCTTGTTCATAGTGAAAGGAAAAACGTCCGGAATTTGGGATGATGTAAATCCGAAGTGCCTGTGATATCCTGTTTGTGGAATTAGAAAGTATGCTGAACTTTTATATTTGCATCAATTTGCTTCTATTCTATAGGGATGTGTATTCATATGGTTGTTTTGGAATTTTCTCATATCTGGGATAAACTAGTGCTCAAATGCTTTTTTCGGAGAGCTGTTATAGCCTGGTCGGTGAGCAGGAAGAGGTTCCCCGGTGAGCTACAAAGTGTTCCACACCGAGGAACAAAGTGTTTCTCGGTGTGGAAACGAATTTATTTCACCGGAAAGAATGTATATTATTAGAGAATAGATGCAATATTCTCTTAGTTATCTGTATATATATGTAATTTGAAGATGTGTTTTTGTTCGGGAAGCTCTGTGCCAAGCGAATTTATTTTTCCTATAATCTTAAAAATGGAACATTTTTCCATAGCTGGCAAATCTTATATAGCCGGCAATGAGAATTATAATGTCGAAAAAGAATAGCTTGAATGGAACTATATTCCATAGGATATGTTTTTTTTGCTATAAAGATAGAATATCATGTCCAGATATGTCAAGGATCGCACGCTTTATTATGTTTGTCGTGCAGTGGGCCGGCAGATTGAATCGCCTTCCTCAAAAGAAGTTCCTGTGCCGGAAGATCCGATGACTGCAAGAGAACCACTTATTGCGTATGGGAAACAGTATAGATTACCTACTATATATGGAATCTTTCTAATGAATTTCAAAGAGGAGAATTTAGAGGCGAAGTTCCGTACGGATACGGTTCTTTCTGACCGTGATACGGGGAAAATTATTAATCCGCATCTCCGGCAAATTTATTTGCAATTTCCTTATTTTACTAAGGATTTATCGGACTGCCATACATTATATGATAAATTAATTTATGCACTGAAGAATATGAGCAATTGGAACAGAATGCCGGATGCTTTGAAAGAACAAGTGTTTGAACATCTGGCGAGATTGGCAGCAGTTGCCGATCTTTCGGAAGAAAACCGCATCGCTTATGATAAGGCGTTGGATCGGTATAGGGTCAACCTGATTGTGGAAGAGGATGAGCGGCGTAGAAATGAAGAGATGCGTAGAAAAGCTGCTGAAGAAGGGATGAAGGAAGGAATGAAGGAAGGCAGAAGAGAAGGAGTGAAAGAAGGTAGAAAGGAAGGAATAAAAGAAGGTAGAAAAGAAGGAATAAAAGAAGGGCTTGAGAAAGGTGAGAAAAAGAAACAGCTCGAAATTGCATGTAATTTGAAAAAAGCCGGAATCTCTATTGAGGTTATAGCTGTATCTACAGGATTAACCATAGAAGAAATAGAAACTATTTAATTTGCTGTTATAGCAATTATATTTGAAAAATATAAATATGGAAGGCGAGGTTGTGTCAAAACGCTGACACAGCCTTTTTTTATGCGCAAAGCCCAGACTTTCTCAAGCCCGGGCTTTGTTATT
>NZ_JBCOWR010000030.1:0-36951 GCF_040918965.1 Bacteroides sp. RTP21281st1_H5_RTP21281_210402 | reverse complement strand
ACAGTGGGAGAGTAGGTAGCCGCCGTTTTTAAGAAGCCCCTTGATTCAACGAAAGAATCAAGGGGCTTTCTGTTTTTGGTAGTTCTAGAAAATTTTGCTATATTTGCCACCGACAATTATTTTATTAAACGTTTAAAGCAAATTTGAAAGGTATGAAAACTAAATTATTTTTGGCTGCCGTGGCAGTAACATTTTCTTTTGCAGTGATTTCTTGTACTGGTAACAAAGCTACTAACGCTGCCGCTGAAGGCGAAGAAGCAACTGTGGAAACAGTAGAAGCTGCTGCTATCGTTGAAGCTGATTCTTGCTGCCAGGCTAAAGATTCTTGTGCTGCTGCTTGTGATAAGAAAGCAGACTGCGATAAGAAAGCTGATTGCGCAGAAAAGAAAGGATGCTGCGATAAGAAGTAATCTATTGATTTAGAACAATAAGACAAAAGGGGGATGGAGTGAACGAAAGCACTCTGTTCCCCCTTTTTGTTTAATGGGATATGCCACTCTATTCGTGATATATTTTAGTTAATATTCGGGTTTAACTTATGAAATGAAATTTTATTCGATAAAAAAGTAACGTTTTATTTGGCGGTAACGAAATAATCCATACCTTTGCACCGTCAAACTATAAAAAGAGACAAGAAATGAATCAAATGTTTATACATATTCTACTATGCGGTATTATTATTCTACTATCAAAGGTTAGTGGAAGTGAGTGCTGCGCGTAAATGTGTATAAATGAAGATATACGAAAGCCTTTCTCACTTCCAAGTGTGAAAGGCTTTTTTTAATGCTAATAATTACATAATATAAAAAGAATATGGACAATAGGTTATTTATTTTTGATACCACCCTTAGGGATGGCGAACAGGTTCCGGGATGCCAGTTGAATACAGTGGAAAAGATTCAGGTAGCAAAGGCATTGGAACTGTTGGGGGTAGACGTGATTGAAGCCGGATTTCCCATTTCAAGCCCGGGTGACTTTAATTCAGTGATTGAAATTTCAAAAGCGGTGACTTGGCCTACTATCTGTGCTCTGACCCGTGCCGTTCAAAAAGATATTGATGTAGCTGTCGATGCGTTGAGATTTGCAAAGCATAAACGTATTCATACAGGTATCGGCACTTCCGATTCACACATTAAATATAAGTTCAACTCGAATCGTGAAGAAATTATCGAACGTGCGGTAGCTGCCGTGAAATATGCCCGTCGTTTTGTAGACGATGTAGAGTTCTATGCGGAAGATGCCGGTCGTACGGACAACGAATATCTGGCGCGTGTAGTAGAAGCTGTTATCAAGGCAGGAGCTACGGTAGTCAATATACCGGATACGACCGGTTATTGTTTGCCTTCGGAATATGGGGCTAAGATTAAATACCTGATAGACCATGTGGACGGCATTGAAAATGCAATCCTTTCCACTCACTGCCACAATGACTTGGGTATGGCCACTGCCAATACGATTGCAGGTGTTTTGAATGGTGCACGCCAGGTGGAAGTTACCATCAACGGTATCGGCGAACGTGCCGGAAACACTGCGCTTGAAGAAATCGCGATGATTATCAAGAGCCACCACGAAATTGACATTCAGACTAATATCAATACACAGAAGATTTACCCGACCAGCCGCATGGTATCGAGCCTGATGAATATGCCGGTGCAGCCGAATAAGGCTATCGTAGGTCGCAATGCCTTTGCCCACTCTTCGGGTATCCATCAGGATGGTGTATTGAAGAATGTACAGACGTATGAGATTATTGATCCGCATGATGTGGGTATTGACGACAACTCAATCGTATTGACTGCCCGTAGCGGACGTGCCGCTTTGAAGAACCGCCTGACTATTCTGGGTGTTGAGTTGGATCAGGAAAAACTGGATAAGGTTTATGAAGAATTCTTGAAGCTGGCAGATAAGAAGAAAGATATTAACGACGATGATATTTTGGTATTGGCAGGTGCGGACCGTAGCGGGAACCACCGTATCAAACTGGAATACCTGCAAGTGACAAGTGGTGTCGGGGTTCGTTCGGTAGCCAGTCTGGGATTGAATATTGCCGGTGAGAAGTTTGAAGGCTGTGCCAGCGGTAACGGTCCGGTAGATGCAGCTATCAAGGCATTGAAAAAGATTGTAGACCGTCACATGACGCTGAAAGAATTTACTATTCAGGCTATCAGCAAGGGAAGTGATGATGTAGGTAAAGTTCATATGCAGGTGGAATACGATAATCAGGTTTATTATGGTTTCGGCGCGAATACGGATATTATAGCCGCTTCGGTAGAAGCCTATATCGACTGTATCAACAAATTCAAATCGTAAAGAAGAGACTCGTAGCGACTCAGCGTTACAGGGATTGACTAAAAATAGTAAATAGTAATTAGTAAAATAGTAGATAAACAGATGAATACATTATTTGATAAGATATGGGATGCCCACGTGGTGACTACCGTGGAAGATGGCCCTACACAGCTTTACATTGATCGTTTATATTGTCATGAAGTAACAAGCCCGCAAGCCTTTGCCGGATTGCGCGAGCGTGGAATCGGGGTGTTGCGCCCGGAAAAGGTGTTCTGTATGCCCGACCACAATACGCCGACTCACGATCAGGACAAGCCGATTGAAGATCCTATCTCCAAGACACAGGTGGATACTCTGACGCAGAATGCCAAGGATTTCGGCCTGACACATTACGGCATGATGCATCCGAAGAATGGTATTATCCATGTGGTAGGCCCGGAACGCGGTCTGACACTGCCGGGAATGACCATTGTTTGCGGTGACTCTCATACTTCTACTCACGGCGCCATGGGGGCGATTGCTTTCGGTATCGGAACGAGTGAAGTGGAAATGGTACTGGCTTCGCAATGTATCCTTCAGTCAAGACCGAAAACGATGCGTATCACTGTGGACGGCGAACTGGGCAAAGGGGTGACTGCAAAAGACGTGGCTCTGTATATGATGTCCAGGATGACTACCAGTGGCGCTACCGGATACTTTGTAGAATATGCGGGTTCGGTGATTCGCAACATGACAATGGAAGGACGTCTTACGCTCTGTAACCTTTCTATCGAAATGGGTGCACGTGGTGGTATGGTTGCTCCTGACGAAGTGACTTTTGAATATATCAAAGGTCGTGAGAATGCTCCGAAAGGAGAAGAGTGGGAGAAAGCAGTGGCACACTGGAAAACACTGAAGAGTGATGATGATGCCGTATTCGATAAGGAAGTACGCTTTGACGCGGCTGATATCGAGCCGATGATTACCTACGGAACGAACCCGGGAATGGGTATGGGCATCACTCAGCATATCCCTACTACTGAAGGAATGGGCGAAGCCGCACAGGTTTCTTTCAAGAAATCATTGGATTATATGGGATTCGAGCCGGGTGAGTCTTTACTGGGCAAGAAGATTGACTATGTATTCCTGGGTGCTTGTACAAACGGTCGTATTGAAGATTTCCGTGCGTTTGCTTCTTTGGTGAAAGGTCGTAAGAAAGCGGACAACGTAATCGCATGGCTGGTTCCGGGTTCCTGGATGGTAGATGCGCAGATTCGTAAGGAAGGCATTGACAAGATACTGACAGAAGCAGGTTTTGCTATCCGTCAGCCGGGATGTTCCGCTTGTCTGGCGATGAATGATGATAAGATTCCTGCCGGCAAATATTCGGTATCTACCAGTAACCGTAATTTTGAAGGTCGCCAGGGACCGGGTGCACGTACATTGTTGGCCAGTCCGCTGGTAGCGGCTGCGGCTGCGGTGACTGGTGTGATTACCGATCCGAGGGAATTGATGTGATTTCAATCGTAAATAGTAAATCGTTAAATAGTAAATATCAAGATGGCTAAGACAAAATTTAATATCATAACAAGTACTTGTGTACCCCTGCCTTTGGAAAATGTAGATACCGACCAGATTATTCCGGCCCGTTTCCTGAAAGCAACTACCCGTGAAGAGAAATTCTTTGGTGATAACCTTTTCCGTGACTGGCGTTACAATGCCGATGGTTCTCTGAATAAGGATTTTGTGTTGAACAATCCTACGTACAGCGGACAGGTATTAGTGGCAGGAAAGAACTTCGGTTCCGGTTCGAGCCGCGAACACGCAGCCTGGGCGATTGCCGGATACGGCTTCCGTGTGGTGGTATCCAGTTTCTTTGCTGATATTCATAAGAATAACGAGTTGAACAACTTTGTGCTTCCGGTGGTTGTTACCGAAGAATTCCTGCAAGAACTGTTCGATTCGATTGAAGCGGATCCGAAGATGGAAGTGGAAGTGAATCTTCCCGAACAGACCATCACCAACAAGGCGACAGGTAAAAGTGAACATTTCGAAATCAATGCTTACAAGAAACATTGTTTGATGAACGGATTGGACGATATAGATTTCCTGCTAAGCAATAAAGACAAAATAGAAGAATGGGAAAAGAAGGCGTGAAAATAGAAGTCATGGACACAACGCTCCGTGATGGTGAACAAACCAGCGGAGTATCTTTTGTGCCTCATGAGAAGCTAATGATCGCCCGTTTGCTATTGGAAGATTTGAAGGTAGACCGGGTGGAGGTTGCCTCGGCACGAGTATCGGAAGGCGAGTTTGAAGCCGTGAAGATGATTTGTGACTGGGCAGCCCGGCGCAATCTGCTCCAGAAAGTGGAAGTGCTGGGGTTTGTAGACGGCCATACTTCGGTGGACTGGATACAGAGTGCCGGTTGCCGTGTGATTAATCTCCTTTGCAAAGGTTCGCTGAAGCATTGTACGCAACAACTGAAAAAGACACCGGAAGAACATCTGGCGGACATTATCGACGTGGTGCACTATGCCGACGAGCAGGATATCACCGTCAATGTTTATCTGGAAGACTGGAGTAACGGCATAAAGGATTCTCCCGAATATGTATTCCAGTTGGTGGACGGATTGAAGGAGACGAGTATCAAGCGTTTCATGCTGCCCGATACGTTGGGAGTCCTGAATCCGTTGCAGGTAATAGAGTACATGCGGAAGATGAAGAAACGTTATCCGAATACTCATTTCGATTTCCATGCGCACAATGATTATGATTTGGCGGTGAGCAATGTGCTGGCAGCAGTATTGAGCGGTGTCAAAGGATTGCATACTACCATCAACGGACTGGGCGAACGGGCGGGCAATGCCCCTCTCGCAAGTGTACAGGCTATTCTGAAGGATCATTTCAATGCGGTGACCAATATCGACGAAAGCCGTCTGAATGATGTCAGCCGGGTGGTAGAGTCATACTCGGGCATCATGATACCTGCCAACAAGCCGATTGTGGGCGAGAATGTCTTTACGCAAGTGGCGGGCGTGCATGCCGACGGTGATAATAAGAATAACCTGTATTGCAATGATCTGCTTCCCGAACGGTTCGGGCGCAAGCGCGAATATGCGTTGGGCAAGACAAGCGGCAAGGCGAACATCCGCAAGAACCTTGAAGACCTCGGATTGCAACTGGACGAAGAATCCATGCGCAAGGTGACGGAACGCATTATCGAACTGGGCGACAAGAAAGAACTGGTGACGCAGGAAGATTTGCCGTACATTGTTTCTGATGTGTTGAAGCATGGTTCGATAGGCGAGAAGGTCAAGCTGAAGAGTTATTTCGTAAATCTCGCTCATGGCTTGAAGCCGATGGCAACGTTGAAGATAGAAATCAACGGAAAAGAGTACGAAGAAAGTTCGGGTGGAGACGGTCAGTATGATGCTTTTGTCCGCGCATTGCGTAAGATATATAAGGTGACACTGGGACGTAAATTCCCGATGCTGACCAATTATGCGGTAACTATCCCGCCCGGTGGACGTACGGATGCGTTTGTGCAGACGGTAATCACATGGAGCTATGACGAACAGGTGTTCCGTACCCGTGGACTGGATGCCGACCAGACGGAGGCTGCCATCAAAGCTACTATGAAGATGCTGAACCTCATAGAAGATGAATACGAGAAAGAGTAAGCGGGATGCTGCTTGCCCGAAGTGAAGAAAGTTTTTATAAGAATATATAAATAGAAGAATTAACAATTATGGATTTTAAAATTGCTGTATTAGCAGGCGACGGTATCGGACCGGAAATCTCAGTGCAAGGTGTAGAGGTAATGAGTGCCGTTTGCGAAAAGTTTGGTCACAAAGTAAGTTACGAACACGCCATCTGTGGTGCCGATGCGATTGATAAAGTAGGCGACCCGTTCCCGGAAGCAACCTATCAGGTTTGTAAGGATGCGGACGCTGTATTATTTTCTGCCGTAGGCGACCCGAAATTTGATAATGACCCTACTGCTAAGGTACGTCCTGAACAAGGGCTGCTGGCGATGCGTAAGAAACTGGGACTTTTCGCTAATATCCGCCCCGTACAGACATTCAAATGCCTGATTCACAAATCTCCGTTGCGTGCGGAACTGGTAGAGAATGCCGATTTTATCTGTATCCGCGAACTGACCGGTGGTATGTACTTCGGTGAGAAATACCAGGATAACGACAAGGCTTATGATACCAACTATTATACCCGCCCTGAAATCGAACGTATCCTCAAAGTGGCTTTCGAGTATGCAATGAAACGCAGAAAGCACCTGACGGTGGTAGATAAGGCGAATGTCCTTGCTTCTTCCCGTCTGTGGCGTCAGATTGCGCAGGAGATGGCTCCTGATTATCCGGAAGTAACGACTGACTATATGTTTGTGGATAATGCCGCCATGAAGATGATTCAGGAACCGGCATTCTTCGACGTGATGGTTACTGAAAATACATTCGGTGATATCCTGACAGACGAAGGTTCGGTAATCAGTGGCTCTATGGGCTTGCTTCCTTCTGCTTCTACAGGCGAGAGTACTCCGGTATTTGAACCGATTCACGGTTCATGGCCGCAGGCTAAGGGATTGAATATTGCTAATCCGTTGGCACAGATTCTTTCCGTAGCTATGTTGTTCGAATATTTCGACCTTAAAGAAGAAGGTGCGTTGATTCGTAAAGCGGTAGACGCTTCTTTGGACGCGAACGTACGTACACCGGAAATTCAGGTTGCCGGTGGTGAAAAATACGGAACGAAAGAAGTGGGACAATGGATTGTTGATTATATCAGGAAAGCTTGATAAACTCTGTTAATCAGGAGAAAAACCTGAATAATAAAAGCCTGACATCGGAAACGGTGCCAGGCTTTATTTTTTAAGATCGCTTGATGTCTTCTTTTACCAGCTTTTAATCGTGGAATAGATAAGAATGCCGAGCACTGTCAGCAAGCCTGCGTAAATCGTGACTGACGACTGCTTTATTTCATTTCTTCTTATACGGGTAGACGGTTCTATATAAGTGGCTGCCTTATGGGCAAGGGCACTGAACATCCATCCGCCGAATCCGCCGATAATACCGCCGACGAGTAAATCACCGGGATAATGTACACCCAGGTAGATGCGGGTATAGCAATTGAGGATAGCCCATGTTACAATGAAAATACTTAACCAGCGTTTGCGGAATGTGAAGATCACATACATGGCAAGACCGAATGAATTGGCGGCATGGCATGACGGGAATCCATAGCTTCCGCCACGATAGCCGTTGACAATATATACCATATCCACAATCGGGTTTTCGAGGTTGGCAGGGCGAAGCCGTGCTACAACCGGTCGGATAAGGCTGCTGCACATTTGGTCGGCAAAAGTGATTGTAAGGGCGATAGCCGCCACATAACAAAGTACTGCTTTCCAATGGAAGTTCTTAAGCAGGATATACAAGATGGTTGCGTACATAGGTACCCAAATAATCTTTCCGGTGAAGGAAGTCATAAAGTAATCCCAAAAAGGGGAGTGGATACCATTGAAAGACAGAAAGATACTGGTATCTATCTCTGAGAGGAATTTGACGATGTCTGTATTTATCATCATTCTTTATTGTTCTATTTTTTAACGCGGCAAATATACAATAAAGAATAGGAAATTGTCCTATATTACCTTATAAATCTTCTATAATACCTGCTTCCTATCGTTTGGCAAGATCATCGTAGAGCTTTTGCAGGAAGGCTTTTCCTTTTTCCAGGTTCGCTCCTTTTTCCGTGCCTTCGTCGAGTTGTACGGTATTGGCATCCAGGTTATACACTAATTGATTTTCGGGAGTCACCATACCGAAGAAGTTCGGCCGGGTAAAATATCCGAAGTGCGGGGATGCCGGATTCATGATATCCTTGCTGAAGGTAAATTCATCGTGCGGCAATCCTAGCTGTGAAAGCAGGGTGGCGGCAATGTCAATTTGTGAAGCATAGGTATCTATGACACGGGGTTCTTTGATTGCTCCGCCAATTAGAATAAGAGGAATGGTCTGCCCGTCCAATGGATTTTCTATTGGATACGGGTAGACTCCTTGATGATCCGGAACGAGCACAAACACGGTGTTTTTCCATAGTGGAAGTTCCTTATATTGTTTGACGAAGTCGCCTACGCAGCTATCAGCGTAAGCGAAGGCATTGAGTCCTTTATCATCCAGTCGGTGAAACGGCACTTCAAACGGCTCATGGCTGCTTGAGGTCTGAACGAATTTCAGGAAAGGCTCTTTTTGCTTTTCTTCTTTTATATCTTTCATCAGGCGTTGGAACAGGACATGATCCTGTGCCCCCCATTTGCTTGTACGTTCGGACAAGGGGAAATCTTTATCGCAAACGATTTTCTCAATGCCGGAAGACATTAAGTAAGAGCGCATATTGGTGAAATCCGCGTCTCCGCCGTAATAATAATCTAAACTATATCCGGCGTTTTTCAGGCTGCGCGGAATGGAAGGAAGTTTATCCGTCTTTTCGGGATACTTCATGATACTGGTACTCGGCTGTCCGGGATAAGCGCTGATGATGGATGCCAGTCCGCGATCGGTGCGGAAACTGCTGGCATAGAAGTTACTGAATAAGATGCCTTCTTTTGCGAATTTATCCATGTTGACAGCGACATTTGGCTGCCCGCCGAAAGTTTCCATCAGGTGTGTGGAGAAACTTTCGAGAATGATAAAGACGATATTCGGACGTTGGGTGTTCAATAATTGCGGGATGCTGTCTGTGGTTGTGACAGGCTTGTCGAGCATCGTTGCAAATAGTTCGTCCGCCACTTTCGGATCCATGAAGCGGAATTGCTTGTCGAAATTGGTCTGATGGGTAGCGGAGTACATGAAACTGAATGCCGGATTGATGGCGGCATGGTTCATCCGCTGATCCTGGCTGAAATATACTTTGCTCAAATTCATGGTCGATACGGTGAAACCGCCACGAATAGGAATAAAGAGGGCGGCTGTCAGCAACAGAAGTGCAAGAGAGACGTTTTGTCGGCGATAGGGTATCTTCAATGGCTTTCTTTCGCGGATGAGCACCATATAGAATATGTAGTATAAGAGGGCGGCGTAGATAAGCATCGCCAGTATGCCTAACAGGACAAACCAAAAGCTGACACTTGCCATAGCGTCTTTGGGCGAAGAGAAGAAGTAGAAAATAGGGGTGGCATCCAGACGGAATCCCCAAAAGCCGTACAATCCGAGGTCAATGATAAAGATGCAAGCCATGACGAAAGCGATTATTCCGAAGTAGACTTGCCGGATGCGCCGGAGTATGGATGATTTTGTCCAGGCGGAAGCTATGAGTATAAATCCCGGAATGGCGGTGAGGTAGCCGGCGAGTGAAAGATCCAAAGGCAGTCCGTGCCACATGACACTGAAATAATCGCCGAAGGACACACCGCTATATAGTTCATGGTAGTAAACCATGAAGATAGGTTTTTGAAGAACGAACAGAAGGACAAACAAAAAATAGGTCGTGAGAAATTGTATAATTCTCTTTTTCATATCTGTAAACTTAAAAAGATTGAACGGATACAAAGTTACTATACTTTTCCTTATCTTTCTTATGATGTGATGTAAAACATACCTTTTTTTCCATATCTTTGCCCTAAATGTGACAAAAATTAAGTAATGAAATGGCTAAGATTGCAAAGAAACTAACAGATTTAGTGGGGAATACCCCCTTGATGGAACTTTCCGGTTATAGCGAAAAGTATGGTCTGAAACAAAATATAATTGCCAAACTGGAGTCTTTTAATCCGGCCGGAAGCGTAAA
Organism: Bacteroides sp. RTP21281st1_H5_RTP21281_210402; assembly: GCF_040918965.1. NCBI lineage: Bacteria > Pseudomonadati > Bacteroidota > Bacteroidia > Bacteroidales > Bacteroidaceae > Bacteroides > Bacteroides sp. RTP21281st1_H5_RTP21281_210402. The sequence goes on along the minus strand of NZ_JBCOWR010000030.1, from coordinate 26,880 downwards.
GGACAGGGTGGCTCTTTCGATGATTGAAGATGCTGAAGCACGCGGAGTGTTGAAACCCGGCGCAACAATTATTGAACCGACAAGTGGAAATACCGGTGTCGGACTGGCAATGGTGGCTACCATCAAAGGGTATCATCTGATATTGACTATGCCTGAAACGATGAGCCTGGAACGTCGGAATCTGTTGAAGGCACTCGGCGCTGAAATTGTGCTGACGGACGGATTGGGCGGAATGGCTGTTTCTATTGCCAAGGCAGAGGAGTTGCGTGATAGTATTCCCGGTTCGGTGATTTTGCAACAATTTGAGAATCCTGCCAATGCTGCCGCCCATGAACGTACGACAGGAGAGGAAATATGGCGGGATACAGATGGTGAAGTAGAGGTTTTTGTTGCCGGAGTAGGTACGGGCGGAACAGTTTGCGGGGTAGCCCGTGCATTGAAGAAACACAATCCGGACGTTTATATAGTAGCGGTGGAACCGTCGTCGTCTCCTGTACTGGCAGGCGGGCAGGCAGCTCCGCATCGTATTCAGGGAATCGGGGCGAACTTTATTCCGAAGTTGTATGACGCATCTGTGGTGGATGAAGTGATTGGTGTGCCCGATGATGAAGCGATTCGTGCCGGGCGTGAATTGTCGGCAACAGAGGGGGTGCTGGCAGGGATTTCTTCGGGTGCGGCGGTATATGCAGCCCGGCAGTTGGCAGAGCGTCCTGAGTTTCAGAACAAAAAAATCGTAGCGTTGTTACCTGATACGGGAGAGCGTTATTTGTCTACCGAGTTGTTTGCATTTGACGCGTATCCGTTGGATTGATTTATTAATAATACCCGAACTATATGATAAGAATTATTATAGCATTGCTCTTTTGTTTTCCGGTTGCCATTTGTGCGCAGACTTATCAACAGTTGTCTGAAAAAGCAATCGAATGCATTGAGAAGGACAGTCTTCCCCAAGCTGAGAAACTTCTGCTTCAGGCATTGAAGTTAGAGCCGAAGAATGCAAAGAATGCCTTGCTCTTTTCTAATTTAGGATTGGTACAACGTCGGCTGGGAGAGTTCGACAAGGCTTTGGAATCGTATTCGTTTGCCTTGAACTTTGCTCCGTTGGCAGTACCCATTCTTCTTGACCGTGCTGCCATTTATATGGAAATGGGAAAGACAGACCGTGCTTACACGGATTACTGTCAGGTACTTGACGAGGATAAACAGAACAAAGAAGCATTGTTGATGCGCGCTTATATTTATGTGGTTCGCAGGGATTATCCGGCTGCACGGATTGATTATAACCGCTTACTTGAGATTGACCCGCAGAGTTACAGCGGCCGTTTGGGACTGGCTACTCTTGAACAGAAAGAGGGAAAGTTTCGTGAAGCTCTTGATATTCTGAACAAGATGATTGTGGAAGATCCTGATGACGCAATACTTTATGTCGCCCGTGCCGATGTGGAGCGTGAGATGAAACACGATGATTTGGCATTGGTGGATTTGGAAGAAGCTATCCGGTTGAATGCATCAGCGGCAGATGCTTATCTGTTGCGTGGAAATATCTATCTGACTCAAAAGAAGAAAGCATTGGCAAAAGCTGATTTTGAGAAAGCCATCTCTTTGGGAGTACCGCCTGCCGATTTGCACCAACAACTTCAACAGTGCAAGTAAAGCTATAATTAAGCAATTATATATTCCCGATTAGCATAAAGGAAAGCCCTTTATTATAAGAGTCGGTTCGTTCCACCTAGGTTTCCCTTTAGTCCTACCCAGGTGGAACTAAAGGGAAACCTAGGTGGAACTTGAAGACAACCACTGTGGAACGAATACTGATTAGTAAAGCGGCTCACTAATATATACTATGTGACTTACTAATATATGCTATCTAAGAATCTCTTTTATTCAACGAACTGCTTAATCAGCTTGACGAAATCCTTTCCATATTTCTTTTTCTTATAGTCTCCGATACCACTGATTTCCCCGAATTCTTCAATAGTAGTAGGGCGTGAAATACTGAGCAAGTGCAAAACCTTGTCCGACAAGACAATATAGGCGGGCAGCGCTTCCTGGTCGGCAAGCTGTTTTCTCAGTCCTCGCAATGCTTCGAACAAATCCTCGCTTTCGCCGCCTGCCGCACCGAAGGGGAGTTCTTTGGCGATAACCACCTTCTTCTTTTTCCCTTTGGTAGTGGCAGCTTCTTCGTGGTGGATAACCACCAATGTTGCTTGTGTCCTTCCGAAAAGTATATCGCTTCCGCTTGACGTGATTTTGAGGTGGTTATTCTCATTATAAGCAATCTCGAAGTAGCCCAACTGGAGCATTTGAAGCAGATAATCCTGCCAGTCACGAGGTGGAATATCACGTCCGGCCCCAAATGTTTTAAGTTCCTGGTATCCTTTTCCGGTCACTTCCGCGGAGTAGCTACCACGAAGAATATCAATCAATACACCTGTGCTGATTTGCTGTTCTGCACGTGCAATGGCGCTTAATGCTTTCTGCACGATAACCGTCCCGTCAAACCGTTGGGGAGGATTTTTGCAGACATCACAGTTGCCGCAATCTTCGGTGGTCGTTTCTCCGAAATAACTTAGCAGGATTCTTCTCCGGCAAATATCCGCTTCCGCATACTGCTGCATACGTTGCAGCTTTTCAATGTTGATACTTTGCTGGCTGCTTTCTGTGGCAAATTTGGTCAGTAATATCAAATCACCCAATGAATAAAACAATACAGTGTCACTTGGGAGACCGTCCCGTCCGGCACGTCCTATCTCCTGATAAAAACTTTCTATACTTTTAGGTAGATTGTAGTGGATTACCCAACGGACATTCGACTTGTCGATACCCATGCCGAAAGCAATCGTGGCACATACCACCTGAATCCGGTCATTGATGAAATCATCCTGCGTCTCGTCCCGTTGCTGCGCAGGCAATCCGGCATGATACACCCCGCAACGGATTCCCTGCTTCTGCAACATTTGGGCTACCGTCTCCGTCTTGCTTCGGCTCATGCAGTAAATGATGCCGCTTGCTCCCTCATGCCGACGGATAAAATCAAGGATAGCTTTATTCTTTTCCTTTGCCTGGAAACCGCGTTTTACCGTCAGGCTGATATTGGGGCGGTCGAAAGAAGAGATAAAGGTGCGGGGATCGACAAGATAGAGTTGGCGGATAATGTCCCCGCGGGTGATTTTATCTGCGGTGGCAGTCAGGGCAACAATCGGCACTTGCGGGAATTGTTGATGAAGCACCCCCATTTGAGTGTACTCCGGTCGAAAATCGTGTCCCCATTGCGAAATACAGTGCGCTTCATCAATAGCGAACAGTGAAATATGCATATCTCGCAATAAAAAGTCTTTTTCTGCCAGTAATTTCTCCGGTGAAATGTAAAGCAGCTTCAAACGTCCCTCGATGCAGGCACGACGCAGGTTGGCGTTTTCCGTTTCGTCATTACTGCTGTTCAATGCTCCGGCGGCGACTCCGTTTGCCAACAATGCTTCCACCTGATCTTTCATTAATGAAATCAGCGGTGACACTACGACGGCAGTACCTTCGCAGAGCAGGGCGGGAAGCTGGTAACAGATTGACTTTCCCCCACCGGTAGGCATAAGCACTAACGCATCTTTCTTATTGAGAATGTGGCGGATGATATCTTCTTGCAAGGGACGGAAACTGTCGTATCCGAAATATTTTTTTAGAGTTTCTCTCATGGACGCTTGTTTTAACTTGCTGCAAAGGTACGTTTTTCTTTGACAATTTCCGCAATGTACGGATTTCAGTTTCCGAGATGAAATATAAAAAGGTTAAAGTTTCTTATTATTCGAGCTTATTCCCTCTTTTTCAAGGTTTTTGATTGTTTATTTAGAAAAAAAATGCACAAAATAATTGTGTGTTTAAAAAAAAAGTAAGACATTTGTAACATGTTACGTTGCAAATATGCGAGTACTAACAAATGAACAAACCCTAACCAGTTAATTCAATGAGTGATTTAGAGAACAAAAAATCGGAAGAAACTCCGAAAAAACGTCCCTACAATTTGAGGGAAAAGAAAGAAAAGAAGGCTGCATACAGGTCTTTAATCAGACCGGAATTGGCAGACGAGTTGTATGACAAGATACTGAATATCATCGTTGTGCAGAAAAAGTACAAGGATGCTGACTATTCAGCGAAAGATTTGGCGAAAGAGCTGAAGACGAATACTCGTTACCTTTCCGCAGTAGTGAACTCACGTTTCGGCATGAACTATTCTTGCCTGTTGAATGAATACAGAGTGAAAGATGCTTTGCATTTATTGACGGATAAGCGTTATGCCGACAAAAATGTGGAAGAGATTAGCGCTATGGTTGGCTTTGCAAATCGTCAATCTTTTTACGCTGCGTTTTACAAAAATGTAGGTGAGACTCCTAACGGATATCGCAAAAAACATTTGGAAAGTAAAAAGTAATTGCGCATTCCGAAATTAATCAAAAGGAATTACCTCTAAATGGAAGATTTTGGAGATAATTCCTTTTCTTATTTTTAATTAATCGATACTGGCATTATGAATAAACATCTTATTTCGATGGCGGTAGCTGCTACGATTCTGACGTCGTGCGGCGGAGCCAAAACAACAACTGCCGAGGCAGATAAATTTGATTATACAGTGGAACAATTTGCAGATTTACAGATTTTGCGTTATAAAGTCCCCGGATTTGAGGAACTGACGCTGAAACAGAAAGAACTGATTTATTACCTGACAGAGGCTGCTCTGGAAGGAAGGGATATTCTGTTTGACCAGAATGGAAAATATAATTTGAGAATCCGTCGGATGCTCGAAGCGGTATATACGAATTATCAGGGAGATAAAACGAATCCTGATTTCAAGAACATGGAAGTGTACCTGAAACGGGTATGGTTCTCCAATGGCATTCATCATCATTATGGAACGGAGAAGTTTGTACCCGGCTTCTCGCAGGATTTCCTGAAACAGGCTGTGCTCGGACTTGATGCCAAGTTGCTTCCGTTGGCGGAAGGACAGACTGCCGGACAACTTTGCGATGAACTTTTCCCTGTTATCTTCGATCCGGCTATCATGCCGAAACGGGTGAACCAGGCAGATGGTGAGGATCTTGTACTGACTTCCGCTTGTAACTACTACGACGGGGTGACGCAGAAGGAAGCGGAAGATTTCTATGGCGCGATGAAAGATCCGAAGGATGAGACTCCGGTTTCGTATGGATTGAACAGCCGTTTGGTAAAAGAGAACGGTAAGTTGCAGGAGAAAGTATGGAAAGTAGGCGGACTTTATACGCAGGCTATCGAGAAAATCGTTTATTGGCTGAAGAAGGCTGAAGCAGTAGCGGAGAATGATGCGCAGAAAGCGGTTATTACCAAGCTGATTCAGTTCTATGAAACCGGTAATCTGAAGGATTTCGATGAATATGCCATCCTTTGGGTGAAAGACCTGGACTCGCGCATCGACTTTGTGAATGGATTTACGGAAAGCTATGGTGACCCGCTGGGAATGAAGGCTAGTTGGGAATCACTGGTGAACTTCAAGGATATTGAATCTACGCACCGCACGGAGATTATCAGTAGCAACGCGCAATGGTTTGAAGACCATTCTCCGGTAGATAAATCATTCAAGAAAGATGAAGTGAAAGGCGTATCGGCGAAAGTGATTACTGCCGCTATCCTTGCCGGCGACCTTTATCCGGCTACGGCTATCGGTATCAACCTGCCGAACGCCAACTGGATTCGTGCGCATCACGGTTCCAAATCGGTGACTATCGGTAACATTACGGATGCTTATAACAAGGCGGCTCACGGAAACGGGTTCAATGAAGAATTTGTGTACAGCGATACGGAAAGACAATTGATTGACGCCTATTCCGACCTGACGGATGAACTTCATACGGATTTGCACGAATGTTTGGGACACGGTTCTGGCAAGTTGCTTCCGGGTGTCGATCCTGACGCGTTGAAGGCTTACGGTTCTACGATTGAAGAAGCGCGTGCCGATTTGTTCGGACTCTATTATGTGGCTGATCCGAAACTGGTGGAACTGAAACTTCTGTCTTCTCCTGAGGCTTACAAAGCCCAGTATTATACGTATCTGATGAACGGCTTGATGACGCAGTTGGTACGTATCGAACCGGGAAATACGGTGGAAGAAGCGCATATGCGTAACCGTCAGTTGATTGCCCGTTGGGTATTTGAAAAAGGGGCTGCCGACAAGGTAGTGGAACTGGTGAAGAAAGACGGAAAGACGTATGTCGTTATCAATGATTATGAAAAGGTGCGTGAGTTGTTCGGCGAACTGTTGGCTGAGATTCAGCGTATCAAATCGACAGGCGATTTTGAAGCTGCCCGTTCATTGGTAGAGAATTATGCGGTGAAGGTAGACCCGGCTCTGCATGCTGAAATATTGGAGCGTTATAAGAAGCTGAACCTGGCTCCCTACAAAGGCTTCGTGAATCCGAAATATGAATTGGTGACAGATGAAAACGGAAACATTACAGATGTCACGGTAGCTTATGATGAAGGCTATGTGGAACAAATGCTGCGTTACAGCAAGGATTATTCCCCGCTTCCTTCAGTAAACAATTAATCTGAAAATGGATATTAAAGAACAATTGAAAGATATCAAGACACAGCTCCGTCTCTCCATGAACGGGGCTGTGTCCCAAAGTATGCGTGAAAAAGGGCTGGTGTACAAACTTAATTTCGGAGTGGAGCTGCCCCGCATCAAAATGATTGCCGAAGGTTACGAAAAGAACCACGACCTGGCGCAAGCCTTGTGGAAAGAGGAGATTCGCGAATGTAAGATTTTGGCGGGAATGCTTCAGCCGGTTGACACTTTCTATCCCGAAATCGCGGATATTTGGGTGGAAGATATCCGGAATATCGAAATCGCGGAACTGACTTGTATGAACCTTTTCCAAAACCTGCCTTATGCTCCTGCCAAGTCTTTCCACTGGATTGCCGATGAACGGGAGTATGTGCAGACTTGCGGTTTCCTGACTGCCGCCCGGTTGCTGATGAAGAAGGGGGATATGACCGAACGGGCTTCCGGTGAGCTGCTTGACCAGGCGATGTGCAACGTTCATTCCGAAAGTTATCATGTGCGCAATGCAGCTTTGCTGGTGATCCGCAAATATATGCAGCATAGCGAAGAGCATGCTTTCCAGGTGTGCCGCATGGTGGAAGGGATGGCTGATTCAGTCGTAACAGGAGAACAGATGCTTTATAATATGGTGAAAGCGGAGACAGAATGACTGCTCTGATAAATATCAAAGAAATCCTTTTGCGTTCCGCAAAAAAGGCTTAACTTTGTTGGCGCTAATTTTGGCTGATGATGGAAACTCAAAACGTGAAAGATACAGTAAGGCAGATATTCACGGAATATCTCACGGCGAACGGGCATCGTAAGACTCCTGAACGATACGCCATACTCGATACAATCTATTCTATCGACGGCCATTTCGACATCGACATGCTCTATTCACGGATGATGGATCTGGAGAATTTCCGGGTAAGCCGGGCAACTCTCTACAATACCATTATTCTTCTTATCAATGCAAGGCTGGTCATCAAGCATCAGTTCGGTACTTCTTCCCAATACGAAAAATCATACAACCGCGAGACGCATCATCATCAGATATGTACGCAATGTGGTAAAGTGACCGAGTTTCAGAACGAGGATTTGCAGCATGCCATTGAAAATACGAAATTAAGCCGCTTCCAACTTTCTCATTACTCCTTATATATATATGGAGTATGCAGCAAGTGCGACAGAGCTAACAAAAGGAAGAAAGTTAATAATAATAACAATAAAAAAGAAAAATGAAAGTAGATGTTCTTCTAGGATTACAATGGGGCGACGAAGGTAAAGGAAAAGTAGTCGACGTTTTAACACCTAAGTACGATGTGGTTGCTCGTTTCCAGGGCGGCCCGAATGCCGGTCATACACTTGAGTTCGAGGGACAGAAGTATGTACTTCGTTCTATTCCTTCCGGTATTTTTCAGGGAAACAAGGTAAACATTATCGGTAACGGAGTGGTACTTGACCCGGCACTGTTCAAGGCAGAAGCGGAAGCTCTTGAAGCATCAGGCCATCCGTTGAAAGAACGTTTGCACATCTCAAAGAAAGCTCATCTTATTCTTCCGACACACCGCATCCTCGACGCCGCTTACGAAGCTGCCAAGGGGGATGCCAAAGTAGGAACTACCGGAAAAGGTATCGGCCCTACTTATACGGATAAAGTCAGCCGTAACGGTGTCCGTGTAGGTGATATACTTCATAACTTCGAACAGAAATATGCGGCTGCGAAAGCCCGCCACGAACAAATCCTGAAAGGTCTGAACTATGAGTATGACCTCACGGAACTGGAAAAGGCCTGGTTGGAAGGCATTGAATATCTGAAACAATTCCATTTCGTAGATAGCGAACATGAAGTGAATAATCTGCTGAAGGATGGCAAGAGTGTTCTTTGTGAAGGTGCGCAAGGTACGATGCTTGACATTGACTTCGGTTCATACCCGTTCGTGACTTCTTCCAATACGGTTTGTGCAGGTGCATGCACCGGACTTGGAGTGGCTCCTAACCGTATCGGTGAAGTGTACGGTATCTTCAAGGCATATTGTACCCGTGTAGGCGCAGGTCCGTTCCCATCAGAATTGTTTGATGAAACAGGAGATAAGATGTGTACATTGGGACATGAGTTCGGTTCGGTAACAGGACGTAAGCGTCGTTGCGGATGGATTGACCTGGTGGCGTTGAAGTATTCTGTGATGATAAACGGTGTTACCAAATTGATTATGATGAAGAGCGATGTTCTCGACACTTTCGATACTATCAAGGCTTGTGTAGCTTACAAAGTGGATGGTGAGGAAATAGATTACTTCCCGTATGACATTACCGACGGCGTGGAACCTGTATATGCGGAACTTCCGGGCTGGAAAACTGATATGACGAAGATGCAGAGTGAAGATGAGTTTCCTGAAGAATTCAATGCTTACCTGACTTTCCTGGAAGAGCAACTTGGTGTGGAAATCAAGATTGTATCCGTAGGGCCGGACAGAGCGCAGACTATCGAACGTTATACTGAAGAGTAACAAGCTGATAATTATATAGGGGGAAGGCGGAGTATCTTTATCTTTGCCTTTCTTATTCCCAACCTCTTGTTTCCTATTATAAACACACATAAATAATAACGCTTATGAAAACACGTTTTCTTTCTATCTTTTTACTGCTCGCCATGGGCATGAGTACATTTGCCCAGTCTTCTTCTTATCAGCCAACCGAAGAGAATCTGAAAGCACGTCAGGAGTTTCAGGACAATAAGTTTGGTATTTTCCTTCACTGGGGACTGTATGCCATGTTGGCTACCGGTGAGTGGACTATGACAAACAACAATCTGAATTATAAAGAATATGCCAAACTGGCAGGTGGATTCTATCCTTCCAAGTTTGATGCCGATAAATGGGTGGAAGCTATCAAGGCTTCGGGAGCGAAATATATCTGTTTCACTACCCGCCATCACGAAGGCTTTTCCATGTTCGACACCAAGTATTCGGACTATAATGTAGTCAAGGCGACTCCTTTTAAGCGTGACATCGTGAAGGAACTGGCAGACGCTTGCGCAAAGCATGGAATCAAGCTTCATTTCTACTATTCTCACCTCGACTGGGCGCGTGAAGATTATCCTTGGGGGCGTACAGGACGCGGAACGGGACGTACAAATCCGCAGGGTGACTGGAAAAGCTATTATCAATTCATGAATAACCAGTTGACGGAATTATTGACGAATTATGGGCCGGTAGGTGCTATCTGGTTCGATGGATGGTGGGATCAGGATCAGAATAAAGACTTCGATTGGGAATTGCCTGAACAATATGCGCTGATTCATAAGCTCCAACCGGGATGCCTGATAGGTAATAACCATCATCAGACGCCTTTTGCGGGTGAAGATATTCAGATTTTCGAACGTGACCTTCCCGGTGAAAATTCGGCGGGACTTTCGGGACAGGATGTAAGCCACCTGCCTTTGGAGACTTGCGAAACGATGAATGGTATGTGGGGATATAAGATTACTGACCCTAATTATAAATCGACCAAGACATTGATTCATTATTTGGTGAAGGCTGCCGGTAAGGATGCCAATCTACTGATGAATATCGGCCCTCAGCCCGATGGAGAGCTTCCGGCGGTGGCAGTAGAACGTCTGGCGGAGATGGGAGAGTGGATGAAGCAATATGGCGAAACCATTTATGGAACACGTGGCGGTGCAGTTGCCCCGCATGACTGGGGAGTGACAACGCAGAAAGGAAATAAGCTCTATGTGCATATCCTTAATTTGAAAGACAAAGCGCTGTTTTTACCTTTGGCAGATAAGAAGGTGAAGAAGGCGGTATTGTTCAAAGACCAGTCACCGGTTCGCTTTACCAAGACGAAAGCAGGTGTTTTGCTGGAGTTTGCCGATGTGCCGAAAGATATTGACTATGTGGTAGAACTTACAATTGACTAATTTTTAGCTAATTCTTCATAAAAGCAAGGGGAAACTATTCTGACATTGATAGTTTCCCCTTACTTTTGGCAAACAATTTGTTTATATAGATAGTGAGTAATAATTAAAATGAAAAGTATATGATGTCTTATTGGGTATTATTTATTGGAATTGCCGTAGTAAGTTGGCTGGTACAGATGAATTTGCAGAACAAGTTCAAGAAGTACTCCAAGATTCCTACCGGGAATGGCATGACAGGACGCGACGTAGCTTTAAAGATGTTGCATGACAATGGAATTTATGATGTACAGGTTACACATACACCGGGTCAGTTGACCGACCACTACAATCCCACTAATAAAACAGTGAATTTGAGTGAAGGGGTCTATGAAAGTAATAGTATAATGGCTGCTGCCGTAGCAGCCCATGAATGTGGACACGCTGTGCAGCATGCACGTATGTATGCCCCTTTGAAAATGCGTAGTGCACTGGTTCCCGTTGTGAACTTTGCGTCTTCCATTATGACATGGGTTCTGTTGGGTGGTATCTTGATGATAAACACTTTCCCCCAATTATTGTGGGCGGGTATTATCCTGTTTGCTATGACTACACTGTTCAGCTTTATCACGCTGCCTGTGGAAATCAATGCAAGCAAGCGTGCACTAGTTTGGTTGAGTTCATCCGGCATTACTAATTCACGCAATCATGCACAGGCTGAAGATGCTCTTCGCTCTGCTGCTTATACGTATGTAGTTGCTGCGTTAGGTTCATTGGCTACGTTGGTTTACTACATCATGATTGCAATGGGTAGAAGAGACTAAGAGATGAAAAGAGGTGACGCGGATTTGCGCGACTTCTGACATTAGAATATAAAAGAACGTCTCCATGGCATTTAAGGCTATGGAGACGTTCTTTTTGTATAGGCTCTTATTTATTCGTAATATGTATATTCACGTTCTTCATATAATACAGGTTTGTCATCAATGAATTTGATTCTCTTTTTCCAGTTACCATACTTGTCATTATAGAATTTATATACGAATTTTACAGGCGGTTCGTTGTTCACTGTTTCCGTGCCGGAAATAACTTCGCCACGGGTGCTGTATTGATAAGTATAATGACGCTCATTCCCGGGAGCGCCTATTTTCTCTTCCACCACTCTTCCACGGGCATTCCATATGCGTCTGACGGGCTCATATTCCATACCTTTGGCTTCTGCCGGAGCTACCTGCACTTCTTTGAGCATCAGATTTCCATACGGGTCATACTGGTTACGGATGTCGCTGTATTTTGAACCGTCTTTATTGAAACACAGTTCTGCGGTGCAGTTACCTTCTCCGTCATAGCGGAAAATGGTTTTGCGCTGCATTTCTCCATTGGCGTCCATCAATGCTTTGCTTTTTAATCTGCCCTCATCGTCGTGATACATTTGGTCGGTACTCTCTATCTTACCGGTGTTTGATTTATGTATTTCTTTCTCGATGTAACCGTTAATATCGTACACATATTCAGTGCTGCCTTCCGGGACACCGGCATCCGAAAAATGACTGGCGGCTGTTATCCGCCCATCCTTGTCAAATTTGTGAATAAAGAAAGTTCCTTTCTTCTGTCCTCTGTTGATGATGTCCGGCCCATTGGGAAGTGCTATGTATGAGGTTTGATATACGGATTTTACTTTTCCCTGAAGTAACAGCTTCTTGCAGTCGGTATCATCCTGTCCGGCATACTCAATGTGGCGCATGACAATAAATTCGGGAGTGGCTCCGTTATATTCCGTACGTTTTGTCCAGTTGCCATACATATCATAGGCAGTATCCACTCTTTTACTTCGTGGGGCATTATATCTTTCAAATACGCTTCCTTCCGAGTAAAGTTTCAATGGTATCGTATCTTTTTTGAGTAATTTCCGGTTACCGGGATTTCCGTTTTTATTCAGTGTACTTTCTTCGATGACTTCCGTCACTTGTCCCTGGTCGTCATAGAAGATATTCACGCTTTCCTGATAGGATGTCACCTGTTGGTCTTTTATACGGACGCTGGTTCCTTTGTGGATTCTTTGTATCACTAATCCCGCTTCGTTGCGTATAATGGTGTCCATGCCTACAACCTTTCGTTCAGGCTTCAGGTGGTGCTTCCCGTTCCTTCTTCCGGATGAATCATAATAGTACTGATAGACATCTGTAATTCCGCCTTGCTTGATGGATGCTATGATCTCTTCTTTCACACGACCGTCTTTGTCATAAACATAAATGATTTTTTTATCGGCACTGCCATCCGGCTTTAATGAGTTCTCCGCTATTTTTCTTCCGTGACGGTTGTATCTCACGAAATGTATTTGGTCTACGATAGCGCCCGGTGTCCATGCGGTATCTTTTTGTACCGCCCGATGAACGGTTGTACGCGTGCTTTTGAATAGTGGAGCATCCTGCACCTTATTTTGTGCCGGTGCCGGTGTCGCTATCAGCGAAGCAACCGTGAAAAGAATACCTATTGCCCGCATCGGGTAAATAATAGTGTTGTTCGTCATATTAGTGAGTTTTACTGTTTTTGGGCTTCTTATGTCGCCCTTTGTTTTCAGAATTTGTATTACTTGTTTGGGAATTTGTATTACTTGGGGTACAATATTGATGATTTTTTCAGATATATGCAAGCGTTGCTCGGAAATTTGCAGTAAATTTGCGCAATTAAAATTATAAACAGTAATATTATGGCAGCAAAACCAAGTATTCCTAAAGGAACTCGTGACTTTTCGCCGGTAGAGATGGCGAAGCGTAATTATATATTCAATACGATTCGTGACGTATATCATTTGTATGGATTCCAGCAGATAGAGACTCCTTCGATGGAGATGCTTTCTACGCTGATGGGAAAGTACGGTGATGAAGGGGATAAACTACTCTTTAAGATTCAGAATTCGGGAGATTACTTTTCCGGGATAACTGACGAAGAACTGTTGAGCCGCAATGCTGCCAAGTTGGCAAGTAAGTTTTGTGAGAAAGGGTTGCGTTATGACTTGACAGTACCTTTTGCGCGTTACGTGGTGATGCATCGTGATGAAATCACTTTCCCGTTCAAACGTTATCAGATCCAACCGGTGTGGCGTGCCGACCGTCCGCAGAAAGGACGTTACCGTGAATTTTATCAATGTGACGCTGATGTGGTAGGCAGTGATTCTTTACTGAATGAAGTGGAGTTGATGCAGATTGTCGATACGGTGTTCAGCCGTTTCAATATCCGTGTGTGTATTAAGATTAATAACCGCAAGATTCTTTCCGGTATTGCCGAGATTATCGGCGAGTCGGAAAAGATTGTCGATATAACCGTTGCCATAGATAAACTGGATAAGATCGGTTTGGATAACGTAAATGCCGAGTTGAAAGATAAAGGCATCAGCGATGAGGCTATCGCCAAGTTGCAGCCGATTATCCTTCTTAGCGGAACGAATACGGAGAAACTGGCGACATTGAAGAATGTATTGTCTGCCAGTGAAGTGGGAATGAAGGGAGTGGAAGAAAGCGAATTCATTCTGAATACATTGTCGGCAATGGGACTGAAGAATGAAATCGAACTTGACCTGACTTTGGCTCGCGGACTGAACTACTATACAGGTGCTATTTTTGAAGTAAAAGCGCTGGATGTACAAATCGGTAGTATCACAGGTGGCGGCCGTTATGATAACCTGACCGGTGTGTTCGGTATGGCAGGAGTATCGGGCGTCGGTATTTCTTTTGGTGCAGACCGTATCTTCGACGTATTGAATCAGCTCGACCTTTACCCGAAAGAAGCTGTGAACGGAACGGAAATCCTGTTTATCAACTTCGGTGAAAAGGAAGCTGCCTTCTCTATGGGAATCCTGGCTAAAGTACGCGCAGCCGGTATTCGTGCGGAGATTTTCCCGGATGCTGCCAAGATGAAGAAACAGATGAGCTATGCCAATGCGAAGAATATTCCGTTTGTAGCTATTGTAGGCGAAAACGAGATGAATGAGGGCAAAGCAATGCTGAAGAATATGGAGACAGGAGAACAGAACCTTGTTTCGGCAGAAGAATTGATTGCTGCTGTGAAGAAATAAGCGGAGATAATAGATAAATAAGGATATAATAAAAGGTGTCGTTGACTGTAGAATCAGCGACACCTTTCTTATTTTAGAGATTGTATCTTATTTTAAAGATTGTACGTTTCGGAACGTTATAGATAAATTATAGCGGAATTGCCATAAGGATTACAAATGACGTTCCGGATACAACTCATTCCACCATTCGGGACGGTCTTGCAACCAACGTGCAAACCAGGCCATGATAGAATTATGCCATTTGATACGCTTATCGTAATCAGAAATGAAATGGTTTTCACCATCTACTGTGATAAACTCTACCGTCTTACCTAATATCTTCAGCGCATTGAAAAGCTGGATACTTTCCCCGATAGGTACATTTGTATCAACAGTTCCATGCAGTAATAACAACGGAGTGTTAATCTTGTCGGCATTGAATAGGGAACCTTGCTTGGTGAACAGTTCCGGATTCTTCCAGGGATAGCTGTCGGCAGCCGCAATCGCATTGTATGAATATCCCCAGTAACCTTCTCCCCAATAACTGGTCACGTCACTGATTCCTGCGTGAGATACGGCGGCAGCGAAGATATCGGTTTGAGTCTGCAAGTATTGAGTCATGAATCCACCGTAAGAAGCACCGATACATCCGATTCGTTTTG
This sequence comes from Bacteroides sp. RTP21281st1_H5_RTP21281_210402, assembly GCF_040918965.1. NCBI lineage: Bacteria > Pseudomonadati > Bacteroidota > Bacteroidia > Bacteroidales > Bacteroidaceae > Bacteroides > Bacteroides sp. RTP21281st1_H5_RTP21281_210402. The sequence continues at coordinate 11,701 of NZ_JBCOWR010000030.1, read as the reverse complement.
CGTCCACAAACGAGTGTTCTTTGCAGAACTGTTTCGTTCCTTCGATAATATCATCGGCAGTACGTTTTCCCCAGGCATTGACGTGGCGTGCGGAAAATTCCTGTCCGAAGCCGATAGTACCGCTAGGCTGAATGACATATACTACATAATCACGTGAAGCGAACAGTTGTGCGCAATATGGATTTCCGATGCCACGTGTCGTAGGAGTGGTTCCACCATAATAATAGACAATCATAGGATACTTCTTGTTCGGGTCGAAGTCGGGTGGGAGACACACTTTTCCGGTGATAACCGTTCCGTCTGAAGCAGTGAAGTTCCAAGGCTCTGTTTTACCTAATTCTATTTTATCCAAAATAGGTTTCATCGGGTCGGACAGCAGGCGGGAAGTCTTTTTCTTTATATCGTACAGATAGGCAGCTCCTGAACTTGTATCCGACTGACCGATATAGGCGGCAATAGCCGGGTTATATTCTGATAAGCTGAAAGCACTGATAACATCCTCTTCCAGGTTCAGTTTCTCGAAGTTTCTGTTTTTCGGAGAATAGCGGTAGATGTTCTTGCAGTCGCCGTCATCCGTGTTGAAGTAGATGCATCCGTCACCGCGATTCCATTGAAGCGGACTTACGGTAGGGTTGAAATCTTTGGTTATCGGCTGAATTTTGCGGGTAGCCAAGTCCATGATAAAGGCTTGCGTATCGAAATCATTAGCTATGGGATGATTGCCGCAATTCTTGCCGATGCCGCCGAATGCTTCGGGACTTGCGGTCAGTAACAACTGTGTTCCGTCCGGTGAATAGCTGGCACCGCCCAGGAATCTTTCGTTTTGGAAGAGAGTATCTACTTTCAGAGTCTCTAAATCTACGATATAGAGAGAAGATAGGGAGAAAGGACGTTGGGTGATATTTTCTTTGGAAGTGCTGTATATCATATACTTTCCGTCAGGAGAAATATCCTGTAAGTAAGTACTGTGATTGCCATAAGTCAGCCGTTCGGAAACTCCGTTGGCTATGTCGTACTTAGCCAGGAAACTGCGTCCACGGGTATTAGGAATACGGTCTGCCGGACTTACAATACGGCGGAGAGCGCCTTCTTCCTTTTCCCCTTCTTCCCTGGGATAGTAAATAAGGAAGTCTTCATTGGGCGACCAGGTGAAACCTTGTTCGGGTATTCCTTTTAAAATCACTTCTTCTTGAAGGGTGGCGGGATTGAGGGCAATTACGTCATTTCCGCTTAGTGCCGTAACTGTATAATACAACTTGTCGCTTTTCGGCATCCATCGCATGCCGTCTCTTGCGTTGTCCAAAAGAACCTTTCCGGTTTTTAAGTCGCTGAGTTTGCAATATGTGCGTGAACGTTTGGAGGAATGATTATCCCAATAGCGGGTTAATAAATACTTCCCGCTGGGAGAAACGGCGACAGAGATTGTCCGGTTTCCATACACTGTATTGTCGAGTGAGAAGCGTTGCTTGGCATCGGGAGTAAGCGTGCAGGCGATTTCCTTGAATTTATCATCTTTAATCAATTCGCATTTCAGGGTAGGGGCTACTTTGTCTTCCGAAGCGGAAAGCAGTTTGAAAGTAATTTCATAATCGCGTTCCGGCTCCATAGTGATGGCTATTTCGCGGGATGAGGCGGAAGTTATGCTGTCTTCGGCGGCGTCTTTCGTCTGTTTGGAAACTCCGTCAATAAACATTTCCCAACGGACGGGAGAAGTTACTTTCAGTTTTCCTTTCAGGAAACGTTCTGCACGTATTTGTGTTTTAAACAAGTAGAGCTTGTTGTTTTGCCCTGCTTTTTCAAAACTTAGATAGCCTGCCGTATCGACAGTCAATGTTTGCATCTGTGCGTCCGGTAAGTCCAGTACTACCGGAGTTTTGAGCAACATCTTTACAGAATGTTTTTCTCCTTTCGGGTTAATGCTGTCGTTCATGATAGGGGTACGGATTTCGATAGCATTTCTTACTTTGTACTCTGTCAGTTTCTCTTGTGCCTGTGCTTGCAAAGCAAGCCCGGTCGCCAGAAAAATGGTAAAGACCATTCTTTTCTTTTTCATGTGTTGTAAATTAATAAAGAGGTTAATAATAGATTCGGACAAATGTAAGGATTCTGATTTTAGCATACAACTAAATAGCTTTCTTTTTAGTATTCTATTTGATTAAGTATTCCATTGAGATAAGCAATGGCTACTCCGTAATTCGTCATGGGAATATGCTGCTCCCGTGCACGGTCAATGCGGCTGAGTACATACTTGCGGTTGAACATACATGCTCCGCAATGGATGACCAAAGAGTAAGGAGTCAGGTCTTGGGGGAAATCCGTTCCGCTAACTATGTCGATTTGCAGTTTCTCACCGATTCTTTTTCGTAATAAATGCGGAAGTTTCACTCTTCCTATATCTTCGGAAAGGGGAGCGTGCGTACAAGCTTCCGCTATCAGTACGCGTGACGATTCCGTCAGGCTTTCAATAGCGGCAGCACTTTCTACATAATAATGAATATCCCCCTTGTATCCGGCAAAGAGAACCGAGAAAGAAGTCAGTTTACTTTCGTCCGGTTTCTGTTCATAGACAGTTCTAAAGACTTGCGAATCGGTGATGATTAACTTCGGCGGGCGGGCGAGAGCTTTTAAGGTTTCCGATAGTTTGTCAGTGGTACAAGTCATCACAAGGCATTTTTTATCCAATAGTTCACGGATAGTCTGCACTTGAGGCAGGATAAGCCTGCCTTTAGGCGCCTGAATATCCTGCGGCATGACTAGCAATACGAGGTCATTCTCTGCGACAAGAGCTCCGGTGATACTTTGCTGCCCGAAGTCCGAAGGAAGTTTTTCAAGAATCGCCTGTCGGATTTCCTCGATTCCTGTTCTTTCTTTCGCGCTGACAAGCAACGGGCGCTGGTTATATTGCTGCTCAATACGTGCAGCCAACGTATCAATATTTTTACGTATATCAATCTTATTCAGTATCAGGATGACGGGGATATTCTTCTCTTTCAGTTGCTTCAACATTTCGTGTTCCGGTTGCTCGAACATTTCACTTTCCGGTTGCTCCGGTTTTTTGTTTTCACAAAAGAACGAGTCATCTTCACAAAGCAACAAGGCAATGTCCGTCTTTTCAATCGCTTTCAATGTCCGGGCGATACGCATTTCTCCAAGTTCCCCCTCGTCGTCGAATCCCGGAGTATCCATAAAAAGACAAGCCCCGATGCCGTGAACTTCCATTGCCTTGGAAACAAGGTCGGTCGTTGTCCCGGGCGTATCCGAGACGATGGCGGTATCCTGTCCTGTCAATGCGTTGATAAGAGAAGACTTGCCGCTGTTCCGTCTACCGAAAAGGGCTATATGAAGTCTGTTGGCATTTGGGGTATCTGTTAGGCTCATATTCTTTCTATATTTTAATTAGTCTCTATCCGCATGGAAATTTGGCAGGGCACCTTGCCCTAAAACCTGAAGTCTCTTTTGCCTTCAGCGATGGCTTTAAGATTCCGGATAGCTATTTCTCTGATTTTAGGGTTAGGGATTCGTTCCGTTTCATTTAGAATAAGTTCCAAACCCTTTCGGCGCGTATCTTCCGAAGCATAATCTTCCAGGTATTCTTTCAAAGTCATTAAGGCATTCGGAGCGCAGCAATTGGCTATCTGACCGGATTTGACTAAGGACATAAACCGGTCGCCCGTTCTTCCTTCCCGATAACAGGCCGTGCAGAAACTGGGTATATAGCCAAGTTCAAGCAACCAGTTGACTACCTCGTCCAATGTCCGTGTATCGCTTACATCGAACTGGGCGGAATTATTATCAGGCAATTCTTTTTCCGCATATCCGCCCACACTGGTACGCGAACCGCCACTGATTTGCGAAATACCCAGTTCGAGCACTTTCTTCCGGGATTCCTGCGACTCACGGGTGGAAATAATCATTCCCGTATAAGGAACCGCAATGCGGATTACGGCTACAATCTTGCTGAATATCTCATCGGAAATAGCATCCGGGAAATCTCCCGCGTCAATATCATCTGCCGAGCAAATGCGCGGAACGCTAATCGTATGAGGGCCTACACCGAACCGGGCTTCCAGATGCTCGGCGTGCATCAACAAGCCTGTAAAGTCATACCGATACGTATTCAGACCGAAAAGAACGCCTATTCCTACATCATCAATTCCCCCTTCCATGGCACGATCCATCGCTTCGGTATGATAAGCGTAGTTGCTTTTCGGGCCGGTGGGGTGGAGATTTTCGTAGTTTTCTTTGTGGTATGTTTCCTGAAATAAGATATACGTGCCGATACCCGCTTCTTTCAGGCGGCGATAGTTCTCTACCGTAGTGGCGGCGATGTTGACGTTCACCCGCCTGATTGCGCCGTTCTTGTGCTTGATGCTGTAAATTGTCCGGATAGACTCAAGGATATACTCTATCGGATTCAGTGACGGATGCTCCCCGGCTTCGAGAGCCAGACGCTTATGTCCCATATCCTGTAAGGCAATCACTTCCCTTCGGATTTCTTCCTGTGTCAGCTTCTTGCGTGCGATAGTCTTGTTTTTGGCATGATACGGGCAATATATACAACCGTTTACGCAATAATTCGATAAATAAAGCGGTGCGAACATCACGATGCGGTTGCCGTAAAATTTCTGTTTGATTTCTTTAGCGAGATGAAAGATACGTTCTATCAGGTCAGGTTGGTTACATTCCAGCAGGACGGCTGCCTCGCGATGGGTCAATCCCTTGCACAGGGCAGCTTTTTCAATAAGTTGTTCAATCAGTGCACGGTTATCCTTGTTGTTTTGTGCGTATTCCAGTGTATTCAGAATCTCCTCGTGGTGGATAAACTCTTCCGCTTTTGATGAATCTGCTTGGTATATCATAATTCTGTTGTATTAAAGTCACCTCTTTCGGTGGAAATCTCGTAGCCGATGGCGTGCAGTTGCTTTTGCAGCGTGGCCAGTCCTTCGGCGGATTCTGCTCCGAGTGAAGCCTTGTCATTGTATAATTCATATTTCTTCCGTTCTTCACGGGGGGACAGATTGGGCATGACTACATTCGCTCCTGCCAATATTCCCCGTTCCCTGCCATCAGGAGCAAGTGTGGCCAAAGCCGTTGTTGCCGGAATCAGTGCGGTCGGATGCATCAGGCGGAAGATGGATAATAAAAGAAGGGTCTGCTCCACCGTGCCGGCGGGATATCCGGCAAAAGGCGTGTCATGGTGGGGCAGGAAAGGGCCGATGCCAATCATTTCAGGGTGAAGCCTTTCTATAAACCGGATATCTTCGATGATATGCTCCACCGTTTGTCCGGGGCTGCCGACCATGATTCCTGTTCCCGTCTGATAACCGATGTCCTTTAAATCCTGCAAGCATTGCAAACGCCGTTTGCCGGACATTTCTGCCGGGTGCAGTTGCCCGTAATGCTGTTCGTTGTAGGTTTCGTGACGGAGCAAATAGCGATTGGCGCCTGCCCGGAAGAAACGTTCATACACATCGCGCGGCTTTTCACCAAGCGACAGGGTGATGGCGCAATCCGGATAATTCTGACGGATGGCGGAGACTGTTTTTTCTATCCGGTCGTCCGTCAAGGCAGGGTCTTCCCCGCCTTGCAGTACAAAAGTACGGAATCCCAGGTCATAACCTTGCTTACAGCAATCCAGGATACTTTCCACAGTCAACCGGTAACGCTCGATATTCGGGTTTCCTTTTCGGATACCGCAATAATAACAGTTATTCCGGCAGCAGTTGCTGACCTCAATCAGGCCACGGATATAAATCTTGTTTCCGAAGTGGAGCAGACTTACTTCCCGTGCCTGCCGGTTGATGGTTCGCAGGGTTTCTGCGTCACATTCAGTCAACAGTTGCCGGAGTTCTTCCTGCCGGAGTGTCCTTTCCTTCCGTAATTTATCTATCCATTGTTTCATAGCTCTCTTTCCGTTTGAGAAGCTCCTGTGCCAGTTGGCGACGTCCTGAAACAATGTCATTGTGCGTACTCGGCCCGGTGATGCATCCACCTTCGCAAGCCATCACTTCGATAAACTGCCCGGCAGCTTTTCCTGTCTTGGCACAAGCACGTAGCAGAGCTATATTCTTCTTGTTAATGTCCGATACCTGTATCGCATTAATTTTCTCCGCTTCCTCTTTCAGATAAGCTTTCACCGCTCCCATCACGCCGCCTGCCTGGGCAAAACCGTGTGCTTCGCGAACGGAAGTATGCAATACGGAAAACTCCTGCATCTGCTCCAACTGAATATCCAGTCCGTCGAGGATAGAACCCACTTCTTCAAACGTCAGAATGTAGTCCACGGCTTCATCGCGGCGTACTTCCTTGCGTTTAGCCACGCAAGGGCCGACGAATACGATTTTTGCGTCCGGATGCTTCTCTTTGGCAATCCGTGCCGCATAATACATTGGTGAACCGGTGGTGGATACATAAGGTTTCATACCCGGAATATGCTTCTCTACCAATTCTATATAAGAAGGGCAACAGGAAGTAGTCATGAAACTCTGTCCCTCTTCCAGTTTCTCCAGTAATTCATGGGCTTCATTGCTGGTAGTCGCCATGGCGCCTTCGGCCACCTCGATTACATCGGTGAATCCTATTTCCTTGAAAGCGCCATATACCTGTCCGATGGAAGTCTTGAACTGTCCGAGAATGGACGGAGCAATGATGGCAACCATCTTTTCTCCTTTCCGAATCCGTTGCAGCACATCGAAAGTTTGTGAAATCTCGAAGATAGCACCGAACGGGCAAGCATTCATACACTTACCGCAATAGATACATTTGCTTTCGTCGATATGTTCTATGCCATGTTCATCTTTACTGATAGCCTTTACCGGACAAGCTTCCTCGCAAGGCACAGGAATATACACAATAGCATGATAAGGACAGCTCTTGTGACAGATACCGCAACTGATACATGTGTCATGGTCAATCATGGCCTGACCGTTTTTCTTGAAACGTATCGCATCCTTCGGACAGTTCATGTAGCAACTGCGGGCTACACAGCCGCGGCAAAGGTTCGTTATTTCATAATTGATTTGTACGCAGGAAGAACATGCTTCGTCAATGACGCACATGATATTCTCCTTTTCCGGTTCGGGACGACTCAACGCCATGCGTGCGTAATCGGAAAGCGGGGTCACTTCATCGTGTTCGTCTGTCATATCCAGTCCCATCAGCGGAAAAGTCTTGTATCTCCACACTGCCCGTTCTTTGTGTACGCAGCAGCGTCCCAACGGTTTTGATTTCCGCGGACTCAGCTCAATCGGGAGTCGGTCTATCTTTTCTACCAACTGGTCGTTTTTCCAGAGTCTGACAAGGTCAGCCAGCAATTTGTGCCGGACAATCATAATATTATTCGTAAATGCCATATTGTAATAAAGAGGTTGTTAGTTAGCCGGTGCAAAGATACGAACAGAATTTCAATATTTAAGTCTTTTGTAACATTCTTGTCATTTTTTTGTAGCCCCCGTGCGTTATCTTTGTAGTAGACAAAAAAGGAGAGGAGACAGAGGTATGAGCAGCAGTATTTTAGAACAACGCAGCCGGTTTGCAATGATTGGCGCACTGATGGTTATTATCAGCTTGATGTTTTTATTCTATATGGGAAGTTCACTGGTTAGTTCGACCAAGAAATACCTGGAACAAATACAGGGGATAGAGATTACCTGTATCGACATAGACGAATAAAAGATAGAAAACAGGAAAAGGTGTGGTATTCCGGTGAAAACTATGAAATCATGCAGTCACTGAATGCCGCTCCGCTTTGGAAATATATGGCTAACCTATAATCTTTAATCATCATCATATGAAACTGTATTGTTGATTATCAATCGTTTGCAGTTCCCTTTCGTTTCTAATAATGGAAACTCTCGTATCTCTACGAGGGAACGCCCGTTTCCCTATGGGGATACAGTCGTTTCTCTACGAGGAAACTGGCGTTTCCCTATGGGGAAACGGACACTCATCTTATAGGATATAATTCTTTATCTTGTATCTACAGATTATTCTATCTGTTGTTCCAGATAGTATCGAATCGTTTATCAGTCATTATTATGTTGTTTCTTATGTATTAATACCTGATTCCTCAACTATTAATGTTTGGGATGTAGGGTGTTAATACTTGACGGGATAACTGTTAATACTTTGAACATCAGATATTAATGGCTTGAAGTACGTGTAGGCAGGTATGAGGGTAACTTTTACTATCAGGGTGCTCTCATAGGGTGCTCTCATAGCTGAAATGCTGATGGATAAAGGTTTTGAGACGATTTATGAGAGTATGAGGGCAAAAACGATGAAAACTTTTTTGTGGAGATGGTGATAATAATGATTATAACACTTCTTTTATGTAATCTGATTGTTTGAATTTTATTCTAATACAAAAACAATAGTCTCATTTACCGGAGCCCAGTCATAAATGAATTTGGCGTGGGAAGTTGCATTTCGTACACACATATGAGAGCGTGGAGTTGTTCCTAATGACGGACTGTATTCTATCAGCGTCTTGCGGGGAGCATTGACAGGTACTCCATGAATATAGGCTCCATCCGTGAAACGGCTGGCATAAGGCGCATAACCGCCTGTCTCTTTCGAACCGTCTTTGAGAAATACCATTTTGGCCTTCTTTTCCTGTAATACAAACATACCTAAAGGAGTTTCCTGCGCATATGGCGGAAGGTGGCGTCCGGTAGTGGAGGGATTCATGCTGCGCACTATCCATTCCCCTTTTCCACTACGTTCAAGAGAGGTGATATTCTGATTGTGCCGGTCTACGAAAACAGCTTTGTTGAATACAATCGTATCTCCGATAACTTTCACATATTTCTTGGGAATCATCCACTCGTCCCCCGTGAATATCGGCTCCGCTTTGACAAACTTTTCTCCATCTTCTATAAAACGGGTCAGTTCACCGTCCTGACCGTAACGCTCGGCTACTAATGTGTCAGTGAGCAGATAGAGTGGGACAGATTGATACCGCTCCACTCCGAGAGTGTCTGCCACTCGTCCGTAAGCATTTCTCATGAAATTCCTTACAAGGGGAGCTTCCCCGTTCCTGTTCTTATAGTTCTGAAGAATAGCCCATGTAGTGGGTTGTAGCTGTATATTCTCAAGCAAGGCCAACCGTTCTTTTATTTTATCCCATTGAAACTGCCGGGTAGTATCTTTATAAGGATAGGTATCATCCAGTGTATATTTGTCATAGAGTAAATCTTTGGTGAGTTGTATCTGTTCCCCTGTCAGCTTTTTAACGACAGGTTTAACGGCGGTTTCAGTAATCGTGTCCTGTATTAATGAATCCGATGGCTGGATTTCGGCAGACGAAACCTCTCCTGTACGCGAATTGCAGGAGCAGAAGATGCAAGAGGCGATAAATATGCCGGATGCTATTTTATTCATATTATTAGTACAATGCATTAAATGGTCTGTTTACGAATATACGTCATTATAAGGAATAAACCTTTTATTTTGTTTAAAAAGTATGGAACAAATATACTTTTTTGCCAGATGGTATGGGTTGTCAGTCATTTTGTCAGTCAATTTCTGACAAAGAATCATTTATCTACTTTGGCACGCTTTTCGCAATGTCTTTAGCGTTCCGCTTGAGAAAGACGGATAGTATCTACTATTAAATGTATAACTAAAATATAAAAAAAGTAACTATGAACATTAAACCATTAGCAGACAGAGTGCTTATTCTCCCTGCACCTGCAGAAGAAAAAACAATTGGTGGTATCATTATTCCTGATACAGCAAAAGAAAAACCTTTGAAGGGTGAAGTTGTGGCAGTAGGTCACGGTACGAAAGACGAAGAAATGGTATTGAAAGTAGGCGATACGGTTCTTTATGGCAAATATGCCGGAACAGAACTTGACGTTGAAGGTACTAAATATCTTATCATGCGTCAGAGCGATGTTCTCGCTGTTTTGGGTTAATTAATAATAGTAAATCATAAATCTTTAAATAGTAAATAAAGAGATGGCAAAAGAAATATTATTCAATATCGACGCCCGCGACCAATTGAAAAAAGGTGTTGATGCTTTGGCAAATGCAGTAAAAGTAACGCTTGGCCCGAAAGGACGTAACGTTATCATCGAGAAGAAATTTGGTGCGCCTCACATCACCAAAGACGGTGTGACAGTAGCAAAAGAAATCGAATTAGCAGACGCTTATCAGAATACAGGTGCGCAGTTGGTAAAGGAAGTTGCTTCCAAGACAGGTGATGATGCCGGTGACGGTACAACTACCGCAACCGTTCTCGCTCAGGCTATCGTAGCTGAAGGTTTGAAGAACGTAACTGCCGGTGCAAGCCCGATGGATATCAAACGTGGTATCGACAAGGCCGTTGCCAAAGTAGTGGAATCAATCAAATCACAGGCTGAGACGGTAGGTGACAACTATGACAAAATCGAACAGGTTGCTACCATATCTGCAAACAATGACCCGGTAATCGGTAAATTGATTGCTGACGCTATGCGTAAAGTTTCCAAAGACGGTGTTATCACTATCGAAGAAGCGAAAGGTACTGACACTACTATCGGTGTAGTGGAAGGTATGCAGTTCGACCGTGGTTATCTGTCGGCTTACTTCGTAACTAATACGGAAAAAATGGAATGTGAGATGGAGAAACCTTACATCCTGATCTACGACAAGAAAATTTCTAACCTGAAAGATTTCTTGCCTATCCTCGAACCGGCTGTACAGACTGGTCGTCCTCTGTTGGTAATCGCAGAAGATGTAGATAGCGAAGCGTTGACTACACTGGTAGTAAACCGTCTGCGTTCTCAGTTGAAGATTTGTGCTGTGAAAGCTCCGGGCTTCGGCGACCGTCGTAAAGAAATGCTTGAAGATATCGCTATCCTGACAGGTGGTGTTGTTATCAGCGAAGAAAAAGGCCTGAAACTGGAACAGGCTACTATCGAAATGTTGGGTACTGCCGACAAAGTAACTGTTTCTAAGGATAACACTACTATCGTAAACGGTGCCGGCAACAAGGATGGCATAAAAGAACGTTGCGAGCAAATCAAGGCTCAAATCGTTGCAACCAAGTCTGACTATGACCGTGAGAAATTGCAGGAACGTCTGGCTAAATTGTCAGGTGGTGTAGCTGTTCTTTACGTAGGTGCTGCTTCTGAAGTGGAAATGAAAGAAAAGAAAGACCGCGTAGACGATGCATTGCGTGCAACCCGTGCTGCTATCGAAGAGGGTATCATCCCGGGCGGTGGTGTAGCTTACATCCGTGCTATCGACAGCATCGAAGGTATGAAGGGTGACAATGCCGACGAAACAACCGGTATTGGTATCATCAAACGTGCCATCGAAGAACCGCTTCGCGAAATTGTTGCCAACGCTGGTAAAGAAGGTGCAGTAGTTGTTCAGAAAGTACGTGAAGGAAAAGGTGATTTCGGTTACAATGCCCGCACGGACGTTTACGAAAACTTGCACGCTGCCGGTGTGGTAGACCCTGCTAAGGTTGCTCGTGTAGCTTTGGAAAATGCAGCTTCTATCGCTGGTATGTTCCTGACTACTGAATGTGTTATCGTAGAAAAGAAGGAAGACAAACCTGAAATGCCGATGGGCGCTCCCGGAATGGGAGGTATGGGCGGAATGATGTAATTCCGGTTTCCTTTGAATGAATATAAGAGGTTGTGTCAAAACGTTGGCGCAACCTCTTTTATATTTTACAGTTCTGCTATATTTTCTTTTGGCTATGCTGCTT
>NZ_JBCOWR010000029.1:0-39135 GCF_040918965.1 Bacteroides sp. RTP21281st1_H5_RTP21281_210402 | reverse complement strand
ATATTGACAAAGAAATGAGCATGAGACACAAAATTATTTTGGTTATACACAAACAACTTTCAAATACACCCAATCAGCCTTTTCAACTTAAAGGCAACGCATTTATAAGTTAAACTCTACAGGACACTCAGAGACTCGCTGCTCAGCGCCTTCTAGAAACGATTTCGCAAAATCATTTCTCATATTCTCATTGTTTATATAGTAATTACATATAAATCAATCAGATAACACTATGAGAAATAAAATCAAATACGGCATTTCTCATACTTTTTTTACCATTTTACCTTAAAAACAGTGCATTTCTCATACGTTTATCAATCATTTCTCATAAGAAAAATAACACTTCTGAAACGAAAAAACCATTAAACAACAACATATTTCAAGGTAAACATGAAGTCATGCACCGCTTAATCACATATTATCAAGCGGTACTTTACAACACATAAAGCAGGCATCAAGAAATCATCCCACTAATATCCGGACATCTTTCCTTAGGTATCTATATATCTTCCCTTAGTCATTGTCAAGGGCTCACTATTGTGAATAAATAGGCTAACAGCCGTAGATAAATATATCTACATATGTGAACAAATAAGCTCACACTAGTGAGCCCTTATACATGATTAAGGGAAAACATAAGAATACTAAAGGATTGACATACAATATACAAAGGCTGATATATAAGATATAAGGAACCGACATATAAGATATAAGGAGTTGGCGTATGATATATAGGAGAAAAAAGATAAAAACAGCTACTTGAAACCGAAACAAACATAAAATTATAGGCTATACGAAGCAAATAAAGCAAAAAAAGCAGTCGACATGGAATATGTCGACTTATCACAAAAACACATATTATACTGATTATAAATATATTATATAATAAAGGTAAAAATTACGTATGAGAGTAAAAGTTACTATCAGGGAGATATAAAGTCCTGCTCCCATAGCTGAAACGACTATGAATAAAAGGTTTCAAACGATTTATGAGAGTATGAGGGTAAAACTCAACAAAACTTTTTATGGGAAGCCTACCTACAGAAGGGCACTAACATAACTTGATAAGGCATCGAACCCATACTTTATAAATACAACAGAGTAAAAGAAGTAATAATTCGATATTGAAACAAGACTTCCACTTTCCGCAAGAACGCAAAGCATCATGTGCATAAGTCGAAACAAATTATTTCAAAACATAAGACCGGACGATTTTCAGTACATTTAAAAGCAATGGTATGCCGAGAAACAAAAAGCCTACAAATCAGAATGATACAGATAGAAATACAAAAATCCAAATTGAAAACTCCGTTTTTCCAATACATCCCTATCTTTGTGGAACGAAGGAAAAAGGGCGTATGATAAAAGAATAAACAAGAATAACTGTTTGCATACAAGAAACAAAAATAACGGTTAAAACAATACTTTGAAATGCAAAGATTGCACAAACGAATAAACAAGAAGCATGCGTCTGCAATTGTCCCTTCAGCTTTTAATTGAAAAAACAATGGAATTATGAATGATTTAAAAAGTTTTATGGAGACAGTCATACTAAGACTGGAAAGCGAAGGGCGGTATGGGACAGCCCACGTTTATCAAAGTACCCTGAATGCTATATCGCAATATTGGCATAGCAAACAGAAAGGCACAATGAAGTTGGATAAAGTTTTCACACCGGCACTTTTGCAGGGATTCGAGAGGTATCTATTAGAGAACATGCTCAGCATGAATACCGTATCTACTTATATGCGTATGCTACGGGCTATTTATCACAGGGCTACCAAAGAAAGACGAATCAAATGGAAACAAGGTTTGTTCGACACCGTATATACAGGTGTGCGGGCAGACACGAAACGAGCGCTGACACCCGGACATATGGGAAACATACTTGTTGCCCGCCAGACACTCCCCTCGCTAAGGGAAGCACAGTCATGGTTCGTACTCCTTTTCTTATTAAGAGGAATGCCGTTTATCGACCTTGCCCGACTGAGGAAATGCGACCTGCACGGGAACACCCTTATCTATAAGAGACAAAAGACCGGACGGGTAATCACCGTGAACGTGACTCCCGAAGCAATGCGGCTTATCAACCAGTTGGCCAACCGGAATCCCAGGTCACCCTACCTATTATCCATCTTACCGGATAATCCGAGGACGCAAGATACAAACGGCTTCGGAAGCAGGGAAGAATACAGACTGTATCAAGCTATACTAAGAGGATTCAACAGAAAGCTGAATGAGCTTTCAAGAAGAATGAATCTCGGAGAAAAGCTATCATCTTATACAGCCCGCCACACATGGGCAACAACTGCCTATCAAAAGAAATGTGCGACAGGAGTTATCTGCAACGCCTTGGGACACTCGTCCGTGAAAGTGACGGAAACGTATTTAAAAGCCTTCGAGCAAAAGGAAATAGATAGGACAAACAGAATGATAATATCTTACATTAAAAAAGAAGCCGAGAAAGGATGCGAAAATCAATATCCAACAGTTACAATTCTGTAATTCAACAATTTACATAGACTGTTACTTTGTAGGTAACGGTACACGAAAGATTCGGCAAATATATGCATTGAATTTGAAATATGAAAACAAAACTAACATTTTTTTTGCAGGTTTTTATAAAAAAGCAAAGATTTTGCTAAAATGAAAACTTTCCTAAACTAAACCAAGCAACTTTATCGCATAAATATTCCAGTCGTATCCGGGGGTTGGATACGAAAACTAAACGTACGCAACTGTGCTCACAGTGGCGCGACTCTCCTTTTGTATTTTTATCCATGCCAACCGCGCTCAGAGGACGCTTCCGACTGCCTGGGGCGACACATGCCGTTACCTACAAAGTAACGGCGCACACCACAGAGAAACAAAAATTTAAAACCAGTATGGAATATTTAAGACGAAAGCTATGCCTATTAGCCGGAAGTATTCTGATGACGTGCGCCGCATGGGGACAAATACTCCCCACCGACTCACTGACAAAGGATCCGGAAGCCTGGTACATCCATTTCAAAACAGGAAAGAGTAATCTTGATTTGGAATACAACGGCAACAGAGGTACTCTACAACGATGTATCGACAGAGTACAAGAGATTATAGACAAAAATGAGTACGTCATCGACCACATCCGCATCATCGGATATGCATCCCCCGAAGGTCCGCTGGCACTGAACATGAAGCTCAGTGCAGCCAGAGCAGATGTGTTGAAAGACTATCTGGTAGCTAAGACCGGACTTGAGCCCGGACTGTTCGAAGTAGTGGCAGGCGGGGAAAACTGGAACGAGCTGCGTGTCATGGTCGAAAAGAGTGACATGAAGGAGAAAGCCCGCATACTGGATATTCTCAACAATACTCCCGAAGGAACGGATCCGGAAATCGCCCTCAAGAAATTGCCCGGCGGTGCTTACCGCTATATGCTGAATACTTTCTATCCGAAACTGAGAAGCGCAAGCAGTGTACAGTTACTAAAAATTGTGCCTGTCGTTGCTCCGCCCGTGGTGAAGGAAGAGATAAAAGTGGTAGAGGTGGATACTGTGAAAAGAACTCCGCAGAAACCGGTAGTACAAGAACCGGAACCTTGCCGGTGCGAACCGCCGTTTATGGCTATCAAAACCAACCTCGCTTCGTGGGCCGCGCTTATCACTCCGAACATCGAACTGGAAGCGTATCTCGGCAACCGCTATTCTATTGCCGTAGAAGGCGCATACCGCTGGCTGAAGGACAGCAAAGCGAAAGGGAACAGCTACAACGTAGCATCCGTATCGCCGGAAGTGCGCATGTACATACGTGACGACCGTTCTTTCCAGGGTTCTTACTGGGGACTATACGGGCTATATGGCGAATATGACGTGAAATTCGGAAGTACGGGACGTCAGGGTAATATCCGCGGACTGGGTGTCTCATACGGATACATCTTCAAGTTCAACCGTTTCGACTGCCTTTATTTCGACCTCGGAATTTCTGCCGGATACAACCGTCTCAAATATGACAAGTATTTCTGGTACGACCCGTGCAACGCATTCAAGCAACATAAGGGCAAGAACTATTGGGGACCAAGCAAAATCAAGGCTTCACTCGTCTGGAGATTTTAAATCATAGGAGGACCTGATTATGAGAATAGAAAAAGATACTGAAACTATGGATTTATATAACAAATATAACGTGTCTGAATGGGGAAACCGGAAAGAGACGATACAACGTAAAAGGTTGACAACAATGATTTCCGCATCTGCGGCGGCACTGTTGATACTTTCCATGCTACTGCTGAGTTCGTGTGAGAAGAAAGACCTTTGTTACCTGGATGCGCATCCGCACGTCTGCCACACCCGACTGACGCTCAAATTCAACACGGCGTGGGATAACGAACCTATTTATTCGAACTACACACGCACCGCGAGCAATGTATCGGTACGCTATGTACTGGAATTCTGGACGCTGGGCGATGACGGCAGACTGGAAACGCAACTGGAACGCAAGATTGTGAACGGCGGCACACTGAACGAAGGCAACAACAGCCAGACAGTGAACGTAGACCTTCCCGCCACAAAGATTGCCGTATTGGCATGGGCTGAACCATTGGCAAGCGGACAAACCGCAAATCCTTACTTCGACGTAACTTCACTCAGCAGTGTCAAGATGCTGGAACCGTTCGGAGCGGGAGCCACCAAAGATGCTTTCAGCGGAAGCGCCACTTGGGATTACAGCGGATACGGAGTGCCGCACTCTCACGCAAACGCCCTCGACTTTACGGAAGAACTGGAACTGTTGCGCCCCTTCGGCACATATACGGTGATTTCCAACGATATGGAAGAGTATTTTGAAAAAGCAGGCGCCGATGCACCGGAACCGCATACTGCCAAAGTGAATTACCAGATGTGGATACCGCCGATGTTCGACACTTTCCGCCAGGTGGCAAACGGTTCACAATCAGGCGCGACATTCGAGCATCCTGTAAGTGTGCATACGGAAGGGAAAGAATACAAACTGGCGGAAGACCTAATCTTTATAGGGCCGGGCGACGGAACAGACAACTATTATAACATTATAGTAGAAACTCACGCGGCAGACGGAAGCAGCATACACAAAAGCGGAAACGCAGAGATACGTATGCAACGCAACAAGCATACATTGGTATATGGCGCGTTCCTGACCGTCCGCAAGCCCAGTTCACCGGGTATCGACGATGATTTTGAAGAAATAATAGAAATAGTGATACCTGATTAATGAATAATTTTTAAGGATAGGATAAGATGAAAAAATATAGGCTTATGAATCACCAGAAGTATTTCCGGATAGTATGTTTCGGTCTGTCGTTTCTCACTGCGGCATGCACCAACGAGTCGCCCTTGAATATAGGGCCGGCTGAATCTCCGGAAACCAGCGTTTCCATACAGGCAACAGTTGACACTAAGGCTGCGAACGAACCGGAAGCGGCAACGGACTACGGCGTAATCACTCGTGCCGGCGGCGACAAGCAAGTACCTGCGGGGTATCGCCTGCGCTGCAAAATCGAAGTGTATTCGACGACAACGAACCTGCGCGTAGCACAGTCCCAGCAATTTATCGACGATGACAGCGGACTGACCGGGGCTATCACTTTCCCGGACATACGATTGGCGCCCAATGATACGTACAAGGCTATCTGCTGGGCTGATTATATCGCGGCAGGGACAGTAACTGACTTGATTTACAATACATCGAAGGGGTTGAGCGACATACGCCTCATCGAGACAATCGGAACTGTTCATTCAGAAGCGGCTGCCAACGACCTGAATATAGAGGATGCCTATGCCGGACAATCCGAATCGTTCACCATCGAAGTGAATGGAGATATAAAGGAAGGCGACGAGGAGAAACTGACTTCAATCAAGTTGAGACGTCCGTTCGTGAAAGTATCTCTCCCATGGGTGAAGTTGACTGACGAGAATGGCGCTGCATGGGCAGAAGGTCTGAAGAATGTCCGAATCGTATATGAAACGGGAAGCGCACTATATACCCAATTTAATGTATGGACAGGAGAGACTTCAGGAGGAAGGACAAATCCCGAATCGCTTTATCCCAAAGAGGTTTCTTCCTTTGACAGGACATTTGCATTGCATGACTATCTGATAGTACCTGTACCGATGGCGGATGTCATTCCTTTATCTTTCTACATTTCGGCAGAAACAGCATCAGGCAGTACTCCGGTGACATTCAAACGGTATGGAAGCGACGCGCCGGATTATTCTTCTATCTCGATCAATCTGCCCAATCCGAATTATATGCTGTTAATCAAAGGAGCGACAGAGGAACAGGAAGGAAGCGAGCGTATATATCCATTGACATTCAAAGAATATCGTCCGTAAAATTTCTTTCTATTATAACAAACAGTGATACATTTTTATTATTAACCAATTTTTTTAAAGCATGAAAAAAAGTTTATTCTGGTCGTTAATAGCTGCAACAGCTATGATGACGGCGTGCGGTGATGATGCATTTGTTGACAACCAACAGGTTGTGACAGGTGAGGAGACGCCTGTAGCGTTCAAAATTAACATGGGGAATGCGATCAGCACTTATTACGGATTTCTCAAAGGGTGGATGGTCTAACTGGAAAGATTCCGACACAGAAATGATTGATGCAGTGAATGTACGTGCAACTTTGCAGATATTCGCTAATGGAGGGACAGCTCCATACACGCAGGTAAGAACTGTATTGACAGAAGCTCCCGGCGGCAACGATATTGATCTTCCTGAATTCCGCCTGGCGGCAGGTAACAGCTACACGGCTGTGGTATGGGTGGACTTCGTTCCGAAATCGGTGACATCTTCGAGCACTGAAAACCGCAACGACTATTATTGGAAGACTGAAAACCTGGCTAATGTTTCCGAACTGGAATTCACAGAGGGTATGATGCCTATCATCGAAACTCCTGAAGCCCGCGACGCTTACACCGGTCTTATCAAGTTCACCGTGAACGCAGACGGCACTTACAATATTGCAGAGGGAACAGAAAATAATAGTATTACAACTGCAATTCCTATCACAGCTACTCGTAAGTTCGCTAAGATCAGCTTGATTTTGACTGACTATGATAACAAGACCGAATGGGCTGACGCTTTGAACAACATTGGTGAAGAGAATATCCTCGAATACTTGGGAATGGAAGTTACTAACCTGTCAACTGGTTACAATGCTTTGACGCAGACTCCGGTTTCGGCAACTCCGACTACTAAGAATTACTTCCACCGTCCGTTTGACGTGGCTTCTGCTACCAGCACTTCTGATGATGTCAATGGTGTGAAATGGCACAAAGATGGTGATAAATACTATCCTATCTTCGACCTGAACTACGTTATCCCTGAAAAAGCAGGTAAAGATGCTACTTATTCTTTGAGCTTCAAAGGTTACAATGTAGACCAACTGGTGGCGACTGAGTTTACCAAAGCTGCTGCTGAACTGACTACTATCAATGAAGTAGCTGACGGACTCAAACTGGTTGCTGTTCGTAACGCAAGCAATGTTCCTGTAAGAACAAATGCTCACACCATCATCAAGATGAATCTGTATAAGGCATATAGCTGTACAGTCACTATCGTTGATGAGTTCACAGGCGGTACTGAAACAGTAGAAATTACTGACGATGACAAAAAACAAAGTACGGACGACCACTTCATTCCTGAAGGTGACGTAAATGGTGCGCATGTTGTAGTGGTACGCGGTGATGACGGTAAGGCTATCTCTATCGATATCACAGGTATCAACAAAGATAACTTCGACCAGGTTATTGATGATCTCGTGGCCATGAAAAACTTATCTTCTGCTGCTGATGAGACTAAACCGGTTATCAACATGAGCGGCACGGATATTCCTAACCCTGCCGATTTCTCTGACCTGACCGGCAATGTAACTAACGACATTAAGTTGACATTGACCAAAGACGGACAGGACATTATCCTGGAAGGTTTGAGCAATAACATTACTTTAGATTTGCCTAGCATCCAAAAATTTGAAGTGACTAGCACTGCTGACGTTACTATCGAAAAAGTTGTATCAAACGGTTGGCCGACAACTATCAAAGCGAAGAATGTCACTTTCGCAGGAACTACGTACAACTCAGTAGCCATCACTGTTGAAAAAACTGCTACATTCAATGGCGGAGAATACAACAGCACGGTTACAGTTATTGGTTCTGAAGATACTGCAAAAGCTGTTATCAGCAGCGGTACATTCAAAGATTTTAACTCTAGCGTAAACACTACAGTTAACGGTGGTTCACTGCCTTACGTAGATAATGATGGCAACGGCGTTGCAGATTACAAGCTGACAATGAAGAACGGTAAAACTTTGACTATAAAGAAAGCAGGCACTGTATTCGGTCCTTTATTTGCTGATTCAGGAGCTGATTGCAAGTTAGTATATGACAGCCAGGACATCAAAAATCTGTACTCAGGATACGAAGGTAGCAACTGGAGCAACATTTCAGTAGCTGTATATTAATCATTCCCACTTTTTTATCTCAACAATCATAGCCGGGTATTGTCTCCTCGTATAGCCTTACCCGGCTATATTTTCCTATCTCTGATTCAAGCTACAAACAAACCCGTTATTGGTGAAATATCTTCTTCACATAGTATTATTTATCCGTTACCGGTTATTTTTCTTTTGTTGTTGCTGCCTGTTATTCAGTTCATGCAGCAATGAGGGTTATTTCTATCCCATCCCCCCTCAACCGGAAAAAGAAACACAACGTATTATCATAGCCTATCTTGCCGGAGACAACAGTCTGTCGTCAGAGATTGAGCAAAAGATAGCAGCGCTTACTGTCGGATTTCTTTCGGCGGATTATTCGCAAAACCGATTATTTATCTATTATGACCGCAAACATGTATCACCCCAACTGATGGAAATCAGTGCCGACACTGAAAACCCTCGGCAGATATTAAAAACTTATACGACACAGAACTCCGCTTCGGCAGAGGTCATGAAGCAAGTGTTGAACGATATTTTGAAAAACTATTCCGCCTCAAGCTACGGATTAATTCTGTTTTCACATGGATCTGCATGGTTGCCGGCAGGCGGTTTGGAAGAACCATACAAAGGAGAGAATTTAGAAAAAGAAGACATCGACTCTTCCCGTCGCAGTACGCGCAGTGTTTGTACCGACGGGGAGAGTGAGATGGAACTGACGGATTTTGCCGCTGCCCTTCCCCTGCCCGGTAATAAGAAATGGGACTTTATTCTTTTTGAAGGTTGCTATATGGGGAGTGTTGAGGTGGCTTATGAGCTGAAAGACAAGACGGAAGCTATCATTGCTTCTCCTACGGAAATCGTGAGTCCGGGAATGACGGAAGTGTATCCGTCCGCCCTGCCCTATCTCTTTCAGCCAACGCCCGGACTGGAGAAGTTTGCCCAAGCCCACTTCAATACATGGGATAGCAAAACGGGAGATTACCGTTCGGCTACTATCAGCGTTGTGCGAACCGGACATTTGGAAGAACTGGCACAGCTTGCCCGTGCCGCTTTTTTGCGTTGGGAGCCGGATGTCGAAACAATTTCTGCCTTACAGTGTTTTAACCGCAACGAATGGCATCTGTTCTTCGACCTTAAAGAAGCATTGCTGACGGCCAATCCCGCGCTAAGTACGTATGTGGATGGCTTATGGAAGAGCATTGTTACCTATTCAGCCGCTACGCCGAGCTTCCTTCCGGGGCTGGCATATGGCTTCACGATACATGCACATAGCGGATTGAGTTGTTATGTGCCACAAAGAGATTTCTTGTATGCAAATCAAGGATACACGCAAACTGCATGGTGTGGGACGGTATACCAATAGCTAATTCCCAAGAAAGCGTTCAGGGATTCCCACTTTAGCTATCAGGCACTGTCACCCCTAATGCCACACCGTGTTTTATTTTTGTTTGTTTGTATGCTAATGCTCTGCGCTGTGAAGCGCGGGGCATTCATTTTTTTAATGAATGCCCCGTTCTTTGTATGATAGATATTCAAATTTTGTATTCCTCTATCTTCCGATATAGTGTAGTAAGCCCGATTTTCAACAAGCGGGCAGTTTCCGTCTTATTCCCTTTTGTATATTCTAATACGCGGGCGATATGCCTGCGTTCCATCGCAGCCAGTTCAAAGCTGCCCGTTGTATCGTCCGAACATTCATAATGAGTGTTCTGAATCTCCAAAGGAAGGTCGCAGATATCCAGTCGTCCACCCTCGCAAACAATCAGGCTGCGTTCGATGACATTTCTTAGTTCGCGGATATTTCCTTTCCAGGGTTGTTGTTCCAGGGCTTCCAGGAAAGCGGGAGTCATTTCACTGACTGTATATGAGAGTTTTTCAGAGAAACTTTTGACGAAAGCGTCAGCCAGAATCCGGATATCTCCCGAGCGCTCACGAAGAGCGGGAAGCTGTACCTGAAATACCGAAAGGCGGTAAAACAAGTCTTCGCGGAAGCGTCCGGCTTTGATTTCTTCCTGCAAGTTGCGGTTGGTAGCGGCTATAATACGCACATTTACCCGTGTCGGTTTGGTATCGCCAATCTTAATATATTCGCCTGTTTCAAGGATACGCAGTAATTTGGCTTGTAGTTCAAAAGCCATTTCACCGATTTCGTCGAGGAAGATAGTACCATTGTCGGCTTCCTCAAAAAGCCCTTTCTTATCTTTCAATGCGCCGGTGAACGAGCCGGCTCTGTGTCCGAACATTTCGCTTTCCAACAATTCCTTGCTGAAAGAGGAGCAGTTGACTGCCACAAAATTCTGTTTGCTCCGTCTGCTGTTATAATGTATGGCCTGTGCAAAGACTTCTTTTCCCGTTCCGGTTTCGCCGGTCAACAATACGGGAACATCCGTCACAGATACCTTTTGTGCCAACAGGACTGCTTCTTTCAAGGCTTTCGATTCACCCAGAATAGAATCAAACGAATACATCCGACCGACTTTCTTCTCCAGTTTCTTCAGGCGGACATTCATTTTCGCCTTTTCTACGGCACGGCTTATCAAGGGGATAATCTTATTGTTATCATCTCCTTTCGTTATATAATCAAACGCGCCGTTTTTGATTGCCTGCACGCCGTCGGGGATATTACCGTGGGCGGTGAGAAGAATCACTTCAACGTCGGGAGCTGTTTTTTTGATAGTCAATACCAGGTCAACACCGTTTCCGTCGGGAAGAAAAACATCGCATAAAGCCACGTCGGGCGACTGGACTTCCAGTTGTTTGAGAGCAGTTTTACAATCACCTGCCTGACATACTTCATACCCCTCGAGCCCCAACATACGAGCCAAAAGGCTGCGAATCTGGACTTCATCGTCAATAATAAGAATTTTACTCATACAATTTTGCCTATATTAAATAGAAGAATGAAAAACAGGGTGTGCAAATATAAGTTTTTTCAATGAATCCATGAACATTTCACTTATACTGTTTGTTATTTCCTTAGGAAACTATTTACATTAATAAATATATGAAAGTAATCATTATCGGAGGCGTTGCAGGCGGAGCTACCACTGCTGCCCGAATCAGACGAGTAGACGAGTCAGCGGAAATCATCCTTTTGGAAAAAGGAAAGTATATATCGTATGCCAATTGCGGCTTGCCTTATTATATAGGTGGAGTCATCGAAGAGCGTGAAAAGCTGTTCGTCCAGACTCCCGAAGCATTTTCTACACGCTTCCGCGTAGATGTCCGCACGGAGAATGAAGTGATTTTTATCGACCGGAAAAGAAAGACAGTCACGGTGCGGCAAAGCAGCGAAGATACGTATGAAGAGAGTTACGACAAGCTGTTAATATCAACCGGTGCTTCCCCTGTACGCCCGCCCCTGCCGGGAATAGACCTGAGCGGAATCTTCACTTTGAGAAACGTTGCGGATACGGACAAAATCAAAGCATATATCGACAGCCATGCTCCGCGGCAAGCGGTAGTGGTAGGAGCCGGATTTATCGGGCTTGAAATGGCGGAGAATTTACACGCACAGGGGGCGAAGGTGTCGATTGTGGAAATGGGTAACCAAGTGATGGCTCCCATCGACTTTTCAATGGCTTCACTGGTACATCAGCATTTGATGGACAAGGGAGTCAACCTATATCTGGAACAGGCAGTAGCTTCTTTTGAACGGGATGGAAAGGGGTTGAAGGTCACTTTCAAGAACGGTCAGTCCATTGCTGCCGATATTGTTATTTTATCTATCGGCGTACGTCCGGAAACGAACCTGGCACGGGCTGCCGGACTGACTATCGGCCCGGCCGGCGGTATTGCCGTTAATGATTATTTGCAGACGTCCGATGAATCAATTTATGCTATCGGCGACGCGATTGAATATCGCCATCCGATTACCGGAAAGCCATGGCTTAACTATCTTGCCGGGCCTGCCAACCGTCAGGGACGTATTGCCGCCGATAATATACTGGGAGCGAAGATTGCCTATGAAGGTTCTATCGGCACTTCCATCGCCAAGGTTTTCGATATGACGGTAGCTTCTACCGGATTACCCGGAAAGCGGTTGCGGGTGGAAGGGATTGATTATATGTCGTCTACCATTCATCCGTCTTCCCACGCCGGATACTACCCGGATGCCATGCCGATGAGTATCAAGATCACTTTCGACAAACAGACGGGACGGCTGTATGGCGGGCAAATAGTCGGTTATGACGGGGTTGACAAGCGGATTGACGAACTGGCGCTTGTCATCAAACATGAGGGAACTATCTATGACTTGATGAAAGTGGAGCAGGCTTACGCACCACCGTTCTCTTCCGCCAAAGACCCGGTAGCGCTGGCGGGATATGTGGCCGAGGATATTATCATCGGTAAAACGAACCCTATCTATTGGAGAGAACTGCGAGATATTGAAATGGAGAACAAATTCCTGCTGGATGTCCGCACTCCGGACGAATTTGCTTTAGGTACTTTGCCGGGAGCGGTGAATATTCCGTTGGATGAGCTGCGCGACCGGTTGACGGAACTGCCGAAAGACCGGATGATTTATACTTTCTGTGCGGTCGGACTGCGGGGATACCTTGCTTACCGCATCTTGACACAACACGGATTTGAGAAGGTCCGTAATCTTTCGGGCGGGCTCAAGACATATCGTGCAGCCACTGCTCCGATTATCATACATGAAGATAATGGAAGCGAAATAGAGGAAATGCCCATACAGCAAAAGGGGGCTGCTTCTGCCGCTCCCATCGCAGCCGCCAAAACCATCCGGGTAGATGCCTGCGGATTGCAATGTCCCGGCCCGATTCTGAAAATGAAAAAAACAATGGACGGATTGGCTTCGGGCGAACGGGTGGAGATTACGTCAACCGACCCGGGATTCCCGCGCGACGCCGCCGCATGGTGCAGTTCGACTGGTAATCAACTGGTTTCTAAAGAGGCATCCGGTGGAAAATCTGTCGTTATTATTGAAAAAGGAGAACCAAAATCATGCAATATTGTTACTTCTTGTGAGGGCAAAGGAAAAACTTTTATCATGTTCAGTGATGATTTGGACAAAGCTTTAGCTACCTTTGTACTCGCTAACGGCGCAGCAGCCACCGGACAGAAAGTTACAATCTTCTTTACCTTTTGGGGATTGAACGTTATCAAGAAGTTGCACAAGCCGAAAGTGGAAAAAGATATTTTTGGAAAAATGTTTGGTATGATGCTGCCGTCAAGCTCAAAGAAACTAAAACTTTCGAAGATGAGCATGGGCGGAATAGGTGGAAAAATGATGCGGTATATCATGAAGGAGAAGGGAATCGACTCACTTGAATCACTGCGCCAGCAAGCCTTGGAAAACGGAGTCGAATTTATTGCTTGCCAGATGTCAATGGACGTGATGGGAGTAAAACAAGAAGAACTTCTGGACGAGGTGACCATCGGCGGTGTGGCAACGTATATGGAACGAGCGGATAATGCCAACGTTAATCTGTTTATTTAACGGAAGTAACTAATAAAAATATATTCAAATAAGATATGAAAACAATATGTGCAATGCGTGATGTGTTCAGAGCCATGACAAGCTTTGAAACTGCATTTGAAAAAGTCTACCGGATATCGCTGAATGAGGCTATGATATTGTGTACTCTCAAGTGCTCTTCGGAGAGAATGACGGCCACCAACCTGTCAAAACAAACGGACTTGAGCCCGTCGCATACATCGAAGATGCTTCGAATACTGGAAGAAAAGGAGTTAATCATCAGAACCCTCGGAAATGAAGACCGACGTCAAATGTATTTTCATCTGTCCCCGACGGGGAAACAACGGGTGACTGAACTGGAACTTGACAAAGTGGAGATACCGGAATTATTAAAACCGCTGTTTTAAGAAACGGATTTTCAAACAAATTTCAGTAAACAACAAAAAGATGAGCAATCCGCCTGACCATCGGCAGATTGCTCATCTTTTTTGATGGAAGCCGGAAAAAGAAAGATGTTAATTTTCCGGCAAAACTATTTTTCAGGCGAACCTTTTTATTTCTATCTTGTTGTTTGTAGCAAATGCCCCAAGGTACCAGGGCATGATTTTTATATAACCTAAACATTATAAAGATATGAAGAAATTAATTCCTATTTTATTGGCGGTCTTTGCACTCGCATCTTGCGAAAAAGACCCGGACATGGGTAAGCTGGATGACAACTATCTGGTGTACACTAACCACGACGAGAAAGCTGACTTCAAAGTTCCTACATTCTTTCTGGCTCCACAGATTCTTGTAATCAGTGACAGCAAAGAACCGGAATATCTCGAAGGAGAAGGCGCTGAACAAATTCTGGCTGCTTACACAGAAAACATGGAAGCCAGAGGTTACACGGCCGCTGCTGACAAAGAAAGCGCAGACCTTGGTATTCAAGTGAGCTACATTGCAAGTACTTATTATTTCACCAGTTATGCTCAACCTGAATGGTGGTGGGGTTATCCCGGTTACTGGGGTCCCGGTTACTGGGGCGGAAACTGGGGTGGCGGATGGTACTACCCGTACGCTGTGACTTACAGTTATAGTACCAACTCATTCCTGACAGAAATGGTGAACTTGAAAGCCGAACAAGGTGAAAGCAAAAAACTGCCTGTTGTATGGACAAGCTATCTGACCGGATTTGAAACTGGCTCTAAAGCTATCAACCGCACTCTGGCAGTGCAAGCTGTCAACCAGTCATTCACTCAGTCACCTTATCTTACTAACAAATAATCAACTACAACTGTTATGAAAACAAGAAAAAATATATACTTCAAGGTAGTAGCACTGGCGGCTATTGCCATCGCCTTCGCCATGCCGGCCAAGGCACAGTTATCCGACAATGGATATGCCAACATCGACTGGCAGTTCAATGCCCCGCTGAGCAATCATTTTGCCGACAAGGCAAGTGGCTGGGGTATGAACTTTGAAGGTGGTTATTTTGTGACTCCGAACATCGGTTTGGGACTTTTCCTGAACTATCACAGTAACCACGAATATGTAGGCCGCGAAACGTTCAAAATGGCAAACGGCGATGTGACTACCGACCAGCAACATACTATCTTCCAGTTGCCTTTCGGTGCTGCAGCACGCTACCAGTGGAACCGTGGCGGTTCTTTCCAACCTTATGTCAGTGCTAAACTCGGTGCTGAATATGCGAAAGTACGCTCCAACTTCAATATGCTTGAAGCAAGAGAAAACAGTTGGGGCTTCTATGCTTCTCCTGAAGTGGGTATCAATGTATTCCCCTGGGTATACGGACCGGGCTTACACTTTGCTTTGTACTACAGCTATGGTACCAACAAGGCTGATGTACTGCATTACAATGTAGATGGATTGAGCAACTTCGGCTTCCGCCTGGGTGTATCGTTCTAAAAAAGAACTGCAACTATCAGAATATTACGTTAATAATAAAAGAAGTAAAAGGTGACTTTTTAATATAGCCGCCTTTTACTTTCTTTTTTTTAGGCACGGATTACTTATTTCTTCTTCATCGCATCGTAAATCGCTTCCTGTATCCGTTCGCGAATATGCAATTGGTTCAGCTTGCGATTGGTGACATTGGGATAAATACGGTTGCTCAAAAAGACATAGACCAAGTCGTTCTCCGGATCTACCCAGGCACATGTACCGGTGAATCCGGTATGTCCGTACACTCCGGCAGGTACGCCGGAAGCACAGTTTCCTTTCTTCGGGTCTTCCATATCCGGTTTATCAAAGCCCAGTCCCCGACGGCTTATCTTTGAAGTTTCCGTTGTAAACAGATTACAGGTTTCTTTGCTCAAATAGCGTTTTCCGTCTATCTCTCCGCCATTCAACAACATCTGATAGACACGCGCCACTTCACGGGCGGTTGAGAAAAGTCCGGCATTTCCGGCAAGTCCGCCGAAGAAAGCGGAAGCCTCATCATGTACATATCCTTGCAAAGTCTCTTTCCGCAAGAAGCGGTCTTTGTTGGATGGCACGATTTCCGATTTGGCAAAACGGCGCAAAGGCAAGTAGCCTGTACGTTCCAAGCCCATCGGTTCATAAAATTCACGTTGCAAATAGGCTTCCATTGGCATTCCCGCCAACTGTTCCACCAACATTCCCAACAGGATAAAGCCTATATCACTATATACGTAACGTTTCTGCTTCAACGGAGCTTCCACTATTTTCTCTTCTATCACTGTCCGGAAAGAGCGGTTCAGCCACAGGCTGTCGCAAATCTGAATGGTGTAATCGCCGGTCTTGACAGGGGATATGTATTCGCTTTTAAACTTGAATTTCGGATTGGCCCATGTAGCCGTTCCGATCTGTACCGGATGGTGCGCGTCTTTGCGTGCACTGAACAGCCTTCCGTCGTAACTGTCTTTATCAATAACCTCCTGATAGAAAGGAAGCCAGGGCGGCAAACCGGACTGGTGGTATAGTATCTCCCGAATCGTTATATCTTTCTTATCCGTGCGTTGCAGGAACGGCAGATAATCGGATATCTTATCGGTCAGGTTGAAACGTCCTTTATCGTAGAGTTTCATAACGGCAAGCAGTGTTCCCGTTGTTTTGGAAAGGGAAGCCAAATCGTAAATGTCCGTAGATTCGACACCGGGGCTGCCTTTTCCCGCATAAGTGCCGAAAGCCTTATCAACCATGACATGACCGTTTTTCAGCACTACCACCTGACAGCCGGGATAGGCTCCTTGTTGGATACCGTCCAATGCTATAGTATCAATTTTTTTAAGAAGGGCGGACGAAAGACCATGTTCTTCGGGAATGAAATGCAAAGGAGTTTCCGGCGTGATCGTCACTCCTGCCCCTGTCGGGAATAATCCTCCTATGCTTGCTGACAACCGCCCGTCCGCCGTAGCCTTTGCAAACAGGATATCAGCCGTTTGGCGTTGCACATCGCTATTGTGACTATGCCCCAATATCACTGCCGGAGCGTGAGACACCGCATGATGAATCTGCATCATCATTTTGCCGGGAGTGAAGAACAGGTAAATGGCCGGATTTTCGGGAGCGAACTTTGCGAAGAACGAATGGTAAGGAGCCAGGCGTTGTTCGCTGACGGCGATAACTATTCGTTTATAAGTAGCCAACGAATCACGCAACCGCCGATTCTCCGCTTCTGTCTGATTAGGCCGAAGCCGAAAACGAGCCAGTGATGTATAACGTGACATTTGTCTGGCTAATACTTCCGTTTCTCCCGGCTTTCCGATTTCGAGCAACGCAAGTGTCTGCGCTTTGTCGACATGAAGTGGCAGGATGTGATTTTTATTATTCAGCACGGTAATGGCCGCCTGGTTCAGCCGACGGATCAAATCACGTGTCTGAGGCCTGTTGATTCGCTGTTCCAGGCCGGATAGTTGTATAAACGTTTTTTTCTTGAGTCCTAATACATATTTATAGGTCAGTACTTTCCGGCATTTATTTTCAATATCTTCCCTGGCAAGCTCTCCTTTTTCAACCGCTTCCAACACAGCCGGTATTTCTTCTTTCAGATTTCGGGGAGCGAGTACCATGTCATTGCCGGCTTTCAATGCTTGCAAGCTGACATGACCATTGCCCGATACTCCTTTCATCGCGAGTGCGTCGGTGAATACCAGTCCTTTGAAAGCCAGTTCGTCTGTCAGCAAATCGTACACGACATTGCGGGACAAGGAAGAGGGAAGTCCGCCTACCGGTTCGATCACCGGTACTTGCAAGTGTCCTACCATCATGCCGCCCAGTCCGGCACGAATCGCTTTTTTAAAGGGGTAAAGTTCCACGCTGTCCAGGCGGTCGCGAGTGAAAGGAAGTACCGGAAGCGATTTATGCGAATCGACATCGGTGTCGCCATGACCGGGGAAATGTTTACATACGGATAATACTCCCCCACCTTCCAGTCCATAAGCGTAAGCGATTACTTTATCCGCCACCTGCACCGGGTCTTCTCCGAAAGAACGGGTGTTGATAACCGGATTCTTGGGATTGATGTTCACATCCGCCACCGGAGCAAAATTGACCTGTACGCCAATCTGCCGGCATTGACGGGCTACTTCGCTACCGTATTCATAAATCAGTTGATTATCACGGATACATCCCAATACCATATTTCTCGGGAAAACAGGTGTTCCGCGCAAACGCATCGCCAAGCCCCATTCGCCGTCGAAGGTTATCATCACAGGAACTTTCGCCTGCTTCTGTGCCCGATTTGTCAGTTCGACCTGAGTTTGCATTTTCCCACCGGAGAAGAGAAGTCCGCCTACCTTGTGGGTTTCAACAGCTTCATGCAGCAGTTCCAGGTTTCGTTTGGTATCTATCGGAGCTATGGTATAGATAAATAACTGGCCTACCTTTTCTTTAAAGGAGAGTTTGTTCATTACCGAGTCTACCCAGTGACGGCAGTCTTCATCCTGAAGAGCTTTGGAAACAAGCAATGGTTCGACTGTGGCAGTATTGGTATTCTGCGCCGAACTTGTGACCTGTCCGGCAGAGAAAAGAAATAAAATCGCTAAAATTGAGGGAATTATCTTCATTTACGTTTCAAAGTCAAGTTGAGACGGCCTACACGCACACCGCTTTTTCCGGAATGCATGACGGGCACTTCCTTGCCGTCCATATTCAAATAAGTTTTCGGGCCTTTCATAAAGGTATGTGAATGTCCGCCCAGAATCACGTCGATATTGCGTGTTTTCGCAACGAGGCGTTCGTCCATCTGAATACCCAGATGAGACAGGCATACTATTACGTCGCATCCTTTCTTTTTCAGCAAGGCTGCTATTTTATTCGATACTTCGATAGGGTTTTCATAAATGACACCTTCGCATTTGTTTGCCTGAATCAGACCTTCCGGTTTGGCTCCCAAGCCGAATACGCCAATCTTCAAGCCATATTTTTCGAGGATTACATAAGGCTTTACGATGTCTTTCAAGGGAGTGGTGTCCAAGTTGTAGTTGGCACAAACGACCGGAAATTTCGCCATTTTGAAAAGGCGTGCCATATTATCCATGCCGAAATCAAATTCATGGTTGCCGATAGTCATGGCTTCGTAGCCCATTTCATTCATTAGTTTCACTTCCACTTCTCCCTGGAACATATTATAATAAGGTGTACCTTGGGAAATATCTCCGCAATCGAACAACAGGACATTCTTATGCTCCTTGCGGAACTGGTCGAGGAAAGCAGCCCGGCGGACAAATCCGCCTTCATCGTAATTACGGTCGCCTTTTTGGTTGATAGGCTCGATGCGGCTATGTACGTCACTGGTCTGTAAAAGTATAAGTTCTTTGGTATCCTGCGCAAATAGGGAAAAAGCAAAGCTCAATGCAAGGCATAGCAGGAATGATATTTGAATTCTTTTCATATTCAATGTTTTTAGATTCTCCTTTTTATTTTATGGTAATGCGTCCGTCCAGTTTGGAAGTAATCATTTTGCCTTCGGCAGTCTGCTTACGGACATAGTCGAGGAATAATCCGCGCAGGGTAGCGCCGTCAGGACATTCCCGTTTCTCCGCTTGCAGGAAAGCATCCATCCGCCCGTTGCCGTCTGCCAGATAGTCGATAGTGGCTACCGTATAGAGTTGGTTGTCGTCTACGGGCTTACCGCCGATTGTTGCATTCAGCAGTTCTCCTTTCTTCGTGATTTCCAAACGGATACCGCTCACTCCTTCTCCGCGCAAAGAAGCAATCGCTTTAAAAAGTCGTTTCATGTCCGAGCCTTTCATTGTCAGGATGCAAAGGGAGTTCTCAAAAGGAAGTATTTCAAAGATTTCACTTACAGTAATTTCACCTTTCGGCAGGATATTACGCAATCCGCCCATATTCACCAGTCCCATATCGGCAGGTTTCCCCAATACCGGTGCGGCAGCCTGCTGCAAGACACTTGCAACGAGATTGGAAAGCAGACTTTCAGGCCCGCCCTTATCCATTTTCATTTCGCTGGTACCGATGACTTCATACATCATCCCGTCAATTTTGTCCTTATAGGGTTTCAATACTTCGGTGGTTCTTTTGTCGGGATTAGTGTCCCAGGCAGAGTCAATCTTAATCATACTACCTTCTACTTTTGCCACTTGATAGTGAGCAGTAGCCTCTCGTGTCGTGCGACAGGATGTAAACAGGATACCACCTGCCAATGCTGCCACAATCAGATACTTCACATAAGTCTGTTTCATGTTCGCTATTTTTTATATATGCGACAAATATACAAAAAACATTTGGCTATCTGCCAAATAATTCGTTACTTTGCACCGCTTTCGCGCAATCGCTGTCAAGAGACGAGATACTTGGTATGTTGCGTTGTAACGATGAAACAATTTAATAATAACAACAATGGATTTAATTAAAATTGCAGAAGAAGCATTCGCTACCGGTAAACAGCACCCGAGCTTCAAAGCAGGAGACACTGTAACAGTAGCATATCGTATTATTGAAGGTAACAAAGAACGTGTACAGTTGTACCGTGGTGTTGTTATCAAAATCGCCGGTCATGGAGACAAGAAACGTTTTACCGTACGTAAAATGTCAGGTACTATCGGTGTAGAAAGAATTTTCCCAATCGAATCACCGGCTATCGACAATATCGAGGTGAACAAGGTAGGTAAAGTTCGTCGCGCTAAATTGTACTACCTGCGTGCTCTTACCGGTAAGAAAGCTAGAATCAAAGAAAAAAGAGTTAATAACTAAGACTACTTTTCGATTCGAAATAAAAAAGGGAGCTTCATTCAATGTGAAGTTCCCTTTTTTATTGGTTATTTAACTCCGGCTCTTTTTCCTCACCGACCAGGGAGTTGTTCCCCGGTGAGAAACTATAGTTTCCCCGGTGTGGAAACTGTTGTTTCCCGGTGCCGAAACTCATCTTCATCCAAGGCCTTTCATCCAGCACACTGTCTTCCGGCAGAGATAAAAAAATCCCCGAAAGCAACCGCTCCCAGGGATTTTCATTACCTTTATTATAAAATTGATATTATTCCTTAATATCTTTCAGTTCCCAAGCTAAAGCGCTGGCACCCAATACGGCAGCATCAGAGTCTTTCAGTTCGGAAACGAGCAATTTAGTCTTACCTTTATAGATATTCAACACATTGTCGTCGATTGACTTCAGAATCGGTTTCATGATATAATCACCCGATTTAGCCAGACCACCAAACAATACAATAGCTTCCGGACTGGAGAATGCGATAGCGTCCGCTAATGCTTCACCTAAAATGTTACCTGTAAATTCGAAGATTTCCTGTGCAAGTTTATCTCCTTGTACGGCTGCGTCATATACATCTTTTGAAGTGATGTTTTCTGCAGGAATGTTACGAAGCAAACTGCTGTCTGTACGAGCAGCAAGGAATTCACGAGCCGTACGGGCTACACCGGTAGCCGAGCAGTAAGTTTCCAGACAACCTTTGCGACCGCAACCACAGATACGACCGTCACGACGGGCAATCACGTGGCCTAATTCACCTGCAAAACCGTCATGACCATATACCATCTGACCGTTGATAACGATACCGCTACCTACACCGGTACCCAGCGTAATCATGATAAAGTCTTTCATACCACGGGCTGCGCCGTAAGTCATTTCACCGATAGCGGCAGCATTCGCGTCGTTTGTCAAAGCAGTAGGAATACCCAGTCTTTCTTCAAACATGGCAGCCAACGGAAGGATACCTTTCCAAGGCAAGTTTGGAGCAAATTCAATCGTTCCTGTGTAATAGTTACCATTCGGAGCACCGACACCGATACCTCTGATTTTGTCAACACCACCATTGGCGATAATCAACGGAAGCAGGTTCTTGCAAACTTCGTCAGCATATTCTTCAGCAGTAGGATAACCGGCAGTTTTGATTGAGCTGCTAGCAATAATAGTTCCGCGTGCGTCTACAATTCCAAAGACGGTGTTCGTTCCGCCTATGTCAATACCTACTACGTAGGGTTTCTCCATGTTTGAATTCATGATACTTTTATTTAAAAGGGTTAGTTAATCATTAAGTTTACTGCACACAAATTACGTAAAGAAGATTGAGTCTACAAAATGTTTTTCAAAAAAAGTTCACCTGCTTTGCAACTTTTCGTATCTTTCGTCCGTCTAATAGTAGAAATTCATAAGAAAACAGAAACTAAATAAAGGAAATTGTGATACAACTTACAAACGTCAACAAGACTTACAACAACGGAGCACCGCTCCATGTACTCAAAGGTATCAACCTCAAAATAGAACGGGGCGAGTTTGTTTCCATCATGGGAGCGTCGGGTTCGGGCAAATCAACCTTACTTAATATATTAGGTATTCTTGATAATTACGATACCGGAGATTATTATCTGAATAATGTACTTATCAAAAATCTCAGCGAGACCAAAGCTGCCGAATACCGGAACCGTATGATAGGATTTATCTTCCAGTCATTCAACCTGATTTCCTTTAAAGATGCCGTAGAGAATGTAGCACTTCCTTTATTCTATCAGGGGGTAAGTCGCAAGAAACGCAATGCGCTTGCACTGGAATATCTCGACCGGCTGGGTTTGAAAGAATGGGCACATCATATGCCCAACGAAATGAGCGGCGGTCAGAAACAACGTGTAGCCATCGCACGTGCACTCATCACCCAACCACAAATTATCCTGGCGGACGAACCGACCGGAGCATTGGACAGCAAGACGTCTGTGGAAGTGATGCAGATTCTGAAAGATTTGCACCGGATGGGGATGACAATCATAGTCGTCACCCATGAGAGTGGCGTTGCCAACCAGACGGACAAGATTATACATATCAAAGATGGTATTATCGAACGAATCGAAGATAACATCGACCACGACGCTTCTCCTTTCGGCAAGGACGGCATCATGAAATAAACCAGAATCCACCACTACTATACAAACATTATCATGATTGATATTTGGCAAGAAATATACAGTACCATCAAGCGCAACAAGCTGAGGACTTTTCTCACCGGATTTGCCGTAGCATGGGGTATCTTTATGCTTATCGTCCTGCTGGGCGCAGGCAACGGGCTGATCCATGCTTTCGAAGAGTCTGCTTCGGAACGTGCGCTGAACAGTATTAAAATCTATCCGGGCTGGACTTCCAAGTCTTATGACGGATTAAAAGAGGGGCGGCAGATTCAACTGGACAACAAAGATTTCCTGATTACCGATACCCATTTTCCCGACAATGTCATTACGACAGGAGCATCCATCTGGCAAGGTTCGGTCAACATCAGTTTCGGTTCGGAGTATGCCAGTGTCGGACTGGCGGGAGTCTTCCCCAACCATACGGATATGGAAACCATAAAGCTCTATAAAGGGCGTTTCATTAATGAGACGGATATAAAAGAAAGACGGAAAGTAATCGTCCTGCATAAAAAGACGGCTGAAATTCTTTTTAATAAGACACATACCGAACCTATCGGGCAATTTGTCAACATGGGAAATGTTGCCTATCAGGTAGTAGGACTTTGCAACGACAAAGGAGACAGTGGAGAGAATCCCGCTCTCATACCTTTTTCCACCCTGCAAATAATCTATAATAAAGGAGACAAGCTGAGTTGCCTGACCATCGCTACAAAAAATCTGGAAACAATCGAAGCGAATGAGAACTTTGAAAAAGAATACCGGAAAGCGCTAGGTGCCAACCACCGTTTTGATCCTACCGACCATAGTGCTATCTGGATATGGAACCGGTTCACCAATTATCTGCAACAACAGAAAGGCATGGCCATTCTACGCACCGGAATCTGGGTGATCGGTATATTCACCCTTTTAAGCGGCATTGTAGGGGTATCCAATATCATGCTGATTACCGTTAAAGAACGTACACGCGAGTTCGGTATCCGCAAGGCGTTAGGAGCTAAGCCAAGCTCAATTCTTTGGCTGATTATTGTAGAAAGCATAATCATCACCACTATATTCGGATACATCGGCATGGTAGCCGGCATCGGAGTGACCGAGTGGATGAACAACGCCTTCGGAAATCAGACAATGGATACCGGAGTGTGGACAGAAACGGTGTTCCTGAATCCGACCGTAGACATAAGAGTTGCCATACAGGCTACACTCACATTAGTAATAGCTGGTACGTTAGCCGGATTGTTCCCCGCCCGAAAGGCAGTCAGTATCCGGCCGATTGAAGCACTTAGAGCAGATTAAGAGTATGAGAATAGACATGGATACCTGTGAGGAAATCCTCATAACCATCACAAGAAACAAGACGAGAAGCCTGTTGACTGCCTTCGGCGTGTTCTGGGGAATCTTCATGCTCGTTGCCCTTATCGGCGGCGGACAGGGACTGGAAGATATGATGAAGAAGAACTTTGAAGGATTCGCCACCAATTCCGGCTTCCTCGCTTCGCAAAGGACGGGCGAAGCCTACAAGGGCTTTCGTAAAGGAAGATGGTGGGACTTGGAAGCTGTCGACATCGAACGTCTCCGTTCACAAGTCAAAGAAATAGAAGTTATTACTCCTTCCATTGCCCGTTGGGGGTCGAAAGCCGTATATGAAGACAAGAAATATGATTGCAGCGTAAAGGGATTGTACCCCGATTATCTTCACATCGAATCACAAGAAATGGCTTACGGCAGGTTTATCAATGATGTGGACATAAAGGAAGCGCGCAAAGTATGCGTTATCGGAAAACGGGTTTATGAAAGTCTTTTCAAGGCAGGTGAAGACCCTTGCGGCAAGTATATCCGTGTAGACGGTATTTATTACCGGATTATCGGAATGTCTTCTTCCGAAGGAGACATGAATATACAGGGACGGGCTTCAGAAGCCGTCACCCTACCCTTCACCACCATGCAGCAAACATACAACTTGGGCGGAAGAATTGATGTTATCTGCTTCACCGTGAAACATGGTGTCAAAGTATCCGACATTCAACCGGAAATGGAGCAGATTATCAAAGCCGCGCATTATATCGCCCCCAATGACAAACAGGCGCTTATGTACCTAAATGCGGAAGCTATGTTTTCAATGGTTGACAACTTATTTACCGGTATCAATATATTGGTATGGATGGTTGGCTTGGGAACTTTGCTCGCCGGCGCTATCGGCGTATCGAATATCATGATGGTAACCGTTAAAGAACGTACTACTGAGATTGGTATCCGCCGGGCTATCGGAGCACGGCCGAGAGACATCATGCAGCAAATTCTCTCTGAGAGTATGGTGCTGACAACCATCGCGGGGATGTGTGGAATCTCCTTTGCCGTCATGATACTGCAACTGTTGGAAATGGGAGTAAATTCAGACGGTGGAGACACTCATTTCCAAGTCAGCTTCGGACTGGCAATCGGTACTTGTACGTTGCTGATCGCGTTAGGTATGCTAGCAGGACTGGCACCCGCCTATCGGGCTATGGCTATCAAGCCGATTGAAGCGATCAGGGACGAGTAGAAGTTGAGAATGGAGAGTTGAGAACGAAGAATTAAAAATTAAACATATATATTCAAGATGAAAAAGTATCTGAAAATCGCATTATTGGTAATCATTGCCGTAATCCTTATTGGAACGTTCGTATTCCTTTATCAGAAATCGCAGCCGAAAATTACTGTCTACGAAACAGTGAAGGCGGAAATAACAGACTTGCAAAAGACTACCGTGGCTACCGGAAAGGTGGAGCCGAGAGATGAAATCTTAATCAAGCCGCAGATTTCCGGTATTATCGACGATGTCTATAAAGAAGCGGGACAAACCGTGAAGAAAGGAGAAGTTATAGCCAAAGTGAAGGTTATCCCCGAACTCGGACAACTGAACGCCGCAGAAAGCCGTGTACGGCTGGCAGAAATCAACACCACACAGGCTGAGACGGATTTTAACCGTATCAAAAAGTTGTATGACGACCAGCTTATCAGCCGGGAAGAGTATGAAAAAAGCGAAATCGCCCTGAAACAGGCACGTGAAGAAAAACAGACTGCCAAAGACAATCTGGAAATCATCAAAGAAGGAATCACTAAGAATAATGCTTCCTTCAGCAGCACCATGATTCGTTCCACGATTGACGGATTGATTCTGGATGTGCCCGTAAAAGCCGGAAACTCGGTTATCATGAGTAATACTTTTAATGACGGAACGACTATCGCTACGGTAGCCAATATGAATGACCTGATTTTCCGTGGTAACATTGACGAAACCGAAGTGGGACGTATCCATGAACAGATGCCGATAAAACTTACAATAGGTGCTTTACAGAATTTGACTTTCAACGCTATTCTGGAATATATATCTCCGAAAGGAGTAGAAACAAACGGAGCCAACCAGTTTGAAATCAAGGCCGCGATTTCCGTACCGGATTCCGTTCAAATCCGTTCCGGTTACTCTGCCAACGCGGAAATCGTGCTGCAACGCGCTAATCAGGTGTTGGCTGTGCCCGAAAGTACAGTTGAATTTAGCGGAGACTCTACCTTTGTGTATCTTATGACGGATTCCGTGCCGAAACAAAAGTTCCAACGCACACAGGTGACAACAGGGATGAGTGACGGCATCAAGATAGAGATAAAGAAAGGGATAACTGCACAGGACAAAATACGCGGTGCTGAGAAAAAAGACAAATAACAGACTTCAATGAAAACAATCCGTAAAACCATATCAGTGCTCCTGCTCTCAGGAATCGGAATAATTTCCATTCAGGCGCAAGACAACAACTCGTCGCAAACATGGACATTGCGGCAATGTATCGACTATGCCATCGAGCATAATACAGGGATTCGCAAATCTGCCAACGATGCCGAAATAAGTAAAGTAGATGTGCATACCACCAAATGGGCACGTCTCCCGAATTTGAGTGGTAGTGCCAGCCAAAACTGGAGTTGGGGACGTACAGCCTCTCCGGTAGATAACTCATATAGCGATATCAATAGTGCCAATACAAGTTTCAGTTTAGGCACAAATGTACCTGTATTCACCGGTTTGCAACTATCCAATCAATATTCACTGGCCAAACTGGATTTGAAAGCGGCCATTGAAGACCTCAATAAAGCCAAAGAAGATATTGCCATTAATGTCACCTCTGCCTATTTGCAGGTATTATTTAATCTGGAATTAAGTAAGGTTGCCCACAATCAGGTAGATTTAAGTAAAGACCAGCTAAAACGTATTCAAGGACTTTTCGGAGTAGGTAAAGCTTCCCCGTCTGAAGTGGCTGAAGCACAGGCTCGTGTAGCACAAGATGAAATGACCGCCGTACAAGCCGACAATAAATACAAATTATCACTGCTGGATCTTAGCCAACTCCTGGAACTCCCTACACCGGAAGGATTCGTTCTTGAGAATCCGAAAGAGGAATTGGAATTTACCCCTCTCACTCCGCCGGATGATATTTATACGCAAGCACTTGCCTACAAACCAAGCATTAAATCGGCAGAATACAGATTGCAAGGTAGCATCAACAGTATCCGTATTGCACAAGGTAATTTCTATCCACAATTATCTTTCAGTGCAGGTTTGGGAAGTAATTATTATACAGTAAACGGTAAATCAGAAGGCGGCTTCGGCAATCAGATGAAAAACAATCTGAATAAATATGTAGGATTCAATCTTAGTGTTCCGCTCTTCAACCGTTTTTCTACACGTAATAAAGTACGGACAGCCCGCTTACTGCAGAACAATCTTACACTGCAACTTGACAATGCTAAAAAAACGCTCTACAAGGAAATTCAACAATCCTGGTACAATGCTTTGGCAGCAGAAAGCAAATATAATTCCAGTGAAGTAGCTGTGAAAGCTAATGAAGAATCTTTCCGGCTAATGAATGAGAAATTCAATAATGGTAAAGCTACTTTTGTAGAATATAACGAATCAAAGCTCAATCTGACAAAAGCGTTATCAGACAGGCTGCAAGCCAAATATGATTATTTGTTCTGCACAAAGATTTTAGATTTCTACAAAGGACAGATTATTGAATAACAAGAATCACACTTGAGCTTAACATAGTGATTCCCTTAAACATATCCGTTGGTTTATTCGTTATTATAGAAAGAACCAACGGATATGAAACATTTTATTATCTTAGTGATTCTGACGATTAGTAATGTATTTTTAGGAGTTGCTAAACCAATGAAAAATCAAGCAGAAATCTATCTCGCAGGGGGATGTTTTTGGGGAACTGAACATTTCCTGAAACAAATCAGAGGAGTAGAAAGTACTCAGGCAGGATATGCCAACAGTATTGTTGACAATCCTAGTTACGAACAGGTGTGTTCGGGAAAGACCGATGCAGCCGAAACGGTGAAAGTGGTCTATGATCCCGAAGTCGTCAATTTGACTCTATTACTCGATTTGTATTTTAAAACAATCGACCCGACCAGCCTCAACCGACAAGGGAATGACCGTGGTACGCAGTACAGAACAGGGATTTATTATACCAATAAAGCCGATATGCCTGTCATTAATCAGGCTATTCAAGTACTGGCCACCCAATACAAGAGTCCGATTGCCATAGAAGTGAAGCCATTGACAAACTTTTATCCGGCAGAAAACTATCATCAGGATTATCTGGATAAGAATCCGAACGGATATTGCCATATCAATCCGGCTTTATTTGAAATGGCACGGAAAGCCAATGCTCCTCAAACGAAGAGTTATCAAAAACCGGATGACGCTACTTTGCGGAAAAAGCTATCGGCAGAACAATATGCCGTAACTCAGAAGAGTGCAACGGAACCAGCTTTCCGGAATGAATATTGGAACGAGCATCGCCCGGGTATCTATGTTGATATTACTACTGGCGAGCCGTTGTTTGTTTCCACTGACAAGTTCGATTCGGGTTGCGGATGGCCTAGTTTCTCCAAGCCTATTCAAAAAGACTTGATTGCAGAGAAAAAAGATACTTCTTATGGAATGCTCCGGACAGAGGTACGCAGTAAAAGTGGTGACGCTCATTTGGGACATGTATTCACGGACGGCCCGAAGGACAAAGGCGGACTTCGCTATTGCATCAACAGTGCTTCACTTCGCTTTATCCCCAAAGAAAAGATGAAAGAAGAAGGTTATGGAGAATATTTGCCGCTCGTTAAGTAAACGATACGTAGATAGACTGAAATAGATAAATGAACAGTTGTAGACTTATAAGTGAAATCGGGGCGGATACTATCCGTCCCGAAATCCAAGTTACGGGCGACGCCCGGAATAGTCTAGCCGGCGAGAAGCCGGAGTCTAGTTCTCCTACCGCTGAGGAGCAATGATAATGATATTAATAATAAAGGAATAGGTTATCTTCTTGAACCGTTACCTCTTTCAGATGAACGGGAAGAGCTTGTGTTACTGCTTCTCGTACTTCCTGAAGAAGAACGTTTTTCTGTTTGTCCTCTGGAAACATTACTCCGGCTAGAGCTACTACTGCTACGAGTAGAACTTGAACTACTGCTGCGAGCAGAACCGGAATTACTGTTACTCCAGCTAGAACTGGTGCTACTGCTACTACGCCTGGAACTACCGGTTCCCCGACTGGAAGAACTATTGGTTCTTTCGGAACTCTTGTTTCTACTAGAGGAACTACTTTCACTTCGTCTGCTTGAGCTTCCCGTTGAACTACTATTTGTACGTCCGCTTTCACGATTGGAACCTGAAATAGTCGAGCTTCCACCTGTTGGTCTACGACTTGAGCCGGATGAGCTTGAATTCGTTTCCGGTCGACGATAGGAATTTCCCTCGCCTCTGTTATTGTTTCTATCAGGCTTAACCTCTTTATTCGGTTTTTCATTCCTGGACGGAGTCGACGGTCTGGTAGAAGTTGATGGTCTATGTTCTGTTCCGGGACGAGAAGAACTGCCGGGGCGTGAGGAATTGCCCGGACGTACAGCAACTCCCGGACGGGTAGGTGCATTATGCGGACGATTGGAAGAATTCGGACGGAAATGAACCGACCCAAAATCCGAACGACGGTAAGAATGATATACCCTCTCATCCCTCATCCGATGCGGCGTAGAATAATGATGGAAATTATTATACCGCCCCCGATAATAACTTGTATGATGGATATACGGGCGATAATGTGCTCCACAATAAGTACGATAATGATAAGGTACTCCGAAATAAAACAAGCTACGATTCGGATAATTGATATAAACACGGAAATTCCATCTTCCTCCGGTTACGTATATCGGCCGATAGAAATAATCAGCTCCCATAAACCGGCGATACTGTACATCACTCAATACCCAACGAAGATCATCATTACGAATATCCAATGCTTCATAGTAATCATCCAATGCCCATTCATAGCCACGTGCCACATAATCCATTATATTACGGACAGAATAAATAAAGTCGTAATTAATCTCATACGCATCATTATATTGTTGAGTGCTCAGGCTCAATTCATATGCCATCTTATCCGTAAGAAAACGTGTCTCCTTACGCACTTTGCTGGTACTCATTCCAGCCATCACGGTCATACTGGTACCTAGACCGACAGCAAAGAGTAAAAACAGTATTCGTTTCATAATTCAATCTCCTATCATTTATTATTCTGATGATACTCCTTGATAAACTTACGCACCTCATCTTTATATATATTAGTGAATAAGATATCAATCACCTTGTTAAAATTCTGCTTATCCCTGACATACGGATACAACATCTTCATCACATCCACTTGATCGGGAGTATATTTTTCATAACTGTATCGTTTTTAGTTAGTTAACCAATATCAACGCCTTCCATAGTTTTGAACAAACTTATTCATTTCATCCTTATTGGAAGAGAATGTCAACGTAGCAATGACCGTAAAGAAAGCCTCTTTGTCAACAATCCGGGGATACATCATCTTCATAATCTCCATCCGGTCATCATCAAAGGTATAAAGTTTCGTCAATTGAAGACATTGGCCTGAAGTGAAATCCGAACTTGCCAAAGCTGTATTAATCAACGTCATGCGGTCATCTTTGAAAGGCACTTTCTTCACACTATTAAGGAATGTATTAAAGAGTTGACTATTCATCACTCTGTCATATTGGTCATAATCCGGGCGATGTCCACCATGTCCGGGACGTCCGGGTCTGTTGTCCGGTCGTATCTCGTCGCGTCCATCCACCACAATTTCCGTTACTCCGATTCCATTGAAATAAACATTGTCTTTATACAATCTCTCCCCTTTCCATACTCGTTCTCCCGGACGGGAAAAGCGGGTAGAATACACTTCAACGGTATAATATCCTGATTTCAAATTGGCCACGAAACAAGTGGTAGTCGGCATACACATCTGATTTCCGCCAAAGTAAACAAGAATCGGAGTGTTTCCACCGTCGATACGGATTCCGCTGATAGATTGCGCTTTTAAGGAAAGAGCAGCGAGCAGGATACAGAAACTTATTATTATCTTACGCATAGCATATCTAGTTTTTATTATTAATATCTTTATTCTTATACCACAAAAATAGGGTGAGGAAACTCCCCACCCCAATGATTCTCTCTATTCATATGTAGGGATTTCCCTATTCTGTTTAGGATTCCGCCAAAGTGATGCCATCCTCATGCAGGGAAATCAAACGTTTCTTATACAAGTCGCCCACTCCTTTCTTGAAGGTTTTCTTACTCACACCGAACGTATCATAAATATCTTCCGCCGGACTCTTATCATTCAGGCTGATTCGTCCACCCTGCTCCCTGATATAATCCAGCAATGTTTTCGCGAAATCATCAATCTTCTCGAAACCCGGTTTCTGAAGAATCAAGTCTACCTTACCATCTTCACGCACCTGTTTCACAAAAGCTTTCATCTCCATCCCTGTCTCCAACGAAGTGAATATTTCATTCTCATACAGCAAGCCGCTATACTTATTATCTATAATAGCCTTAAAACCCAAGTCCGTTTTCTGCCAGATAAGGATATTCACTTCGTCACCCGCAGCATACTCCGGCTTGTCTTTCGACAGATAACGTTCCACTTTTGCCGAAGC
This sequence comes from Bacteroides sp. RTP21281st1_H5_RTP21281_210402, assembly GCF_040918965.1. Classification (NCBI taxonomy): domain Bacteria; kingdom Pseudomonadati; phylum Bacteroidota; class Bacteroidia; order Bacteroidales; family Bacteroidaceae; genus Bacteroides; species Bacteroides sp. RTP21281st1_H5_RTP21281_210402. The sequence continues at coordinate 6,862 of NZ_JBCOWR010000029.1, read as the reverse complement.
CACGATACGATAACTTTCTTCGTCCAGATGCGCATGAATCACATATTTGCGTCCCACCTGCATCTTCATCTTCTGTTCCCTGAACGGGACAAACAAGTCCTTCATCAGTCCCCAGTTCAAAAAAGCCCCGTATTCATTTACCCACGATACTTCGAGACAAGCAAACTGACCGACCTGCACATACGGAGTCAACGTCGTCGCAATCAGCCTTTCATCCATATCCAGATAAAGAAACACATTCAGAATGTCCCCTATCTTGCAATCCTCGGGCACATAGCGGGTAGGCAACAAAATCTCACCCTCTTCTCCGCCGTCAAGATATACGCCGAAATCTACTTCCTTCACAACTTCAAGCTGATTATATTTTCCTAATTCGATGCTCATATTTTTAATCTACTCTGTTTTATTAGTCTTATTAAATACAAAGATAGTCTATTTTCAACAGAACTTTCTATCAAGTTACTATAACTTTTCGTTATCGGATAAAACTATTTGCCATGAACAATCAGGGCTGTAAAATGTTATCTTTGTAGCGGCAAAAAGAAAGATAAAATTATTCACCTTTAAATATATTAAGCTTTATGGAATTCTTAACCAACGAGAAACTTACGATTGTAGGAGCTGCCGGAATGATCGGCTCTAATATGGCGCAAACAGCCATGATGATGAAACTTACTCCGAATATTTGCCTGTATGACCCGTTCGCTCCTGCTTTGGAAGGAGTGGCAGAAGAACTGTATCACTGCGGCTTCGAAGGTGTCAACCTTACTTATACGTCCGACATCAAGGAAGCATTGACCGGAGCATCGTATATCGTATCTTCCGGTGGAGCAGCCCGCAAAGCTGGTATGACCCGTGAAGATTTACTGAAAGGAAACGCAGAGATTGCCGCCCAGTTTGGTAAAGACGTCCGTCAATATTGCCCGAATGTGAAACATATCGTTGTCATATTCAATCCGGCAGATATCACCGGTCTGATTACCTTATTATATTCAGGCTTGAAACCTTCACAGGTTTCTACCTTAGCTGCATTGGACAGCACCCGCCTGCAAAACGAATTAGTGAAATACTTCCATATCCCCGCTTCCGACATCCAGAATTGCCGCACCTACGGTGGACATGGCGAACAAATGGCTGTATTCGCATCTACAACCAAAGTAAAAGGAGAACCGCTGACTGATTTCATCGGTACTACCCGTCTCCCGCTGACCGAATGGGAAGCACTGAAAGTACGTGTCATCCAAGGCGGAAAGCATATCATCGACCTTCGCGGACGTTCTTCTTTCCAAAGCCCGGCTTATCTTTCTATCGAAATGATTGCTGCCGCTATGGGCGGACAACCTTTCCGCTGGCCTGCCGGAACTTATGTTTCCAACGGCAAATTCGACCATATCATGATGGCAATGGAAACTTCAATCACTAAAGACGGTGTTACCTATAAAGAAGTAGCCGGAACTCCCGCCGAACAGCAGGAACTGGAAAAGAGCTACGAACATCTGTGCAAACTTCGTGACGAAGTGATTGAAATGGGAATTATCCCCGCTATCAAGGACTGGCATACGCTGAATCCTAACATCAAGTAAACATACAATATTAGCAGGAAGCCGGAACTCAACGATAATTCACTTATCGGAGTTCCGGCTTTTTTATTTATAAACTAAATTGTCAAGCTATTTTCGAGAAGAACACTCCGGGCAAATCCCCTTTAATACATAGTTAATGCTATGCAAAGCAAACCCTTTCGGCAAATCAATCACAGGAATATGCGTACCTTCCAGGCAGAATGTCTTGTGGCATTTCTCACAATAGAAATGTGAATGTAAATCCTGTACCACACAATTGCAGGAATTATCACAAACAGCATATTTCAACGAACCGCTTCCATCATCTATGCTATGTATCAGGTGATGAGACAAAAAGAGGGCTATTGTCCGGGAGATGGTTGATTTATCCACCGTATCCAGCAGAGTTTCCAAATCGAGCAATGATACCGCACGTTCAACTTCCATCATATTCTTTAGTATGAGAAGCCTTATTGCTGTCGGCTTGATATCTCTCCGTGCCAACTTATCCAAATAAATATTCTCTTCCATAGTCTCTTATTTTATCATTTTCTGTATTCTTACGGCATTCATAATGGCGAGCAGCGCAACACCGACGTCTGCAAAGACCGCTTCCCAAAGGGTAGCTATACCACCGGCTCCCAATATCAGTACGAGCAGTTTCACTCCGAATGCCAGTGAAACATTCTGCCAGATAATCCTGCGTGTCAGCTTTCCTACCTTTATGGCTTCGGCCACTTTAGAGGGCTGGTCTGTCTGTATCACGACATCAGCTGTTTCAATGGCCGCATCGCTTCCCAATCCCCCCATGGCAATACCGACATGGCTCAACGCAAGTACCGGCGCGTCATTCATTCCGTCGCCGACAAATGCAATCTGATTCGTCCCGTCCTGCCGCAGTTCTTCCAAATGCCGCACTTTCCCTTCCGGCAACAAATCGCCATAAGCACTTGTGATACCGAGCTTTTCCGCAAAGTTAGTAACAATACTTTGTTTATCACCGGATAATATCTGAATGTTTTTGATATGCAACATTTTTAAATCATCAATAGCTTTCTTTGCATCATTTTTCAGTGTATCAGCCAGTAACAAATAACCTGCATAATCTGTTCCAATGGCGCAGACTACAATCGTATCGGTAATCTGTAATAACTCTGCCGGATATTCGATATTGAATTTGGATAGTAAACGACAGTTTCCGACCAATACCGGAGTTCCGTTAATCATTGCTTCCAAGCCGAATCCGGCAAATTCTTTTGTACCGGTAACCGGTAGCAGTTCTACGTTTTGCAGCTTTGCATAGTTCACGATGGCTTTAGCAATCGGATGCGTACTGTCACTCTCTACCGAAGCTACCATTCCAATCAATTCCTTTTCTGAAATACCAGATGCGGATTTACACTCCTGCACTTCAAATGTTCCTTTAGTCAGAGTACCTGTTTTATCGAACACAACCGTGTTGATTTTAGTAATTGCATCCAGATAATTACCACCTTTGAATAAGATTCCTAATCGGGAAGCAGCTCCGATGCCACCAAAATATCCTAGTGGAATACTTACTACCAAAGCACACGGGCACGAAATCACCAGAAAGACCAAGGCTCTGTACAGCCAGTCATTAAACACAAATGCAAACTGAGTATCAATGAATGAATAAACAAACGGAAGGATAACTATCAATACCGCCAGTCCTATAACAATAGGTGTATAGATACGTGCAAATTTACGGATAAACAATTCTGCCGGGGCTTTTCGCTCCGAAGCATTTTGCACAAGTTCCAATATCCGGGCAAGCGCACTCTTATCAAATGGTCTTGTCACCTTGATCCGAATCACTTTATCCGTCACAATCACTCCGGCAAGCACTTCTTCGCCTTCGCGAATATTGCGGGGAACGCTTTCACCTGTCAATGCCGCCGTATTAAAAGCGGCGACTTCGCCGAGCATCACTCCGTCCAAAGGGACTCTCTCGCCCGATTTTATCTCTATAATCTCACCGACCTTTACATTCTTCGGGCTTTCTGTAATCAGACTGTTATCTCTCAATACCAAAGCCTTTTCCGGCCTTACATCCAATAAAGCACCGATATTGCGTTTCGCTTTATCGACTGCCTTGTCCTGAAACAGTTCTCCGATGGTATAAAATAGCATCACAGCTACCCCCTCCGGATATTCACCAATATAGAAAGCTCCGATTGTGGCAACAATCATTAGAGTAAACTCACTGAAGTAGTCTTTCTCTTTCATGCTCTCCCACGCTTCTTTCATAACAGGGAGTCCGACGGGAAGATAAGCTACAATATACCAGATTAAGGCTATATACTCTTTATGAAAAAAAGAGAAATCCAGGGCATTCATTATAATACCACTTATCAGCAATATAAATGAAAGCCCTGCTTTCCAGTATTCTTGAAATATAGAATTCCTAACTTCAACTTCCTTTTCAGATGCACATCCGTGTGCACAGCAACTACAATGTCCCATATCTTTCATCTTTTAGTTGCTACAAAGGTAGTGAATGATTCGTGCAACAAAGTTGCAATAAGAATATCTACTGTCTATTTTTAGAACATATATCCCAATGAAATCATCAGGTTTCTGTTCTTCATCCCCAAATCTTTTGCCACTTCTACCAAACCGAAGTCATAGCTTATAGCAACCTGATATTTCTTACTGAACTCAACACCCGCTTTCAAGCCAAGACCGAAATCGAACCGTTTAAATCCATCATCGCCAAATATATCTTCGGATGCAGAGTTAGTGCCCAACCCTCCTAAATCGGCAATATTACCATCAACTTTTGCTTTAGCCTTTCCAAACAAGCCAACAGCAATATAGGGGCCCACACTACCAAATAATGCAAAGTCATCATTTACTGCATATTTATAACCAACATGTACCGGAACCTCCAAATAATACGGATTAAATTTAATACTTGCAATTGAGCCACCATCAATCTTCGCACCTTTTAATGTCAGTAACGCTGCAAAATCCATATATGCTCCGCTCGCTTCCTGAGACAACCCCAATTCGGCTTTTACACCTGCATGAAAACCTATCCTACTGTCAAAGCCGGTAATAGTGTATTTGCTGACATTCATACCTGCCATCACACCCCATTTCAGATTATCCTGCGCGTTGATACTCACTACACTCATCGCTACTAAAGCGAAAAATAACAGAATCTTTTTCATAAGAATAAATAATTTAATTATTGTTTAGAAATCATGTGCCACAAAAATAGTAAGATTTTACAGAATATCAACAAATTTTGGATGAATATAATTACCTGTTGAAAAACAAATAAGTCGGACAATCATTAAAAGAGAAAACAATTGCCACAAAAAACTGAGGATTGATAAGAGCATGATTCAATTTATTGCTATCTTTGCACAGTCGTAGCGCGACTGCATTTTTATATTAAAAAAAAAGCGTTTAGCTGATTTCTGTGCCAATGAAAAGTCCAAAATAAAATCAACGCACATGAAACAGATAGATGCTCCCTGCAAATATGGCGGGGGGTATTTCCTGTTTGTGCGTTTAGGGCTTGGACTCCCTCATTGGCGGATAGGTAAATACCCTTCCGCTTTTTTTATGTCTATAAAATTGTAAGTCAAAAACATTATATTCATATGTTGTTACTTGTCTTTGACAAAATATTATTAAGAATTGGCTAAGACCCGGAGGGGGACGAACGGATTTATCCGAGAGTTCCCCTTATTTTTTGGAGGGAGCAAAAGCTACAAAACTAGGAATGCATATCATCAATAGATACCAAATCTCCTACAATAAAGTTTATAAAACGGTTCTTCGTCAAATTTGGTGGTAAGTTTTTCTCTGCTCATTTAACTAATTCAGTCAGTGCCTATATTTTCTTATGAAAGTAAATAAAAAGGGATAATTATTAACTTGGAAATAAAGAGATAAAGAATTTACCACCAAATTTGAAGAAGAACCTTTATATTCTTCTGTGTAGGAATCAAACGCAGGTTCTTCAGTTATACCTTTTTGGCGAAAAATTCTACGGATATATTCCTGCTGTTCAGGAGACAAATATTTCTCTTTCCGGTAAAAACGGTAATACATCCCACGTCCGAAATATCCAAGCATTTGGCTTTTAAGTACTTCCGCATCCTTATGGGGCACGTTATCCAGCAAATGCTTAACTCCCCACGCCACCCGTATCTTCCGAACCGGCTTATAAAAAGAACAAGCGTTTGCATCTTCCGGAATACAATTGGGGTTTACCACAGACAGGGTGGGGTACTGATTGGTACTATGCATTGCCACCAAGCGATGCAGGCATTTTTCTCCTTTCGGACATTGGTTATTGAAGCAGTGGGTGAAACCACAGGGCACTGCCTGGTAGTCAAAATTTTCTTCCATTATCGTATTTTATTTTGCTTTCTTATTTGACAATACAAAGTTACAGCAAATTGATTAGTAAGACAATTTATATCGCATTTATTATTTTTCTGGGAAATACAATTGCACGTTATTGACTAAAAGCACACACACTCTGGTAACGATGGTTACTGTAACCACGGTTACCAACATTAAATCATTGATTTCGAGTATTTATAACAAAAAAGAAGAACTCAAAGAGCTAAAATAAATTCAGCAATTGGCATTCAAGGAAAATTTATGGGGTGACATCCGTTGCAGATGCACCCCATAAAATAATAGTATCAAGAGTTTTCTTCCCTGTCATTCCGGATAAACTCCAGCAATCTTTCCACTGCTTCTTCTTCGGGGATATTCTTCTCGACACAGACTTTGCCTTTATAAAGGCTGATCTTACCCCGTCCGGCACCTACATAACCGTAGTCAGCATCCGCCATTTCGCCGGGGCCATTCACGATGCATCCCATGATACCGATCTTCAGTCCTGTAAGATGTGAAGTAGCCGCCTTGATGCGGGCAATTGTCTTTTCCAAATCGTAGAGCGTGCGTCCGCAACCGGGACAAGAGATATACTCTGTCTTGGAAGTACGGGTACGTCCGGCTTGCAGGATTCCGAAAGCGGTTGCGTCTACTACCGCATGACTCAGGCTGCCTTGGTTGAACAGGAAGATGCCATCGCAAAGTCCGTCAAAAATCAATGCACCCATATCGGCGGCAGATTTTATCTGCAAATCCTCCGCGTTATCTTCTGCATAATGTTGGAAGAAGACAACCGGGTTTTGCAAACCTTCCGTTGTCAGTTGGTGAACCAACGCACGGTGTTCGCCCAAACGGTTCGGGTGATTGCTTTGGGAAATGATGACTGCTTCGGGGTGTTGCTTCAGGCAGGCTATTAC
>NZ_JBCOWR010000028.1:19743-43024 GCF_040918965.1 Bacteroides sp. RTP21281st1_H5_RTP21281_210402 | reverse complement strand
TAATATATTAATAACCAATAATATAGAAAAGAAATAGCAAATAAGAATATAGTAATAAATATAATGCGTCTGCCCTGCTCACATTATGTGCAACAGCTAACTCACATATTGTGCAACAACTGTTGCTCATTATGTGCGACAGCTATCGCACAATTGGTGCTACAACTAATATGATGCGTCAAAATTACTAATTATTCTAATCAAAAACAATACTTCAACGGTTTATTTCTGTTAGTTCATTTTATTAAAAAGAATGAAGCTGCTTATTTGCAAATCCGGTCTTTAGTATTATACTTTTGTGTCTCAAATTTCATAATAATAAAAAAAATGACGAATATGAAGACAATGATTAGAGAAATGGTAGAGACAATAAAACAGTTATTTGTACAGAAACAGTTGCAGAAACCGGTAGTTCCGGAATCTGCAATACCGGAGAAGGCAGAACAAGCGGTTACGGAGAATAAACCGGAAAAGAGTCCTAAGCCTAATAATAAATGGAACAAGTCGTTGACCTTGCAATTAAAGGAGTATTTGGATAATAATTTTGTATTTCGCTATAATAGCCTGACAGGTGCAACGGAGTACAGAGGGATAAGTGAAAAGAATGTTTTTCGCCCCATTAGTGAACGCGAAATGAATGGCATTATTGTGGACGCCCGTTTGGATGGAATTCCTTGTTGGAGAGGGGATGTGCCTACCTTTGTCCTGTCAAACAAAGTTGAGTCTTATAATCCTTTTCATCTTTATGTAAAGGAGTTGCCGCCTTGGGATGGAGTAGACCGGGTGACCCCTTTATTATTAAGGGTTTCGGATAATGAACTTTGGCTGAAGGGAGGGCGTTGTTGGTTGCGGGCGATGCTTTCGCAATGGAGTGGGGAAGAACGTTTGCATGCCAATGTACTTACACCTGTATTAATAAGTGGAAAACAGGGATTGAGTAAAAGTACTTTCTGTCGCTTATTGATGCCGGATTCACTTCGATGTTATTTTCTGGATAATTTGAATCTGGCGACAGGCAGTTCCCCGGAGAAAAAACTGGTAAAGAACGGCTTGATTAATTTGGACGAATTTGATAAAATAAAAGAGAGCCAACAGGCTACATTAAAAAATCTTCTCCAAATGGTGAATGTATCCGTTTTTCATGGCAAGCGATTGGGGTGGGTGAACGAACCCCGTCTCGCTTCTTTTATAGCAACAACAAATGTTTATCAGGTTCTAACCGATCCTACGGGAAGCCGCCGTTTCCTTTGTGTAGAAGTCTTGAAACCGATATCGGAAGAGCCATTGGAGCATAAACAGATATACGCACAGCTAAAAGAAGAATTGGAGTCCAGTGCACCGGATCATTTAAACAAGGAAGAAGAAAAAGCTTTACAGAAACACAACAAGGCATATTATCGTCAGTCTTTATTGGAGGATGTGTTTCATTGCTGCTTCCGTCGTCCTCTTGATACGGAAAAAGGTATTTGGCTGACAACTGCCGAAATATTTCAGATAATGCGTAAATTCAATTCGGCTGCTTTGAGGGATATATCTGCACGGCAACTAAGTCTAAGACTATCTGCAATGGGATTTTTTGCCAAACATACGTCTTTTGGGAATCGCTATTATGTATTTAATCTTCTGGCTACGAAAGAGTAGTGTCATTGTATTAGGCTATGTTTAAGGTGATTACGTTGAAAAGTGATTTGCTGATTAGGATATTTAAAAAACAAACTCCCGCTTTACGTTCGTCTGGTGATACGACGGAAAGCTGGATATTTGAACGAGTATCAGTTTGTGTTACTCGTTGGTTACATTCTGAGTTTCGGAGGGTTTGCCACCCAAGAGTTTTTCCAAGTCACGTAATTGGCGATGATAGTCCTGTAATATCTGACTGATGAAACCACGATGAAAGGAAGCCGCGATCAGGAAGTCCGACCATTTCGTCCATTCTTCAAATATTTTTTGGCATTCTGCACGAGGTGAATTTTGTAAAGCCAGAAAATGCAGGCAAGCCTTTTGCATCTCCGGCATTCCATTTTCCCATGGACGGTCAAAGTTGGCCAACGCTTTAATAAAATGCTTGATTTTGTGGTGTAACGCTCCCAAACGTTGCGTTTCCGAACAATCGGCCGATACGGTAGGGCATAGTCGTCGTGATTGGTCTAAATAAAACTGCTTTAATTTCTCTTTTTCTTCCGGATTGGAAAAATCTGCTTCCTGCCGATTGCTTCGAACGGCTTTTACAGGTGCATTGCTTTGTTCTTCATGCATGATGCAACGGTTTTTAAGATAGGCGGGAATAAAAAAAACGGTTCCGCCTTTCCCGTTGACTAACACTCCACAGAAGCTGGGGACGCATTAACGTTCCCCACGGGGGTACGAAACCGCGTATCTACGACAGTAACAGGCATAAAAATGCCTGCCACTGGAGTTGAAGCAGGTTCACTGCTTCTGTGGATATAAAATGTTAGTCGTTGCAAATGTACGATAATTTTCGGAAGTCACAAATTAAATAGCGCAAGAATCTGTGTGAAAATCGTGTGGTGTTAAAGTGCAATAGCTGTTTCGGAGTATATATTGTTATGGCAAATTGCAATTATATAGAGACCTTATTTGTATTCATGTTCCCTGATAAACTCATCAGCTATATAAAGATTGCCATACAAATATAAACCAGTGCTTTTATTATGTAAGTCTGCGCAGGTTTTACTTTCATAAAATAATTCCAATGCTCTTTCGGGAGCAATATTCAGCCGTTTTGCCAGTTCGGCTGATATGCAGCCAATCCGGTTACTTAATATCATTTCTTGGATAACAGGGGATTTTACGGGGTCATTCTGCAGATTCTGTTCCATCATAACTAAGGTATTTATCAATTAACTTTTGGTTTAACAGACAGATTTGATTGTTCGGTTGGTGCATAGCGAGACGTTGCAAAGCTACATCTGCACTCATTAATCCTGCCATATATAAATTTATGGTATCAATAACACGGTCATTAGCTACACCACCTTCGATATAATCGTAATTAGCTGCCGGATTCAATCCTTTCCGGCTGTTGACAATAAATTCCAGCCATTCAGCATCATAGGCTTTAAATATTTTGCAACGTCCTTCTTTCAGAATCGTGTCACGGTCTAATTGATACATGTTAATTAATGCTTTAGCCTGTCTCTTGGTTGATGTGGCTATAGCCCATTTGAAGGCTTGTTCTTTAAGTTTGTAACGTAGAATCCCTGCCCGAAATCAAGGTTCTTGCGTCCGAAACCACAGATGGGGTTAACAACTACTTCAGTTCCACCATGGTATACAGTTATTTTCATTTTTTGCTCTCCCATGTGATTAAACACTCTATCATATTATCTGTTACATGTTCACGGCTTTCGGTATGAAGCACTTCATAATTGGGTAAAATATAATTTGCTATCATTCCCACATGCTTCATTCGGGCATATATTTCTTGATAGGATTTGCCGAGCCGACGTGCAGTTCCTTCAATGCAGGAAGCAACGAAAGCTAACTTAATTTCAGTGGGTGATAATTCTATAAGTTGTTCCATACTATTACTGTTTATGCACATTCTACTTTATTCTATTTAGCATATTCTTATGTTTGGCATAAGCTCTATCCATATACAAATATAGAAAGTATTACTTCATAAAACAAAAAAATGGCAGATTATCTAATATAGGTAAGTTTGTTTTTTCTATGAGATTCAAAATTGGGTATAATGCATTTTTTATTTTGTAATGACAATGTATAAAGATAAACAGTACCTTTGCACTGTCTTTAAAATAAAAACACGTATTGTTATGGAACAACATCCGATTAAAATTAATAAAGTGCAGATACGTAACCTTCAAATAGAAGATTACACACAATTATCCCAATCGTTTACTCGTGTTTATTCTGACGGTAGCGATGTGTTCTGGACTCATGCCCAAATCAAGAAATTAATAAGTATTTTCCCGGAAGGACAGATTGTAACAGTGGTTGACGATAAAATTGTAGGTTGTGCCCTGTCTATTATTGTCGATTATGACAAAGTGAAGAATGACCATACTTATGCGCAAGTCACTGGTAAGGAAACTTTCAATACGCATAATCCCAAAGGGAATATCCTGTATGGCATTGAAGTGTTTATTCATCCGGGATACCGCGGGTTGCGCCTGGCACGTCGTATGTATGAATATCGCAAGGAACTTTGTGAAACATTGAATTTGAAAGCCATTATGTTCGGCGGACGTATTCCGAATTATCATAAGTATGCCGATAAGATGCGTCCGAAAGAATATATCGCACGCGTTCGCCAACGTGAAATTTATGACCCGGTTCTTACTTTCCAATTATCGAATGATTTCCATGTTCGCAAGGTAATGACCAATTATCTTCCGAACGATGAAGAATCGAAACATTATGCTTGTTTGCTGCAATGGGATAATATCTATTATCAGCCACCTACGCAGGAATATATAAGCCCTAAAACGACCGTTCGTGTAGGCTTGGTACAATGGCAGATGCGTAGTTATAAAACATTGGACGATCTGTTTGAACAGGTGGAATTCTTTGTGGACGCAGTATCGGACTATAAGAGTGACTTTGTACTCTTCCCGGAGTATTTTAATGCTCCTTTGATGTCGAAGTATAATGATAAAGGAGAATCACAGGCTATTCGCGGATTGGCGCAATATACGGATGAAATTCGGGAACGATTTGTAAATCTGGCTATTAGCTATAATATAAATATCATAACCGGTAGTATGCCATACGTAAAAGAGGACGGACTGCTTTATAACGTAGGATTCCTTTGCCGGCGTGACGGAACATACGAAATGTATGAGAAGATGCACGTCACTCCTGATGAAATAAAAAGTTGGGGACTTAATGGCGGCAGGCTGTTGAATACCTTTGATACCGATTGCGCGAAGATTGGCGTTTTGATTTGCTATGATGTAGAGTTTCCCGAACTTTCCCGTTTGATGGCAGACCAGGGAATGCAGATATTGTTTGTACCTTTCTTGACAGATACGCAGAATGCTTATTCCCGTGTTCGTGTCTGCGCACAGGCACGTGCCATTGAAAATGAATGTTTCGTAGTCATTGCAGGAAGTGTGGGCAATCTTCCCCGTGTACATAATATGGATATTCAATATGCCCAGTCCGGCGTATTTACTCCATGTGACTTTGCTTTCCCGACCGATGGAAAGAGGGCAGAGGCAACTCCGAATACAGAAATGATTCTGGTGTCCGATGTCGATTTGGATTTATTGAACGAACTACATACTTATGGTAGTGTCCGCAACTTGAAAGACCGCAGGAACGATGTCTATGAGGTCAGATTGAAGAAATAAAAATAGTGACGCTATCCTGTCACGATGGCGTCACTATATGCTTGGGATAGCGTCACTATCCGGGGCACATAGTGACGCTATATTTTTACCTCGAAGAAGTACCGCTTTCCAGTATGCTAACGATAGAAAACAGGGTGAAACAGATGGCTCCTAATCCTGTTAAAACACGTGCCGGAATAAAATAATCAGCATGTTCCGTTGCAAGCTCAAATACGAATGCTGCTAGAAACAAGCAGGCTAATGCCGTCAATATCGGAATCATGGGGATACGGTTGGCCAGTTTAAATTCCTGTCTCCATATTTTGGCCAACAGGATTACTTTGCTGGAAATGCTGTAACAAACCAGACCGAGACCAAGCATAATATATCCCGTGGTACCATTTGCGCTACCTGAATCCGCAAGAATTACGAATATCCCCCATATAAAAGAGATTGAGCCCATCAGTAGAACCAGTTTCGGCCATTTGCTTCGTTCCTTTTCCAGATATTCATTACGTATTTGGCGTGCGATAGTAGCTACCAGCGCAATCAAGCTGGTACAAATACATGCAAGGCCTACCATTACATGTCCTGCTACAAAATAGGCGGGATGGGAATGGCTGTTACCTAACAAGACAAAAGCCCATATCCATGCGATAAGGGAAATGATGGTTGCAATAATTACTAATATTCGTCTTTGCCCCACGGAGAAGGCTCCCTGTGGAACTTCATTATCCGTCGCTTTTGAATTTCCCGGAATCAAAGAAAAGCGGGTGGAAGAAGTGGCGGCAGTAGCTACGCAGGTTGTGATAAATCCTACTCCCGTAATTACATGACCAGCGACGAAGGCAGAAGTGGAAGTGGCATTACTGAAAATACAGATACCGCTGATAATGGTAATTGTAGCTGCCAAGTATCCTATGATGGGCAAAACATATTTCGCCGTCTGGTTATAAGTATGTATGATTTGCCGGATAATAGTGGCTGCCGTACAAAACAGCGCAATACATATCATACCTAGTGAGAATACGACAGGCCCCGCTACTACACGATTTCCTGCATCTCCGTAACCGTAAATAAATGCTCCGTATCCGAAGCAAAAAAGTGCCATCACCAAAGGGATTGCCCTGAATAAAATACTAATACCGTAATTCATAAGTTAAGTGCTTTTAGGTTTTCCACTACAACAAGGATATATCCGTTTTGTTTAAGGCGCAAGCCGTTTATAATCATTAACTTCACATGATTCTGATTAAAAGTCATTGCTTTTTGCTCAACTAAACAAATGTTTTTGTAAATTTGCACCCTTAAAAACGGGGATACCCCTCAAAGTGTAAATTGTAATATAGTAAAATCGTAGATACAGCTATGAGTAAGAGATTTACTGAGTATTCGCAGTTTGACCTTTCGCAGGTGAACAAAGATGTGCTGAAGAAATGGGACGAAAACCAGGTTTTCGCCAAGAGTATGACAGAACGTGACGGCTGCCCTTCATTCGTGTTTTTTGAAGGACCACCCTCGGCTAATGGTATGCCGGGTATTCACCATGTAATGGCTCGTACTATTAAGGATATTTTCTGCCGTTACAAGACGATGAAAGGTTATCAGGTAAAGCGTAAGGCCGGATGGGATACGCACGGACTGCCTGTGGAACTAAGTGTGGAAAAAGCATTGGGTATCACGAAGGAAGATATTGGTAAGAAAATCTCTGTTGCCGATTACAATGCCGCTTGCCGCAAAGACGTGATGAAATATACCAAAGAGTGGGAAGACCTGACTCATCAGATGGGATATTGGGTGGATATGAAGCATCCTTATATCACGTACGACAACCGCTATATTGAAACACTGTGGTGGTTGTTGAAGCAATTGCACAAAAAAGGACTATTATATAAAGGATATACTATCCAGCCGTATTCTCCGGCTGCGGGAACAGGATTGAGCTCACACGAGTTGAACCAGCCGGGTTGCTATCGTGATGTAAAAGATACAACTGCCGTTGCCCAGTTTAAGATGAAGAACCCCAAGCCGGAAATGGCAGAGTGGGGAACTCCTTATTTTATAGCATGGACAACCACTCCGTGGACATTGCCTTCAAATACAGCGCTTTGTGTAGGGCCGAAAATTGATTATGTTGCCGTACAGTCTTATAATTCTTATACCGGAGAACCGATTACGGTTGTCTTGGCAAAGGCTTTGCTGAATGTACATTTCAATGCGAAAGCGGCAGATTTGAAACTGGAAGATTACAAGGCTGGAGATAAGCTTGTCCCGTTCAAGGTAATTGCCGAATATAAAGGCGCTGACCTGATTGGTATGGAATACGAACAACTGATTCCTTGGGTGAAGCCGGTTGAAGTATCCGAAGACGGTGCCTGGAAAGCCAGTGATAAAGCTTTCCGTGTAATTCCGGGTGATTATGTGACTACAGAAGATGGTACAGGTATCGTCCACATTGCACCGACATTTGGTGCGGACGACGCGAATGTGGCACGTGCTGCAGGAATCCCGTCACTGTTCATGATTAATAAGAAAGGTGAAACCCGCCCGATGGTAGACCTGACCGGTAAATTCTATCTATTGGATGAACTGGACGAAGAGTTTGTGAAGGAATGCGTTGATGTAGATAAATACAAGGAATATCAGGGCGCATGGGTGAAAAATGCCTATGATCCTCAATTTATGGTAGATGGCAAATACGATGAGAAAGCCGCACAGGCTGCCGAGTCTCTGGATATTGTGATTGCCATGATGATGAAAGCCAACAACAAGGCTTTCAAGATAGAGAAACATGTCCACAACTATCCGCATTGCTGGCGTACAGACAAACCGGTACTTTATTATCCATTGGATAGCTGGTTTATCCGTTCTACTGCCTGCAAGGAACGTATGATAGAACTGAACAAGACCATCAACTGGAAACCGGAATCTACCGGAACAGGACGTTTCGGCAAGTGGCTGGAAAATCTGAATGACTGGAACCTGAGCCGCTCCCGTTATTGGGGTACTCCGTTACCCATCTGGCGTACGGAAGATAACTCTGATGAGATATGTATCGAGTCTGTAGAAGAACTTTATAATGAAATAGAAAAATCGGTAGCTGCCGGATTTATGAAATCAAATCCTTATAAGGATAAAGGTTTTGTTCCGGGCGAATATACTGAAGAGAACTATGATAAGATTGACCTTCACCGTCCTTATGTAGATGATGTGATATTGGTATCGAAAGACGGTCAGCCGATGAAGCGTGAATCCGACTTGATCGACGTTTGGTTCGATTCGGGTGCTATGCCTTATGCGCAGATTCATTATCCGTTTGAAAACAAGGAATTGTTGGATAACCGTGAAGTGTATCCGGCCGACTTTATCGCGGAAGGAGTGGATCAGACACGTGGTTGGTTCTTTACGCTGCATGCTATCGCTACGATGGTATTTGATAGTGTGTCATATAAAGCTGTAATCTCCAACGGACTGGTGCTTGATAAGAATGGTAACAAAATGTCCAAGCGTCTGAATAACGCTGTCGATCCGTTTGCTACGATTGAAAAGTATGGTTCAGACCCGTTGCGCTGGTATATGATTACCAACTCTTCTCCGTGGGATAACTTGAAGTTCGACGTAGAAGGAGTGGAAGAAGTTCGCCGTAAGTTCTTCGGTACTTTATATAATACCTATTCGTTCTTCGCGCTTTATGCGAATGTAGACGGATTTGAATACAAAGAAGCTGATGTCCCGATGGCGGAACGTCCGGAAATCGACCGTTGGATTCTGTCTGTATTGAATACACTGATAAAAGAGGTGGATACTTGCTATAATGAATATGAGCCGACAAAGGCAGGTCGTCTGATTTCTGACTTTGTGAACGATAATTTGTCTAACTGGTATGTTCGCCTGAACCGTAAACGTTTCTGGGGCGGTGAATTTACACAGGACAAATTGTCTGCATACCAGACACTGTATACCTGTCTTGAAACAGTTGCCAAATTAATGTCTCCCATATCTCCGTTCTATGCAGACCGTTTATATACGGACTTGGTTACTGCAACAGGGCGCGATAACGTGGTTTCTGTCCACTTGGCTAAATTCCCTGAATGTCAGGAAAACAGGATAGACAAGGAATTGGAAGCCCGTATGCAGATGGCACAGGATGTGACGTCTATGGTATTGGCATTGCGCCGTAAAGTGAATATCAAGGTTCGCCAGCCGCTGCAATGTATCATGGTTCCGGTGGTGGATGAGGAGCAGAAAGCCCATATCGAAGCCGTGAAGAACTTGATTATGAATGAAGTAAATGTCAAAGAAGTCAAGTTTGTAGATGGTGCGGCCGGTGTATTGGTGAAGAAAGTGAAATGTGACTTTAAGAAGCTCGGCCCTAAATTTGGAAAACAAATGAAAGCGGTGGCCGCTGCTGTTGCGGAAATGTCACAGGAAGCAATTGCCGAACTGGAAAAGAACGGAAAATATACATTGAGTCTGGACGGAGCGGAAGCTGTCATCGAAGCGACGGATGTGGAAATCTTCAGTGAAGACATTCCGGGATGGTTGGTTGCCAACGAAGGCAAGCTGACTGTTGCGCTTGAAGTGACTGTTACCGAAGAGTTGCGCCGTGAAGGTATTGCCCGCGAATTGGTGAATCGTATCCAGAATATACGTAAATCAAGCGGTTTCGAGATTACAGACAAAATAAAAATAACAATCTCGAAAAATACGCAAACAGATGATGCGGTAAAAGAATATAATACTTATATTTGTAACCAGGTTTTAGGCACATCTTTGGAACTTGTAGATGAGGTGAAAGACGCTACAGAGCTTAACTTCGATGATTTCTCACTGTTCGTGAATGTGATAAAAGACTAATACTATATTGATTAACCTTTTAAAATTGTAAGATTATGGCAGAAAAGACTAGATACTCAGATGCGGAACTCGAAGAATTCCGTGCCATCATAATGGAGAAACTGGAATTGGCACAACGTGACTATGAACAGTTGAAGAGGAGTCTGATGGGATTGGACGGTAATGATACCGACGATACCTCTCCTACATACAAAGTGTTGGAAGAAGGAGCTAATACGCTTTCAAAAGAAGAGACTACCCGCCTGGCACAGCGCCAGTTGAAGTTTATCCAGGGATTGCAGGCTGCTTTGATACGTATTGAGAATAAAACGTATGGCATTTGCCGTGAAACGGGAAAGTTGATTCCGGTAGAGCGTTTGCGTGCTGTTCCTCATGCCACTTTGAGTATTGAGGCAAAAAACAGTGGTAAAAAATAATAGATAGCTACATAAGCTACGGGTAACGAGCTACAAGTAGCTGCGCAAAGTTTACGCACGGCACTTGTAGCTCGTTATGTTTAATTTATAATGAACACATGAAGAAACTATTCACGAAGGGGAGAATTGCTCTCATCGTTATCTTTTCCGTATTAATTATTGACCAGGTCATTAAAATCTGGATTAAAACTAACATGTACTGGCACCAGAGTAACCGTGTGACAGATTGGTTTTATATCTATTTCACCGAAAACAACGGGATGGCTTTCGGCATGGAAATCTTTGGTAAGTTATTCCTGACTACATTCCGTATTGTCGCTGTGGCATTGATAGGCTGGTATCTCTATAAAATAGTGAAGAAAGGCTTTAAAACCGGATACATCGTTTGTGTAGCTTTGATCCTGACCGGTGCATTGGGAAATATTATCGACAGTGTATTCTATGGCGTCATTTTCAATGAAAGCACTCATTCGCAGATTGCGAGTTTCATGCCCGAAGGCGGAGGATATTCTACTTGGTTTTACGGTAAAGTGGTGGATATGTTCTATTTTCCGATAATAGATACAAACTGGCCCACATGGATGCCGTTTGTAGGCGGAGAACATTTTATATTCTTCAGTCCGATCTTTAATTTTGCCGATGCTGCCATCAGTTGTGGTATCATTGCTTTGCTGCTCTTTTATAGTAAATATCTGAATGAATCCTACCATTCGTTGGATAAAGATAAAAAAGAAGAAAGTGCGAATCATGAATAATAAATTTCGGTTTCATCTGTGTCTTGTCTGCATGCTTGCTTTTGCAGTGGCCGGGTGTAAAGTGAAAAGGCCCAGTGATG
Source organism: Bacteroides sp. RTP21281st1_H5_RTP21281_210402 (assembly GCF_040918965.1). Taxonomy (NCBI): domain Bacteria; kingdom Pseudomonadati; phylum Bacteroidota; class Bacteroidia; order Bacteroidales; family Bacteroidaceae; genus Bacteroides; species Bacteroides sp. RTP21281st1_H5_RTP21281_210402. The sequence continues at coordinate 31,601 of NZ_JBCOWR010000028.1, read as the reverse complement.
TCATCTCTGAATCGAAGATGGAGAATCTGCTGTATGATTATCATCTGGCAAAATCCATGGGAGACAACCTGCCTTATAGTGAAAACTATAAGAAAGCGCTGTATGTGGATGCCGTTTTTAAGAAATACGGGACTACACAGGCTGCATTCGACTCGTCTATGGTATGGTACACACGTAACACAGAAGTGCTATCGAAAATTTATGATAAGGTAAGAAAGCGTTTGAAAGACGAACAGGAACTTGTCGGCGACCTGATAGCCAAACGTGACAAGAAGCCGAAAATGACTAAGCAAGGTGACAGCATTGATGTCTGGCCATGGCAGCGCATGGTACGTATGACCGGTGAAATGATGAATAATCAGTATGTATTCACTTTGCCGACCGATTCTAATTATAAAGACCGGGATACTTTGGTGTGGGAAGTGCGATATCATTTCCTCGAACCGATGCTTGCCGATTCTTTGAGAGCTGTTACCATGGCGATGCAGGTGATATACGAAAAAGATACAATCAACCGTTGGGAGACTGTGACCGAGCCGGGTATTCAGCAGATACGTCTTTTTGCCGATACATTGGGACAGATGAAGGAGATAAGAGGCTTTATTTATTATCCGGTGGAAAATCAGCAGAAGGCGGGGGCATTGTTGGCCGATCGTTTTTCGATGACTCGTTATCATTGTACGGATACGCTTGCTTTTGCTGTTCGTGATTCCTTGAATAAGATAGAAGCTTTGCGGGTGGATTCTTTGAAAAAACTTGCTGATAAGGAAAAAGTTGATTCGCTACAAAAAGTGGTAGAAGAAAATAAAGAAGATGCACAACGTCTGACGCCGGAAGAAATGAACCGTCGCCGTACGGGAATCCAGCGTGAGAAGAAGCCGGAGCAGATTGAAGTGGAGCAGCATATCCAGCAGGAAAGGATAGAGCAGAGAAGAGAACGGCAGATGAACCAGCGTAAGCAGCAACAGCAAAGACGTCAAACCCGTTAGGCATTATGAAACGATTTGCATCGCATTATTTACTGATACCTGATGTGGGATTTATGAAACAGCAGGTGGTGGAGATTAATGACGAAGGAATTGCGCAAGGTATATTCCCATTGACTGAAGAAATAGAGTCGGTTGAATGGATGCCGGGAGTTATCGTACTGCTTTCTGCACGTCAGTATAATCTTTCAGGCACGGATTGCACGGATTACACAGTTTTCTCATATTTTAAACCGTGTAATCCGCGCAATCCGTGCCTGATAAATAGTTTGAATGAACATTTGCATGAAATGGAGAGGAGAGGGGAAGCCTTGCTTCCTTATTTGTTCTATCCCTTTGATTTTATTTCCATGCAGCCTGTCGACGGAACTCGGCACAGATTACTGCGGTAGCGATGGCTACATTGAGTGATTCGGAAGTTTCCTGCCCCTGCGGATAATTGGGAATATAAAGTTTTCTATTGATTAGCGTTTCCACCTCTTTTCCTATTCCGTTTCCTTCATTTCCCATAACGATCAATCCGGTGGCGGATAATGGCTGCTCATACATGTTTTTTCCATCCAGGAAAGTACCGAATACCGGAGCATCTCCAAGTGAACGGATAAAATCGGGCAGGGAAGTATAATGCACCTTTACCCGCGCGATTCCACCCATGGTGGCTTGTACGGTTTTGGGGTTATATACATCTACCGTATTTTGTGAACAGATAATATGCTCGATACCGAACCAATCGGCCAATCGGATGATAGTCCCCAAATTTCCGGGATCCTGAACGTCGTCCAGTGCCAGGCAAAGGGACTGGTGTACAACTTCCGGATTTAAAGTATAGTGGGGCTGTTCAAAAACAGCGAGTACCTGTTGGGGAGTTTTCAGCAAACTGGCTCGTGAGAGTTCTTCCTGTGAAACTTCTGCGATTTCACCTGCATGAATATCCGGATGCTTTTGAAGCCATACGGAAGTGGCGGCCAAAAAACGACAAGGAAAATGTTCAAGTAAATCGCCTGTCAGCTTGGGGCCTTCGGCAAGAAATACCCGTTCTTCTCTACGTATTTTCTTCTGTTCCAGCGAGTGGATATACTTTATTTTGTTTTTACTTAATGATGCCATATATTTGATATTCTTTTGCAAAGCTATAAAGATATTTCCAATCTATCCTTACTTTCCCCTCTTTTTCTTAATTTATTTTCCCCATCGGAAAATATAATTTATCTTTGTAATCGCATTTTTTGTGCTATCGATGTAGAAACCGTATGAGGAGAAATTTTCTTTTTTTGATAACTTCCGCTGCTGTCCTGTCACTTGCTTCGTGCACTGCCACTAAGTTTGTGCCGGATGGTTCTTATTTGTTGGATGAAGTCAAGATTCGTACGGATCAGAAGAATATCCGCCCTTCTTCCTTGCGCATGTATGTGCGCCAGAATCCTAATGCCAAGTGGTTTAGTTTGATAAAGACACAACTATATGTTTATAATCTTTCGGGGCGTGATTCTACCAAATGGGGGAATAAGTTTTTGAGAAGGATAGGGGATGCTCCTGTGATATATAGTGAGGAAGAAGCGCTACGTTCAGAGGAAGAAATCACGAAGGCTGTACATAATATGGGATATATGGCAGCAACAGTGACGCGTTCGACGAAGATAAAAAAGAAAAAGATAAAGTTGTATTATGACGTGACGGCAGGAAGCCCATACGTTGTCCGGTCTATTAAATATGATATACCCGATCCAAAGATAGCCAGTATCCTGAAACAGGATTCTGCCAGGAATTTGCTGAAAGAAGGGATGTATTTTGATGTCAATGTATTGGATGCAGACAGGCAACGTATCACGGACAGGTTACTGCGGAACGGTTACTATAAATTTAATAAGGATTATATCGGCTATACCGCTGATACGGCCCGTAATACATATAATGTGGATTTATTCCAACATTTGCAACCCTATAAAGTTCATGCAAGCGATTCTGCCAGAGCACATCAGCAATACAGGATAAACAAGATTAATTTTATTACGGATTATGATGTGTTGCAGTCATCTGCAATGAGTAGTGTGGAAATCAATGACTCTGTTCATTATAAAGGCTATCCGATTTACTATAAAGACAAACTTTACTTGCGTCCCAAAGTGCTGACGGATAATCTTCGTTTCAGTTCCGGGGACTTGTATAATGAACGGGATGTGCAGCAGACGTATTCCAGTTTTGGGCGTTTGTCTGCCTTGAAATATACAAATATCCGTTTTGTTGAAACACAGATCGGCGATTCGACAAAACTCGATTGTTACGTGATGTTGACTAAGAGTAAGCATAAATCCGTAGCTTTCGAGGTGGAAGGGACAAACTCTGCCGGAGACTTGGGGGCGGCAGCTTCCGTTTCTTTTCAGAACCGAAATCTTTTTCGGGGTTCGGAGACTTTTATGATAAAATTCCGTGGTGCTTATGAAGTAATTTCCGGACTTCAAGCTGGTTATTCGAATAATAACTATACGGAATATGGGGTGGAGACAAGCATTAATTTTCCTAACTTCCTGTTTCCATTTCTTTCGTCGGACTTTAAACGGAAAATCCGGGCTACTACGGAGTTCGGATTGCAATATAATTATCAGTTGCGACCAGAATTTTTGCGTACGATGGCTTCCGCTAATTGGAGCTATAAGTGGACTCAGCGTCAGCGGATACAACACCGCATCGACTTGATTAATATCGGTTTTCTCTATTTGCCGCGTATATCCGACAAATTCAGAGAGGATTATATAAATAAGGGGCAGAATCAGGTTTTCCAGTATAATTATCAGAACCGCTTGATTATAAATATGGGATATAGCTATAATTATAATAGTGTGGGCGGATCCATAGTTAATAATACAATTGCTGCCAATTCATATTCTATCCGTTTTAATTTCGAATCTGCAGGCAATGTAATGTATGCTTTGTCGAAGGCTACCGGTATTCGGAAGAATAGCAATGGTGAGTATGCAATTTTGGGTATTCCTTATGCCCAATATCTGAAAGGGGAATTTGATTTTGCTAAAAATATAAGGATTGACCGTCGTAATTCATTTGCGTTTCATGCAGGTATAGGCATTGCTGTTCCTTATGGAAATGCGAAAACAATTCCGTTTGAGAAGCAATATTTCTCGGGTGGAGCCAATAGTGTTCGTGGTTGGTCTGTACGTGATTTGGGGCCGGGCTCTTTTGCCGGAAATGGGAATCTGCTGGATCAATCCGGTGATATTAAGTTGGATGCCAGTATTGAATATCGGAGTAAATTGTTCTGGAAGTTTCAGGGAGCGGTATTTGTTGATGCAGGCAATATTTGGACAATCAGGAATTACGCGAATCAGCCGGGTGGCGTATTCGAATTTGATAAGTTCTATAAGCAGATAGCAGTGGCTTATGGATTAGGGTTACGGCTTGATTTGGATTTCTTCATCCTTCGTTTTGACGGTGGTATGAAAGCGGTTAATCCGGCCTTCCAAACAAAAAAAGAGCATTTTCCTATTATTCATCCTAAGTTTAGTCGTGATTTTGCTTTCCATTTTGCAGTGGGATATCCTTTCTGATTAGCCATTTATTGTATTCTCTTACCAGTTCGAGTGTATCTTGCAGAGCGTTTATCTGTTTCATTTTTCCATTTATCGGATTGATAATCAATGCATTCTTTATTTGGCAAACAACTGTTGCTCTCTCGGAGTTGGCATCTATTTCACTTGAGACAATTGAAACTTTAGCGGCTCCTTGTGCCTTTAACCGGTCTAGGTGAGTTTGGCGGACATTAGATGCCAAAAAGCTAAGGTAGGACAGGGAAGAAGGAGTACTCCATTCTTTGGCAACCGGATAATTGAAATTATAAAATGCTTCACAAAAATCTATGGCTGTTTGCTCAATTTGGTTTTGCGGGGTTTGTTGCTGGCATGAAAAACATGTGAATAATAAGGCTGAAAGGATTAATATGTGTAGCTTGTTCATAGGATAAAGAAATTTGTAATCGGGAATGGTAATGAAAAAAGGAGATGAAACTCACCTGAACAGGTTCCATCTCCTTCATATTTGTTTTCTTTTGATTATTAACGGGCTGCAAACATAAGGTTGCTTGTTGTAGCCTGACGGGCTGCCATCATACCTTGGGCATCCAGTGTAACATTCATCTTTTCGCCGTTTGGTAAGAACAGATCGGCTGTACCGTCATTGTTCATCTTGATCAATTCTGTGCTTTCACCGTTTGCTACAACATTCCAAGTATTGGCTTCTTTGTTGTAAATCAGATCCATGGAAGCAGTTTCACCTTCTTTAGTGATAGAATAACCATTCTCAAGCGTTTTTACCATGTAGTTGCCGTTTTCTCCTTTTACTTTCTTCACGTCACCTACATTAGCCATCGGATTAGAGCCACTCCAGAATTCGATAGAGTTGATAACTAAAGCATCAGCCAGATAAGCTACTCCATAAACCGGAATAATGTTGAAAGCCAAAAATACAAGTTCATTTACAAATTTGTTTCCAACAGACTGGTTCCAGGAAGATAAACGGTTGAATAAACCAAATGAACCTACACAAGAACTGAATAATAGGCTGCCGCTAAGTACTACTGCGACTAAAGACAGTTTCCCTCTTTTCATGTCAAAAATGTTTTTGATTAATAAAAAATGTTTGTATATTCTCTTTTAAATGTATGCAAATATAATATTTTTTAATTAATCAACGTTATTATTTCTATTTTTTGTATGATTTAGATTTTCGCCGTTGCAATTCGTAGCCGATTATATGGTCAATTGAGAATTTGCCGGGGCCGGCAATATACATGACGATAAATACGACTAAGTAGATGAAAGCCATCTCTTTAACTGCAAATACATCATTTGCGTGAACTATAAAGAATGCTACAATCATAGTGAAAATCATTGGAATCATTGCTAGCCGGTACAGGAAGCCGACGATAAATGCCATTGAGCACACAAGTTCGCCAAAAATAGCTAATCCGAGAGAGATAGGACTTCCTATTCCCAACGGATCGGGAAAGGCTGTCGACAGCTCCTGAAAATTACTCCATTTTTGTATACCGTGGTTCATTAATAATATTCCGAAGATAATTCGGACTGCCAATAAAAGCAAAGAAGCTTTTGTCGTATTGGGCTTTGTCGGAAATAAAAGATTATAAATCATAAGTTGTTCTATTTTTTAGTTCATCTCTATTTATATAAACATAAAAAATCTTGATTTTGTTCTTTGGAGATTATAAAAATGGATATGTTTGATATTGAAAAGAAACAAGTAATCTTGTTCGTGAATAAATAAACTTTGTATCTTTGTCGAAAAATATAAAAGATATATGGCACAACATACTTATGACAATGATTCTGTCCAGGAGTTGCTGGACTGGACAAAAAAGATGATTGAAACTAAAAATTATCCGACTGAAAAATATCAGCTTAATAAGTGTACTACAATTATTGATGGTAAACAGTATCTGGAGTCTTTGGTGGCGATGATTGCCAGAAACTGGGAAAATTCAACATTCCATCCGATTATTGACCAATTATGGGAGTTTCGGGAGAAATGGGAGAATAAAGAAGCATAACAGAAGCCAGGAATGGCATTGCTTATAAATATATGTGCACTCTAATCACGCTTGATGAGAGTGCACAATTTTCAAAATAAACATATAATACTCGTGACTTTAATAAGGGCACGAGAAATAAGGGTGTGCAAATATACACCGAATAGTCGCAAAAATCGACTGTTTAGTCACATTTTTAATCTAAATAGGCAAAATTTACATTTGTTTGAGCGCCTAAAAGGGCAGCCATCTTTTTTTCTTTTTCAGAGATGGTTTTTCCTCTTCTCCATTTTGGCTGTATATATCTGCGAATGTCTTTTTCTCTTTTATCATTTCATAGATAACTCCCCAGTCCGGCAATCCGCCCAGGTTACGGTCGTCTATAAACATGTCGGCTTTCAACTTCCGGGAGAAGCCCTGGTGGTCTTTTTGCTCTTCAGGATAATCCTTATTGACGGCATAAAACTCCAAGCCTCTGGCTTTGCACCATTCGACAGCTTCATCCAGAAGTGAACCTTCGCGCACACTCCACAATATCAAACGGTGCTTTTCTTGTTGCAATAACTTCAGCGTATCAACTGCAAATGGAATTTCCTCACCAATACGCGGGTAACGATGTTCTACAATCGTTCCGTCAAAATCAACAGCTATAATCATAGTTCTTTTTTAATACCTAATTTTAGACAAAGATACGGACAGTAAGCCAAAAAAACGTATCTTTGCTCCAAATTAACATTTTAATAAAAATTATCACTACATGAACAATTCCCCTCAGCGTGCTGCCAAAGGTTTTACAAGAGCATTTTGGGTCAGCAACACAGTCGAACTGTTTGAACGTATGGCGTATTATGCCGTTTTTATCGTTCTCACTATTTATCTATCCTCTATTTTAGGTTTTAATGATTTTGAAGCAAGTATGATTTCCGGTTTATTTTCCGGTGGATTATATCTGCTTCCTATTTTTTCCGGTGCTTATGCCGACAAAATCGGTTTCCGGAAATCAATGATTATAGCATTTTCCTTATTATCTATCGGATATTTAGGGTTAGGAGTCTTGCCTACTTTATTAGAAGCGGCCGGACTGGTGAATTATGGTGCAACGACACAGTTTAGCGGTTTGCCCGATAGCAGTTCCCGTTGGCTGATTGTGCCTGTCTTGTTTATTCTTATGGTAGGCGGTTCTTTCATTAAATCTATTATTTCCGCTTCCGTAGCCAAAGAAACGACAGAAGCCACCCGTGCCCGCGGTTATTCTATTTTTTATATGATGGTGAATATAGGTGCTTTCACCGGTAAGACAATTATTGACCCTTTGCGGAATGTAATTGGTGAACAGGCGTATATCTACATCAATTATTTTTCCGGTGCCATGACTATTATTGCTTTGCTTGCCGTTATTCTTCTTTATAAGTCTACTCATACGGCAGGAGAAGGGAAAAGCCTTCGTGAGATTGGGCAGGGATTTATGAGGATCATAACGAACTGGCGCTTGCTGATTCTTATATTGATTGTCACAGGCTTCTGGATGGTGCAACAACAACTTTATGCTACGATGCCCAAGTATGTGATCCGTATGGCCGGCGAAACGGCAAAACCGGGATGGATTGCCAATGTGAATCCTTTTGTGGTGGTATGTTGTGTTAGTTTTATCACACGCTGGATGGCAAAACGCAGCGCTATCACTTCAATGAATGTAGGAATGTTTCTGATTCCTGTTTCGGCTTTATTGATGGCATGTGGCAACTTGCTTGGCAACGACTTGATTTCAGGTATGAGCAATATCACATTGATGATGGTTGCGGGTATTGTTGTGCAGGCACTTGCCGAGTGTTTTATCTCGCCGCGTTATCTGGAATATTTCTCTTTGCAGGCTCCTAAAGGAGAAGAAGGAATGTATCTGGGTTTTAGTCATTTACATTCTTTCCTTTCGTCTATTTCGGTTTTGGGTTGGCGGGAATCCTGCTGACTGAATATTGTCCGGATCCTGCTTTGTTCGAGACGCGTGCAGCATGGGAGGCAGCCAGCGGAAATGCCCATTATATATGGTATTACTTTGCTGCAATTGGTCTGATTGCCGCTATAGCGCTGCTATTATTTGCAAAAATCACCGAATCCATCGACAAAAAGAAGAAAGCTAATCAGTAATTCTCTTCTTTTTTACGTATATTTGCCGTCACTTTGCTGTAAAAGTTGACGGCATTTTTATTTTTTAATAAAGAAGATAAAACATGAAAGTAAAATTTATAAGCTTGGCGAGTGGCAGTAGTGGGAACTGTTATTATCTGGGCACTGAAACCTATGGAATACTGATAGATGCTGGAATTGGTATCCGTACTATAAAAAAGACACTGAAGGATTTCAATATCTTGATGGATAGTATCCGTGCCGTATTTATTACGCATGATCATGCGGATCATATTAAAGCCGTAGGTCATTTGGGTGAGAAGTTCAACATTCCGGTCTACACAACGGCACGTATCCATGCGGGAATCAATCGTAGTTATTGCATGACGGAGAAACTAAGTTCGTCGGTTCGTTATCTGGAAAAACAGGTACCTATGATTTTAGAGGATTTCCGTATTGAATCTTTTGAAGTCCCGCATGATGGCACGGATAATGTAGGGTACTGTATCGAAATAGATGGCAAAGTATTTTCTTTCTTAACCGACCTTGGGGAAATTACGCCTACGGCAGCCCATTATATCAGTAAGGCTCACTATTTGATTCTCGAAGCTAACTATGACGAAGAAATGCTCAAAATGGGGCCTTATCCCCAATATTTGAAAGAGCGGATCACGAGCAAGACCGGACACATGAGTAACTCCGATACCGCCGAGTTTCTAGCGGAAAATATCACGGAACACTTGCGATATATCTGGTTATGCCACTTGAGCAAAGATAATAATCATCCGGAGTTGGCTTTTAAAACTGTAGAATGGAAATTAAAGAACAAAGGGGTTATTGTTGGCAAAGACGTGCAACTGCTTGCTTTAAAGCGAAATACGCCTTCCGAGCTTTATGTGTTCGAATAAAAGCGAAAAAAATATAGTAAAAAAGCTGCATGATTGTTTGGTCAAATAAAATAAAAGACCTACTTTTGCAACCGCAAACGAGGAAATAAGCACTCTTAGCTCAGTTGGTAGAGCAACTGACTCTTAATCAGTGGGTCCAGGGTTCGAATCCCTGAGGGTGTACAAATTCCGAAATTGCAACGTAAATTTAATGTTGCACTCTTAGCTCAGTTGGTAGAGCAACTGACTCTTAATCAGTGGGTCCAGGGTTCGAATCCCTGAGGGTGTACGAAAAAAGTAAGGGGGTGAAAGCCTCCTTTTTTGTACAGTAGAATTTAGTTTAATAGTAATCTAAGCTTAAGTTATTAACACTCCTTTCTTTATCTATTTGTCTAAAATAACTTCTTTGGTGGCAAGAATAAGAATAATCAGGGTATTTAAAACTTTGCAATGTAATTTCATGTTTTTGGTGGTGAGTTTCTATAGCTATTTTTTTTAGAGTTTGAGTATATCATAAATCAAGATGCCTTCATATCGGGGTACCATCTACATTCATGTGACTGATATCTAAACCTTCGATTTTTAAGGTGAGGCTTGGGCATTGAAAATAAAACCCGGCTACTGAAAATCAGTAGCCGGGTTGTTGTGTTATTGCGTTTGATTTTTATCAAACAATAAGAATTGGTTTTGTGACTGTTTTGGAGTTATAATAGGATATGAAATCTTATTCGCCACCAAATGGATCATCTACATCTTCTTCATCAATATCCAAATTTGGGTCTCTCGGTACCTCCACTTCTTCTTCAGATTCAGACCAAGCTTCGACATCTACAGTAAATTTGATTTCTCCTGTTATAACAGACTCACCTTTGTTTTCATCTTCAGTAGGATCCACAAAGCCTGCTCCTGTAGTAAAGTCCAAAGTATACACGTATTTTTTTCCAGCTTCCCACTCAATTCCAACAGGTATGGCAACCCATGCATAGTCTCTTTCATCACCATTGAATGGATATACTAATGCGCCTGCTTTGGTTGTGACCCGTACAAGTACTGAGAGATATGCCTTTTTGTTTGTATTGTCTAAATCTTGTGGTTGCCATGCATCTAATCTTTGCGGAAGTAGCATGGCATTATCTCCGGCCATAAATGAAGTAGCTTCTGCCGATAATTTTGTTGGTTCAGCATCATCAGCATACACTTTTTCATATATTGCCACATCAACATCTTCATCCTCTGAAAGTTCCCATGTTCCATTTTTAAAATCGAAGGAACCTTTTGAACAAACTTTTCCAATACGTATACCTTTTACTTCAAAATCATAACTTGTATTTTCGCTTTTACCCTTAATTTCAATCTGTGAAAGACGATGGGCGAACTTCAAATCTACACCTGCATCTGCATCCTCCTTGCTACCTGTAGCATTTGCAGTAATAAAGTCTACTTGTTCGGAAATCTCTTTAGCAGGTGAAAAGTCTTTAAGAGTAAGATTTTTATTTGCATTGTCAGTATCAACGCTGGTTCTTAAATCTGTCGCAGAAGGAGCATAAGCGTAAAAAGTCAAACTTGAACCATCACCAGGGTAATAATATCTATCCTCTGATGTAAAATAAGTACTTTCTCCTTCTTCCTCTGCCTCTGTTCTTTTGAACTCTAAGTTTTCGAAATACGGAAAATTTAATTTGTTCTCGTTAAACGCTGTAACATAGAATTTGTCAAGGTTGGCAGTGGTTGTTTCTGTGGCACGTGTCGCCATTGCAGTACGGAAGTCGATAGCTCGCTCAGTACCGGTGTTGATTTCCAAAGTTTCGTCGTTTGAACACGATGTCATGGCAATTGCTGCCATAGCTGCTAAAAATAATTTCTGTTTCATAAATGAAAAATAAAAATTTAATTAGAAATAAAAATTTAATTGTGTGAATTAATTATGATTTGTTTACATCTCGATGTCTACTTCTATATCCTCCCATTCGTCAACTGAGGGGTCAAAACCACCGCCATCGACAATCGGCTGCGGGATTGGCAGTTTTTCCAACAGGATATGCACATGCTGCGGGTTCGGAGCTGTATGGAACTGTTTGGTCACATCATATGTGTAGTACCATTTGCTGCCATCTGCCAACACAGTGTAAACAACCAATTTATGGCTGTTCTGAGTGGACGGGCAGTGACCAAAACTCTGTATCCCACCTGTTATGGTTGTCTTGTCGGCTGACGTGGCGACTCCGAAGGGGATTGTGACCCGTTCTTCGGACAACGCGTTCGGTCCTATGCCCGGTAACAAGCCACCTGCCATGGTTGAGATAGAGG
>NZ_JBCOWR010000028.1:0-19593 GCF_040918965.1 Bacteroides sp. RTP21281st1_H5_RTP21281_210402 | reverse complement strand
CTCCACACACGGTCCGGTTCCAATGCTACACGTTCGTTTTTCGTCCCTTCGGCGCGGGGCGCATTTTGAGAGGGCACACCCAATGAAGAAAGACGTGACAGGAGTGCTGTCGTGCGCGTCGTCACCTCGAAAGTTGTTCTTTTCTCTGTGTTGCGGTAGTAGATGCCTTCTGTATCGCTGTTCAGGCACAATGCGTCATAGTGTCCCGCCGGTACCCGGATTTTGCCGCCTTTATGACCTGCGAACTCGTAACGCAGCGCCTTGCCGCCATCCTGCGGAAACAGATAGAGCGACATGGATTTGGGAGACGCGTCGGGGGCTTTCGCCCAGTCGAAGACAACCTGTAGCTGCGTTGTGTGCGGATGGTCGTGGCATAGTTCTTTGTGCTCACATCCCACCATCAGCAGGGATGTTGTGATATAAAGCATATGGGTGGAAAAACAATGTGTTTTTTTCATTGTTTACCTCCTTTCCCGTTGTAACCGTCGCGTCCGACAAACCACACTAACGATATTTCCGCTTTCGTAGGACCCCACCAACGGCGCTGCTTGGTGCTCTGCCACACGTTGCACCCATCAAGGGGCAGGTATTCATGATATTGACCAGTCATGTAACCTACACCTAACGTGAAATCGATGTTAAGTTTTCGGTTGACAGGCAGTGAATAACCGTATTCCAACCCTACAGTATAATTAGCTTTATCTAACAGTGTACCACCCGGTGTCCCGGCCATATAGCCACGACCGCCAGTTTCGAAATCATAAGTCAATATTTGGCTGTAGATGCCAAGGTGATGCCCAGTGAGTGGATTTTTGGTTGCACGATGGTCCATATATTTACGGATATCCAGTTCACCTCCATACACGCGCCAATAGTTATGGCGTGTGTCATTCTTCCACCATGCGTACATCCAATTGCCGCCAACGGACCATCCCCGCCTGATATGAAATTCCACACCAAGGTTGGGAATAAGAAACGCATCATAGAGCATATTAGTTTTCAGAACCATACAGAATGGCTTGCGTGGCGCTGACTCTGGAGTCACAGATGTATTCTCTAAGTTCAAAGGTAGAGTTTCGGCTTTAGGAGCAGGATGTTTGATGCCGGCCGATGGTAACTCTAATTTCGGTAAGCGCTCGAATTCGCAGTATATGTTTACACCGGCACTTCTTAATTCAGGAAAGAAGTGCTCATACATATATCTATATGGCTGCCCGTTGTGTAATGCTTTCAACTGCAGTTTTCGCTCGTCTTCGATTTTGTTGTTCCATACTACCTGTTCCGGTGTAGTGTGTAAAACATCAAGGACTTCATCTTTATAAGGCATATCCGATGCTGCGACCAGCTTCTTCAATCTTTCCCAGTTTATACCGTGAGAACTAACCTTTACAAGTGAATCAGGGAACGATGTATGATTGCGTAAGTAATCCATAATCCGGATAGCCCGCTTATCCGAAAGGCGTCTATTAAGACTACTACTTCCTTCCGGTGAAGCACCGACATCTATATGGATGTATCGCAGACGAATAGTCCGGTCTGCCTGTAGCGCACGGAACTGTGCAGCAAACATCTCTAAACGTGTACCATTATTTCGATATGCAGATTCCAAAATTGAATAACCTTGCCGGAAATAAACGCGTACACTGATCGTATCTTTGTTTAACGTACTTTCTGCCATGACCGTGCCAGTAAAAAGTATCGACACAATCAGCAGTAGAATTCTGTATTCCATTTATAAATTAACCCCAATTATAGAATTTCCCCTTTGGTTTGCTCGCTTGTCAAACCTATATATTTTTCATTTTACAATTTCCTTCCCTAAAGAAAAATTGCGGTGCAAAATTAAAAAATAATAAGTAATTCATCCAATCTTATATTAGTTAAAAAAAAACTAACTTGTATTTTGGGGATGTGTTGGTTATTTTAATTCTGTGTAATAAAAATTATAGCTATAATTATGGGTTTGCAATGTTAAATGGTTGAATAAAACTATTATTTGTCAGAATTGCATTAATGAAATAGTTTAAATAAAATGATATTTATATCCCCAAAATGAAGTATTCTCTCTTTTTCTATTTATACAAATATTTATGTTTAATCGGAAGTTGTTTTGAGGTGAAATAAATAAAATACCGCTGCTTGAATTTGAATTCAAAACAGCGGTATTGTTTATATTTATATTCTATTATTAGAACTTGAAGAAGTTCTTTGCGTTATTGTAGCTGATGTCTTCAATCATCTGATTAACGCGTTCCATTTCAGACACTGGGATTTCTCCATTCTCTACATCACGTCCTACAAGATTGCATAATGTACGACGGAAATATTCATGGCGAGGATAGGAGAGGAATGAGCGGGAGTCTGTCAACATACCTACAAAGCGGCTTAAAAGACCAAGTACGGACAAGGCGTTCATTTGTTTTTCCATACCGTCCTTTTGGTCCAGGAACCACCATCCGGAACCAAATTGGATTTTTCCTGCTACGGAACCATCTTGGAAGTTGCCTAACATAGTAGCGATAACTTCGTTTGCACATGGATTCAGATTGTAGAGGATTGTTTTAGTCAATTTGCCATTCGTGTTCAGACGGTCGAGGAATTTAGCCATTGCTTTGGCAGTTGTAAATTCACCGATAGAGTCGAAGCCAGTGTCAGGGCCTAACAGTTTAAACATCCTGGTGTTGTTGTTACGGATGGCTCCATAATGGAACTGTTGCGTCCATCCTTTTTCCCAATCCATCTCTCCGAAAATCACAAGCATAGCTGATTTGAACTTCAGAATTTCTTCTTTTGTCAGTTCTGCACCACCATATACCTTATTAAATATAGCTTTGATTTCTGCGTCTGTATAGTCTTCTGCGTAGAATTCTTCGATACCATGGTCAGACAAGCGGCATCCTTGTTCTGCGAAGAAGTCATGGCGTTTGCGTAAAGCGGTAATCATATCATCAAAGTTGGAGATAGTAATACCGCTTACTTCTGCTAGTTTTTCTACGTAAGCACGGAAATCGGCAGGAACTTCTACCGCCATAGCCTTATCCGGACGCCAGGTCGGCAACATCTTTACTTCAAATCCGCTTTCACGGGTTTTGATGTGGTATTCCAGTGAATCGATAGGGTCATCCGTAGTGCATACTGCTTCTACATGGTAACGACGCATCATTCCGCGAGCTGAATATTCAGGTTGAGCCAACTTCTCATTGCATTCATCGTAAATCTCACGTGCTGTTTGCGGATTCAATATCTTATTGATGCCGAATGCTGTCTTTAATTCAAGATGAGTCCAGTGGTATAGCGGGTTACGGAATGTATAAGGAACTGTTTCAGCCCATTTTTCGAATTTCTCCCAGTCTGTAGTGTCTTTACCTGTACAGAAGCGTTCGTCTACACCATTTGTACGCATTGCACGCCATTTATAGTGGTCGCCACCTAACCAGATTTCAGTCAGTGATTTAAACTTGTAGTCGTCAGCTACCATTTGTGGGATTAAATGACAGTGATAGTCGATGATCGGCATTTTAGCCGCATGCTCGTGATACAACTTTTGTGCGGTTTCTGTCTGCAACAAAAAGTTTTCGTCCATGAAGTTCTTCATTATTACTGTGTTTTAAGTATATAAAATTATTACTTTCTGTATTTATACCTATATAGTATTGATTTTAAAGCTAATAGGTGTAAATCTCGTTTTAGTTTTATTAACCGTTATCGAACACAAAAATAGAAAATTTACTTGGAGTAACAAAATAATTCGTATATTTGCAGCGATTATTTATAATATTTAAGTTTTAGCACTATGGAGGACCAGAACTATACCATTAAAGACATAGCCCGCATGGCCGGTGTTTCCGCCGGAACGGTTGACAGGGTATTGCACAATCGCGGTGACGTATCTCCCAAGAGCAAAGCAAAAGTGCAAAAGGTACTGGATGAGATTCATTATCAGCCTAATGTATTTGCTATCGGACTGGCTGCTAAAAAGAAATACTCTTTCATTTGTCTGATTCCTTATTATATAGAACATGATTACTGGCATTCGGTAGTGGGTGGTATTGAACGTGCCCGACAAGAGTTGCGTCCATTCAATGTGAGCGTGGATTATCTGTGCTATCATCATGGTGACGAGCAAAGTTATCAGGAAGCCTGCCGTACTATTAAGGATAACAATGTGGATGCCGTTTTGATTGCTCCGAATTTCCGGGAAGAAACGCTGTCATTGACAGCTTATCTGCAAGAGAATAAGATAGCGTATGCCTTTGTCGATTTCAATATGGAAGAGGTGGATGCATTGACATATATCGGGCAGGATTCTTACAAAAGTGGATATATTGCGGCCAAAATATTGATGCGTAATTATTCGGTAGGAGAAGGGCAGGAACTGGTTCTGTTTCTAAGTAATAGTAAGGATAATCCTGCTGAAATACAGATGCAGCGCCGTTTGAAAGGCTTTATGAGTTATATAACTGAAGAATACAATAATCTGACGATTCATGAAGTAGTGCTCAATAAATCCAATCAGGAAAATAATCAGCAGATTTTGGATGATTTTTTTCAAGCGCATCCGAAAGCTGTACTCGGTGTTGTCTTTAATTCCAGGGTTTATCAATTAGGTGAGTATCTCCGTCACACAGGACGTGGTATGAAAGGATTGATTGGATATGACCTTCTGAAAGCAAATGTAGACCTTCTGAAATCGGGTGATGTACATTATCTGATTGGTCAGCGTCCCGGATTACAAGGATACTGTGGAGTAAAGGCATTGTGTGACCACGTGGTATTTAAAAAGACTGTCGATTCTGTGAAATATATGCCTATTGACATATTGATTAAAGAGAATATTGATTTTTATTTTGAATTTGTATAATATCAACTTTATAAATTACAACTAACATGAAAGCATTAAACAAAGAAACTGCTCCTAAAGTACAACGTCCGGAGCGTATTATTCAATTTGGCGAAGGTAACTTTTTACGCGCTTTTGTAGATTGGATTATTTATAACATGAATCAAAAAACTGATTTTAACAGCAGTGTTGTAGTGGTTCAACCTATTGATAAAGGCATGGTCGATATGTTGAATGCGCAGGATGACCTTTACCATGTTAATCTTCAAGGATTGGATAAAGGAGAGGCTGTTAACAGCTTGACAATGATTGATGTAATCAGTCGTGCGTTAAACCCGTATACTCAGAATGATGAGTTCATGAAGTTGGCAGAACAACCGGAAATGCGTTTCGTTATTTCGAATACTACAGAAGCCGGAATCGCTTTTGATCCGACTTGCAAGCTTGATGATGCTCCTGCTTCATCGTATCCGGGTAAATTGACTCAATTGCTGTATCATCGTTTTAAAACATTCAACGGTGATAAAACGAAAGGTTTGATTATTTTCCCTTGTGAACTAATTTTCCTGAACGGCCACAAACTGAAAGAAACGATTTATCAGTATATTGAATTGTGGAACTTGGGTAATGAATTCAAAACTTGGTTTGAAGAAGCTTGTGGCGTATATGCGACATTGGTAGACCGTATCGTTCCGGGATTCCCACGCAAGGATATTGCTGCTATCAAAGAAAAATTGCAATATGATGATAACTTGGTTGTTCAGGCTGAAATTTTCCATCTGTGGGTAATTGAAGCTCCGCAGGAAGTTGCCAAAGAATTCCCGGCTGATAAGGCAGGTCTGAATGTGTTGTTCGTTCCGTCGGAAGCTCCTTACCATGAACGTAAAGTGACTCTGTTGAATGGCCCTCACACAGTTCTTTCTCCGGTTGCTTTTCTGTCCGGAGTGAATATCGTTCGTGATGCTTGTCAGCACGAAGTAATCGGTAAATATATCCATAAAGTGATGTTTGACGAACTGATGGAAACATTGAATTTGCCGAAAGATGAATTAGAGAAATTTGCTAACGACGTATTGGAACGTTTCAATAACCCGTTTGTAGACCATGCAGTAACAAGCATTATGCTGAACTCATTCCCGAAATTTGAAACTCGTGATCTTCCGGGGTTGAAAACTTACTTGGAACGCAAAGGTGAACTTCCTAAGGGATTAGTACTCGGTTTGGCTGCTATCATTACTTATTATAAAGGTGGCGTACGTGCCGACGGTGCTGAAATTGTACCGAATGATGCTCCTGAAATCATGAACTTGCTGAAAGAGCTTTGGGCTACTGGCTGCACAAAGAAGGTTGCAGAAGGTGTCTTAGGTGCTGAATTTATTTGGGGTGAAGACCTGAATAAGATTCCGGGACTGACAGAAGCTGTGAAAGCGGATTTGGATTCAATTCAGGAAAAAGGAATGCTTGAAACAGTGAAGGGCATTTTGTAATAGACAGGCGAACGGACGAAAGTCGATAAATATAAAGGGTGTTTTGATAGGAAAGACGACTATCGAAACACCCTTTTTGTTTATTTATTTGGAAGTGTTGGTTAATGATTCTTAAAAGTGAAAATATTCTTCTTCTGTATTTTTTATTTTTCTCAACCTTAATTTTCTTACTTTCCGCGTTTTTTAAAGCTTCAAATCCTTAGTAGGCCGTTTATTTTTTATATGTCGCCTATTTTCTTTCTGATTTTATTTTTAATATATTGATTTATAACTATATAATTCATTTGATTGACTTGAATTTGCATTTTGTATGTCTTATTTCATATTTGTAAATAAACAAAGAATGAAATTGCCTTTTTCCAAAATTTTCCTATTAGGAAATCTCGAATAAGACTTATACCTTTGTTGTGAAGTCAGTAGAGTGACTTCTGTATATTGTATCACTTTTTAATCTATAGCAAATATGGCAATAAGATATAAAAAGAAAAAAATCACCTTGTGTTTTGACAAGGACAATAAGGTGGAAAAGTATGTTGCGGCAAATGTACTAGTGGGAAGCATCAACTATAACAAGTTATGCGACGAGGTAAATCAGCGGACGGGTATCCATCGGGCTATGGTGGACGTAGTGCTGAAAGGCGTACAGGATACCATGGTATCTTTCATAGAGGAAGGGTTTTCTGTGAAGTTGGGAGAGTTTGGTTCATTCCGTCCGGCTATCAATGCGGAAAGCCAAAATAGTGTAGAAGACGTGAATGCTAATACTATTGTTAGAAGAAAGATAGTCTTCACTCCGGGAAATTCGTTCAAAGAGATGCTTGGTTCAGTAAGCATAGAACTGTTCGGAGATAATGTGGCGGATACGAATGGTGGCAACAGCGGTGAGCCTGACGCAGGTGGTGGTTCCGGTGGAGATTCTGGAGAAACCCCGGATCCTGATCCGGCGGCTTAGTTTTTACTAAAAATGCTTTTGATAGGGAAGGTTCTTTCGGGAACTTTCCCTATTTTTTGACATTTCGGGTAGGTATGGTTTAAATCGTCGTTGGGCAACGGCGAATTCGTGGTTGCCCAACGACGATTTCACCGTTGCCCAACGGCGAATTTACTATTAAGTGCAGAGTTATGGTAAGAATTGCATACGAAAAAATGTAACTTCTACTGGATTTATATTTTGTTTTCATATCTCTTTTTGTTTCCTATCTATAGAAAAAAGCAAGAGAAATTTTGATTTCTCCTATATCAATCTCTTCAAAGAATGTATTTTATGAGGAATGTTTTTGTCTTTGCAGTGTTATAGCAGCGTAAGTTGCTCTACATTAATATTATTGATGAAAGTGTTTAGTTTTTACCTTATATAGGAAGTCTGGCAAATCTTAAATGCTTTAGGGATCAATAGTATCCATCGCTTTATAATGAGAAAAGAATATTTTCGCAATTCATTAATCTTTCGTCGTCAGGATGTAACTTTGCAGATTGTTCAAATGCATATTATCCTCAAGATACATTGAATATAATTAATCTTCAATATTGTTTTTCATCTTATTTTATCCCAAATTTGTGGTCTCAATACCCCAAGAGTGTTGTTTATGCGAAATATTTTCTATCTTTGTAGCGTTGCAGCAATAGTGTTTGCATATGCAACATTACATATTAATAGATGAAAGTGTTTAGCTTTTATCCTTGTTAGGAAATCTGGAAAATTTAGTTATATCTCAAAAGTCCACACTGTAATATTTTGTAAACCAATGATTTATATTCCGACATGTTTTTATTAAGGAACAAATTAGGAACAGAAACACAAATTATCGCATTTTCCTGTTTTTTTGTTTGCACTACCTTTCTTTCTCTTCACTTGTTCGTACTTTGAGCATTTTTCCAAACCTTTTTGCTCGATTTTCATTCTTTCGCGAAGAGTTATTGTTTCTGTATTCATTAGCGAAAAATCGCAGCCAAAAGAAAAAAGGAGCTAATCTTTTTTTCAAGGAACATTGTTTTTTGCAAAGGTAGCTATTTCCCTCGAAACACATATACAGGCAGCCCAATATATCTGCCTATATTTAGTTTACTTTAGTTTAGCATATATATAGGCTAATAGACTAAACTAAACCTTTCCCAAACGACCTCCCCATACTTTTATATTTGCAGTCAAAAGAGAAGATAGTCACACCGATATTTTCTCTTTTCGCTGCAATCCCCTTTTATTCCATAGTCCCATTTACAGATTACCCATTGCAGGTGTACTCCCACATTCTTGCATATCGACTTTCAGGCTGCCTGATGAGAATTGTGTCGCAAAGGTACTTGTCATGGCTTTCTTGTATTCAAGGTCACAGCCTGACGGTTCCCGACAAAATCTCCACGCTCCGCTTTGCAGAGGTCGTATTTGGTCGTGAAACCCTGCATAAAGAGCCATAACACCTTTTGAGGCGACATAATTTTCAATCAAGCCCGAAAGTAGCTGAAATGCTAAAAGAGGGAAAATAAAAAACTTAAAACTTAGGATTATGGCAAACTATGCAACAAACATTTTCTACGCAAGGACGGAAAACAAAGCAGACCTCGACAAGATAGAGGCATTCTTGGATGACACTTTCGACGGCTTTGTCAATAGACACAGCGATAGTGTGGATGCGGAGTTTACCTCTCGTTGGGTTTATCCGGAAGAAGAAATCGACAGACTGATAGCTTCGTTGGAAGCCAAAGACAAAACTTATATCAAAATTCTGTCCTACGAATTTACAGACGAATACGTGAGCTTCAGAATCTTCTCACAGGGGAAATGGGATATCAAGTTGTAACCGTAAAATGACATGACTTATGTACGAATACGAAGAAAATAGCGAAATTATAGGTGCGCACTGCACCTTGCTTACCCCCTATAAAGGCTACTCTGAGGGAACAGTTGTCGGCGACTTCGGCAATAAAATAGTGGTGCGTCTTAGTAGTGGCAAAGAGGTGGTCGAGTATCGTGATGAAGTGATTATTTACGATTAAATACAAGAGCGATGCAGCAGATAGCAATGAAATTCGTCCAATGGGACGTACCCGAATTAGAGAAGCTGAAAGACAGCAGGGTTTACCAGTTACGGGAACAACTTGATAACGGAGACAAGTTGAGCCGTGAAGACAAGAACTGGATTACCCGAAACGTGAAAGAGTGCATCCATTTCAAAAGAGGTATCGCATTGATGGGCTACTTCTTTGATTTCTCCGATGTTCTCAAACGATATTTCGTAAAACAGCACGGACATATCGCCGAGTATTACGCCATTGACAAAACAGCGTTGCGCTCTGTCCTGTATGGTCGAATAGAAGACATAGTAGAAGTAGAATTAAAATCAAAGAAACATGAAAGCAACGATTGAGCATAGCTTTTGTCCTTATTGTGACGAGGTAACAGAACTCTACTTCCGTATCATCAACACGATTCTTTTCTCAACCGATGAAGCGGAACTGCGTACCGGCATGGAACGCCTACAAGAAAAAACACGCCTTGATGATTATTTCGTCTTCGGCTATGGCAAGCATCACCTATGGGTTTGCCAAAGACGTCCCAGTAATCAAAAAAAGATTTTCGAGCATCGGGTAATCATGGCAGAATTTTGATGATACAGGCAGGCAGGAACGGGATAATCTTCCATTCCTGCCACGCCGCATTCCCTTTTTTACATCTATCTCTCTCTTTTGGCTGCGCCATATCCTTTTGTAAAAAACAGCCATTCGTGAAAAGCTCCGTCCGCTTTTCCGAAAAGCAGGGTTCTTTCCTTTTTCCCTTTTGTCCCCTTTTCTTTCTGCCGGACGGGAACATGGCAGTACCCCGATATCCCGTTCCGCCTTTTGTCGCCACTTCGTTGATATTCCCTTCTGCGGTACCGCAACCTGTTGTCAGTTCAGTGTTCTGTTTGTAGCCACCTCAATTCAGTCCGACCGAATTACACGAAAATACCTGCCGATTCTGCGGACTTACAGCCGAAACGCGCACCATTGTGCCGGTGGACGGATTGCACTTTCACTTCCCCTGCAACTACGGTTTTCCGCTCATTTTCAGAATAGTTTTCCGCCGAAGTCATCATCATTTTCCGATGCAAAGATAGTATGCAGACGGGAACGACTTTGGAAGTCTTGACCAATGGCGCAGCCGTACAATCTTCCTTTATCGAGCCTTCCGGTTTTGCCTACGGACAAAAATAAAGAGTATTGATGCGTCCGGCCTTGGTGCATCCCCTTAACTGCACCTACTTTTTGAGGCAGCGTAAAATTGATTTAATAACTTCTAAAAACAATTCATTATGAAAAAGATTGAAAACAATTTCGTAGTAACCGGTTTCGTAGGAAAGGATGCAGAAATCCGTCAGTTCACCAACGCAAGTGTAGCACGTTTCCCTCTGGCAGTAAGCCGATTGGAGAATAATGGCGAGGAATCCAAACGCGTTTCCGCCTTTATGAATTTTGAGGCGTGGCGTAAAAACGAGAACACCGGGTCGTTCGACCAACTGACCAAGGGTACGATGCTGACCGTCGAGGGGTATTTCAAGCCCGAAGAATGGAGCGACCAAAGCGGTGTGAAACACAACCGTATCGTGATGGTCGCCGTCAAGTTCTATCCGCCCGTCGAGAAGGAGGAAACTCCTGAAAAGCCGGCCAAACCAGCGAAAAAAGGCAAGAAATAATCCTTGCCTTATCACGACAAAAGCGGCCTTCGGGTCGCTTTTGTTTTACTCATTACGGTGTTGTTGCACCATCTGTACTTTTATACTCTACTTGTTCTCTTTTACCGCATTCAGAAATGCTTTGGCAGGTTTGAATGCAGGGATATTGTGAGCGGGAATTTTAATTGTCGTATTCTTCGAAATGTTCCGGGCCGTCTTTTCAGCTCTCCGTTTGATGATAAAGCTACCGAACCCGCGCAAGAACACCTCGTTTCCCGCAACCATCGACTCTTTTACATTTTCCATGAATGATTCTATCACAGTCATCACCACCGTTTTCTCTATTCCGCTCTGCCGTGAGATCTGAGCGACAATTTCCGCTTTTGTCATATTGTTCTTGATTTTTATGAATACGGTGCAAAATTAACAAATATCTGCCAGTTACAACAATCCGGAGTTATTTGTCATCCCGAAAACTGCTTTTGCTGAATCCTCCGAACACGCCCCTCAAAAGCCTGCCCACTACCAAGAACACCAGCAATAAAATTATAATATCTCCCATAGGTCTTGTTTTTATATAGTTATATCCAACTTAAAGATACGAAAAAACGATGAATTACGCAAGCAATCTATTGATTTTCAATATCCATATTGATTTATAAGTTCTATTTCCGGATGCCCGGCACTCGTCCCGGTGTTCGGTTAAGCTGAACCTTGTATTTATTGAGAATGCTGTACACGGTGCTTTTACTTTGGACACCGCTTTCTTTCCAAATATCACGGATTGAATACCCATTGTTATACATATCCACGATTTTTTTGTCCCGTTCAGTTTTACTCATACTTTTTTTGGAAATCGGAATACTGATACTCTGCTGCAGGCGTATAATTTTATCCGACGACTTCCGCAAAACAGCCACTTCCTCCGGTAATGCCCCGAACATGGCCAATACTTCCGCCGGTGTCGTGTCCGGAAACAATTTGTTGTCGGTGTCAATTTTATCGTGAATGGAGATAATACGCACGACCTTGATGCGGCATAGCTCAATCAATGCCGATAGTTCCCGTAAACCACGAACGGCATTGCTGAATTTTGACATCACCAATTCGTCTCCTCTTTCAAGATTCGACATCAGTTGTTTCCATCTCGGCCTAAGCGTCTCGTGTCCGACCGATTCTTCAACCACCTGTACACACCCATATTGGCGCATCCATTCCTTATCCGCATCAAACGCATCGTAGGAATTAGCCTCGAATATATAACCGACTTTTGCCATATCAATATACAATATTCATGATAACAAGTGCAAATATACAAGTTTTATTCGAGTATATGAATCATACTATATTAAAAAACGAAAATCGTACATTTCCACGTGTTTTATCTTCACTTGTTTTCATTGGTAATCATACTATTAAGTACGATATTAAAAAATGCACAAAATACGGTTTTTCGGATGCGAAGTATCAAAAATAATATATAGTTTTGCACTAAATAGTACGAAATGATATAGTATGAAAACATTAAAATCGAACTTAAAACAGCCGATAATCTTTGCCAAAATAATTGCCGTTTCGATTGCCATATTCCTATGCGCGTCATGCGACAACGGCAATGGCAAACGATTGGCGAAAGCCAAGAATGACCCTGCCGGAACATACAGGGAATACCTGTCCGACATACGCAGGCAGAAAAAACTCTCCATTAAAGAATTGGCCGGACACCTCAAGCAATGGCAAACATTGAGGGATTCCGTATTCCTGCATCTCGAATGTGATACGCTTGGCCGGCTTCATTCCACTGTAAGAGAAGAGTGTGAACAGATACATGATTCCATCCGCATGGAATTTTCACGGATGGTGCTGTCTCAAACACGCACTTATAAGGATATACTGTGGGTAAAAGAACAAATCTCACCGCATCTTGAAGACAAAGAGTTGCATCGTGCGGCTGAAACAATCCGACCGTTCTTTGCCTCATTGGATAACCGGCCCGTCAGTCAGAGAAACCGACAACACATTCTTGCCACTTATCGAACTACCCTTGCTGAAACGATTGATTACGGTATTCATTGTATGGCAGACCTGACGACCTTTATCGAAAAGGAGGATGCCGTGTACCGGGCATTCCTTTCACGTCTGCCTGATTTCGACGGCGAGAATCTTTCCGACATCACTCATGACACGGAACGATGCTGTGCACAGATATTCCTTGCCGCCGAACGGAACGACATCACCTATCGCAATGCCATGATTTATCTGGCCATGCGCACCAACCGCAGGCTGATTCAGAATATCCGAACCTGTATCGACGACATCTGCAATAAAAAAGTCAAGACACCGGCACAGGCACAAGCCTACATCTGGATGCTTCTCCAGCCTTATTCGTCGTTGGACGGTTTCTGCCTGGCGTTGCTTTCAGCCGAAGAAAGAGAGCAACTCGATATGCTTGCCTCGCAGACACCCGACGCTTTCAGGGAGTTGGGCAGGATGCTGCACCCCGGAGACAACCGCTTGGACGAGCTGCCCGGAATGCTGATGGAGGCATTCATACACACGCTGTAAAATATAACAACAGAAAAAGATATGAATATGTTACGACATTTTTATAATGACTTCATGGCATTCGTCCCCCTGCAACTTCCGCAGTTGCTCGATGTGACGACGATGGAAGAACCGCAGTTCTACGGCGACTATGTGCTGCTTACGTTTCCGTTGCGCACCCCTTACGAACTGGACGAAGTAATGGATATGTTCGAGGACGACATGGAGTTGATCACGCTCTACCACCATATTCCGATGCGGACGGAAAAATTCGGTCACAGCACTTGTGCATACTCGAATCCCGCTTTCGGACAGATGTTCAAGATGAACGCCAAGACGGATACGGAGGGCAATGTAAACAGCATCCTTGTCACCATCTATGATTCTTTGGAGCAGATGTACGGGGACTTATGCCTCGACTTGGAACTACACTCCAAAAGCGGGTTCCTGAAATACAAGAAAGACAAGTCCGACGTGCTGATGAATTTTATATGAGAAACACCTTATACCGACAGATGGTCTATTGCATCAATGCCTACCGGACGTGGATAGAGGTTGCCGATGACAATCTCTACAAGGAGCATATCATCTCAAGAACCGACCGCACCGACTACCTCGTTTCCCGTACATTGGTACTGCGTGCCTTCAAGACGAACGGCATACACGCCGAGGGTACGACATGGACTATTCCCGAACACGAACTGGACAAGGCTTTGGCCATCTACCGAAAGCAAGACATTACATTCAAGCAGCGCATCAAGAAAGCGGCCATGTACTTTTCGCCCAAGGATGCCGAAACCCTTATCCGGCTGGCAACATACGGCATTATCCAATTGGAACTCATTGTGTGTCCCGCTCCCATACCCGAAAAGCCCTATTACTTATGTTACTGAATATCCTGCTACTCATTTTCTGCGTGATACCTTTCGGGGTATCCATGTCATTGTACAAGAACAACAAGCGGTTCATGGCAACCTTTTACATGGCAATGGCACGAAGCGGCAACGCCCGTAAACTATATGTGCAAGTATGGCTGATATGCCTGCTTCTTTTCCATTATGTATATGCCTGTGGACACATGGGCGAGTTTGGAATCCTACTCTCTACCGGTGTCTGTGCCGCGATGTTCTCGTTCCGACGGACGGACAACTGGTTACGCAGGTTGCTTGACCGCCCCCGTGCATTTGTCACACTCGCGTCGGTCGCACTGGTCATCGGCTTTGTGCCGCATCTGTACACCTTGGCAATAACCATTGCCTATCTTCTTCTGGCAGCCCTGTTCTATCCCTCCGTTCGGGTCATGTCCGAATGCAAGGATACGGGCACACTTTCCGGATGGGCAAAGCATCCCGGAATGTTGTCAGAATCCTATCACGACAATCATCACGCAAATCTGCCGCATGAAGCGGACAGCGGCAACACTGATATATCCGCACAATATGAATCATTAAAACCGAATGAAAATGAAAAATAACCAAAAGATACCTGTTTCCATATTGGCAGACAGGGAGGTATTCGACTACCTCAAGGAAAAGGGGGACGATCGCAAGACACGCACCGAAGCGTACTGTGACCTGTTGGACAAATCACTGGCAGGTTTCGTTTCTCCGTTTTTAAGAAAGAAGGACTACGTGCTGCAACCCAACCAGTGCCACCTGACCGTTTCCGACCTCGCATCGGAGTGGCATTGGCACAGGGCTACCGTCCGTTCTTTTTTGAGTGCAATGGAGGCATTCGGCTTGCTGACCCGTATCCAGCTTCCCAAAAGCGTGGTCATTACCATGACCGTACAATCCGGTCAGGCAGCACAGCCCCGCAATGCACAGGAGCAGCCGGATTTTGCCGGACAGCTCCGTGAGGTATTGTCCGATTGGGTAATCGGCAAAACGACCGCTGCCGAAACTGGCGTAATATGTGGACAACTCGTAAGTCTGGCAAAGACTGAAATTGCCGACCGTGACACCGGACTCTGTTCGGACACCCATTCCAACACGACCTCCGCACATTCCGGCACTTTGGTCACGGAACATCGTGAAACAGCCTTGTGCTGCATCGCCCACGCCGCCCTGCAAAAAATCCTGCACAAGTCGAGATTCGATGACAGTTCGCCGCTTGTGGATTTCTTCCGGTTTGACCTCGGTGAAGAATGGGCTGCTTTCATCGAGTCCGCCAAAGACCTCGCCGGGCTGATTCTCGACACCGAGGCATCAGTGACGGACTTCGACATGGACGAAGACCAAGAACGCCTCAAATCGCTTCGCAAACCTTTTTTATCGCTTCTGGCAAAGGCACAGGCGATGGTGGATTGAACCGGGAGTCGAAAACAGATTGTATAACGCGAACAATCCACCTCCATCCCTTAACGGTTATCCTGCCGGTTATAGGAGGCACACGGGCTTGCCCGTCTGCCACGAAACAAAGGGAAGGGGGAGCCTAATACCCCGACCGTCTATCGACCGTCGGGAGGCTGTCCGGGCAAGCAGCAAGCTGGGACAGGACGGATTGTCCAAACAACACGAAAAGAGTATGGCAGATCAAAAACAGGTACTTGATATTCGGGTGTCGAAAGGTATTACCACCGCGCAAAGCAACGAACATTTGCGCAATCGCAGTGAAAAGGCGGAAAAGTATGCTATGGATAAGGGGAATTACGATCCCACACGCAAACACCTGAACTTCGAGATTGCGCCCGGAGGCAAGGTGCGCCCCATTGATACAAGCCGCAGCATTCCCGAACGGATGGCGGACATATTGGAGAGGCGTGGAATCAAAGACCCCAACGAAGGACTGGCAGAACCGAAGTACCGCACGGTGGTGAACTTCATTTTCGGCGGCTCCCGTGAACGGATGCACGAACTCGCATTCGGCACGCAGAAAGTGGATTTCGAGAAAGATGCGGACAATACCCATATCAAAAGGGAAAGCGATATCGAACGATGGGCGAAGGATGTTTATTCATTTGTGAGTGGCAAATATGGTGAACAGAACATCGCCGCATTCATCGTACACCTTGACGAATTGAACCCGCACGTCCACTGTACGCTCCTGCCAATCAAAGACGGTCGCTTTGCGTACAAGGAAATATTTGCCGGTAAGGACAAGTTTGAATACAGCGCAAGGATGAAACAGCTTCATACCGACTTTTTCGCCGAAGTCAATACAAGGTGGGGAATGTCGAGGGGAACAAGCATATCCGAAACAGGAGCACGGCACAGGACGACCGAAGAATACCGCCGTATGTTGTCGGAAGAATGTACGACCATCGAGGAAAATATCAGCCGTCATCAAAAAGTTTTGGCTGACCTCCAATCGGACATCCGTCTGGCAGAGCGCAGGGTCAAGGGGCTTACGACAATGGTCGATAACCTTGAGAAGTCGAAAGCCGAAAAAGAGGTCCTACTATCGGCAGCCGAACAGGATTTGAAAGCGAACAAGGGCGATGCGGAACAATTAGCCGCACAAGTGAAAAGTCTGGAAAAAGAACTGGCCGGAATCAACAGGCAACTGGCAGATAAGCAGGAGAAGTTACAGACGGCTGACCGGCAGCTTGCCGAGCTGAAAGAGAACATGGATGCTATTGAGGAACGTACCGGGGAACTCAAGGAGGAAGCCTACAAATACTCCCATGATGTATATTCCAAAGTAGACACGTTGCTCAAGGATGTCCTGCTGGAAAATGTGGTCGGCGAGTATAGGAACGTATCGGCACAAATGGACGTGGCGGAACGGCAACTGTTCGACGGCTCGCTCGTCCAGTCCATAGCGGAACAAGGTACGGACGTGATGCACTGCGCGACGATGCTGTTTCTCGGTATGGTCGATGATGCCACCACTTTTGCCGAAACGCGTGGCGGCGGAGGTGGCGGCAGCGACCTGAAATGGGGGCGCGACGAGGACGAGGACAACCGTGCATGGGCACTCCGCTGCATGAGGATGGCGAGCCGCATGATGCGTCCGGCCATTGGCAAGAAACCTAAACGGTAAGTGGCATCGCCTTACTACAAATCAAAAAGTATAACGAATAATATCATTGGAATATGACGAAACAAATCTTTTTTATATTGGTCGTGCTTTGCACGTTGCAGGCACAGGCAAGTGTACAACCCGTACAGGTGGATACTGTACAACATACACCGTACTATAATGTCTCGGAGGAACTGCAACCGATACAGCCCGTCTATCTTGACGGAGTGGTACTTCCGGCATCCTTGACTGGCAACTGGTTTGTCAGTATTGCCGGGGGTACGTCCGCCTTTCTCGGCACACCTCTCGGCTGCGAAGACCTCTTCGGACGCTTGAAACCCTCGTACAGTTTCGCAGTCGGAAAATGGTTCACTCCGTCCGTCGGCGCACGTATCAATTACAGCGGTGTGCAGTTCAAAGATGGAACATTGTCCAATCAGGACTACCACCATATCCATGCGGATCTGCTGTGGAATGTCCTTGGCCGCAGATATGCCCGGCAAGAACAGGTACGCTGGAATCTTGCTCCCTTTGCAGGTGTCGGCCTGTTGCACAACGCCTCTAACGGGAATAACCCTTTTGCTGTTTCGTATGGCGTACAGGGAGAATATCGGATTTCCCAACGGGTAAGTGCCATATTGGAACTCTCCGGCACGACCACCTTTCAGGACTTCGATGGTTACGGACGCCCGAACCGCCTCGGCGACCACATGCTATCGTTGACCGCCGGATTCACGTTCCATTTCGGAAAGGTCGGTTGGAAACGTGCAGTGGATGCTACGCCTTACATTCGTCAGAATGAGTGGCTCGTGGATTATGCCGATGTCTTGTCCGGAGAAAACAAGCGTTATAAAGACTGGCACGACCACAACCGACGGGCGCTCGCAGAATTGAAGAAAATTCTGGAAATAGAAGGTTTGCTTGACAAGTATGGCCATCTCGTTGATGACGATGAGACCGACAGCCGCCAAGGTTATCCCATGAATAATTATAGTGGGCTGAACTCACTCCGGGCAAGATTAAGAAACCGGCACTGGGATGGAATCTCGCCGCTTGATTCGGCAAATATTGGATATGGCAACAACGGAGATGATGCTGAAAAGCCGGGTATAATCGTCTCTGAAAGGACGGAACTCATACAAGCCGGAAATTGCATCGGGTCGCCTGTCTATTTCTTTTTTAACCTCAATACGGCGCACCTGACGGATGCTTCCCAAATGCTTAACCTTGATGAACTGGCTCGCGTGGCCAAGAAATACGGATTATCCTTGAGAGTAACCGGCGCAGCCGACAGTTCGACTGGAACTCCCGTGCTTAATGGTTCATTAAGTGCATCAAGAACTGATTATATTGTTACGGAATTGGAGAAGCGTGGCATACCGATCGAACGCATCGTCAAGACAAGCAGGGGCGGCATAGCCGACCATGTGCCGGTCGAAGCCAACAGGCATACGAAAGTGGAGTTATTTTTTTAGTTTTTACATTAACTTTCATCAAGTCCCTCAATCTATAATCCGGATTGCAGGGACTTTTTTGTGAATGGCTGTCATGACGTTATCAATGAGAGTAATAAGATTATATTCCTGAATCCTGATTACGCTTCGCTGATAATATTTTCTGTCGAGTTATGAAATAATCCGCTTACAATCACAAGATATTCCGGTAGAATACCATTCTTTCCCCAAAGCAGTTCTATCCCGAAAAGTTCCGAGAGTGTTCGTGTCATATCGAACCCGAATGCTTCAAGCGAGGGACGTACTTTGTCCGGATGCAGGCAAGGACGGTTGCATTTGCGGGCGCATTCGGAATCGGGACAGTATAGGCATTTTCCTACATAGGCGAATGCCCGACCTCCGAATCTGAGTTCCAGTTTCAACAGTTCTTTTTCTACCCTGATTCGTTCAGGCCTGATTAACTCTTGTGATTTGTCTATCGGGATGCCTTTTTCGATAGGAACAATTTTGGTAGCTATAAGATAGGCATACTTGTATTGGCGCAGAAATTCTCCGGTATCGAAATCGAACGGCGGACATGAGGTTGTGTCAAAACGCTGACACAGCCTTTTTTTATGCGCAAAGCCCAGACTTTCTCAAGCCCGGGCTTTGTTATT
>NZ_JBCOWR010000027.1:0-44129 GCF_040918965.1 Bacteroides sp. RTP21281st1_H5_RTP21281_210402 | reverse complement strand
GGCAAACATAAAATTACTGTTTGCTAAAATTAATGGATTTAGCACATAAAAAAGCACGGAATTTGACGAAGAACCAAGAGGAAATAATGGAAAAGGTTATGGAACTATTATTGGAGAAGGGATTTTTCCATAAGGAGACGTTCGAAAAATATGGTGTACTGACTTCGGAAAGAATTCAGGAAGTGTGGTTCGAAGCAACTACGCGGCGAAAAATAGATTTCTCCCAATTACCTTATATATTGGAAAACAAAAAGAAAAAAGGGAAACAGAAAGAGGATGCGGGTAAAGAAAATGCAGACATTTTTCCAACTCAAGAGAACGTGAATCCGGAAAATGATGACATTTCCGGACAAACTAAACTAAAGCAAACTAAACTAAATCCTGAGGAAGAAGAAATAAGCGATGCTTTGTTTGAAATTCCGGGGTATGCCTACAATCAGGCTACGCACAACATAGCTGGGCTGATAGAAAGCCTGGAATGCCATAAAGTGACGAATCCGAAAGAGAGGCAGACGATTCTCCGGATGTCGGATTATGGCAGGAAAGGTACTCAGGTGTGGAAACTGCTTTCCAACACGTCCTGGAACAAAATCGGGGCGCCGGGGAAATATATCATTGCGGCGTTAGCCGGCGGACGGAAACAAGCCGGATGATAAAAAGCTGATAAAAAAGGTACGAAAAATCTGTGCTTTTCACAAATTCTTCGTACCTTTACACTCCGGTAAAACAAGTTCTATCCACATAAAATATAACAAAATGGAAAACAGAAGTTTAGTAACCATTGCCGAACATTCTAAAGAAAAAATCCTCTACATGCTCGAAATGGCGAAGCAGTTTGAAATGAACCCCAACCGCCGGTTATTGCAAGGAAAGGTTGTAGCAACCCTGTTCTTCGAGCCTTCCACCCGTACCCGCCTGAGTTTTGAAACAGCTGCCAACCGTCTCGGCGCCCGGGTTATCGGATTTACCGATCCCAAGGCTACCAGTTCTTCCAAGGGGGAAACACTTAAAGACACGATTATGATGGTGAGCAATTATGCGGACATTATCGTCATGCGCCACTATCTCGAAGGAGCGGCACGCTATGCCAGCGAAGTGGCTCCGGTGCCTATTGTCAATGCAGGAGACGGAGCCAACCAGCATCCGTCGCAAACCATGCTCGACCTTTACTCTATCTACAAGACTCAGGGTACGCTGGAGAACCTGAATATTTTCCTGGTAGGCGATTTGAAATACGGACGCACCGTACATTCACTATTGATGGCAATGCGCCACTTTAATCCTACTTTCCATTTCATCGCTCCCGAAGAGCTGAAAATGCCGGAAGAATACAAACTCTATTGCAAGACTCACCAAATAAAATACGTTGAACATACGGACTTCTCCGAAGAGATTATCGCTGATGCCGATATTCTATATATGACCCGTGTGCAACGCGAACGTTTCACCGACCTGATGGAATATGAACGGGTGAAGAACGTGTATATCCTCCGCAACAAGATGCTGGAAAATACCCGTCCGAACCTGCGCATTTTGCACCCGCTGCCACGTGTCAACGAGATTGCATATGACGTGGACGATAATCCGAAAGCGTATTACTTCCAACAGGCACAAAACGGCTTGTATGCCCGCGAAGCAATTCTTTGCGATGTGTTAGGTATCACATTAGATGACGTTAAAAACGATATTTTATTATGAGCGAAAATAAACAAGAACTGCAAGTAGCTGCCCTTAAGAACGGGACAGTGATTGACCATATTCCATCTGAAAAGCTCTTTACCGTAGTACAACTGCTCGGTGTAGAACATATGACGAGCAACATCACTATCGGATTCAATCTCGAAAGCAAGAAGCTGGGCAAGAAAGGCATCATCAAGATTGCGGATAAGTTTTTCTGCGATGAGGAGATCAACCGTATTTCAGTGGTTGCACCTCATGTCAAACTGAATATCATCCGTGATTACGAGGTAGTGGAAAAGAAGGAAGTGCAGATGCCGGACGAGCTTCGCGGAATCGTGAAATGCGCCAATCCGAAATGTATCACGAACAATGAGCCGATGGCTACGTTATTCCACGTGATAGACAAGGATAACTGCATCGTGAAATGCCATTATTGCGAGAAAGAACAGAAACGTGAGGAAATTGCCATCCTCTGAATTCTTTGATTCCTCATTTTTAAATCTTCATTCAAATTGAAACAGGACTGGAAACCAGGAACGATGATCTATCCGCTGCCGGCTGTACTAGTCAGCTGCGGAAAAGAAGAAAGTGAATATAACATTATCACTGTGGCATGGACGGGTACGATTTGCACAAACCCGCCCATGTGCTATATATCCGTACGACCGGAACGACATTCTTATAAGATTATCAAACGGAATATGGAATTCGTTATCAACCTGACAACTAAAGACATGGCTTTTGCCACCGACTGGTGCGGGGTTCGTTCGGGACGCGATTATCATAAATTCAAAGAGATGAAACTTACTCCGGGACGCTGTACGGTAGTCAGCGCACCGCTGATTGAGGAGTCTCCCCTTTGTATCGAATGCCGTGTGAAGGAAATTGTTTCTCTCGGTTCGCATGATATGTTCATTGCGGATGTGGTGAATGTACGCGCCGATGACCGGAACCTGAATCCCGAAACCGGAAAACTCGAACTGGCGGAAGCTAATCCGTTGGTATACGTACATGGCGGGTATTATGATTTGGGAGAGAAAATCGGTAAGTTCGGATGGAGTGTAGAAAAGAAAAAGACATAAACTAAGGACGATATAGCCATGAATATGCTGCGCAAAATCTTTCTTTTCGGTTCGTTATCTGTAGCCTGCATGGCTTTCGGGCAGAACTTTAACACAGATAGAGTAGACCGCCCCAATACGAAGAAAATAAATTTCGGTATCAAGGCGGGATTCAACTCGTCCATGTTCATGGTATCTGAATTGAAGATTAAGGATGTGACGATTGACGAGGTGCAGAATAACTATAAAATCGGTTATTTCGGAGCCCTTTTTATGCGCATCAATATGAAGAAGCACTTCATTCAGCCGGAAGTATCGTACAATGTGACCAAATGCGAGATTACTTTTGACAAGTTGGGATCGCAGCATCCTGCCATCGAGCCGGATTATGCTTCGGTGCAATCTGTACTGCATAGTATCGACTTCCCTGTCTTGTACGGGTATAATGTGGTGAAGAAAGGGCCGTATGGAATGTCTATCTTTGCAGGCCCGAAGCTCCGCTATTTATGGGGGAAGAAGAATGAGATCACTTTCAAGAACTTCGACCAGAAAGGTATTCACGAGAAGTTGTATCCGTTCAATATCAGTGCCGTGATCGGTGTCGGCGTCAATATTTCCCGTATCTTCTTCGATTTCCGCTATGAGCAGGGGGTGGGAAATATTTCCAAATCCATTGTGTATGATAATATCAATTCCGACGGTAGTACGGGAGTCAGCAACATCACTTTCCGCCGTCGCGACAGCGCGTTAAGTTTTTCGCTGGGATTCATCCTTTAGAAATAAAATATCATTAAATCCCGCTTTTTACTAACATTTTTCTTGCACTTCCTTCATTCTTTATTTATTTTCATTAACTTTGTGCGCTTAAAAATAGGTATCTCGAATTAGAAATTTAATCTTACTTATAAAAGAATGAAAAGAGACGACTTAATTTTCGACATCATCGAAAAAGAGCATCAACGTCAGCTGAAAGGTATCGAGCTGATTGCATCAGAAAACTTTGTGAGTGACCAGGTAATGCAGGCAATGGGTTCTTGTCTGACCAACAAGTACGCAGAAGGTTATCCGGGCAAACGCTATTATGGTGGTTGTGAGGTTGTAGACCAAAGCGAACAAATCGCTATCGACCGCCTGAAAGAAATCTTCGGAGCCGAATGGGCAAACGTACAGCCGCACTCAGGAGCGCAAGCTAACGCAGCAGTTTTTCTGGCTGTCCTGAATCCGGGCGACAAATTCATGGGATTGAACCTTGCACATGGCGGACACCTTTCTCATGGTTCACTGGTGAATACTTCGGGGATTATCTATACTCCTTGCGAATATAACCTGAATCAGGAAACAGGACGCGTCGACTACGACCAGATGGAAGAAGTCGCTCTGCGCGAGAAACCGAAAATGATTATCGGCGGTGGTTCTGCTTACTCACGCGAATGGGACTACAAACGCATGCGCGAAATCGCTGACAAAGTAGGCGCTATCCTGATGATCGACATGGCTCACCCGGCCGGTCTGATTGCTGCCGGAGTACTCGAAAACCCGGTAAAATATGCACATATCGTCACTTCTACTACACATAAAACACTTCGCGGACCTCGTGGTGGTGTCATCATGATGGGTAAGGATTTCCCCAATCCGTGGGGCAAGAAGACTCCGAAAGGTGAAATCAAAATGATGTCTCAATTGTTGGATTCTGCCGTATTCCCCGGTATCCAGGGCGGACCGCTGGAACACGTGATTGCTGCCAAGGCAGTAGCTTTCGGCGAAATCCTGCAACCTGAATTTAAGGAATACGCCAAACAGGTACAAAAAAATGCGGCTGTACTTGCACAGGCTCTTGTAGACCGTGGTTTTACCATCGTTTCCGGTGGTACTGACAATCACTCCATGCTGGTAGACCTGCGTAGCAAATATCCTGACTTGACAGGTAAAGTGGCAGAAAAAGCATTGGTTTCTGCTGATATTACCGTTAACAAGAATATGGTTCCGTTTGACAGCCGTTCGGCATTCCAGACTTCCGGTATCCGTTTGGGTACTCCTGCCATCACTACCCGTGGTGCTAAGGAAGACTTGATGATCGAAATTGCTGAAATGATTGAGACTGTATTGTCTAACGTAGAAAACGAAGAGGTTATTGCACAGGTACGTGCACGTGTCAACGAGACAATGAAGAAATATCCTCTTTTTGCTTATTAAAAATATTTATATATATGATAGTTTTAGCCGGCTATCATATTCTGATTTGTGAATTTTCATGGGTCTGCTCTTTGTGAAAAGGGCAGACTTTTTTTTGTATTTATTAACTCCGCTCTCCGAACTATCTGTCAGGTATTTCGTTTTTCTTATTGCAAAAAGGATATAAAAAATATCTCTTCAATAAAGATGAATTCAATCGTACAGTGTGCAAGAAGAGATATAAAAAAGCGCACTGGACTCTATATACAAGCATCCCCGTCTTTCCCTATTGATTTATAAGGAAAGACGGGGATTTACCAACGTAGCGTTGGAGCAAGGTTTCCTTGCGGTTCAACTGTTGTTAACTCAGCCCTTCAATTTCTCCATCCACAATGTCGATATGCAATGCCTGCGGCTCTTTCGGAAGTCCCGGCATACGAAGGATTTCTCCTGCTATCGCCACAATCATTTCCGCACCGTTATTGATAACTATATCCTTGATATGGAATTCGAAGTTATTCACCGCACCATAAATTTTAGGATCGGCAGAGAATGAGTATTGCGTCTTGGCGATGCAGACCGGATAGTGTGTAATTCCCATTTTCTCAATCAGCTTGATACGGTTGCGGGCAATGCTGCTGTAAGTGATGACACTTGCTCCGTAGATATTAGTAGCTACCTTTTCAATCTTCTGCTCTATGCTGTCTTCTTCTTTGTACGTATAACGCAGAGATTCAGACGGTTTGTTTTCGATGGTGTCCACTACCAGGCGTGCCATATCCACTGCCCCCTCTCCGCCTTCACTGAATGCGTTGTTGATGGCAAATCCTACGCCCAGTTGTTCGCAATGCTCGCGAAGCAGTTCCATTTCTTCATCCGTATCGGTAGCGAACTTATTGAAAGCAACAATCACAGTCTGTCCGAAAGAGCGGAGATTACGGACGTGCTTGTCGAGGTTGCGCAATCCTTCTTTCAGCCCTTCCATGTTCGGTTCCTTGATGCGGTCGAGACTGACGCCGCCATGCATTTTCAGCCCTTGCGCCGTGGCAACGATTACTGTCAGGCGTGGTTGAAGCCCGCTTTTACGACATTTGATATTATAGAACTTTTCCGCACCGAGGTCGGCACCGAATCCGGCTTCTGTGATTACGTAGTCGCCGAAAGACATGGCCAGTTTGGTAGCCAGGATAGAGTTGCACCCGTGGGCGATGTTCGCAAACGGGCCACCGTGTACGAAAGCGGCAGTTCCTTCAGTGGTTTGAACCAAGTTGGGGTGGATGGCATCTTTCAGCAATACAGTGATGGCTCCTGCCACCCCCAGGTCTTTAACTGTGAAAGGTTTGTCATCGTAAGTGAATCCGAGCAGGATATTTTCAATACGGCGGCGGAGGTCGTTCACGTCTTTAGAAAGGCAGAGGATAGCCATAATCTCTGAAGCGGGTGTAATGTCGAAACCGGATTCTTGGGTGATACCATTCGATTTCGGCCCCAACCCAACGACAATGCTGCGCAGTGAACGGTCGTTCACATCGAGCACCCGACGCCAAAGGATTTCTTTCAGTCCGAAACCTTTCGCCTGGTTCTGATAAAGATAATTGTCCAACAAGGCGGAAATCATGTTGTGCGCAGAGGTGATGGCGTGAAAATCACCGGTGAAGTGGAGATTGATTTTGTCCATCGGGAGTACTTGGGCGTATCCGCCGCCGGCTGCTCCGCCCTTCATGCCGAAGCATGGGCCGAGAGAAGGTTCGCGCAAGGCAACAATAGCGTTCTTTCCTATTTTATTGAGTCCCAGGGCAAGACCGATAGATACTGTAGTTTTACCGATACCCGCTTTGGTGGCTGTAATGGCAGTTACCAGGATAAGGTTACTCTTCTTTACTTTCTCCTCGTCAATCAGTTGTTCGGGAATCTTTGCGATATAGCGACCATAATTTTCTACTTCCTCGCGGGGGATTCCGATACTTTCAGCAACTTGCTTTACTTTCTTCAGCTCAATGCTGCGGGCAATTTCTATGTCTGATTTCATATAGAATATGGTTAGTTTTATTTTGAAAATGCAAAAGTAACAAATCTGCGTCGAGTAACAAACTCTTTCCGCACAATAACTGTTGTAAGTAACATAAACCTAAACAACAACTTAATTATGGAATGGATTATTAATCAACTAAGGGTACACCCGGAGCTTGCCATTTTTCTCACTCTCTTTGCGGGATTCTGGTTGGGCAGGCTTAAAATCGGGAAGTTTTCTTTAGGTACTGTGACCAGTGTCCTGTTGGTCGGGGTATTGGTAGGACAACTGAATATTACCGTAGACGGCCCGATGAAAGCCGTATTTTTTCTGCTCTTTTTATTTGCCGTAGGCTATAAGGTAGGCCCGCAATTCTTTCGCGGGCTGAAAAAAGATGGGTTACCACAAGTGGGATTCGCCGTGCTGATGTGTATTGTCAGCCTGATAGCCCCGTGGATACTGGCCAAAATCATGGGGTATCATGTGGGGGAAGCTGCCGGATTACTGGCGGGTTCACAGACTATTTCAGCCGTTATCGGTGTGGCAAGCGACACAATCAACCAGTTGGGTATCAGCGAAGCGCAGAAGGCTACGTATATCAATGCCATTCCGGTGGCTTACGCCGTGACTTATATTTTCGGTACGGCAGGCTCGGCATGGCTCTTGGCTTCCCTAGGCCCGAAGATGCTGGGCGGACTGGACAAGGTAAAGGCGGATTGCAAAGCATTGGAAGCACAAATGGGGACTTCGGAAGTAGATGAACCGGGATTCTCTCCTGCCCTTCGTCCCGTGGTGTTCCGTGCCTATAAAATCACGAATAAGTGGTTTGGCAAAGGAAAAAAAGTCAGCGAACTGGAAACCTATCTGACCGGGAAAGACAAACGGTTATTTGTGGAACGGGTTCGCCAGCAAGGAGTCGTGAAGGAAGTCAGTCCTGACATGATTCTCCAACCGGGAGATGAAGTAGTATTGAGCGGACGACGGGAGTTCGTTATCGGTGAAGAAGATTGGATCGGGCCGGAAGTGGTGGATGCACAGTTACTCGATTTTCCGGCGGAGACGTTGCCGGTCATGGTTACTCACCGGACTTTCGCGGGAGAAAAGATTGCGACGATCCGGGCACAGAAGTTTATGCACGGTGTCAGTATCCGCAGCATCAAGCGTGCAGGTATCAATGTTCCTGTACTTGCGCAGACGGTGGTGGATTCGGGAGATATCCTCGAACTTACAGGAATGAAGCATGAAGTGGAAGGAGCTGCCAGGCAGATGGGATATGTTGACCGTCCGACTAATCAGACGGATATGATTTTCGTAGGGCTGGGTATTTTGGTCGGCGGTCTTGTCGGTGCGCTTGCCATTCATTTGGGCGGTATTCCTATCAGTCTCTCCACAAGTGGCGGCGCATTGATTGCCGGACTTCTATTCGGCTGGCTGCGCAGCAAGCATCCTACGTTCGGTGGTATCCCCGAACCTTCTTTATGGGTACTGAATAATGTAGGATTGAACATGTTTATCGCGGTAGTCGGCATTGCCGCAGGTCCCAGTTTTATAGCCGGATTCAAGGAAGTGGGAGTTAGCCTGTTCATCGTCGGCGCGCTGGCAACAGCCATTCCTCTTCTTGCAGGGTTGCTGATGGCAAGGTATCTGTTCAAGTTCCATCCTGCCCTGTCTTTGGGATGCACAGCGGGAGCACGTACTACAACTGCCGCGCTGGGAGCTATCCAAGACGCGGTGGAAAGTGATACTCCGGCTTTGGGATATACTGTTACCTATGCTGTCGGCAACACGTTACTGATTATTTGGGGAGTGGTTATCGTGTTACTGATGTAGACGTTGACCGGATATTTTAGACAATTCATTAACAAATTATAGATTTCACATTATGGAAAAAAAAGACAATAGCCCGGCTATCAGCAAAAGCTACGCCAGGAGAATGGAAACCATCAGCCCGTTCGAGCTTAAAAACAAGCTCATTGACATGGCGGATGAAAGTATCAAGAAAATAGCGCATACCATGCTGAATGCCGGGCGAGGTAATCCGAACTGGATTGCTACCGAACCACGGGAAGCGTTTTTCCTGTTAGGACAGTTCGGGCTTTGCGAATGCCGCCGTGCGTTTTCACTGGATGAAGGGATAGCGGGTATTCCACAAAAGGCAGGAATTGCCGCACGTTTCGAGGCTTTCCTGAAAGACAATGAGAAAGCGGCAGGTGCCAACCTGCTGAAAGAAGGATACAACTATATGTTGATGGAACACGCTGCCGATCCGGACACGCTTGTTCACGAATGGGCGGAATCCGTTATCGGCGACCAGTATCCTGTGCCCGACCGTATCCTGCATTTCACGGAACTGATAGTACAGGATTATCTGGCACAGGAAATGTGCGACCGCCGTCCGCCGAAAGGAACTTTCGACCTTTTCGCCACTGAAGGGGGAACGGCTGCCATGTGTTACCTGTTTGATTCACTGCAGGAGAACTTCCTGCTGGATCAGGGAGATGCCATCGCATTGATGGTTCCTGTATTTACACCTTATATCGAGATTCCGCAACTACGGCGTTATCAGTTCGATGTTACCGAAATATCTGCTGACCAGATGACGGCCGACGGACTGCATACGTGGCAATATAAGGATGAAGATATTGACAAGCTGAAAGATACGCGAATCAAGGCATTGTTTATCACGAATCCGAGCAATCCGCCCAGTTACGCGCTCAGCGCGGAAACTGCCGCCCGTATTGTCAACATCGTAAAGAATGACAATCCGAACCTGATGATTATTACGGACGACGTGTACGGAACATTTATCCCCCACTTCCGTTCGTTGATGGCGGAATTGCCGCATAATACGCTTTGCGTCTATTCTTTCTCCAAATATTTCGGAGCTACGGGATGGAGAGACGCGGTTATTGCATTGCACGAAGACAACATCTACGACAAAATGATTGCCCGCCTGTCGGCGGAGCAGAAGGCAATCCTGAACAAGCGTTATTCGAGCCTGAGTTTGCAGCCGGAAAAGATGAAGTTTATCGACCGCATGGTGGCAGACAGCCGGCAAATTGCACTGAATCATACCGCAGGGCTTTCACTGCCGCAACAGATGCAGATGAGTCTGTTTGCCATGTTCTCACTGCTTGACAAGGAAGACCGCTATAAAGCCAGGATGCAGGAAATTATTCATCGCCGTCTGCATGCGTTATGGGACAATACCGGTTTCACACTGGTGGAAGACCCGCTGCGTGCCGGATACTATTCGGAAATAGATATGCTGGTATGGGCGAA
The DNA here is from genome assembly GCF_040918965.1 of Bacteroides sp. RTP21281st1_H5_RTP21281_210402. Classification (NCBI taxonomy): domain Bacteria; kingdom Pseudomonadati; phylum Bacteroidota; class Bacteroidia; order Bacteroidales; family Bacteroidaceae; genus Bacteroides; species Bacteroides sp. RTP21281st1_H5_RTP21281_210402. The sequence continues at coordinate 33,923 of NZ_JBCOWR010000027.1, read as the reverse complement.
GAAATTCTATGGAGATGATTTCGTCGCTTACCTGCAAAAGTCATATAATCCGCTGGATGTAGTTTTTCGTCTGGCAAATGAGACTTCACTCGTGCTGCTGAACGGCGGCGGCTTTGCCGGGCCGAAATGGAGTGTCCGCGTATCGCTCGCCAATCTGAATGAAAACGATTATGTTAAAATCGGGCAGAGCATCAAGCGGGTACTGGAAGAGTATGCCGAAACCTGGAAAGCATCCGTATCATAAGTTTATTTAAAACGGGAAGTATCAATTTCTTCCCGTTTTTTCTCTTTATATCCACCGAATTTATAGTTGAAAGAAATGCCGAACTCACGTGTTGTTCTCATATAATGGTTCTTCACGTTCTGATTGCCGAAACGGATGCGTGTGGAAATGGTAGAGGTATTGAATATATCATCGCATTTCAGTGTGAGTTGCGCCTTGCCCTTGGCGAAAGTATAACGCAGTGCTGTATTCAGGTTTCCCGAACGGGGAAGGTCGAATGTTCCCTGTATCATTTTGTTTTGATAAAAGCCGGTCAGGGTCAGCTTCAAATCCGGTTTGGTGGAGAGGGTGAAGGTATTGTTCATGGTCAGCACAAATGTATAGAGTTTGCGGTCGAACGGAATATCCCAAAAATCGCTGTCCTTTTGGTGGTAACGAAGTCCGACTGCCGTCAGGCGGGAATCCAGCCAATTCTTTATTTTAAACGGAACGGCCATCATAATTCCTGCCTGTTCTGAAAAGTCGAAGTTGAAAAATTTATAGATTTCTACCAAGCGGTCGGGAGATTGGTAAAGGGTCTGCATCTCATTATTTTTCGTATAGCTGTAATAGGCGGAAAAGACGTATTTGCCTTTTAAGATATAGCTAAGTGTCGTTTCATAATTCGCGGCGGGTTTGAGCAGGGGATTGCCCTGGATTTCGGAATAAGCACCCATATAAGAGGAGGCGTTCTGTACGCTCCAATATTCGGGATATTCCTTATCGCTGCTTAATGAGAGTTGCAGCATGTGCCCGGTGGCGGGAGTATAAGTAAGGTTGGCAACCGGATAGAAGCTCCATTCATTCCAAATGTCCGTATGATATTGTTCGGCCGCTAAAGAGATATCCGCCGAGAATTTCCGCCCGAAGCTTTTGCTCAGGCCGGCGTAGAAGTTGAGGGTTTGTTCACGGCGGCGGGACTGCATGTTATTGTCAGGCAGCAGGGTTTCAGTTTCGGGTTCGTAGTATCTTTGGAAGCTATGGTCTAAGGCGGTCGTGTATGCCATGCCATAGTTCAACCCCCAGTCCTTGCCTAAGGTATGTTCTTGTCCGGCATAGAAACGCCATTGGTTGATTCGCTGGTTATCCCGGCTTAGGAAGTTCATGGTTTCGTTTCCCAGCGTACTGTATAGAAGTTGGCTGCCGGGAGAACGGTAATAGGTAAATTCCACGCCGGCTTTCAGGCCGAACGGGGTTTGATAGTCGAGTTTCGTATTATGGAGCTGATTGTCCGCGTGCGAGTTTGTCAATGAGTTTTGTGCGCCGGTCACTGTGGCTTTGTGTTTGGAGTCTGTAAAGGCTGTTGTATATACAAGGCTGAGCAGATGTAGGTCTGTAAAGGCATAATCCATTCCGAGACGTATCTGATGGCTGTTGTTACGGGAGATTGTGTTTTCATACATATCCATCTGATGCGTTGAACCGTCGGCAAGCGTGTGAAGCGCTTCTTTATCCGTCTCTCTCCGGTCGCGGTCGTAAGAGTAAGAGTAAAGAAGGTCAGCAGAGAATTTACGGCCGGAATAAAGAAGGCTTCCACGCTCTGCCAAGGATTCGAAATGGTTTTGATTAAAAGCGGTATAGAGTTCTCCCTGAAGGGAAGGTTCGTATCCTGTGCCTGAAGCCAGTACCAGGTTTATCATAGCACCCCGGACTTGGTAACGTGCTGGGGCGGAGTACATCACTTCCGCCTTTTCGATCCGGCTGACGGGGATTGATTTCAATAATGCGTTTAATTGTCCGGTAGACAGGGTGGTCACTTTTCCATTGATAACGACGGTTACTTCCTGACCGCCCAGCATCAGTCCTTCCCCCAAGTCCATGACTCCCGGAAGGTTTTTCACGGCGTCATAGGCATTGTCTACGGGCAGGTTGCCTACCAGTCTCGGAAGGTCATAGACCAGCTTTCCCTGTTCCGCCTTAACGATGGGGCGTTCGCCGGTTATCATTACTTCGGGCAGTTCTTTGAATATGCTGTCGATGTAAGCTATATTTTTCACGCTATCCGCAGGGGCTTGCATTTGCTGTTCCTGCTGCGCCGCTACCGGCATCCATGCGCAGACGCAAAGCGGAAGTAGTAAACTGATTCGTTTCATTTCGTATTTCATTAATTTTGGTACTCTGCAAAATACGGCAGAAAAAGCGAGACTTTGCGTTATCGCCCGCTTATCTAGTGTTATTTAGTCTTATCGCCCGCTACCATACAAAACAAAGAAAAACAAGGTAATAATACCGATAACAGCTTGAATAACAACATCATGTGTCAATTGTTGGTTTTTTAGGGAGATAGGCTTTACAGGTCAAAAACAAGCCTTTTGAAGACAAGTTGGAGTTACCAATTCGTTACCTATTCCCAAATAAATCGTTACCGGTAACTATTTAATAACAAATTGTATATCAGCAATTTACAAGGGCGACATTTCATAGTACTGCTTCATTTTTCATAGAGATCATCTGAAAAGAAAGCATTAATTTTATCACCTAAAAAGATGTTCTTATGGAAGAGAAAAAATCGACATTCAAAGTGCTATTCTATTTAAAGAAGAGTGCACCTAAAAAAGACGGAACAGTACCCATTATGATTCGTATTACTGTTAACGGAGTTGACAAAACAAGAAGCGCAAAGATAAGCGTACATCCCGATCGTTGGGATAAGGTAAAAATGAGAGTAACAGGGAGAGACGCCTACGCTACAAAAATCAATAGTACGTTAGATCTTTGGGAACGTAACATTGGAGCTAAATACGATACGCTGTTCCATTATGAAGGATATGTTACCGCAGAGAAAGTGGATAATGCAGTTATGGGAACGGATATTAAGAAGATGACCCTCTTAACATTGTTCAAACAACACAATGATGAATTTAAGTTGAAAGTCGGAAAGACCAGAGCCGAAAGTACCCATCGCATGTATTGTGATGTGTACAATCATGTCTCTAACTTTCTGAAACTGAAATATAACATATCAGATATTCCGCTAGTTGAATTAAAAGAAAGCTTTATTAAAAACTTCGACTTTTATTTACGCTGTGAAAAGAATTTCAGAGCCAACACTGTACGTCTCTATATGGTTCCACTGAAAAGAATTTCAGCAATGGCACATGACTACAATATCATAGCCATTGATCCATTCAAGCACTTTGTAGCAGAAAAAGAAAGTGTGGATATAGGATATCTAACAATGGATGAAGTTGAAGCAATGATTTCGGTAGAATTACCGACTAATTTATTAGAAATTATCAGAGATATGTTTATTTTCTGCTGTTTTACAGGCGTTTCGCATACTGATTTAAAAATGCTCACTAAGCAAAATATACAAGATTTTTTTGATGGAAATAGTTGGCTAATATATAGGCGAAGAAAGACCCATATAAAATCAAGTATACCATTATTAGAGATCCCGAAGAAACTACTGGAAAAATATCGTGATTATCAAATTGGAGATCGTATTTTTCCTGTTCCTGAATATGATCCGTGTAATAATCTTATAAAAATCATCGCAGGGTTTGCTCGTATAAATAAACACCTGACGTTCCACCTTTCGAGACATTACAAATTGTCTTTACCATTGAAATTTAATGACTTGCATAAATCTGTCTCGTGATAGGTAACGACTTAGAAACGAGCAAAGTTCTGTATTCTATCTTGTTTTGCATTACATCAAAAGAACGCCTTTCTGTGAACAAAGATAATTTATTTCCAATAAAAAAACAAATCAAGTGCATACAGAAACCAATGTAAAATGACAGTATAATTATTTTGTGAAAAATTCGCTGTTACAGAATGAAGATAGCACATGAAGTTGCCCCCCTAATCCCTTCATGTGCTATTTTTATTGTAATTTTTCTGTGTTTTATCGCCTGAACTTATCCGGCAGGACATGATACTCCGGAAGAAGTCCGATGGCCCTCTTCTGATTCAGTCCGTAAAGTCATGTCATGCCACTTTATTCTTCCTTTTTTTGATCTTGTCTATCATCAGTACAGCATTTGCCGTATGTATTCCAAAGAAAATCCACAGGATCTCAGTCCTACAACTTATTGTTTTTTCCGGAATAACATTTTTACTTGGAGCAGTATTTCCAATAGATTTATCTTGAACAGACAAAACATCTTTGTCTTGGTTAATATCTTCGACCGGACTTCCTGATGTTTCTACTTCTCCCCCACCAATACATTTATTTTTAACTGATAAGATATTCTTTTTTATGGATCTGTGCGGTGGATTATTTAATTTATTCTTCTTGTTTCTTTCGTATTTACTAAAATACTTTCTTTTACTCTTTCTGTGTTTACGGTTTACTGAATGGAATTTATGGTGAATCCTTCTTTTAGTCCTGTTTTTCATGATTGATAGAATTAATATTCTCAAAGGTAAGTAAATATAGTGAGAAGTCCTTCCATATTCGTACATAGATTTAAAGAATTCTCTAATATACTAACAATTCATAAGACATACGCTGTGACTAAAGAAATTCATTGCAGGCATATTAAAGAAATCAAGGAGTTACTCTTTTTCATTCAAAAGCTGTAACCCTTCCAGATAGCAAAACAAATAAATAAGGCGCTCATTAATGAATAAAAAATATCTTCAGAATAATCAGGAAAAGAGACTATCGACAGTTTATAGATAAAATCTCTCCTATATTAGTTGTATAACATTGGGACAAATGGCTTTGCTTCAAATGCCATTTTGCAGATGCATCAGTACCTTGGGCTGCCAAGCGAACACCATACTTATACTTATTGTTAATACGATCAATAGCCTCCATCAACTTGTTTGATTTTCCAGTATCACATGCATTAAAAAGATTCAATTGAACACAATCCTGATCTGCAATCTCCGTGATTATTACTCCAGCCTTTTTATAACGAAAGCCCGAAAGGAATATTTTCTTTAGTCCTATTTGCGCATAATGAATGATTTCTCTCGTATCCGAAGATGGAACCGGCAATTTAATAAAGATATTCTTTGCATATTGAGGCTGATCAGTCCGGAAGTGATTGGTATGTATAAATACCATTAACGACACAGCTACAGATTTTTGTTGTCTTAGCTTATGAGCACAACTACTGGCATAATTTGCAATAGCCTCTGCCAAATCTTCATATTGAGAAGTCATCTCACCGAAAGATCGACTGGTACAGATCTGTTTTCGAGAAGGAGGCATAAGTTCCATCTCAATACAAGGTTCACCCAAGAGTTCCCGATACGTACGTTCTCCCTCGACAGTGAGGTTTTTACGAACCCATCCGATTGGTAAACATATAAAATCATAAGCCGTCCTTACTCCACGTCTTTCCAGTTTAGCTGCCTGCTTTTTGCCTATGCCCCAGACATCCGCTACATCAAATAACCTCAATGCCTTTTCACGTTTATCATTATTATCAATGATACAAACGCTCCGGTAAGCAGAATACTTTTTAGCAAATTTATTTGCGACCTTTGCAAGCGTCTTAGTCTCCGCAATCCCCAAGGAAATGGGAATACCGGTTCCCCGTCTTACAGTTCTTACAATCTTTTCCCCATATTCGTAAAGATTGTAGTTCTGAAATCCGTTAAAAGATAGAAAACTTTCATCAATAGAATAGATTTCATATTCTTCAACAAAGTTACCGAACAGCGTCATTACCCGGTTAGAAAGATCCCCATACAAAGCATAATTTGAGGAATATACCGCTATATTATGCTTCTCGATCATCCCCCAACTCTCATACAAGGATTGCCCCATTTTTATTCCATGATTCTTCGCCTCATTCGACCGGGCAATAATACAACCATCATTGTTTGACAAAACGACAACAGGACGGTCATTTAGTGAAGGATTAAACAGGCGTTCACACGATACATAGAAATTATTGCAGTCGGCCAGACCTACCACTGGTTATCCTCCCATAACGAAATTGTTTAATATTTGAAACGACAATTCCCCAGACGAGAAAATCATCATCCTCTGATAATTTAATTTCAGGATAAGCCGGATTAGATGGTAAAAGCCAGGCACACCCGTTATCCACTTTCACCCTTTTCAATGTAAACTCCCCGTTAATATAACAGGCAGCCAGGCATTGGTCATAAGGTGCAATTGATTTGTCAATAATCAGTAAGTTACCATCGTCAATGCCATCCTCTATCATAGAATCTCCATTTGCAACAGTCACAAATGTTGTAGCATAGTTCTTGAGTAATATTGTGTTAAGATCGATCTTCCCTACAACTTGCTTCCGCACCAAAGAAGGCAGAGACGGATATTCTTCAGGTAATATAGGTAAGGACTCAATACCATGATGAAAATGCTCCTTATAAATTTTGATGTTAGCAATTAACACACCTAACAAGATCAGATCGTTTTTATCTTCTTCCCCAATCCTGCCAATTAAAAATTCACCATCTTTTATATAAGCTAATAAATCGTTTTCACGTGGAGTCAACGACTGCTCTATTACCAAAAGGTTCCCCTCTTCAATACATTCCTCATTAGAAATACCTTTCTCAGCAATAATAATAAAGGTATTATCCGGTTTCTGGACAATGACCCGATTCATATTTATACTTTCCTGTAGATAATCTGTCGCAGGACTTGGAAATCCTGCTTTGATTCCATCTCCAATGAAAGTAACTTCACTCACGTGCATCGCTTGCACGCCATATATAGTTATTCCTTTTTTTTTCATTAATGATCTCCTGACACAAAATTAGGAAGAACTTTAGTTAAGTGATGCAAGGGAAAAAAAATAATGCTGATTTATAGTTAAGAACACCCTTAAATTATCAAATAGAACTCTAACAGAAAGAAATTTTGCAATGATGAAAGCTTAATCAACCATTACTATAATATTTGTAAAGTATATATAGAATCTATAATTATTAAGGTATTCTCTGTTTTCTTTTAAAAGAATGCTATTTATGGTAACCTTTTGCGCAATCTATTGATTAACTTTGTACCTAAATAACAGGGAATTCATGAGAATCAATACATTGCCTCAATCATTTGAATACAACATAAGAAACCTATACACTCCAGTTCAGCCAGCAGTAATGGGTACTGATGGCGAGATCTCATATGTTGAATTAGCGCCTGATGCCCAACTACAAGACTTTATTTATTGCTACTGGAATCTAAAGACAAATAAGCCGCTAAATAATATATACAATTATCGTGTAGTTTCCGATGGGTGTATTGATGTCGTTTTTAACTGTACTAATCATGATGAAGCATATATAATGGGGTACTGCAATTCTTTTGTGAAGATTGGTATTGATAAAGAATTTAGTTATTTTGGAGTACGGTTTCTACCGGGTATATTCCCTTTACTATTTAATATAGATGCGTCAGATTTAAGTAATCATTACGAGCATTTGAATATCGTACAACCTCATTTATATAACGCAATTCAACAATCGGAAAATGAATGCTCATGTCTTCAAAATTTGTGCAATGAACTCAATCGCTATTTCATTAATCATATTAATAAAACAGATAAACTTTTTGATAATAGATTTTTCTGTGCATTAGAAACTATTCTAAAAAGCAAAGGACTGATTAATATTGAGAAAGATTTGAATGATGGAATAAGTAGTCGTCATTTACAACGACTTTTCAATTTTTATATAGGAGATACAGCCAAATCTTTCTGCCGAATTGTTCGTTTCCAGAATCTTTTAAAGATTGATCCTTCAATCAAATCAATAAAAGCCGAAAAATCATTTTATGATTTTGGTTACTATGATCAAACTCATTTCATAAAAGAGTTTAAATTATTTTACGGTAAGACTCCCTCAAAGGTTGCTGCTGAATAAGCTGTCCGATTTTTCCTATTTTTGAAAAGTTCTATGTTTTAACTTCGCGGCATGGAATTACATAACATAAAGGAGCTGCTTATATCTTATGTAATAGCCAGTAAAAATGAAGCTAAAGATAAACAGCGATTGAAGAACGTCTTAATGACCAGGTAATGAAGTATATAGAAAGATATATTGTTGTAAACAAATGGATTGAAAGTTATGAAAATTCTATCATATTAAAGAAAGATGAAAAAGTTGTAATCAACTTAGCTATAAAAGAAACTGATCCGGAATGGGTAAATTGGGTTTGATGTATAGCGGGCAATGGAATGACAGGTTGGATACCTATACAAATTTTGAACGTATGTGAAACCTTACCGAATGAGCGACAAATAGCTATTGCATTAGAAGACTATTCAGCTTATGAGTTACCAGTAAATCAAGACGAGATAGTAATCGGCTCAAGATGCCTAAATGGTTGGTTATGGTGTCGAAAGGAAAATTCAACCAAGGAAGGTTGGGTACCGATTAGATGTTAAAGCAATCTATTGAATCATTGTAGAATAAGCATTGCCGAAATGACAGAATAATACCGAATTTGTAGATTATTACTACAAGAAGACTATATATTACGTAATCCATAGTAAAAATGAAACCAAAAATAGACAACAATTTAAGAAATGCGAAGAACATAGGCACAACTATTGAGAAATACCTTAATGAAATTGGTATATTTACTTTAGCCGATCTTGCAGAAACAACCTCTGTCAAAGCTTTTATAAAGATACGTGAACAACATCCTGAAAAGACTATACCTGTGTGCTATTATCTCTATTCTTTAGAAGGAGCTCTATTAAACTTACACTGGAATGATATTCCATCAGAATTAAAAAAAGAACTAAAAGATAAAATTCAGGATTAACTATTAGAACAAATTTGATTAATGATTAGGCTATTAAATAGAATTAGCAGATTGATTCATTTTTACACTTATTAATATGACATATGAGATTACCTTTGCAAAAACAATAAGTACATTAAAATGATACGATTACAAAATATAAACCTAAATCCACCTGAGGATATACAGCAATTAGCAAATACTCACGCTATCGCTGTAAACTTACGGGATACTTTTCCATATCCTTATAAGATTGAAGATGCTACTACATTTCTTGATTTAGCTACAAATGGATCATTAGGAAACGTCTTCAGGATATATGAGAATAATACATTCGTTGGTTGTTGCAGCCTAATACCACAGTATGACGTATATCGTATTAATGCAGAAATTGGATATTGGATTGGAGAACCTTATTGGGGCAAAGGATATGCTACCGAAGCGGTAAGGTTATTGATAAAATTTGCTTTTGAAGAACTTGACTTATTGAGGATTTATGCGAAAATTTACGAGTATAATATAGGTTCAATGAAAGTTTTGGAAAAAACAGGTTTTGAAAAGGAAGCCATTATTAAGTCCTCGGTTATAAAAGAGGGACAAATAGTTGATGAACATTTATATAGTATTAGGAAAAAATGAAAAAAGATATAGGCGATCACATTATTAGTAAATTAGATTTGCAGGATATAGTTAAAGTGTTGTCTGATGAATTAAGCGGGTCGGAACTGAACACTGTTTTACTGGACGTTTTCAACAAGCGTGTTGGGCAGGAAACTCCCTCGTCTTTACTAAGTAAATATGAGGGTAACAAGCTTGTTAAGCCCGCCTTATTAGAAGATGTTTTAGAATATAAAGAAAATGAATTACGGTGCTATAAATTAATAGCAGGTAGAGGATTTGAACCCATAGAACTTTCCCCGGTCGCTCAGTTTGGGACAAGTAGTGTTATAGCAACAGTAGATCAGAAAAAAGTCCTTACTTCTTTAAGAAACACAGAAGTACAGGCAGACCCGACGAATGCAATAGCATTACATTACGCATTGTTAAAGAAAAAAGGAGAATTAGATAACAAAACCTATAATTACAGCAACATTTCACGGGTAATAAGGACACAGGTATTTAATAATCCTAATTTCACTCCTCATTTTACTGTTCTCGCCCTTATTTCATGTGGTAGAGATACTGGTAGCTTTAATTTTGAGAAAGAAGAACTATTAAAACATTTAACTACATCGTATGAAATATGTAAAAGTTACGGTGTGGAGAAAATATATTATGAGATTATTCCATGCAAAGGTTATGACAGTCAAAGCCCGCTTATAATGGAATCAATATCGTATGTCCGGGAAAAGAATAGTAATCTTGAGGTCTTGGTTATAGCACCGGAACATGATAATAACTATTATCATGGTTTCAGAATAAAGCAGCAAATAGTGATCGGCGGCAATACTATTGAAATTGCTGACGGTGGATTGCTTGATTGGACACAACAGCTATTAACCAACAAAAAAGAGCGAATGATGACATTCGGGCTTGGTATTCAGGTATTATATCACCTAACTAAATAAACATGGTAAAGAGTAAAGTCATATTTGAAGATGAAGAACAAGTAGAGATTAAATATCCTTGTTTTGAATTAAAGGATATTGTTGAGTATTATTTTGAAATATGTACTCCTAAAAATTCTATAACTCCATTTTCACTTGTGGCTTTGCCCAATGCTAATATCTTAGTTTCAATTTATATCTCCGATAGTAGTCAGACATTCAAAGTACCTCGTGAACATGGTATAATTGATACATCGGGTGATAAGATATCTGGTAGCTTAACAGAAGCGATCACTGTAATACACGCTCCCGGAACCCATGAATTTTCAATAAAATTCAAGCCGGGAGTTTTGTACTCCTGTTTATCTAAAGATATTTCAACTTTGGTGGATAATTATTTGTCTCTGCAAAAGTATCTAAATCAAAAAGTAATAGACGAACTAAAATTGCAAAGCTCTTTTGCCGAGCGAGTTCAGTTTGTAGAGAATTGGCTTTTAAATAATATGAAAATCTTTAGTTCTGATTTCAAACTCAACACTGTAATAAAAACAATTTACTATATCAATACTAATCGTAATTACAAATTGAACACAGTAAGTAAGGAAGTTGGTGTGTCAAATCCTACACTCAATAGATATTTCAAAGAAGTATTAGGTATATCACCCAAACAATGCTTTAAAGCTTTACGCTTTAAAACTGCATTGAAGAACTATCGTGCAAATGGTAGTTATGATTTATACGACGAATTGGGATATACCGACTTTTCCCATTTTGTAAAAGAAGCTAAAAATTTGGCAAACACAACTCCATCAGAACTATAAGAAAAAGAGAAAGTAATAAAGACTATAAAAGCACATTAATAAAATATTATCTATGACAATGAATGAAAATATGAAACTTTGGAAATACAGTGGGACATTTCTTGTTATAACAGGAGTAATCCACACAGTATATGCACTATTACTTGGGAAAGAGGACTTTACGGACATGATAAAAGATGGATTAATAAACTCCACAGATGACAGTTACAGCCGTGCTTTCGCCCTTTGGTTTTTAGTATGTGGGATTATACTTATTCTTTGGGGGCTAACACTCCAATGCTATATCAAAAAAGAGCAGAAACCCGCACCTCTGTTTTTGGGGTATTGTATTTTGGCGTTTGCTGTGGCTGGATGTATCATAGAGCCGATTTCCGGTTTTTGGCTGTTTTTGCCGCAAGCATTGATAATAATTACTGCAAATAAAAAAATGGAAACATGAAATACTTAAACCAAGAGATAGAAAACGAATTAAAAAATCAAGGAGCAGAACTGATACGTTTTGTCAGTATATCGCATTTAGACGAAAAGCAAAACAGACAACTCCCGAATGCCATCGTTTTTGCACTTCCGCTAACCGCAGAATATGCTAAAATGGTATTTAATATTCCCGACTACGTACAAGCACGGATAGCGGATAATTACAATTTCGACGATGATGAATATTCGCAAACCGAACATAAGGCGGGAGAAATAGCAGACGAACTGACCAAGTTCATCACCGGAAAGGGTTATAAAGCCATTTCACAATCCGATACAGGATTAGTGGCTGACGGCGTATTCAATTTTGAAACAAAAGAATCAGTATTGCCCCATAAAACCATTGCACTACTTGCCGGATTAGGGTGGATTGGAAAAAATAACCTGTTAATTACCCCTGAATATGGCGCAGCGCAATGTCTCGGTACGGTTTTAACTGATGCTCCACTGGAAACGGTATTGCATGAACCCTTATCTCCAAAATGCGGTAATTGCATTACTTGCGTCACTATCTGCGAGAGAAAGGTCCTTAAAGGTAAAGTTTGGAGTAGATCTGTTTCAAGAGATGAAATCGTTAACATACATGGATGTAGTACCTGTTTGAAATGCCTTGTGCATTGTCCCAGAACACAAACATATATAAAGAGGAAGATTGTCTGAATCTCCACAAGTAACAAACGAGAGTTCACAAGAATAAAAACGGAAAAGGGGGATGTGTCAAAACACCAAAAATATGAAAATCACCCCCGTCACAGATATCTGTAGCAAGGGTGATTTTGTTAAAAAGAGAGTTTTGACACACCCTCTTCGCATTTTCCTCTGATCCCTCTTAGAAGGAACCGCTATACATTAAATAGCTTCAGTTATCTTTTTATCCTCGATGATAACCTGTAAGAAAACGCCTATGAACATGGATATACAAGAGAATATTGTTAAGAACGCAGGAAAGTACCTTATATATATTCCAGAGATCAATTTCTTTTCAACAAACAAATTAGTACTTACAGGATTATTACTGAATTTCAAATATTTCAAACTGTCAAAATAGCTGTTTGCTGATAGTTTATAGGTCATCAGCTTCTTGAAAAGGGATAAACACTGCCAGTTATCATGATCACTAAATGTTTGCATGGGAATTTCATAATAATGAGAGATTCCATAACAAATAGTATCACTAAGAATATCTGAACATACGATATACATTAATCTACTATGATTTACTTCACTTCCTAATAAATTATTCCATTTATTAGGAAGCTTTTCAAATTTGATCTCCTGAGAACAAATGGGATTTTTACCTATTATAGAATCTATTGACAGACTATCATTATTAATTATTCTTTCAACCCTTTTCATATATTGGTCCGCCTTACCAGGATCAAGACATTCATTGATAAAAGTCCTACCCAAATATGAATAACATTCATCCATATCCAATGATTGTCGTTCTAAAATCGCCGTATTAAGAAAATCTTTTAAATATGTGGTATTTCCCAGAATTTTCTTACTGGCGAAACTACTTAACGCAATACCGATGACCAGAGAATATACAAATCCTAATGTAATAATCCAGCCAGAGGACAAAAATTTATTTCTACTCGTTACAAATGGATTTACTTTTTTAATTTCCACCACAAACAGGAACATGATCGCAAGAATAATAAGGACCTGTAAACAATAATTTCCCCAGTTAAGCTCCAAGTCACAAAAACATTTCAATATTTCAGTATTACAGATAAGTACAATCCAAGTAGACATGATTATAGCCCAAAGTCTTGGCAACAATAAATTCAATGCAGAATGGCATTTCTTTTTATAGATAGCAATAATCCAATATACTAGAGCAGCCAAAGGGATGAGAATTAAAAATCGATATAGATTGACTAAAAAGAATATGAAAACAAAGATCACTAAGAAATATTGACAAAAAATCAAGCCAAACTTCATCTTCCCATGTTTTCCAATATTTTTAGCAGGTGTTTCTTTATATGATGGAAAGAACATTGTTAGCGTATTTCTAAAGGAGAATCTTTTTACTAACCAATTTATTGACAAATCCCACATCTCCTTCCAATTCTCATTGTTCTTTATGGGTATATCAATTTTTTCATCTTTCACAGGCCGGAACATATCCACTAACTCCGATTCTACGTCGTCACACCAATCTGAACTATGAAAGAGATATTCATTATCTCCGGTTCTTATAAAGTTATTCCAGTCTTTAGCATTCTGTATAAACTGTGGCAGAATCGTTTTTCTGACTACGGCCTGTTTATAAATATAATACTCTTCTTGAGAAAAATAAAATCTGGCCTTTTTGACAATCGCGTTAAAGAGCTGATTTCTACACACTTTAGACAACAGGGCAACGCTATTGGGAGACATATCAAAAACAGAAGCCGACCGGTCTAAGTCAAATAAAAAATCCAAGATAATCTTCCTTATCAAATAGAAAGGCTTATCCTCATTTTGTTCCTTATTAAAAACCTGAAGGGTTGAATACGATTTATACTTATTTTTCTGAGAATTATAGGATTTAAGCAAAAGCTGTAATATCTTATGATCCGGGTCTTCATTGAATAATGCAGAATACGACCTTTTAAGCATATCTGTAAAGTCTCCCCCTGATATCATCCCTTTATCAAGTGGTATTCGGAACAAGCTAAAATGAGTATGCGATCTATCATTTTCATTATTTGAAACATGCACTTCAAAATTTATAAAATAGGGAGAAATATATACGTAAATAGGGTATCGAGTAGAACCGATCTTTTCCCATTCACTTATTTCAATCCCTCTATAATTAAAAACAACAATTCTATTTGTTAGATCAGAATGTTCTCTATTCAAAGAAAAAAAAATCCCGTAATTCATACCTATATTAATTATAAACTTTAGACAACCGCAAAATATACACACGGATTACTTCTATCACTTCTTCCAAATCTTTCCCATCCAGACAATATAACTCTTCTAACATCTCATGCCATTGAGGAGCATTTCCATGGGCAATAAGAAACATCAGATGTATCAAATGTTCCCAGAAGGAATTTTCATATCGACCCATGTCTTTGTATATTGATTTAATAAGGATAGATGAATATTTTTTCTCCTTGAATAGAGTAATTTCATTTTTCAAAATCCGGTAATTACCTCTAATCTGAAGAAAAACCTCAAAATTCTTTGAAATATGCTCTGATAGACTATTTATTGCGTCTAAATTTTGCAAATCAACGCTATGAGTTTCACTTTGCTGGATTTTTACACTTGCCAAAACACCGTCGATTATTTTATCCAAAAGCTCCTTTAGTGTAAATATACCTCCCAAATCATCACTATTTTTTCTTATAGATAAACTTAAACTATTAATCTGCTTATCCATAAAATGGTATAAACGGTATTCAAACAATTCGGGGGTATTGATTGGACAAGCCCCCTGTCCTATCTGCCAAAACTCATCATTATAACTATAGCCTTTTTCCTGTAAGCGTTCTTGAATAGCACTTCTAAAAGAAGAAATATGGAAAATCCAAAATTTTTTAAATGGTCCGGCCAAACGTTGAAGCGCTTTATCTCCTTTGATAGCATCTAATAATTCATAGCTATATTCTCTTTGTACGGCATTTTTATACTTCAGTAGATAATCTAACAAGATTATATCATAGCATCTATACTTTAACAATTCTATTGCCTGTGAATGGATCTCCGATATAGTATCAATCCATATTTTCACTTTATTATCTGTTTCTGTATATAACGCTATAGAATTTTGGAATACTCTGTACTTGAGCCCAAATCGTTTTGATAAAATATTTACTATTATCTCCGTTTTACTTAAATTACTACCACCTTTAGGATAAGTCTTTAATGCTTCGGATGCAAAATCATCAATAATGAGCATTCTCCATCTAAAACCATCGTTAAAATACTTTTTGATCCTCTTAGACTCCTCATTAGAGATAAGTAGCTGCTCCATTTCTGTTTCCGAATGGAACAGATGAGGAGATACATTTTTAGTATGCGCCCCTACCCCAGACATAAATGCCTGTTTAGCTTGCCTGGCATGCAAATCTGCATATTCTCTTGCATTATTGATAGTATATAGCCCATTTACAGAATTTGATATGATTTTCGATAACGTCAAGATGAATCTGTCTTTAAATGCTTTGGACGAATTCCCTTTCCTATCGAAAGGAACATAATAATTCCATATACTGCTATCAATATATTTAATATAGCGTGGAAGTATTATTCCTCTGGCTTTAATGACCTCTTCATCAAAATAGTCTATACAACTCATATGAAGAATAGGAGCATAAAGAGGATAGAATCTTCTCTGAGGATTGATACAAGTAAATCGATCCAGTAAGAAGCTATCTTTAACCTTCTTCTTATAAAGTCCTTCTGTATCTGGATTCTTATTATATAAATCCCTTTCGTCTGCATGAAAACTACTGAGTTCTATAAAATTAATATAGAACGTGACACTTGTATTTCTGACATTCTCATCAAGATACCGAAATAACTCGTTATAATCGTATGATCTTATCAATCGTATAAACAAATTATTTTCTAACTTCTTCGGAATGATCAATTTAATATCGAAGTCATTTATTTTTATAGTTACTTTATATCCTTTCATATTGAGTTTATATCTTTAATCAGTTCTACAGGAATACAGATTTTCTTTTCAATATCAGTTCCTTCTTTTTTAGTAATCAGGAAATAATTATCCAAAACTTGCAGCATTTTGGTCAAGAATTCTTTTTCTAACGAAAGACTGCTATCATTAGCCTTTTGATTATTCAAATCCGATAAAGCATTTCTAACTGAAATATAAAACAATCTCAATTTCTCATTGAGTTTTGCAATATCAAGCTTGCCATAAATCATCTTTTCTATATCTATCATCGTTTGAACTCTCAACTCCATAATAAGTTGCCTATATTCAAAAAGACGTCTCAAAGGCTGTATCTCTTCTTTTTTAAGTATTTTAGCAATTTCTCCTTTATTATGTTTAAACACAATTATGTTTTCTATTTTGCCGAAATAAGTTTTACGATTAGGTATACGTATTTTGATAAGTTCCCGATAAATATCAAAATTTTCCGATTGCAGAATACTGAAATCCAATTTGGGTTGAAAGACTGTTTTAGTATTAAAAAAATCATCTGCATTTGATATCGATGGAGAAAGTTCTTTTTTGCCTTTAACTATTATTTCTAATTCTTTTTCTGCCAATGATTTTTTGATATTATCCAATACGAATTTAAATTCTTTCTTTTGAAGCAACACTGAACTTCGTATTAGCTTTCTGCCTATATCATAATCATGTATAAGGATATTGTATTTGTATGTTTTATCAAGTTTATCTTCAACCTCCTCAATAAGAGATAATAGGTAGTCCAATCCAAAATCCGGGTCTGTTCTCATATCAAAACATTGAACTATAAACCATTTCTCGTTTTCAGTATCTATGTTATATTGATAAATAGGTTGTTCTAATGAAAATTGGTTTTTGACCTCTTGGGAGTGTAAAGATTCTGCTTTCTTGAACACATCTTTCCCTTTCAGAAAATCATAGCAAGCTTTTGCATCTTCACTTCCCCAATACAAGCATTTGTTCTTTAGGTAAATCTGCCGGTGCCACCATGTTGGAATAGATTCTATTACAATTCGCTTTAAAACGCTATTGATTACAGTATCAATAACCATAGTAACAGAGCTCTGCAAACCTTTATATTTCCATTTGAAACTTTTATTTTCCACAACCATATCGACAACTTTCCCTATATCCTCATTGTCTAGTGCATAAAGCAAATCCCACGTTTCTTCAAATATTATCAGAGCAACTTCGTTGATGGCATTTTTCATCATAGGATAAAGTTTATCATAGTCAATTTTGTCATTATCTATATTAACAGCTTTATCTTTACTACTACTTTCAAATGCAAATCCTCCTTTTGCCGTTTTCAAAATTAACAATATCGTATTTAAGATTTTAAGAACGATGTTAATCTTACCTTCTTCTTCTCGTTTTTCAATCTCTTTATTTATCTCCTCTCTCGTAATTTCTTCAATATTATCCAATCGGTCACGAAAAGATCTATTCGCTTTCGTACGAATGAGTTTTTCTACCACCCGTATATCCGCAAATTGTATTATATCGGTAAAATAATGAGGGAAAGCGATTTTATACCAATCTCCATCCTTATTGAAATTTACTGGAGAACAGTTTTCTCTGTTAAAGAGCGTTCTTTGATTTGCTTCACAATTAAAACTTCGAGTCGTTACTATATAAATTGTTTTGTCCATGAATATAAGATTTAGAAATAGCTGGTTAACACTTATATTTTTTATGAAAATAGTGTTGCAATGTATAAATTTTAAATTGAATGTCCAAAAAAGAAGATACAATTATCTTACTTTTTCAGAGAAAACCACAAAATTCTCTACACATTGTATTTCGATCTCTCTGAACGAGTAAAAAACTACCATTATTTTCATTATCCACTGCACAGTAGAAAAACATTCTCGCTTCTATCTGTATTTATTTCTTAATTAAATTATATTTCACTCCGCCGATTGGAAAAACATCGTTGAAGATAAATCCGTGCCTATTATCGAACCACAAAATATTCCCGTATAATTTCTCATTGCTATTCTAAAAAAGATACAAATATTGTCATGGCACTATTCCATATCTACTATTTGCATGAGTAAAAATATGAGTTGAGCTTGTCAATACCACAAAACGGTTATTATTTAATTGAAAATCAGGTGTTAAATTAGAAGTTGAATCCGAATCAAGTCTCTACTTTATGGGTATTGTCAAATGAAAAAACGGAAGAGAAATCAATCCCTTCCGTTTTTATTCTTATATTTTTCCATAACCAATAATCGGAAAATCTAAATCTTCCGAATTACTCTGGCGGGATTACCTGCCACAATCGTGTTCGGTTCTACATCGCTGGTCACAACACTACCCGCTCCTACAACACTATTCTCACCGATTGTAACTCCCGGAAGGATCGTAGCCCCTGCTCCTATCCATGCCCTACGGCAAATATGCACTGGCTTACAAGTAATAATCGAGCGATTGTCGAGATCATGATTATTTGATATCAGTTGTACGTTGGCGGCTATCTGAACATCATCGTCAATCGTGATACCACCGGCAGACATCATCAGGCAACCATTCATTATAACGACATGACGGCCAATCTTCACCTCATGAGGACGAACGACAGTAAGCGGGGTATTCACACGACTGCCTTCCCCCATATTTGGAAAAAGACGATGAAGCAGCTCATCATATTCATCCGTCATCAGCATAGTATGGTTCAGGCGGAATACCAATTGTGCCTGTTCTTTTGCCAAAGCAAGCTCCGCCTCACTCTGGTGTGCACAGTCTATTCTTATTTCTTTCATATATAATGCTACTCCTTATTTCAATCTCTTCCCATCCGAAAAGGCGTTACCTACCTTCTTACCCACTTCCAGGTAATCGTTATTGAACGGATCGAATATAATAGGAGACACTTTGGATACATCCACTTTTCCGTTTTCGTCAAGAACACGTTCATCTACACTCACATTTATTATTTCCCCACGCAAAATACAGGTTTCAGGATTATAATCCTTCAACTTACATTCCAGCACTACAGATAATTCGTCGATCAACGGTGCATCTACAAACTCCGAACGAGTAGCATGGAAACCTGCACGAGCAAATTTATCCGATACCTTATTACCGGAAACAATACCCACGTAATCACAGGCAACAACTTGTCCGACCTCTGCCATACTCACGGTAAAAGCCTTACGCTTCAGTATATTTGCAGTCGTCTTATGTCCCTCACTAATACAAATACTAATTTCATGCATCTCGCTGATACCACCCCAAGCCGCATTCATAGCATTGGGAGTACCATTTTCATCATAAGCAGCGATAATAAACACCGGCTGCGGATAAGTAAAGGGCTTTGCCCCAAAATTCTTTCTCATAATAATTTATTTTTTAGTCCATTTCTTAATATCTTCTTTTGTCGCGTCATTCAAAAGTCGGCCTTTCTGCCATTTCAGACCAGGATAGGTTTCCTGTAGCTCTTTTCCAGCATTAGAAATACTGCTGCTACCCGATGTTGCAAACGGAATAATCGTCTTGCCTGCAAAATCATCGCTTTCAATAAAAGTATTGATGATTCTCGGAGCTGAATTCCACCAAATAGGGAAACCGATATAAATGATATCGTAATCTGCAAGATTCTCCGGTTTAGATTTTAATGCAGGGCGTGATTTAGCATTTGACATCTCCACACTGCTACGTGAAGACTTGTCATGCCAATCCAAATCAGCAGTGACATATTCCTTTTCAGGTTGTATCTCGTAGAGCGTACCACCTGTAACTTCTACAATCAACTTTGCTGCTTTCTCCGTCGTTCCTGTTGCCGAGAAATAAGCCACCAATGTCTTATTACTCTGTTCCTGTGCATTTATAGTGATACATAACATCATGATCACTACCATAATCATACTTTTAATCTTCATTGCCCTTTATAGTTTTAATTTCTATTATCATGGTACAAAATTACAGAATAATATCTATCATAAAGGTATATAAATCACTGATTATCTAACCAAAATCACTGATAAAAGAAAAAACGAAGGACAACCTTAAGTTTCAATCAGGATTTACTATTGAACTTTCGATTCCAATAAGACAGAATACAACCGATTTGAGTAATGTATGACCGAATCGACGATCCATCCGTTCCTATACGCCACTACAGTTTGTACATAACACTGCTTGGGTAGAGTAATGCTGGCTTATTAATTTCTCAGCCTTTCATGTTAAAGGTGGTAATGTGCCTATTGACCCCGAGAGTTTAAAACCACTGCTATTAGACCAAATATCCAGGAAGTATTGGGACGATCCGGCATTCAGACGCATGTTGCAACATACCCAAAGCTTGGATGCAATATCGGGAAAGATGTTCGATTGCATTTATCTTGCGGGTGGGCATGGCACGATGTACGACTTCCCGGACAACGCAGTCTTGCAATCCATCATTAAATCCCATTATGAAAGCGACAAGATGGTGGCAGCCATTTGTCATGGTGTATGTGGATTGCTGAACGTCAGACTCTCCGACGGAGAGTATCTGGTGAGAGAAAAAGAATTAATCGGATATAGCTGGTTCGAAGAAATTTTGGCAAGGCGGGAAAAGGAAGTGCCATTTAATCTTGAAGAGACACTGAAAAAGAGGGGTGCCGATTACCGGAAAGCCTTTATACCGATGACATCTAAAGTCTTGGTGGACGGTAACCTGATTACCGGTCAGAACCCCTTCAGTTCGAAAGAAATAGCGAAAGTCATTCTGCAACAATTAGAGCACTCTTATATCAATACCCGGAATTGAATCGATGAAATGGCTCCCTAATAACATGGAGGGGGTGTAATATCCGCTTTTCCCGTGGTTGCCTAAACAGTACCCGGCAATTCGGATACCTACCTCGACAGTCAGCGAATAGACGTTCGGAGTTGACATGGTCATTTCCACTTTGTCGCCGCCGGGCGCTTCCGCTTCTCCCCAGAATTGCCCCCGCTGCGTTTCTCTTGCTTGTTCGTCGGGACCTTTCTTTATGAATTTGCTTACCAAACTCTTGCCCAAGTCCTGCCCAAAACGGGTGTTCATAATCCCTTTAAACGGATTGGACAGACGCAACATATAAATGCTCAGTTTGGTCATCGCCATATAAACCATTCCGTCAGGTACTCCGGTAGATATTCCCGATGTGAAGACGTCGCCCCAGGGAATAGTTACCGCCCATTGCGGTTGATTCTGGAAAGGAATCTTCTTCATCCGATATGCATTGGGCACAGTCTTGAGCCGACCGCCTTCCCTGATTAATCCTCCTTTTCCAACACTTTCGATGGAAGTTTTCACGGTGCCGATGCTCGGGCTTGTACCAAAAGAAAAAGCAAGGTCGATACGGGTGGCAGCAGGCAGCCTCTCTTTCAGCATGGCTGCCAGGCAGTCGGTCGGTACGATGTCGGTTCCCACACCCGGCATCACGATTACGTTACGGCTTTTGGCTTCATCGTCCAGCGCATAGCATTTTCTAAAAACATCTATCTCGCCGGTAATATCCAAATAATGTACCTTTTGTGAGAGACATGCCTTTGCCAAAGCTTCTGCCGTAGCAGAAAACGGTCCTGCACAGTTCAGCAAAACGGTTACGTCCTGCAAATACCCTGCGGCATCCTTCACGCTGAATACCCTATATTCCAAACCAAGTTCGTTGGCTATGGGCAGCAATTTTTCGGCAATACGTCCTGCAACCACCGGTTTAATCCCTTGCTTGATGGCTTCGCGCACCATTAACTCTCCGGAATACCCATAAGCACCGTATATAATTAGTTTACTTTCATTCATAATATGCATATCAATAATGAGTTAATAACACTTTTGGTACCCATTAGGTTTTTGCATTTTACACGACAGCTACATTGGAAACTCTCTACATATACGGACAAACCCGGTCAACCCATAATAACATAGTGGTCTAGTTTTGACTTCTTCCACAACAATATTGAGATATAAAATAGCCTCTAGTATTCTTACTCGTTACCTACTTTTTTTCAATGTTTATAGGTATCTGTGCAACAGACTGTTAATTTCACATTTCTGTGTTATTTAGTCTTATCAAAGAGAAGGGATATAATTGTTTCCTCTTATCTTTGCGGGTATGAAATTACCATTGAAACATATCGTTATTCTAGTCATTTGCTCGTTAGCGGGTATCTTTGTCTATCAGGCTTATTGGTTGACAGGGCTTTACCGGACTATGAAGCAGGATATGGAAAATACCATCAGGGATGCCATGCGTACGAGTGACTTCAACGAGATAGTGCTCCGGGTGAATGAACTTCAGAAGGATAATGTGGAGCATGGCTCGGTGACGGTGTCTGCCGGATATGGCGCGGACGGTAATTCATTAGTGACAAGTCAGACGATTTCTTATACGGACAGTACTTATAAGGATACGCTACATTCACGGACGGAGACAATAGCTGACACTGTAAGGACGGATACGGGAAGTAACGAAGCACGGGCAGTTGCGTCCAGTGAAAGCGGACTGGACGTTTTATTGAAGAAGCAGGATTCTTTGAAGGAACTGCTGCTTAGTATTCAGCAAGGTATCCATGCGGGAGTAGATACGTATATCGACATTAACCTGCAACGATATGACAGTCTGCTGAACAATGTGCTGAAGGAACATGAACTTGAAATTCCGCATCATACTTTATTGATTCATACCGGAAGGAATGCGGATTCCACCATTATGTATATTGATACTGTCGGTATGGCGGGAGACAGCAGTTACATCCCTACTCCACAGGCGGTTCGTTACGATTACGACTTTAACATGAGTCGCAGCCAGCGTTACCAGCTTGTCTTTGAACCTGTCGATTCACTGGTATGGAAACATATGACGGGAATTCTGGCTACTTCTTTCATTATTCTACTTATTTTAGGATTCTCCTTTTGGTTTCTTATCCGGACGCTACTCCGGCAAAAGACATTGGAAGAAATAAAAAGTGATTTTACCAATAATATCACGCATGAACTGAAAACGCCGATTGCGGTGGCTTACGCGGCGAACGATGCGTTACTCAATTTTAATCAGGCGGAAGAAAAGACGAAACGAGATCAATATCTGCGTATCTGCCAGGAACAGTTGCAACGTTTGAGTAGTTTGGTAGAACAGATTTTATCTATGAGTATGGAACGCCGCAAGACTTTTCGCCTGCATCCCGAAGAGGTCAATCTGAAAGAGTTGATCGTTTCATTGGTGGAACAGCACCAACTGAAGGCGGACAAGCCGATGCAAATAACTTTGGAGATTGAACCGGAGACACTGACTATCGTAGTAGACCGGACACATTTCAGTAATATTATCAGTAACCTGATAGACAATGCCGTGAAGTATTCGAAAGAGAGAGCCGATATTACCATTCGTTGCCGACAGACGGAGCAGACGGTTACAATCAGTATCGCCGACCGGGGAATCGGGATTCCTTTGGATAAACAGAAGCATATATTCGATAAGTTTTACCGGGTTCCGACAGGCAATCTTCACAATGTGAAAGGGTATGGACTGGGACTTTTCTATGTGAAAAGCATAGTGGAGAAACACGGCGGAACGATTACCGTAAAAAGCGAACCGGGAAAAGGAAGTATATTTACCATCACTCTATAAAATACACTTGAACTCTATAAAACACTTGGGTCATGAGCAAAAATGAAATAACAGTACTGCTGGTAGAAGACGAGCTGACTCTCGCCATGATTATCAAAGATACGCTTGAAGATAGTGGATTCATTATCCATACAGCCGCCGATGGAGAGGAAGGGCTGCGTCTTTTCTTCGAACTCCGGCCGGATGTATTGGTGGCAGATGTTATGATGCCCAAAATGGATGGTTTCGAAATGGTGCGTAGGATTCGTCAGACGGACAAGCAGACCCCTGTCCTGTTCCTGACTGCCCGTTCGGGCATCAATGATGTGGTGGAAGGCTTTGAGCTCGGTGCCAATGATTATCTGAAGAAGCCTTTCAGCATGCAGGAGTTGATTATCCGTATCAAGGCGCTTATGGGGAAAGCATTCCTTTTCTCTGAAAATAAAACTTCCAACCGTTTCGAGATTGGGAGTTATCTGTTCGATCCCATAGCACAGACATTGCTGCATGCCGGAGTGAAACAGGAACTCTCTCATCGTGAATCGGAGATTTTGAAACGGTTGTGTGAGAATCGTAACCAGGTAGTTAACACGCAGGATGTATTGCTCGAACTTTGGGGAGATGACAGCTTCTTCAATTCCCGGAGCCTGCATGTGTTTATCACGAAATTACGTCATAAGCTCTCGTCAGACGAACAGATTCGCATCGTAAATGTACGGGGAATCGGATATAAATTGATTGCTACTTAAACTGGCATATAAATAATGTCAGCATGTTTTAAGGAGTTTTTCTCTAAGAAAATATAACGAAGGTGGGTAGTCAGGCTGAAAATTTCTATCTTTGTCGTAAATCAACCTTTACGAAGATGAAAAAACTGATTCTATTTCTTTCGCTGGCATTATCAGTCGGTTTTGCATCCGCACAGTCGGAAATTCCTTCCGATAGTATTCGTCGTGCCCCATCAGCCAATGTAAAAGAGTTCGGCGGTTTCTTACTGGATATGGGATTGATGAATGTCACTGCTCCCCAACTGCCTAAGTTTGATTTGAGTATGCCTGATTTGAGTAAAGACTACAATCAGATATTCCGTTTCAATACGGATGCTACCTATACGCAGGGATTTACGGATGCTTTTTCTTCCTCTTCTTTTTCCGGTTTCGGATATGGATATGGTTGGGGATTGTCTTCTTCTCCGCAATTTATGCAGATGGGCTCTTTCAAGCTGAAAAATGGAATGAGAATCAATACGTATGGAGATTATGATAAAGACGGTTGGAGAATACCCAACCGGAGCGCTATGCCTTGGGAAAAAAATAATTTCCGGGGTGCATTCGAGCTAAAATCCGCCAATGGTAATTTCGGCATACGGATTGAAGTGCAGCAGGGGCGCAATGTCCCCTACTAAAACCCAAAAGGAATCGACAATCCTAAGGGAATCGGTTACTGGAAAAAATTAACGGGAGTCCCTTAGAAAAGCTTCGTCCGCAGCCCTCATCGAACCGGCTATACGGTCACACCATGAATCAAATTCCGGATCGGGTGTTTGAGATTCAGGATGGGTAAGCATATAGTGTACAGATTGTCTCAGACCGTCCGCCATGGAAATATGGCAAATAAAATCAGGCACGAGACGTTTTATCTTCGAATTATCAAAGACAACGGTAGCTGCTTTGTCTCCCAGCAGTTCACCTCTGAAATCATAATTTTCTCCATGACTGGCAAGGAAATCGGAAGGAACGTGTAATGCATTCAAAGGTTTTCCTAAAGCATCGGCAATCGTTTGGTAAATCTGATTCCAGGTCATGCTTTCATCGGTAGTGATATGAAAGGCATTCCCTATGGCATGGGGATTTGACATCAGTCCTACATATCCTTCGGCAAAGTCCTTGGAGTGTGTCAATGTCCACAGAGATGTCCCGTCACCGGGGATAATCACAGGTTTTCCGTCGAGAATACGTTTTAAAATCTGCCAGTTGCCTTTGTTTCCATGTACGCTGACAGGCGGTTTCGTGCCATTATAGGTGTGACTGGGGCGGACAATGGTTACCGGGAATCCATCCGACCGATAAGCTGCCATCAGTACTTCTTCCGCTTCTATCTTATTTCGCGAATATTGCCAATAGGGATTTGACAAAGGGGTGCTCTCTGTTATGCGGTAATCAGCCAATGGTTTCTGATAGGCGGAAGCACTGCTGATAAAGATATATTGCCTGGTCTTATTATGAAACAGACGAATGTCACGCTTCACATCTTCTGCCGTGTAGGCTATGAATTGGGCAACTACGTCGTAACTTTCATTTGCGATGGCTTTTGCCACAGCGTCTTCATCGTTTATATCTGCAAGGATGCCGCGGATTCCTTCCGGCATCTTTTTCGAACCGCGGTTGAGAAGGGTAATCTCCCACCCTCTTTGTTGTGCCAATGCAACGACATCGGTACTGATTGTACCTGTTCCACCAATGAATAATGCTTTCATAAAAATAGGTCTTTAAATTCTGTGGAACAAATATATCAATTCTATGGTTCATTTCCGCCAATCGTTGGTATTAATTTGCTGTAGTATACAAATTACAGATTCTTATACCCTTATTACTGATTTGAATATCAGAATGAGAAAGATATATCGAAATGTTTTATCTTTGTGGCAGAAGATAAATAACAAGGCACTATGGATGAAATAACTAAAATTGAGACTATTGACCAGTACGACCAACTGTTTGGTCTGGAAACGTTGCACCCGTTAGTTAATGTGGTTGAATTCGCAAAGTCCACAAGGACGGTCGAATATATCCGCATGAATATCGGGTTCTATTGTTTATTTCTAAAGGAAGCGAACTGCGGTGACCTCAGATATGGACGCAAGTATTACGATTATCAGGAAGGGACAGTGGTCTGCATGGCTCCCGGACAGGTCACCGGAGTGGACAAACGAAATACGACAACTCCACGGACAAATTCTATCGGCATTTTATTCCATCCTGATTTAATCCGGGGAACGTCATTGGGGCAGACGATTAAAAACTATACTTTTTTCTCTTATGAGGTGAACGAAGCACTTCATCTCTCCGATCAGGAAAAAGAAATCGTAACCGACTGTATCCATAAGATAAAACTGGAACTGGAGCATCCTATCGACAAGCATAGCAAGCAGCTTATCGTCCGTAACATCGAGTTATTGCTTGATTACTGTATGCGTTTCTACGAACGCCAGTTCATCACACGTAATCAGGAGAATAAAGATATAATCGTGAAATTCGAGCAACTGCTGGATGAATATTTCCTGAATCAGCATGCGCTGACAGAAGGGCTGCCTTCTGTGAAATACTTTGCCGACAAAGCTTGTCTCTCTCCGAATTATTTCGGCGACCTGATTAAAAAGGAGACAGGAAAAACTGCGCAAGAATATATCCAGTGCCGGATTATAGAGCTTGCCAAGGAACGGATACTGGAAGGAAACCAGACCGTCAGCCAGGTAGCTTATGAATTGGGATTCCAGTATCCGCAGCACTTCAGCCGGTTGTTTAAAAAACACGTTGGATGCACACCAAACGAATATAAACAAAATAACTAAAACATCGTTTTTAGGGTAGCAGATATAGGAGATAGTTTACGTCATGGGAGATAAAATACTCAAAATAGGAACCGTACATCAATGTAACTGTTGTTTGGGAAGTAAGACACTGCACCCGATGGTGAGTGTCATCGACCTCTCAAAGGCTGACTTGTCACCACACACTGATATCAAGTTTGGATTTTATACAATTCTGTTGAGTGAGTGCAAGTGCGAAGCATATACATACGGTCATCGGTATTATGATTTTTCGGATGGTACTCTTGTCTGCCTTGCTCCCGGAGAGTCAATCAGTATAGAAGCAAATAATAAAAGACTTCCTTCCAAAGGATGGATATTGGCATTCCATCCCGATCTTATTTGCGGTACTCCCCTCGGGATGAATATAAAGGACTATACTCTTTTCTCTTATCACCTCAAGGAAGCACTGCACGTCTCCTTACGCGAGAAACTGGTAATTCTGGAATTTATGGATAAGATAAATCAGGAACTGGAACGTTGCATCGACCGTCACAGCAAGAAGATTATCTCCCAATATATCGAGTTATTGCTCGATTATTGCGTACGCTTCTACGAACGCCAGTTTATTACACGCAACGAAGTGAATAAACAGATTATCGAACGGTTCGATAAAATCCTCGATAGTCATTTTGAAACGAAGCCTGCCCAGACTTTCGATATACTTTCGAATGAGACATATGCCGGACTCCTTCATTTATCTTCTGAATATTTCAATGATTTATTGAAATATGAAACAGGGAAATCATTTAAAGAGTATGTCCAGTTCAAACGCTTCGAGAAAGCGAAAGAGTGGCTGACAAATACCGATAAGCCACTTAGTCAGATAACACAGGAGCTTGGGTTTCAGAATCCGCAATATTTCAGCAGGCTATTCAAGAAGATTACCGGGTGTTCACCGAATGATTTTAGGATGCCTAATTAAAAAAAGTGTTTAATAAGAATAGAATTGGAAGTTCAAATTCTTAATCTATGTTATGAAACATACTTTTTTTCTTGGATTATTTGCAGATATCACAAAAGTACGTACCTTCGCAATGTGTTTTTCATAGTATTAGATTTAAGGTTAACAAAGGTTGGAGCAAGGCGTTGCTCCTTTTTTTATGCCCAATAGTGAGAAATCCGCTAATTTTCAGTAATTCTGGAAGACTTTTCTTAGTGCCTTATACAAAGACCCGTTTTTGAGGTAATGAATTGGCAACCGTGCCTATTTCTGCGCTTTACCTTGAACTGCTTTTCAAGTAACTCTTATACGCACGAAAGTACAAAATAAAAACGATTTTGAAATCCTTAAATAGACTTTTTTAGCCATAAATATTCAACCAGCCATACTCTTCGCCAAATTTTATCGGATGGAACAGTTTAGTTATTCTGCTATTTTGACGTTTTCTTGTCTTCAAAACTACATCAGCTATATTAACCTTAGGTATATTCAATTTGTATTTGTTTATTTGATAATTAATTGTATTATTCATCCATTTGATTTGGCCATTGGGAATGTCAGTAAATGCATAATAACCGCACCATTGGGCAATAGTTTTTTTTATAGCCGTTTCTTTTTCTTCGGAAGTTGATGTACATTTGAGTATGGTTTTAATTCTCCCTATTAGATGTTCACAACATTCTTTTGTCGGGAATAAATTTTGACCATCAAAAATTACGCCCAAATATTTCATGTTATTTTTCTTTGGATTTAGAAAAATAGCGGTTTTTGCATCAGAGGAATTTTTTAAAGGATGTATGACTAATTTTCGATTATCCAATAAGTATTTCTCAACTTGAGACAATATAAGTTGAGCTTCCTCAATGTTAGATACAGAGAATATTATATCATCTGCATACCTAACCATCTTCCAATCATTAGATATAGCTAACTTATCTAATTCATAAAGATACAAATTGCTTAATACCGCTGAAATTGGATTTCCTTGAGGTATTCCCCCTTTAGGAAATTTATCAATGTCACTTTTTTTAAGACTTGAATAGTCAATAACAGGGTTAATACTTTTGCAAATCAAATCCTTAACATAATCATCTATTGGATGTTGGTCTAACAACTGAATAAGAATTCTCTTATCAATTTCATCGAAAAAATGCTTAATATCTATTTTTAATAAGATGTTTTTGGGATTATGCATCCTCTTTAATTGAATTAGAGCATCTCTGGTACTTTTCCCTTTTTGATAAGCATAACTAACAGAGCTAACACTGTTAAATACATAAAATAAAGAATCAGACAGATAGTCGCTCATAGCTTTTAATACGAGTTTATCACTAATGGTATTTGGAATGATAAGTGGTCTATTATCTCCATCCTTTTTCGGAATCAGAGTTGCTTTCCATTTACTAAAATTATAATCTTTCCGTTGAAGATGTCGTTCTATAACTGCTAATCTTGTTTTATAGGTCTCTGCAAAAGAATTAAGGTATGGCATAAAATCTTCATCATTATTCTTTTTCTTCTCGAAAAAACTGTTCCATGCATCATATAAGAATTTATGCCACTTCATAATTATTGGAGTTTAAAAGTAAAGCGAATATGTTTTGAGTAAATATAAAAATTAAGATAACGACACATATTTCCATAGAATAATGCCGTTATCCCAACTCTTAAGGTCTTAATGTTCAATTATCATATTACATCAATAATTATCGATTGTAATGTTATTATCTATGTTAATATCGTGTGTATCTGTTCGTACAAAACGAGCTCGTATCTTTAATTTTTCTTTCTTTTCATTTCCATGATTATCTACAATTGTCACAGGGATAAAATTATCGCCATCTTCTAAGTGCATATTTACTGTAGCTTGTAATGGATTTTTTTCTTTTGTTAAGTCAAATATAAATCTTTTAGTTGACAACCATTTCGCAAGTTTCCCTTCTCTGGATACAATAACCTTTTGAACATCACCGCTATATGATATATGTAAACTTACATTGCATTCAAGTCCATTACCATCCCAATCCGCAACATAAACATTACATTGTCCGTATATAATAGGTTTTGTTGGTGGCATTTTTATTCGTATTTCGTTTCCAAAAGAGATTGTACTTTGGTCATTAACATTCTCACCTTCATTAGGTGCCAAATTATCTATTGCTACAAGACCTAACGGTTGTATCTTGTAACTCCAATCATTGTTTATGGCCACCAAACATATACATTTATATCCATTGCTATTAGATTTCCGATAACAATCCATACCACCTCCAAGAACTTTTGAGCACAAGTCAAAATCATTAGATATGACATCTTCTGTAAATTCATCAATTTCTTTTGTGGAAGAACAAGCGTACAACACATAATAATCTGCCACAATAGAAGAATTGACTTTGTACTTCAAACCAGAGAAACTATGAATAACTGGGATAGTTGAATTTGTTACATATTCTATTGTATTATTTTTGGACAATTGATTAACTAACCCACGTAACAAATGTATGTTTGCATTATCCAAATGTTCTTTCTTCCTAAATAGCCACTTTTTAATATCAACAGTTTGCGTAGGGTTGGAAAATTTAGATACTAATGGGGCACATTGACCTGAAATTGAAAATATAACATCTTCATAGTATGGTGAAATATTATAATTGTAGGCTGTATCTATTTCGTTTTCAACAACGACTTTAATTTGCAACACATTATTATTCTTTAAAGCTTGTAGAGCGGTTTCATTCCTATCTTTGCATTTTCTTATAGCATCAAGCAACGATAGAGAAATAGAATTCTCTTTACCTCCATTAAACGACATGACATTTTCATTTTGTACAGATATGGAGATATTTTTATTAGATATATTATCAATTGACAATGTGTCAGTTGTAAATCCAATTTTGGACTTGGGGTGTTTTGACGCAGTATTGCCATTGTTGCATGACGAACAACAAATCAACAACATCATCAAGAGTGTATAGAGAATTTTACTGTACATATTTTCCGGATTTTGATTTTTTTGAAACTGAACGAGTTTGCGAGTCTTTTTTTAGTGGGTTGTTTAGTGATTTTTTTTGCTTTGAATTCGTCTTTGTTTGGGGCGTAAAAGGAGCTTGCATAGATGCCAATTCATTATATACGCGCTCTCTCATACCCTCTGATTTACAGACAAAAGTAAACCAGTCCACTAATATATTTTCTGACTCATTACCTGTTTTGCGAACAACAATATTTCCTGGGCTTGCAAACCAAGTATTGTAATTATATCCCGTTCCTTTTTCTATTTTTACCTTTTTCAAATCTACTTCAACAGAATAACAACTTGTATACGACTGATTTCCAAATGTATATTGAAAAGTTAAAATACCATTTTCAATATGCATATTTCGCACTTCATATGGAGTTCTACTCATTAGTTGTTTTCCCTTGTAGTATTCGGGTAACTCTATAGATGATTTGAATTCATTTATAAGTTTCTGTAAGTCTTGTTGCGCATTGATGTTCAAATTAATGGTCATCAATATTACAATCGTTAATAAGAGAAACCGTTTATTCATAATATATCTTTTGCTAAGAGTTTTTTATAAAAGACTAAGTTGTCCCAATCAGATTACAAAAGTACAAAAAGTCCGTGATATCACATTCAACTATCACGGACTTTATTTTGATTTGCAGTTGCATCCCCCCTATTCTGTCTCGGTTGCTCCACAATCTTGTAGAGCGTTGTGCTGATACGGATGAACTTTTCCCTTGCCATGCCGCGGTCCGTTGGCGGTCGGTGGCTGTCTTTTACTTTGTTTGCTTTCATATTTCAATGATTTAAGTTTGAAAAAATGTCAGCAACAAAAGTATAATCAAATATCGGATGGTACGCTTTATCTCATGCTCCCTCAAAACTCCATTTTTGCAGAGAGTCTTTATCCCTGCTCGGATTGTCAGGACGATACCCCCGAACAGCTCGCAGAGTTCCCACTCGGTCATGGCGGTTGCGCCTGTATCGGTCGGTAGGGCGATGTTACCCTGTCCGTTCAGCGTGATGATGTTCCTTTCCATAAGTTTATCTCATTGATATGTTATTAGACGATGGTTGGTTGAGCTTGTTTCCGAATTTAGTAAGGTCGTCATCTATCTTCTGTATGGTAATCTTTGCATAGAGTGGGGTCGTGACTATATTCGTATGCCCCAAAACACGACTTACGCTCTCAATTGGTATTCCTTTACTCAAAGCTAGCGTTGCGAACCCATGTCTTGAGCAATGAAATGATATTGACTTGGTATACCACATTCCTTTATCATCTTTTTCAGCGGTTTGCATACTGACCAATAGTTGAGATTGGGAAACACAAGGTTGTTTTCCTGTTGCGGTTTGTAACGTTCGATAATCTGCAACGGAATATCCAGCAGTTTCACTTGGAACGGTACTTTTGTCTTGTGCCGTTTGGATAATATCCACTTCTCACCGTTCACCTCCACGATATCATCGTTGGTCAGTTCCTGAATGTCCACGAATGAGAGGGCGGTAAAACTGGCAAAAACGAAGATATCGCGGATATATGCGAGTACTATCTGCAAACTTGTGTGTCATTACCGCTTTTAATTCTTCTTCCGTGAGATATTCCCGTTCCTTTACATTGGGGCTGATGTAGAACTGGGCGAAAGGGTTGCGTGGTATTAGTCCATTATAATGCGCTTTCATGACCACACCTTTCAGCCACATGCAGTTTGCCCATATCGAATCATTCTGCAATCCTGCTTCCGTTGAGAGATATGCGGCAAGCTCCTTGATGAAGTCAGATGTAAGCTCCAACATGGACATGTTACTGCGCTTGTAGAACGACTTGATAAAGGCGGCTACATGGTTTCTCGCTCGCACACGTGCCCGATAGGTAGTCATAGCCCTGTCTTTACCCACACGCTTCTTGAATGTCTCGTTCTCCTTGTCAAACACTTTCAGCAGGGTTTCATACTCGCTTCTAATCCCTTGATAGGCATTGCGCACCATTTCAGCTGTAACGTATGCCTCACGGTCTGATATGCACTGGTAATGCTTGATGATTTGCGCCTTGATGTTGTCTAAGGCATGGTTGATGTCCCGTGTGTCCTCCATGCCCTTGCCTTTGGCTCGGTTGCCTTTCGCATCCCAAAGCGTTTTCGGGATGGTCTTCTTACAACTGAACTGCGCCACCGTTCCGTTGATTGTCACTCGTCCCATGATGGGGACAATACCGTTTTTCTCCTTACTGCCGTTCACGTAAAACAGCACTTTGAATGTACTTCTTGCCATAGGTTCTTCGTCAAATTCCGTGCTTTTTTATTTTTAAATATGCCTTGTTTATATTTTATTATTTAGTTATAAATCAA
>NZ_JBCOWR010000026.1:12432-47210 GCF_040918965.1 Bacteroides sp. RTP21281st1_H5_RTP21281_210402 | reverse complement strand
ATTGATTTATAACTAAATAATAAAATATAAACAAGGCATATTTAAAAATAAAAAAGCACGGAATTTGACGAAGAACCTTCCTCTTTTATCCCGCCACCTACTTTGCGGATGAAGATCAGGCTTTGTTCCTTTCCCCAGGAAATGTAATATCCTTCCTTATAGATTTTACAAAGCAATCGCAGGACGATATAAGAAGCTAAAACTCCGAATTTGGCTTCCAGTAATTCCATAGTTTCTTCATCGAAAAAGTTTGCCGGTGTAGGGAAATAAGGTATCCCTTTGTTTATCATACTCATAGTTCAATATTTTTATTATAAATTATACGATTGCCTTCCATTCCATCAGGTTGCTGATTCTGAATCTTCTCCATCCGTTTTGTTCCTCACTCCAGTAGATTACAGACTCCTGTTTCACAGTGAACTTGAATTCACGATGAAAGAATTTTTCGTATCCTACCAATGTGCCTTTTTCCAAACAGAATGTTCCGTCCTGTTTCTGAAAAGCTATCATTACATTTCCATATAGCATGTGCTTTACCAGTTCCATACACTTCTGCACGATTCTTTCCGCACATATTTCCGAAATTCCTTTTTCGACGGCAATACGTTTCTTCCATACTGACATGTAGTCTTCAGACTTTTTTTTCTTACAATTTCTTCTCATTATATAAAAAAGATTTAATTAAAATTACTCCTGTTTATTGCATAAACTTCTCCCTCTCGGGATAGTGACGGTATGCTGCAGATATAGCGTTACTATCCTCGTCTCATAGTGACGCCATCGCGACCGGATAGCGTCACTATTTTTTCTGGTGAAAGTTTACTGTTTTTCAGCCGGTTGTAAACGGCGGCAAAAGTAGAGCTTGCATCTCACCTGCACAATTATTTTTGTAAAAACTTATTAGAGCCTTTCTCTTTAGCCTGTCTTTCCTTTTCTTCCCGCTGTTCCCGGAGAGTTCCTCTGATTACGGATAACTCTGTTTCTATACTGCTGACTTCCATTAACTTATACCCACCTTGCTTGGGGACGTACAAGTGCTCTTTTTCATGGATGTGTTTGGCTAAATCTTTTAGCTTTTTGGAGTACTTCATATGGACATCTCCCTTGTCAAATTTTTGCAGATATACCGTGAAAAGTGCCGTTTCATCTCCGGTCAGTCCGCCTCTTTTTTCCAGTTCTTCCTCACTGATAATTTCCGCTTTCTTACATCTGCCGCCACTCTTTTTCCGATTTTGGGCATTGTTTTTTACTCGTGTTTTCGCTTCTCTTTTGGGTGTCTTTTTACTAGCCATAATTTGCTAATTTTTACTTTAGTTAAAAATATTAAATATTAGAACATACTTTGGCAAGTGTGCGATAAAGCTGCGAAAAGATTCGTTTTTTTGCCGCTTGCCAAATGGTATATATATAAAATAACTAGTGATGCAAATGACAAGTAAAAATGGATTTAGCCGGTGTGGGGAACTCTACATCGGTCGTTTGCGAGAGGAGGGGCGCCATTCCACGGCGCATGTCTATAAGAACGCCCTCTTTTCTTTCAGCAAGTTCTGTGGCATATCCAATATGTCGTTCAGGCAGATCACCCGTGGCCGTTTACGATGCTACGGGCAGTATCTTTACGAGTGTGGCTTGAAGCCCAATACGATTTCTACGTATATGCGTATGCTTCGTAGCATTTACAATCGGGGAGTGGAAGCGGGGAATGCCCCTTATGTGCCCCGACTGTTCGGTGATGTCTATACGGGCGTGGACGTCCGCCAGAAAAAAGCCTTGCCTGCTGCCGAACTTCACAAGCTCTTGTATGAAGACCCGAAGTCGGAGCGTTTACGTCGTACGCAAGCCATTGCCACCCTGATGTTCCAGTTTTGCGGAATGTCGTTCGCTGATTTGGCTCATCTGGAGAAATCGGCTTTGGAAAGCAATGTGCTGCGTTATAACCGTGTCAAGACCAAGACTCCCATGAGCGTGGAGGTGTTGGACAGCGCAAGGGAGATGATTGAGCAACTACGGAACAAGCAGGATTCTTTGCCCGATTGCCCGGATTATCTGTTTGATATTCTCCGTGGTGACAAGAGACGGAAAGATGAGCGTGCTTTCCGGGAATATCAGTCCGCTCTCCGCCGGTTTAATAGTAATTTAAAGGATTTGGCAAAGGCGTTGCATCTGAAATCTCCGGTTTCTTCCTATACGCTTCGTCATTCCTGGGCTACTACCGCCAAATACCGGGGAGTCTCAATTGAAATGATTAGTGAATCATTAGGACACAAATCTATAAAAACCACACAAATCTATTTGAAAGGCTTCGGGCTTGAAGAACGTACAAAGGTAAATAAAGGGAATTTATCTTACGTAAGGAACTACTGCGCAGGCAGATAATTTTAGTGTAATGTATTGGTAACCAGTGGTAATAAACGCCCGTTACTTCTTAGGTAACGGATTTAAATTTGACGCAAAGATAGACAAAAACATAAATAGCATACAAATATTTCTTCACTTTTTTTAGTTTTATCTGAAACATAGGGCAAAAAACTATCCGAACATGAAATAAGTCTATTTTCATGTTCAATCATTTTTATTGCCTAATCCAAAGAGCCTTTTCGTTGATTATTAGACAATTCCTTTTTTTCTCCCCTGTCCATGTGTGTAATTTCCTTTTTCATTGTTGTATGTGATTTATCCGTTACCTAAGAAGTAACGGACAAATATGGGGTAAAAAAACATGATTTTAACAAAGAGAAAATCAGTAATTGCTGGGCCTAGTAATGGGACAGGGGAAGGCGTAGCACACTCTAAACGCTGGTATGTAGCTTTGGTTCGCATGCATCACGAAAAGAAGGTTGCAGAGCGTTTGGATAGAATGGGGATTGAGAATTTTGTTCCTGTCCAACAAGAAATTCATCAATGGAGTGACCGCCGTAAGATGGTCGAATCAGTATTGCTTCCAATGATGGTGTTTGTACATGCCGATGCAAAAGAACGCAAAGAGGTTCTTTCCTTTTCTACAGTAAGTCGGTACATGGTAATGCGTGGTGAGAGCAGTCCGACTGTAATTCCTGATGATCAGATGGCTCGTTTCCGTTTTATGCTTGATTATTCCGAAGAAGCAATCTGTATGAACAGTGCTCCCTTGGCACGTGGTGAGAAGGTTCGCGTTATCAAAGGCCCTTTAATGGGACTTGTGGGTGAACTTGTTACGGTAGACGGTAGAAGCAAGATTGCCGTCCGGCTTAATATGCTTGGATGTGCCTGTGCTGACATGCCGGTAGGTTATGTAGAGCCGGTGAGGCTTTGATTTTAAATTCTGATTGTATCTCTGATTCTGATACGTAATTTTATTCGTTTATACTACAATGGAAAAGACATTGAAGGGTATAGTACAATATGCCCGTAAAAATTATTTTAGCTATTGGGTAATTTTAGGTATTGATACGGTAATATCCGTATTATGTTCATTGGTAGCTTATGCCATCATTCATTATATGGCACATGTTTCAATGACTGACTGGATGCTTTGCAAGCTCGTTTGCGTTTCTTTTGTGTCAAGTATTGCCGGGGCTTTAATATTCCACACTTATCGTAATACGATTCGTTTTTCACAGGCACGTGAACTTTGGCGTGTCATGTGTGCCGTCTTGTTCAAGATTGCCTGTCTGGCGGTTATTTCTTATTGGGTTATTTATGAGACAGAATTACCGGACAATTATAGAATATCCTACCTTTTATTTGATGGTTTATTAACTTTGGTCACACTGACAGTCTTCCGTGTATCACTGATAATTGTCTATGACCTGTTGTTGGATTGGGTGAATAAAAAGAATACGCGCATTCTTATTTATGGTATTGATGAAAAGAGTGTAGCCTTGAAATTTCGTCTCCGTGACAGTGCACATTATAAGGTTGTAGGTTTTTATACCTATGGTAAAGGTAATAGTAGACGTCGCTTGACGGATCTTCCCATTTATTACTTTGAAAATGAATCAGATGTTGAGTATATAATGCGGAAACGGGGAGTTCGCGGCATTTTGTTTGCCCGTTATGAAGATACCCGTCTGGAGGAGAACCGTCTTCTGGAATATTGTAAAAGCAATTCTCTTAAAACTCTGATAGCGCCTACTATCAGTGAGGCTGACTCTGACGGTAACTTCCATCAATGGATTCGTCCTATTAAGATTGAAGATTTGCTGGGACGTGCTGAAATCAATATTAATCTTCGTCAGGTTGCCGAAGAATTTAGAGGAAAAATTGTATTGGTGACAGGTGCGGCGGGTAGTATCGGTAGTGAACTTTGTCGTCAATTGGTACAGATGGGTATTCAGAAACTCATTATGTTTGACTCTGCTGAAACCCCTTTGCATAATGTCCGTCTTGAATTTGAAAAGAATTATCCTACTATAGATTTTATACCTGTGATTGGTGATGTGCGTGTGAAAGAACGTGTACGCATGGTATTTGAAAATTACCATCCTCAAATCGTCTTTCACGCTGCTGCTTACAAACATGTCCCATTGATGGAAGAGAATCCTTGCGAAGCCGTACTGGTGAATGTCACGGGATCCCGTCAGGTTGCTGATATGGCAGTGGAATATGGTGCAGAAAAAATGATCATGGTCTCTACCGATAAGGCAGTTAATCCTACCAATGTGATGGGTTGCTCCAAACGTCTGGCAGAGATCTATGTACAGAGTCTGGGATGTGCCATCCGTGAGGGTAAAGTGAAAGGCCATACCAAATTCATCACTACCCGTTTTGGTAATGTATTGGGCAGTAACGGTTCTGTTATCCCCCGTTTTAGGGAACAGATAGAGAATGGAGGACCTGTTACTGTAACTCATCCTGATATCATCCGCTTCTTCATGACTATTCCTGAGGCTTGCCGTTTGGTAATGGAGGCTGCCACAATGGGAGAGGGTAATGAGATTTTTGTCTTTGAGATGGGTAAGGCTGTGAAGATTGTCGACTTGGCTACCCGTATGATTGAACTGGCTGGTTATCGTCCGGGAGAGGATATCAAGATTGAATTCACCGGTTTACGTCCTGGTGAGAAGCTTTATGAAGAAGTTTTGAGTGATAAGGAAAATACGCTTCCGACCGAGAATAAGAAGATTATGATAGCTAAAGTGCGTCGGTATGAATATGCTGATATTCTTGATACGTATGAAGAGTTTGAGAAACTCTCCCGTGCTGTTGAAATAATGGATACGGTCAGACTGATGAAGAAAGTGGTTCCTGAATTCAAGTCAAAGAATTCTCCGCGATTTGAGGCACTGGATAAAGAATAATAAACTTGAGAAATTTATGGATAAATCGTTTTGTACTTGTTTGAGTGTACAAGGAATGGGCACTAGATTACTTTCTTGTTTAGTTGCGATATTTTTGTTTGCTTCCTGTCAGTCGTATAAAAAAGTGCCTTATTTACAGGATGTAAAGGTCGTGGAACAAACAGCTCAACAGGGAAATCTGTATGATGCCAAGATAATGTCTAAAGATCTGCTTACTATTGTAGTTTCATGTACCAGTCCGGAATTAGCTGTCCCATTTAATTTGACTGTTGCCAGTCCCGCCAGTGTGGCTGCCGGAAATAACCAACTGACTACCCAACCCGTTCTACAGCCTTATCTGGTAGATAATGACGGAAAAATCAATTTTCCTGTTCTAGGTGAATTGAAAGTAGGTGGCTTGACAAAGAAAGAAGCCGAACAATTAATTATAGAAAAGTTGAAACCTTATATCAAGGAGACTCCGATTGTTACTGTTCGCATGGTAAACTATAAAATTTCTGTATTAGGCGAGGTTGCCCGTCCGGGTACGTTTACTATAAACAATGAGAAAGTCA
Organism: Bacteroides sp. RTP21281st1_H5_RTP21281_210402; assembly: GCF_040918965.1. Lineage (NCBI taxonomy): Bacteria > Pseudomonadati > Bacteroidota > Bacteroidia > Bacteroidales > Bacteroidaceae > Bacteroides > Bacteroides sp. RTP21281st1_H5_RTP21281_210402. The sequence continues at coordinate 41,377 of NZ_JBCOWR010000026.1, read as the reverse complement.
ACCTGTTGGAAGCCCTTGCCATGGCCGGTGACATGACAGTCTGGGGAGTTCGTGACAATGTAAAACTGATTCGTGAAGGTGCTGACGGCAGGCAAGAGATTGTGACATTGGACTTGAACAGTGCGGAGACTATTCTTTCTCCCTATTACTGGTTGCAGCAGAATGATATTGTTTATGTGACTCCAAATAAGGCGAAGGCCCGTAACTCGGATATAGGTAACAGTACAAGTCTTTGGTTCTCTGCCACCTCTATTCTGGTGTCATTGGCAAGCTTATTAGTAACAATCTTCAAATAGTATTATCGCATGATTGAGGGAAAAAACGGGAAACACATGGAACAATCTGAAGAACAGGTTAATATTCAGGAAATCTGTTTTCGTTATCTGATTCATTGGCCCTGGTTTGTAGTTTCGGTAATAATCTGTGTGGCTTGTGCGTGGGGATATCTGCGTTTGACAACCCCTGTTTATAATATTACTGCCACTGTTCTTATTAAGGATGATAAGAAAGGTGGTGGTGCAAGTATGTCTTCTGAATTGGAAAAGATGGGATTTGACGGTTTCGTCTCTTCATCGGGTAATATAGAGAATGAAATTGAAGTTTTGAGTTCCAGGACATTGGCAAGGGAGGTAGTCAGCTCTTTGGGATTGTTCGTGACTTATATGGATGAGGACAGGTTTCCCAAGAGGGAGCTGTATCGTACTTCCCCAGTTCTGGTAAGCCTGACTCCACAGGAAGCGGATAAACTTCCTCAGACAATGGAGGTGGGTATGTCTTTGCAACCCGCCGGTACGATGGATGTACAGATTAGGGTTGGAAAAAAGGAGTACCGGAAACGTTTTGAGAAATTGCCTGCCGTATTTCCGACCGATGAAGGTACGGTTGCTTTTTTTGCGAATAACGATACTTTGTCACCTATCCGTCCGGAAAGTGTAATAAAAGAACGTCATATCACGGCTTATATTAACAGACCTTTTTCCGTGGCGAAGGGTTATGCTGGTTCTCTGTCTATAATTCCTACCTCGAAGGCTACTTCTGTAGTGACCGTTTCACTCAAGAATTCTAATACTCAGCGTGGTAAGGACTATATAGACAAGCTGCTTGAAATGTATAATATCAATGCCAATAATGACAAGAATGAGGTGGCTCAGAGGACAGCAGAATTTATTGACGAGCGTATTGGTATCATCTCAAAGGAACTAGGCAGTACGGAACAGGATTTGGAGAATTTCAAGCGTAGTGCGGGTATTACGGATTTGAGTAGTGAAGCCCAGATAGCCTTGACCGGCAATGCGGAATATGAGAAAAAACGTGTGGAGAATCAGACTCAGATAAATCTAGTCGTGGATCTACAAAAATATCTGCAGGGTACCGAGTATGAAGTGTTACCTTCAAATGTCGGTTTACAGGATGCTGGTGTAGCGGGTGCAATTGACCGGTATAATGAAATGGTGTCCGAGCGTAACCGCCTGTTACGTACATCTACGGAAAGCAATCCGGCAATTGTAAATCTTAATGCCAGTATTCGTGCGATGCGTGGCAACATACAGACCACTTTGGATGCGACGCTGAAAGGTCTGGAGATTACGAGGGCGGATTTAGCCCGTGAAGCAAGCCGTTATTCCCGTCGTATCAGTGATGCGCCCACTCAGGAAAGACAGTTTGTGAGTATTGCCCGTCAGCAGGAAATCAAGTCCGGCCTGTATCTGATGCTACTTCAGAAGCGTGAGGAAAATGCCATTGTCCTGGCCGCTATAGCCAATAACGCCAAGATTATTGACGAGGCACAGGCAGACGGTGCTCCGATTTCCCCGAAGCGGATGACGATTTATCTTGCGGCTTTGGTATTCGGAATAGGTATTCCGGTAGGTGTCGTTTATCTGATTGGTCTGACCAAATTTAAAATAGAAGGTCGTGCAGATATTGAAAAACTGACTTCGCTCCCTGTTATCGGTGATGTCCCGTTAGCCGATGAGAAAAACGGTTCTATTGCTGTATTTGAGAATCAGAATAATTTAATGAGCGAGACTTTCCGTAATGTCCGTACCAATCTTCAGTTTATGCTTGAAAATGGTAAGAATGTAATTCTGGTGACTTCTACCATTAGTGGTGAGGGTAAGTCCTTTATATCCGCCAATTTGGCTATCAGTCTTTCCTTATTAGGGAAGAAAGTTGTGATAGTAGGTCTTGATATTCGCAAACCGGGCTTGAACAAGGTCTTCAACATACCTAAGAAAGAGCATGGTATTACCCAGTTTCTTACTAATCCTGCTATAAATCTGATGGATTTGGTACAACCTTCTGATATAAACAAGAATTTATATATTCTTCCCGGTGGAACCGTTCCTCCTAATCCAACAGAGTTATTGGCTCGTGACGGTTTGGAAAAAGCTGTTGAAACCTTGAAGCAGAATTTTGACTACGTGATACTGGATACCGCTCCTGTAGGTATGGTGACAGATACTTTGCTCATAGGACGTGTAGCGGATTTATCTGTTTATGTATGCCGTGCTGATTACACCCGTAAGGCTGAGTTTACTTTGATCAATGAACTCACTGAAAATAATAAATTGCCTAATCTCTGTATTGCCATCAATGGTTTGGAGCTTCAGAAGAAAAAATACGGCTATTACTATGGCTATGGTAAATATGGTAAGTACTATGGTTATGGTAAACGTTATGGTTACGGCTATGGCTATGGTAAAGAGACACAGAATGTAAATTCAAAGTAACTTCTTCTTTCTTTCTTTTATGTTTTCAAAACAATGATGGTGGTAATCAGGATTATGAGGGTTTTGTTGCTTTGAATTTTTAGATTGAAATTTAATAAAAATCAAGCTTGCTTTTGTAATTTTTTTATTAATATATTTATTTTTAATAGGGATACAAATAATAATTGAGTGCTTACTGCTATTTGAATTAAGTAAATTGATAGTTAATATTTTTGTTTATTGACGTAGAAAGGCAAAAATAATTGAATAAAATAGTATCTATTAAATGTCAGATACACAATTAAATAATAGAAGGATAGCGAAAAATACGCTGATGCTGTATATCCGCATGGTTTTTATTATGTTGATAAATTTATACACATCTCGTATAATTTTGCAGGCATTAGGGGTACAGGATTATGGTATTTATAACGTGGTTGGTGGCTTTGTTGCAATGTTTGGATTGCTTAGCAATTCACTATCTGCGGCAACCACTCGCTTTATTACATTCGAATTGGGTACGGGAAATAACGAGAGACTTAATAAAATTTTTTCTTCTTCGGTCACCATACAAGTAGCTATCTGTTTAATTATTGTATTATTAATAGAGGCTTTTGGAGTGTGGTTTGTCAATAATAAGATGCTGATTGCACCAGAGCGATTAGCAGCTGCAAACTGGTGTCTTCAATTGTCTATGATTACTTTCTGTGTTAATATAATAGCAGTGCCATACAATGCACTTATTATTGCACATGAGAAGATGACAGCATTTGCTTATATCAGTGTACTTGAAGCGACATTAAAACTTGGTATATGTTTTATAGTCATGCTATCGCCTTCTGATAAACTTGTATGCTATGCTATTCTTCTTTCAGTTGTTGCTCTTCTAATCAGAACTATCTATGCAATCTATTGTAAAAGGAATTTCAAAGAAAGTAGGTATCATTTCTACTTTGACAAAGAGTTAATATATAAGATGTTTGCATTTTCGGGATGGAATTTTATAGGGGCAGGAGCTGGCGTCTTAAGAGAGCAGGGGGTTAATATCTTAATTAATATGTTTTGGGGAACTACTATAAATGCATCCAGAGGTATAGCTCAACAAGTGAGTGCAGCGGTAGCCAGTTTTTCTTCTAGTTTTGTATCAGCTATCAATCCGCAGATTACTAAATTATATGCCGTAGATGATAGAGAACATTCATTTCAGTTGGTAATACAAGGCGCAAGATTGTCTTTCTATCTTCTGCTTCTTATTGCTTTGCCAGTTTTCCTCGAAACGTCAATCTTGCTGCATACATGGCTAACTGTTGTTCCAGTCTATTCCGTGATTTTTGTTCGCTTGACATTGCTGTATGTAATGACAGAATCTTTATCGTATACAATGATGACCCTCATGCTCGCATCAGGAAAAATTCGAGACTATCAGTTAATTGTAGGAGGACTTCAATTATTAAACTTCCCAGTATCATATATACTACTTTGGTTAGGCTCTACACCAGATTGGACTTATGTAACGGCTATAGTTATTGCACTAATATGTCTTTTCGTGCGACTATTTATGCTGAATCGAATAACAGGTTTGTCTATGGTGGCTTTCGTCAAAAAGGTTATTCTGAACGTAGTATTAGTATCTGTCGTAGGTGCAATACTGCCAATTGTAATTGTAAACACAATGGATGAATCTTATATGCGACTATTACTGACAGTTAGTGTCTCTACTATTTCTCTGTTTGCGACATATTTATTTGTAGGTTGCACGAAAGCAGAAAGAGAAATCATTATGCTTAAGATAAAAAAATAAAATGAGAATAGACATAAAAGTCAAAGAAAACTGTTGTGGATGTACTGCATGTGCGAGTATTTGTCCATACAACGCAATTACAATGGTTGATGACTTATCAGGTTTCTTATATCCTAAAGTGGATTTAAGTAAATGCGTTGATTGCGGACTTTGTGTCAAAACTTGCCAGTTTAAGAAAGGTTATGAGAGATATGAGAACTTTGAAACTCCTATTGTATATGCTGGGAGGCAGAAGCAACTCGAAGAAATTGCTAAATCCCAAACAGGTGGATTAGCGGCTCTTATATACGAAAATTTTCTTTCTACAGGAGGATGTGCTTATGGTGTTGTTTTTGACTCTGATCAGAATATTATGTTTTCATGTGCAAAGAATGTTGATGAGACTCAGCAGTTTAGAGGGTCAAAATATGTACAAGCAGAAATACAAAATGTCTTTTTGCAGATTAAGGAATATTTAAAGAATAGTCAAAAAGTCCTTTTTATTGGTTCTCCTTGTCAAGTAGCAGGATTGAAATCATACATTCCAAACAGATTTCATAAAGAACTGTTGACAGTTGATCTTGTGTGTCATTGTAATACATCTCCGAGATTGTGGAAATCCTATATTTTGTATCTCGAACAAAAGTATCATTCCAAGATAGTCAAAGCAGATTTTCGCAATAAACGGTTTGGTTGGCATAAGTGTCTTGAAACCTACAATCTGGCAAACGGAAAAGAAATTGTAACAAAATCATATGATTATCTTTTCTTCAAGCATTTAAGTATCCGCCCATCTTGTACAATATGTCCATTCACTAATCTTCATAGAGTAGGGGATGTTACTATTGGTGATTATTGGGGATGGGAAAAGAACCATGTAGAGTGGAATGATGATTTTGGTATCAATTTGATTCTTATTAACTCCTCAAAAGGAACAGAACTCTTAAAATTAATTACGCCCAAGTTAGATTTGATACAGACAGACACAAGAGACTGTCTTCAGCCTCAATTGATAAATCCCATTCAGAAAAATCCTCTTCAAGAAAATTTCTTCAAGGATTATCATAATAAAGGCATTAAGTATGTTTTATATAAATACGGTGACTTAAACTATTTGTTCCGATTCAAAAGACATCTAAGTTGTATTAAAAGAAAACTCTTACATTTATGAAATTAGGTATATTAACATTTCACTGTGCTCACAACTATGGAGCTATACTTCAATGCTTTGGTTTACAAGAATACCTAAAGTCATTAGGCTATGATGTGTATGTCATCGATTATCGTCCAAAGTATCTTACACGCGGTTATAAACGCCATTCGTTACGTAATTGGATTTGTTCAAAACCACTTTTGACAATGCAGAAGTTGATGAATGAACCTTTTCTGTACAAAACAAGAAGTGAGCGCTATGACAATTTTAATGCATTTATTGAAACTAAACTAAGACTTTATCCATATACTAAAGGTATGGATTTTTCTGAATTTGATGCTATCTTCCTTGGAAGCGACCAGATATGGGAAGCATCAATAACAGATGGCAAATTCGATGATGTATTTTTTGGAACAGGTGCTAAATGCAAAGTGATATCATATGCTGCTAGTAACAAAGCCAAAGTGCTTACTTCGCAGGAGATTGATTACTACCAACAACATCTTTCAAAATATGCAGGCATAGGTGTTAGAGAGATAACTTTGCAGAAACTATTGTCAGATGTTATACGAAAGCCAGTTGTATTTACTGTTGACCCTACAATTTTAGCAGGTAATTTGCTAACAGATGGAATTGAAAGTAAACGCCCAATCGAACAAAAATATGTACTTGTATATGAGATAGTAGAGCATCAAAAGGTTATTGAGCAGGCAAAGCGATATGCAAAGAAGATAGGTGCTCGTGTCGTAATGCTCAATGCGTATATTGAGTATACAGAAAAGAGAATTTGTGATTTTACAGCTTCACCATCGGATTTTGTTAATTACATACGATATGCGGAGTGTGTTTTTACCACATCATTCCATGGTACTGCCATATCGATTATTTGCAATACAAATTTTTATAGTTTTAAACAGCATAATGCTTCTGATCTGCGAATATCTTCTTTGTTGAGTATTGCAGGGTTGAATGATAGATTTGTAGAGATGGTAGACGATCTTGATATAAAACAAATTGATTACTCAAACGTGTTGAAAAATGTAGAGATGGCTACAGAGATTTCTCGGGATTTTATAAAATATGCATTATCATGAACTCAATAGGTCCTTCCATGTAATATTTCCTAAAACGGTCAATTTATACACAACAGTTGGTGTTCGAACCTGTTCACAATTACTTCTATACACTCTTCATGAACTTTGTTCTTACCTATAGTGGATCATGAATTATCAAGACAATTGTTTCACCAATAATCAATAGAATTAAATGAGATATTTACATATAATCATGCCAATGGCGGGTGAGGGTTCTCGCTTTGTTAATGCGGGCTGGACTACTCCGAAGCCACTGATTGAACTAAATGGTCAGCCTTTGTTTAAACACGCCATAAATAGTGTGGCAGACAAGGGTATTGAGATGAAGTACAGTTTCATCGTGCGACATGAGCATATTGAAAAATATGGTATCGATAAAGGTATCAAGTCGTTTTTGCCTACGGCCAATATATTTTCAGTTGTGAAGACCACGCGTGGTGCTGTAGAGACTTGTTTGATGGCGGAGAGTGCTATTATTGATGATGATGCTGTTATCGTGATGGATTGCGATATGGAGTTCCGTAGCGTGAAGCTCATTGAGATAATCAAGCAGCAACTTTCACAGCCGATGGAGGAAGCAAATGGTGGCGTTCTTATTAGCTTCGAGTCCGACCAGCCTAAATACAGTTATGCTGAGGTGGGCGAAGATGGTTATGTAATGCGTACTGCCGAGAAGGAAGTCATCAGTAGTCATGCTCTCTGTGGTGCCTATTTTTTCTCTACAGGTCGTCGCTTCAAGGAGATTGCTCATCAATTGCTCAACGAGCCTGAGTTCAAGAAACCTGAGTATTACGTGAGCCTGCTCTACAACTATATGTTGGCAGCAGGAGAAAAGGTACAACTGGCTCCCATGGAGGAATATTATTCATATGGAACTCCAGAAGAACTTTCACAGTATCTTCAAAGACCATAAGTAAAATATTCGCGAAAGTTGAATTACTAAAGGATTTTATTTGGCATCGTGTTGTTGGATTTCCTTGGCAGGATTCTGATAAGGTTCGTAAGGATTATATAAGTGGTATCTTCCATTAGAATGAATATGGATAAGATAGTAAGTATGGAAAATAATTTCTATAGTTTCCTTAAAAAATATGATACGGGCAATAATCACCGATTTTGACGGCACATTGGTCGATACATTTGAGGCTAATTTTAGAGCTTATCAAAAAGCTTTTTCAGAGTGTGGCATTGTATTGACTGCAGAGAAATATCGCGAATGCTTTGGTCTTCGTTATGATGGATTTATGAGTAGCATGGGTATTGCAGATGAAGATGTTGTCAATAAGATTAAAGAGTTGAAGAAGAATTACTATCCAATGTTCTTCGAGTGTTTGATACCCAACTACACGCTTATTGACATGATTAATACCTTTCATCAAATGGGTGGTAAGACTGCTATCGCTTCTACTGCTCGCAAAGAAAACCTTATGAGTGCTGTAGGTGCTCTTGATTTGCAGAAATATTTCGATGTCATTTTAACAGGAGTAGATGTTGAACATGGTAAGCCAGAACCAGAGATTTATAACAAGACAATGACTGTAATGGGGGTCACTTCAAAAGAAACGCTCATTTTTGAAGATTCTGACATAGGCATTGGCGCAGCTATTGCCAGTGGTGCCAAATATATACGAGTCACTCCAGAATGGTTTGAATATGGTCGAAATGAAAATTCATGAAAAGATTATAGATAATTTATATTAAAATAAAAATCCTACATATATGAATATTGTAGTTAAAGGACATAGTGGATGCCAGATTGATGTGGTCAATGAGGGCAATGAGATTTATGTGTATAAATCCACGGCAGATCCAAAGTACATTAAGCGCCTTGTTCTGCAGGCTGAGAAACAACGTGCAGCAGCAGAGATAGAACATCAGCATATCCGTGTGCCTAAAATTTACGATATTGAGAAAACTGATGAGACCGTTGTGGTCAAGATGCAGTATGTCTATTCCAAAAATTTTATCGAATTCTTCGAACAGGCAGGCTTCGAGCAAGTGGATTACCTGATTGGTGCATTGGAGTACTTTGTGGAACATGAGATCAGCAAAAGCAAGCTGCAGACTGTATCTTCTAAGATATTTCAAGATAAGTTTGCCGAAATCAAATGTAAGTGCGAGCACAATCCACTCTATCAGGATGACGAGCGTATTGCTTCCATTCTTAGCCGCTCTGAACAGGTCTTTACTAATCTCAAGGACATGCTTATTCCCGTAGGACTTTGCCATGGTGACCTCACGTTTAGCAACATCCTTTTCAATGGTAACAACTACTATCTCATAGACTTCCTCGATAGCTTTCTCGAGACCCCCTTGCAGGACATTGTCAAGCTTCGTCAGGATACCCGCTATCGTTGGTCACAACTGATGTACACCAAGCGATATGATGCTGTCCGTCTGCATATTGTGCTCGATAAGATAGACCGTGAGATTGATACCTATTTCAGCAATAAGTACGAGTGGTATCGTACTAATTATCCAGTCATGCAACTGATGAACATTCTCCGCATTCTGCCGTATGCGCATGAAGAAAAGATTGTAGAGTTCCTTAAGGATGCGTTGGAGAAGGAGCTGGATGGTATGAATGGTTCAAGTAAGGGGGTAGCTGTTCAAGAAATTTCAAGACTTGGACTTAACGAAGCCTTGAACTGCCCATCGGACATTGAACCTCTTGAACAACTGCAGACATTAAATCGCACCATTCTTGTGCCCGTAGCAGCCGACAAACCAGAGTATGAAAACGGTCTTCCATACGTCTTTGGACTTGATAAGGATGGCATTATCATTTGTATCAAAAGCATCATGGGCTTGAACTTACAGCAGTTTGATAACATCTACTTTACTGTCCTTCGGAAATACGATGAGCGCTTCTTTGTGGGTGATAGTCTTCGTCTCCAGTTCAAACGCTTGGGCATTACGAATGCTAAGGTTGTAGTTCTTGACGAGCCTACACAAGATCAGGCAGAGACTATCTATCGTACCATCATGCAGGAGCAGGTACAAGGAAATATCTTCATAAAGGATGCCGATTGTTTCTTCCGTACAGACTTTATTGGCGAGAATGCTGTAGCCCTTTATCCCATAGAGCAGCTTGAGGTGCTCTCACCTAAGGACAAAAGTTATGCTGCGGTGGATGATATGTACTACCTTACTAATATCATAGAAAAAACTGTGGTTGGGCATTATATCAGTGCCGGTGGTTATGCCATTGACAATGTAGATACCTTCCTTCACTATTATCATCTCCTCCGTCAATACGGTCGCTTCTACCTTTCGCACATTATATATGCAATGCTTCTCGACAAGAAGACTTTCCGTCCGATGATGGTAGAAGAGTATAAAGATTGGGGAACTAAAAAAGACTTGAACAGATATGAATAAAAATTCATTGTTGTCGATTCTCTTCCAATGTTATAATGTAGAGAAGTTTTGGTCTAAAGTGATCACTTATGAATAAAATAACAATAATACGGATATGACAGAACTTTTGGTTTCAATACTTATCCCTGTATATAATGTAGAAAAATATCTTTCACAGTGTCTTGATTCTGTCTGTGGACAGACATACCGTAATTTGCAGATTGTTATAGTGAATGACGGTTCTACAGATGATTCGTTTCGAATATGTAAAAGGTATGCTGCAGCAGACAATCGGATAGAGATATATGATAAAGCAAATGCGGGTGTGGCATCTGCACGCAATGATCTGCTGAGTCACATACGTGGTGAATACTTTCTCTTTGTTGATTCTGATGATTGGCTGGAACCAACAATGGTAGAATCGTTGTTTAGCATTCAGAATTGTTTGGTTTTCGATATTGTTGTCTGCGACATGATCAAGAATGACGAAAGTCCCAACCTGTGTGACTCTTCTTATGTCTCTTATACAAGAGAAAAGATTGTCAAAGCGTTTCTTGAGCACAAGTGGCTTAGTGGTTCGTTGTGCAACAAGCTTGTTAAGACGAGTTTGTTGCACAACGAAAGATTTCGCAGTGGAATTTCCTACGGGGAGGATGCTTTATTTTTTTGGCATTTATTGCAGCATGTGGATTGTGTGGCTGTTTGTAAGTTGCAGTTATATCATTATCGTATGAATAATGAAAGCCTATCTCATCAGAATTGGACTCCTCAAAAAAAAGGTTCTGGCTCAATAGTTTGGCGCACGATAACCCATGAAACAAAACTTTGGTGGCAGCAGTATTACGACATTGCTTGTGCAAGATATGCAATAGAAGATTTTTGGGGATTGTATTATGCATCACTCGCTAATTATCCGTATGACGAGAATATCAAAGAAAGACAGATTAATATAAGAAAGAATTTTAGGTTAATCTTGAAATCAGGATTTATTAGTAAGAATAAGATATTCACTGCTTTTGCATTGGCATATTGTTATCCATTAGGGAGATTTCTTAAATATACTAGGAAATGAAAAAGAAAATTTGTATTCTACAAAATGGTCTTGCCCGAGGTGGAACAGACACATTTGTTGTGAATTTGTGTAGGGGATTAGATTATGATAAATATGATATTACTGTAGTTAATCCAAGTAATAAGAAAGAAAGTCTTGTGCGGGAACCAGAGGTCTTGAAAATAGGAGCAAGGATAATTCACACAAGTCCTTTAACGGGATTTATGAGTAAGATAAAACATCTTTGGATGTTGTATGGCATCTTGAAAAAAGAAAAATTTGATGTGTTCCAAACCAATATAGATCTCTTTAACGGACCTCAATTGTTAATCGCATGGTTAGCCGGTGTGCCGGTTCGTTGTTGTCATTCACACAATACAATGCAGCAGAAGTCTTTAATACAAGGCATGACAATAGCTGTTGGTATTTATCAGAAAGTGATGAAATGGATGTGTTGGACTTTTTCTAATCGTCGGACTGGTTGTTCGGAGGATGCAATGGATTTTTTGTTTACAGATAAGAATTGGCATCAAGATAGATATCCAATTGTCATAAACAATGGGATTGACATTGAACATTTCCGTAGGCCTATTGATATTGAAGAGAAAAAGCGAGAGATCGGTCTTACTGCAAAATATAATATCATTACAATAGGAAGAATTATTCCACAGAAAAATCCATTGTTTATAGCTCGGGTGTTTTCTGAACTAAGTAAAATGCGGGATGATGTGGATTTTGTGTGGGTTGGAATAGGAGATAAGGAAGAAGAGTGCCGTGAAATATTTAGGAGGAACAATTGCTTAAGACGTGTTCATTTCTTGGGCTTAAGATCGGATGTTAACGAAATACTTAAAAGTTGTGATTTGTTTTTTATGCCGAGTGCTTTTGAAGGACTTGGTATTGTCATTGTTGAGGCACAAGTGGCAGGACTTCAGTGTTTGGTTTCCGATGTGGTGCCAAAAGAAAGTGAATGTGGGGCAGTTGAATATATGTCTCTTTCTAAGACGGAGAAGGAATGGGCACAAATGATATGCAATATGATTGACAGGAAAATAAGTCTGTGTGTCGATGAGAAAAAAATACAAGAGTTCTCTATTGAGTACATGGTTGCACAAATGGAGAAAGTTTTTGAAAATTAAAAATAACAGCATATGCAAAGATTTGTATTTGTAAACTTGCATTCAGATTGGATGTTGATGAGAGTTGCAATGGTTTATGTGTTCAAATATTCTGCAGCTATTAAGCATGGATATTTGTTGAAGTATCTATTGGAGCATCCAGAAGAGTATCAGGTATGTAATTATATCAACGATAGAGGTTTTTCTCTTTATACCAATGGAAACGGTAAGTATATGAAAGTTCTAAATAGCTTGTCAGGTATTGAAAATAAAATTACACTTAAGAAGAATGGCATCAAACCAAGTTTGATACCAGTTTTGAGGAATCCTTTGCAAATACACAAAGATGATATTATTATTGCTTATAATGTATGTAACGAAGAGTTGCGAGGTCTTAAGTATATTGATGCATTCAAGGCATTGAGTATGCTCCACTTTCATGGACGTAAGGAAGAGGATGAAAAAATTAGAGAGGCAGGATTTGATTGTTATTTTAATGAAGTAGACCTGAGCAAGTCATCGGAGATTTTCAGAAAATACTATCATACGGAATTACCTTGGATAGTTCATCCATTTGTTTTTGCGGAGCGATTCAAAAGGATAAAACCGTTTAAGGAACGAAAAACAAAATGTTTCTCTACAGGTACTATTACATATAAGAAGCATGAAGAATTCTTATCAATTTATGGCGATCCTTGTAATCAACCTGCACGTAAGTTTGTTAAGGACAATCCTGAATTCTTCAAAGATACAGTAGACTGTTATAGTAGTGACTATTTGGAGGAGAATGCCGGAAAGACTATATATTCAAACGATAATACTATAGTGAAATTCTGTAAGAAAATGTATAATAGAACCCATGTTGGCAAGCAGAAGAAATATTTCAGTTTTAATATGGTCGAGAAGTTCAATGATTATAAGATGCATTTCTTAGGAGAGGAAATTTTGGGAGTTCCAGGTATTGGCTATGTTGAAGGAATGGCTTGTGGTAGTGCTTATATTGGGCTTGATTCGCCAATGTATCGTGACCTTGGACTTATTCCAGGTATACATTATATAACCTATGATAGTACTAAAGAAGGTCTTCGTAAAACTGTAGAGTATTGGCAGAGACCTGAAAATCAAGAAGAATTGGAGCAGATAGCCAATAGAGGATATGAGTTTGTTCAAAAGAATTTCTGTGGTGAGAAGGTTGCTGAACAAATTATAAATGATTTAATGGTAATGAAGAAATCCCCAAAGGTGTAAAACATGTGGTTCGCTCCTTATTATAAATATCTTTATTTGTTAATTGTAACGATATGTACCCTTGCTTGTTATGTGAAATACAATACAAATGCAAACTCCCAACATGTAGATAGGGGAAATTCAGCCTTAGTGCTAGCTGTATTAATGGCATTGTTGATTGGCATCAGACCAGTACATGATGTATTTGCAGATACAGTAGGGTATGCAGCGTATTATCGTTATTTATCACACGAAGATTTCTTATTTAGCATAAACGTTGAGAATTTAGTATTTGACAATGTACTTGCTTGGATGTCATCAAATGGTTTTAGTGTGTCTGCATTTTTTACAGCGTGCTCTTTTACTTATTTTATAGGTAGATGGTGGGCATACAAAAAGATGTTCCCTCAAAACACATTGGTAGCTTTTTTAATGTTTCTTGGAGCATTTATTTCGTATACATCGTCTGTAAATGGCTTTAAGGCTGGTGCAGCCGCTTCGCTTTTCTGTTGTGCTATAGCATGTAAGGATGATTTCCCGAAAAGATTATGGAGACCAGCATTGTTTCTTACATTATCGTTTGGTATCCACCATTCAATGCATGTATGTATAGCTGGTTATATTGTGTGTTTATTTTATAAGAACACTAAAGTATATTTGGCTTTTTGGCTATTAGCCTTGGCCTGTGCGGTATTACATGTGTCTTATTTTCAAATTTTATTTGCAGGGTTGACCGATCAAAAAGGTGCTTCATATCTAATAACCAACGGTGATAGTGGGTGGATAACAGGTATGCGATATGATTTTGTTATATATAGTGCAATGCCAGTACTACTTGGTTGGTATATTAGATTTAAAAAAAATATTGTGATTGAAGGGTATGATTTCGTTCTGAACCTATATCTCTTAATGAATGGTATGTGGATGTTATGTATGTATGCAAGTTTTACTAACCGCATTGCTGCATTATCTTGGTTTATGTATCCAATGGTTTTATGTTACCCTTTCCTAAAAGGCTACAAATTACAAAAGATATCTAACAATCTGTCAATAGCTAAGGTTATGCTTTATCAACTGTGTTTTACCTTGTTTATGGAAATTATATATTATACAATATTAAAATAACTTAGATATGGGACAACAATCAACATCAACTTTTCGCTTGTTTAAAATGATGGGCATTATTAATGATGAGTCTAAATATGGACAAATAACAATATGGGGCATTGTCTTGCATGCGTTTAAAACCATTAAGGCCGCTTATTATTTTAAAAAAGCATATCATCCTGGACTTTTTCATACAAGAGACTTTAATGTGAACAGAGCCAGGTGGTGGCGTAAGATGGGATGTCATGTAGGAAAGAATGTGTCTATTGGGCATTCTGTTGCAGCAGATGTGGGCAATGCAGATCTTATTTATATAGAAGATGATGTGATCCTAACTAACCATTGCATTATTCTTTGCCATCGTAGGAATATGAAAAACTATCGAAAAGGGGATAACGGAACAAAACTTCCTTATATGTACGCTCCTGTTACATTGAAGAAAGGTTGTCAAATAGGTATGGGCAGTATCATTATGCCAGGTGTTACTGTTGGTGAGGGTGCTATCATAGGTGCTCGGTCTGTTGTAACTAAAGATGTGCCTGCATGGACAATTGCAGTTGGCAGTCCGTGCAAAGTGATTAAAGAAATTCCCCCAAGAGAATATGAGTAAGAAAGGATGTTTAGTTATCTCACTCGATTATGAGCTGATGTGGGGGTGTTGCGAATGGTCTGTCCCCCAAGAGTATGGTATGTCAAACATAGTCAATGTTCCTAAAGTAATAGACCGTATGCTAGATTTATTCCAAAGGTATGATGTAAAGGCTACATTTGCAATTGTTGGAATGATAATGCATAAAGATAAAAAGGAACTATTGGAAAATATTCCCCAAAAATTGCCTTCATATGAAAATCCTCGGTGTTCCCCGTATAATAATCACTATATAGAAAATATTCAAGATGAGTATATAGATATGTATTTTGCACCAGAGACGGTTAAGAAGCTTAATAAGTATCCTAATGTAGAAATAGCAACACATACTTTTTGTCATTATTATTGTTGGGAGAAAGGGCAAACAATAGAACAGTTTGAGGATGACTTGATAAATGCTATCAAGACTGCGAATAATGTTGGGATAAGGTTCTCAAGCATTGTGTTCCCGAAGAATATGGTATCAGATGAATATTTAAGGATATGTAAAAGACATGGAATAAATAATTATAGAGGTAATGCCTTGAAGTTTTTCAACGAACCGAAATCACGCTTTGAATCTATAAAAAATAAGGCTTGTCGTTTGTTGGATGCATATTTAAACATTGGAGGATATACTTCTATTCCTTATTCGCAGATAAATAAGAATTCAGGTGTTTTAAATGTAGCAGCAAGTCGTATGTTGAGGCCCTATTCACCTAAACTTTCAATATTTGAAGGACTACGATTAAGCCGTATTAAGAAAGAGATGGAATATGCTGCAAGAAATGGAGAAATTTATCATTTGTGGTGGCATCCTCATAACTTTGGGGCAAATATGGCGCAGAATCTAATTTTCTTAGAGAAGATATTGAAGTGCTATCAAAGTTGTAGCAAATGTTATGGAATGTTGTCTTGTTCAATGAGTGAGGTCGAGAAAATAATAAACGAAAAATAGATTATGCCAAGAATATCGGTTTTAATGGGTATATACAATTGTGCTTCAACTCTTCAGGAAGCATTGGATTCATTATATGCCCAAACATATCAAGATTTTCAAATAATAATGTGTGAAGATGGTTCAACGGATAGTACTTATGATATTGCTATCGAGAACCAAAAGAAACATAGCAACATTATTGTTTTACGCAATGAGAAGAACATGGGACTTAATTATACATTGAATAGATGCTTGGATAAGGCAGATACAGAGTTGATTGCGCGAATGGATGGAGATGATATTTCAAAGCCAAAGCGATTTGAGATTGAGGTGGAGTTTTTGGATGAACATCCAGAATATAGTGTTGTTAGTACACCATGTACTTATTTTGACAAAGATGGTATATTCCGTGTGGCTGTTGGTAGGGGCGATGTTAAACCTGAGCACTTCATTTACCGGTCTCCTGTCAGTCATGCTCCGTGCATGGCTCGTACGGAAGTGTTCAAAGCCGTAGGAGGTTATACTGTGAATAACTTTCTTCTTCGTGTTGAGGACTATAATCTTTGGTTTAAAATATATCATGCTGGCTATAAACTCTATCAGATGCATGATTCTTACTATTTGATGCGTGACGATCGCAATGCTACGTTACGGCGTACGTGGAAGAACCGTAGAAATGAATTTTATGTGAAATGGATAGGTTATCCAATGGTAGGCCTTCCGTGGTACACAAGAATTCATTGTTTTCGCCCTTTGATTATAGGCTTACTTCCAAATTTTCTGTATCAAAAGGTTAGAAGAAGTCCTTTAATGAGAAAATTTTTCAAGTAGATTTTAGCTAACATGGTTTTCTTATAAAAGCTTTTAAATTGGATTTCTTAAAAAGGATTTTGTCTTATGAAGTGCTTTTGAATATAAGTCAAAGTCTCAAAATACGAAATATTAGACTGGTATCTGTATGGAAAAGAAGAAAGTTGCATTTATAGTGGCGATTCCGGGAACTGCTGATGCATTTTTAAAGGAACATTTTGTGTACTTGTTGAAAGAATATGAAGTGCATCTGATAGCTAATTATGAAGGAAGCGAAGATTTGAAAAAAGAGTTTGAGAAGATGAGGGTTATCTGTCATCAAGCTCCTATTGTACGTAAGATTAATTTAAAAAGCGACTTAAAGGCACTCTTTGTGGTGAAGAAGATATTCAAACTTGGAAAGTTTGAGTGTGTGCATTCTGTTACTCCAAAGGCTGGTTTTCTGACAGCATTAGCGGGTAAATTTGCTGGTGTACCTAATCGTGTGCATATCTTCACAGGACAGGTATGGGCTACACGCAGGGGGGGAGTACGTATGATGCTGAAGATGATGGACAAGATGATAGCTATGCTTGATACTCGGCTGTTAGTGGATGGTGAAGGTCAGAGACAGTTCCTTATTAAAGAAGGGGTACTCTCGGAGAAGAATAGTATAGTACCTGCCAATGGATCAATAGCAGGTATCAAGCTTGAAAAGTTTGTGATATCAAAGGAAGTTCGTAAGGAGGAGCGCCAGAAACTTGGTATAAAGGATGACGAGGTGGTATATATCTTTTTGGGGCGGTTAAATCATGACAAAGGCGTTGGAGAAATTTTTGAGGCATTCAATCGTTTGGTGATGGAATGCCCTAAGGCTCGATTGCTGTTCTACGGCACGGATGAAGAAGGATATGATCAAAAGGTGAAGAATTATCCTAATATCAAGCGCGGAGAGAATTATTTCTATCCAGGTTTGACACGTACCCCTTTTAAGAGTCTTCAAGCAGGTGATGTGTTTGTATTACCCACATGGCGTGAAGGCTTCGGTATGAGTGTACTGGAGTCGCAGGCCTTGGGACTGCCTGTCATCACATCAGATGCTTATGGTGTGGTGGATGCTTCTGTGGAGGGTGTAACAGGTTTACGTTGTAAGGTGAACGACCCTAATAGTCTCTATTGTGTGATGAAGCAGTATTATGAGAATGCAGATATTCGCAAGATCCATGGATTGGCTGGTCGTAAGCGTGTTGAGGAAAAGTTTAATAATGCTGTTGTCTGTAAAGCTTGGTTGGGGCTTTATAAGGAAATGTTAGAAAAAGCGTAAGCAGTCAAAAAAAGGCTATTGAATGAAAGTTCTACCTTCGCTGCCAACCCAATTTATAGAATTATGTATAGTAGTGAAGATCTTGAAAGGTTTTACCTTCGGTACTAGACAGAGGCTTTGCCTTGTGGAGTATCTCGCCAATCGTTTTGTGTTAGGATGAAAGTAGTATGGCAGTGATGCCGGTGCTGAGATGGCTGCAACATATCTCAGTGTGATAGGATCGGTAAAGCTTTATGGCAGTTCTATTTGGAACTTCATCGGAACTTTTTTCAAAAATATCTTTAACGGGTGCAGGGATTATGTTAACATGGTTCCCGGCGAAATCACTTTGGCTACCAGCCAATGTTAAATTCAAAAACTAATTAATTAACAAAACTCGGTTTTGGGCACAGTAATGTGCTCTTTCAAAGGGGGGATATTCTAAATTGAGTACTTACCTATTACCGCATAAATGTTAATTCTAAATTTAACGGACTATTGTTATTTTCATCCTTAAAAGAAAATAATAGTGGTCTTATAATATTGGGTCTAACAAGTTAAAATAATTGCTTATTATAAAAATGTAAAAAGAAATAAACATGTATAAACATTTTTTTAAAAGATTATTTGATTTCTGTATTGCGCTTGTTGCTTTGATATGTATTAGTCCAATTTTAATGATTATTATCATTTGGTTGCATTTTGCAAATAAAGGTGCTGGTGTATTTTTCTTTCAAGAACGACCAGGTAAGGATGGTAAGATCTTTAAGGTGATAAAGTTCAAGACTATGACGGACGAAAGAGATGTTAACGGCAATCTGTTGTCTGATGCTGACAGACTGACAAGAATTGGCAGTTTCGTTCGCTCCATGTCAATTGATGAGTTGCCGCAGTTAATAAATGTATTGAAAGGCGATATGGCATTAATTGGTCCAAGACCGCTTCTTGTTCAGTACCTTCCTCTGTATAGCAAGGAACAAATGCGTAGACATGAAGTTCGGCCTGGAATTAGTGGATGGGCACAATGTCATGGACGTAATGCTATTTCATGGACAGAAAAATTCAAACTTGATGTGTGGTATGTGGATCATTGTTCTTTGTTGACTGATTTGAGAGTGATATTCATCACAATTAAAAAGGTACTTTGCCGTGAGGATATAAATACTACAACAGGTAGGTCGGCAACGATGGATTATTTTAACGGACACAATTAAATTCCAAATCATATGTATTTATTCGGTGCAAGTGGTCATGGTAAAGTGATAAAGGAAATTATTGAAGCCAATGGTCAAGTGGTTGAAGCTTTTGTTGATGATAATCTCAATGTCAACAAATTATGTGGCAAAAAAGTCTTACATGGTGAAACGGAGTTATCACCAATGATAGTAAGTATTGGAGTGAATTGTATTCGCAAAAAAGTAGTAGAAAAACTACATTGCAAGTTCGGTATTGCGATACACCCCACAGCTGTAGTTTCTCCATCAGCAAAGATTGGGGAGGGGACAGTTGTAATGGCAGGAGCTATAATCAATGCTGATACTGTGGTAGGAAAGCATTGTATTATTAACACTGGAGCCTCAGTTGACCACGAGTGTGTAATTGCTGATTATTGTCACATTGCTCCCCATGCCACACTGTGCGGACAAGTACATGTTGGTGAAGGGACACTTGTAGGTGTAGGGGCATGTGTAATACCTTGTATTAACATTGGCAGTTGGTGTACGATAGGTGCAGGAGCTGCAGTAACTAAAAATATAGAAAGTAATATGAAAGAAGTAGGAGTACCGGCAAGGCCTCTCCGTGATAATAGGGATAATATGTAAGATTATCAGATGGAAGGAATATGCATAAACAAACGATGCTGATAGAAGATAAGACTTATTGTCTTAAACTGACTATAAATAGGATTATGGAATTGACAGTGTGCCTAAAAGATAATATTTGCTCAGTATGTGGAAAGTACCAAGACAAGTTGTTACTCCTGATTTGGAAGAGGATATAAAAAGACTTTTGTCTCCAGAAATATTACGGCTTTTCAAGTTATGTGAAGACGAAGAAAAGAAGGTCCGTATCCAAAGAATAACAGAAATGTTGGATTTTTTAGATCATTTGTCGGATTTCAGAAACTATCTGAACAGTATAAACAAACGAACGAAAAGGGAAGAGAATGGCATGACGTTTATAGATAGTAGTATTATATTTAATGGACATGATTACTCTGGATGTGAATTTGATATTGAGGCTTTGATATACTATATGTATGTGTCAATTATTGATACGAGTATGGCTAAAGAGAATATTTATATTTCTCTAAAAGATTTTATGAAGGACCGAATAAGCAAGGAAAATACTACCAGGACAAATGTTCTTGCTTTGTGTGACGAATACAATAGTCTTTATGGACTTTCAAAGAATTTTAAAGACGTATTTGAGTCAAGAATTCCGTCTGAACTTCAGGAAAAATTTGCTAATGGAATACTAATCTTATCAGATAATCGTAAGACGGGCTATGCCAAAGCGGATATTGATGACCGATGGGAAAAGTGGAAAAAAAAAGAATTGAATTTGAAGATGAAGAGAATAGCTTCAGGTTTGTATAACATTCGTTCTTCTTACACGCATTCCAATATAAGAAATTTCATACCATCCAGAAAATGGAATGATGATATTTTGGATTCCAATGTAAGGTATTTGCTTCAAAAGGATACCGATTTGTTAGGGCTTTTGAAGTCTGTGATATTGGAATTGTGTGTGGATATGCTAACTAAATGATGGAAAGAATTTATTATTGAGGTAGTAATGTGTTTAATATTTTTTAGTTGTAAAGAAAATATTGGAATTATCTTTAAAAGAAGGACGTTAGGTTTCTCTATTATAAGTAAGTTTTTGTTGAATCATCTATTGCCAATTCTTATGCAATAGATGAAGATTTAATATTTCCAAAGAAACAGATATTATCTGTTTGATTAATAGAATCTTAAATGTTTATAATCATAAAACAATAGATAATGAAAGATAAAATACTTGCCAATGTAAAAGAAATGAAGCAATGATTTTTTAACAATATGCACAATGGAAGAAAGAAAAACAATTTATCTCTGCCTTGCCCACATGAGTGAGGCTGGTTTGGAACAGAAATACGTAAAGGAGGCATTTGATACCAATTGGGTAGTTCCACTTGGTCCAAATGTGAATGGCTTTGAAGATGACTTGAAAGCGTTCGTGTCGAAAAATGAGGATGGTTCGGAAACTCCGTGTGAAGTAGTTGTGTTGTCTGCCGGTACGGCTGCCGTACACTTGGCACTATTGGCATGCGGTGTAGGTAAAGGCGATGAGGTATGTGTACAAAGTTTCACGTTTTGTGCATCTTCCCATCCGATAACCTATCTTGGCGCAACCCCTGTATTCATTGATTCTGAACCAAATTCTTGGAACATGGATCCGGAATTACTAGAGAAAGCTATTCTCGACCGTAAGTCGAAGACCGGTAAATATCCAAAGGCAATCGTGCCCGTGGCACTGTATGGCATGCCATACGATTGCGACAAGATTATGGCGGTTTCCGATAAATATGGTATTCCGGTGGTTGAGGATGCTGCTGAAGGATGTGGCTCTCGTTGGAAAGGGCAGGTACTTGGAACATTTGGTAAGTTTGGTGTGTTGTCATTCAATGGTAACAAGATGATAACTACTTCGGGTGGCGGTGCTCTTATCTGTCGTGATACCGAAAGCAAGAACAATATCATGTGGTATGCAACACAGGCTCGCGATGCTTATCCTTATTACCAGCATACGGCTATTGGTTACAACTATCGTATGTCTAATATCTGTGCCGGTATTGGGCGTGGTCAGATGACTGTTTTGAATGACCATATCGAGCATCATAAACACATACAGACTATTTACAAGAAATTACTGAAAGATGTAAAAGGTGTTACCTTACATGAGGCTCCCAATACTAATTATGACTCTAATTATTGGCTTTGCACGATTACACTTGATGAGAATTTGAAGATTCAAGGACAGGAAAATGCTTACAAGGAAGTTATCAGGACTGCTGTAGGCGGTGCTGCAGGTGTGATCCATATGGTGGACAATCCAACAACCGATTGTCAGCCTAACGAGAATGTGGAGGCTCTGCGTGTATTTATGTTTTCAAAGAAAATAGAGGCGCGTCCCGTTTGGAAGCCGATGCACAAGCAACCTGTGTACGAGAATGCTCCTGCTTATGTGAATGGTGTTTCAGAAGCATTGTTCAAGGTGGGTATGTGTTTGCCTGCCGGTCCGTATGTGACGGACGAGGATGTTCGATATATTGTAGACTGTATTAAAGAAGCTATTGTAAAATAACACGTAGAATATTCTACTCATAACTATAAAGCAGAAGTAGACTGATATCAGTCATGGGTGGAGTCTTCATTGAGATTATGAATAAGGTAAAGAGTTTTCTTAAATCGACATGGAGCTTTTGTAAGTTCCTTTTTTGGCCTCAAAAAGTAAAACGGTTACCCAATAATGAATAATTATGGATTTTGACAAAGACTTTTTAGGAAGATTATTTGAACAGGCTATTGAAAGTCCACGCCTTCGTCAAAGTTTTGACCTGCGTACATCTTCATCCGATTCCAGCCAACGAATCCTTAATGCATTGTTTCCTGGAACAGTGGTTCCAATTCACAGACATCCCAATACCAGTGAGACGGTTGTTTGTTTGTGTGGAAAGATGGATGAGGTAAATCTGATTCAAATAAAGAAATTCCATCTCTCCGTGAGGTGCAACGCATTCGGCTTTGTCCTACAGAAGCTAGGTATGGAGGTCAAGTCCCTATGGGGGCTTGGCATACGGTGGAAGTGATTGAACCTTCTGTCATCTTTGAAGCTAAGGATGGTGCTTATGCTCCAGTTACAAGCGAGGATGTTTGGAGTTCTGAATAGTAAGCTTCTTAGAATACATTTTACATATGAAAATATTAATAGATAACGGACACGGCAAGGAAACTTCCGGTAAACGTTCTCCTGATGGTCGTTTGAAGGAGTATGCATATACTCGTGAAATTGCAGACCGAGTGGTAATCGAATTACAAAATGAAGGTATTGACGCCATGCGTATTGTGCCGGAAGAAAATGATGTGACGCTATCTGAGCGTGTGAAGCGTGTCAATGCATTCGGCAAAGAAGCTATACTGATATCAATCCATTGTAATGCGATGGGGAGTGGTGCTGGGTGGATGCCTGCAAACGGATGGAGCGTATTTGTTGGTAACAATGCTTCAATGAACAGCAGACGGCTTGCCCGGCAACTGGCGCAAGCTGCCTTGAACAGGAAAGTGAAAGTTCGTCGTCCGTCTCCACAGGATCTTTATTGGACTGCCAATCTTTATATCTGTCAGAAAACGAATTGTCCGGCAGTGCTGGTCGAAAATTTCTTTCAGGATAATAAGGAGGATGTTGAATACCTTCTCTCGGAAGAAGGGAAGCTGTGTGTCACGAATATATTGCTGGAAGGTATTACGAACTATTTAAAGGAATATCAAAGAAATATGTAGGTAAGCAGTCAAAAAATGGCTATTAATTGAAAGTGATAACTTCGCTTCCAACCCAATTTATAGAATTATGTATAGCAGTGAAGATCTGGAAAGGTTTTACTTTCGGCTTTGCCTCATGGAGAATCCCTCCAATCGTTTTGTGTTAAGAATAAAGTTCTTTATAACATTTTTCAGAAATGGTTCAAGGATACTTGAAAAAAAGTAGTCGAAGTTCAGATTGATGGTGCTCCTGAGATTAGCCATTCGGAAAAAACAAGAGTAGTGATCAACCTCAGGTATGTTTTCATTCGACAATCGTTCATACAGCCTGTTCGAAAAGAAGTTTGTTGCAGGCTATCAGTTCATGAAAGTGGAGCGGAATGGGGCAGATACTGTTTATCGGATTGACTGGAAAGATGTGGTTCTGATTCTTGAATTATATAGTTAAAATATTGAAATTCAGATAATTAATGTATTTGTTTGCTTGCGGTTTTGCGATTGTTTTGCTACCTTTATATCTGTAAATCAAGGAATTAAAGGTGATCGAACTGCAACATATAATCGACTCAAAAAAGGAGGTGTTGAGTAGGGAAACCTACTCACGTAATCTTATAAATTATAGTGAAAGTATGGCAGACGATCAAAAAGACCGATACATACAATACCTTGCCGAGCAGAATCATGACCTTAGGTTGACAAGTGATGCCATGAAGCTTGTTTTGGAGGATTTCATGGCTCAGATGAAGGAACTGAATGAGCAGATGGCATCCATGCAATCGAAACAATCTGATTTGGTCAATCGGTTATCAGAAGAACATAAGCTTCGCAAATCGGCTGAACGTAAGGCTAAGTCCCTTCAGGAAAAACTTGATTTTGCGAATCAGGAACGTTTTGGTGACAGACGTCAAAGGATAAAGTCTAAAGCTGAAAAGAGTGCTCCCGACCGACAAAAGGAAAAAGATGATTATGATGCACGGATGATACACTTCGTACGGACTCGGTAACTGAAAACAAACCTCAAGAAGTAAAAGAATCATCCGGGAAAGAACGCGATTTGTCTACCTGAATTTCTTCAGGCCATAGCCTATGAAGTTTATGTAAAGAATGTGTTCTTTGGTCTTCTTCACCAATGGTTGACAGATATAGGCATGGCCATTTCTAAAAACACATTATGTAACTGGTTTAAGAAAGGCAAGAAATACCTTGATGAGCTGGTTTGTGCATTGAAGTCTGTTGCCTTGGAAAAGGACTCGATTGTGAACTGCGATGAGACTTGGTGTAAAGTGCGCAAATATGACCACTATAAAAAGTGTTATTAATTAACAAAACTCGATTTAGGGCACTGAAAAGTGCCCTTTCAAAGGGGGATGCCCTAAATTGAGTGCTTACGGTATAGATAATAGAGTATAAAATCACAGTTTTGTTCAAAGTAAAATATGAAGGATTTGCTTAAAGCAATAGACGAGGTGGGCAAGATATTACAACCCCTCCTCTCGGCTGAAGCCTATTCGGCTTTCAACCGACAACAAAATGAAATCAAGGGTATAGTAAATGATCACATTTATATCCGCGTGCCTATAGTCGGCATATACAGTACGGGAAAGACGTCACTAATCAATACACTTTTAGGCGAAGAAGGCAAACTACCTGTGAACAAAGATCCAATGACGGCAATTCCTTGCGAGATTTGGCCCGTTCAAGAAGGAATGGTGTCACATATCGAGGTGTTCCGCGAAGACGAGATTATCTTTAACGGTCCCATTGTTGGATTCCGTGAGGTTGTCACAAAACCAGGAGATTTTGCTCGCTGTTACTGTTCCGCAAAGCCTATCTGGCATTTGTATGACAAAGGCATAGTGTTAGTTGATATGCCTGGAGCCGACTCAGGTGTCAAACAACATAACGACGCATTAATGCAGTATATAAAGAAAGGCACCGTGTACGCTTTTCTGCAAGATGCATCCGATGGAGCTATCTCAAAGCTCGGTTTAAACTTCCTTGATGAGATTATGCGATATGGACTTGAGGCGCATATATTCGCATCGCGCATAGACCTCGTCAAAACTAAACAAAGTTTGAATGCTGCGATCGATTACATCAAATCACAGATTGATGGCAAGTCAAATCTCTTTTATGCCGGTGAGCTCTGTACCAAGAAGGGACAAGAGAATGTCGACTCATTCAGTTCATTCATAGAAGGCATTGACGCTCGCGAAAAGGGACGGAAACAGATGGTGCCGTTAGTGGAAACCTTCATCAATTCTCAGATTCAACTCCTTCGCGAATTCGGTGCAGTAATCAGCTCCCCGAGTGCGGCGGATTTGGAAAACCAAATCAAGGATTTAGAAAACTGCATTTCCAAAATTAAGAGTGAGCTCGAAGATGCACTGAATTCGGCTGACACGCCTGAGAAATCAACCAATGACATTCTTGAGCGGATTGACAAGGCAATCAAAGACAATGCCTCCGTAGTGGCACAGGCATTTCTTGATGCTAAAAAAGGTGATCGCATCAATGTAGTCAGTGAAATCCTCACCGAGATACTCCGACCGGAATTAGTGGCCGCATTTAGCGAAGAGCAACAGCAGTATATCGATGCTCTCCGAGCAGATATTGATGCATTAACCAACAGGCTTATCGCCAACACAACCATCACCGAAGGGATATTTGCCGACATAATCGCCGACCAATCTGAAAGCATCATATTTGGCATAAGATTCTTTGCCGAGAAAATGATGAACAATGGTCACCCTTACATTGCCATGCTTGGACAAATTCTGGCTTTTGTGGCAGAATACGTGCCTGATTTCCTCCGTGGGTTATTTGGTAAAAGCGACGAAGAAATCAAAGAAGGTCTCCAGAAGCAAGTTCGAACAGTAGTATGCGCGAAAATTTGCCATGAACTGTATCCGGCCATCCTGATGCAAGTGAAGCTAATGCAGAAACAAGTGCTTGAGGCTACCCGCAAGCAGTTTGAAGCCCGCTTAGACCAGCTTTATGCACAACTGAACGCACTCCGAAAAGCATATGCCAATGACCAAGCTGCCGCAGATCGTGTACGCGATGAATTTGCCCAAGCAATCACACAACTTGAGCAAGTGAAGGACACCGTCACTAAAGAGGATAAGCCCCATGCCTGAGGGACAAATTCTAATAAATCCTTACGCTGTCTCTCCTAGGAGAGCCATCCGGCTGATGTCTGACATTTGTTCTGGAAGACCAGATGCTAACGTGGAAACACTCCAGCTATCGTTGGACGCGATAGTTGGATCTGTTTTTGACAAAGATTGGATTGCCGGAAATGCCTCAAAAATAGGTACTCCGCTTTTTTTTAACAAACTCTTTAAGCTGACAGCAAGGCTGGCATTTGCAATTTCAAACGACTTTTTTGGCAACTACAAGCGCGTGCGTGTAACGGTTACCGGCATTACCTTTTCGGGCAAGTCCAGTCTCATAAATTTCCTTTTACAGAGACCCGATCTTTTGCCGGTCAGTAAGGATCCTTCAACCATCATTCCCACTCACATTTACTGTAATAAACGGAAGATATTAACCAGGGCATATGCCATAAACCATTGCAATGCTTTGATTCCGGTAAATCTGAAGGCGATCAGTGGGATTCAGCACACCACTGACTCATCCAATGAATCTATGGGAAGAGGTCTCGCTGAGCAGATTTCATCGGCAATGTACAGATTCGTGGTAGAATGCCCTAGTGACCATTTCAACGACATAGAATTTATTGATTTGCCTGGCTTCAATGCCAACGATGCCGATGATGCGGCAGCCTTGAGAAGTCTGGATACTTCCGATGTCATACTCTTCCTTATGGATACAAGTGCTTGCATCGGTCAGACTGACATGGACATTCTTCAGCGCATAAATAAGCCCATATTGTTGGTGGCTAATTGCAATAATATACAATCGCCAAATCAAAAAAATCCCGACCGAAAAACAAAATGTGTCATTAAAACACATCTTAACATAAAACAAAATGTGATTTTTGGCGCAAATTTAAAGCCTGTTTAAACTCAATTAAACAGGCTTTAAATTTAATCAATGACCATGTAAACAGATAAATCAGGATTAGCAACAAGCGGAAGAACGTCTTCGTCATCAAGAACGCTCATTGCATATCGATGAATACTCTTCTTTATCATTTCCAATGTTGGTTTTTCTAAGAATGTAGAACTTGCAAACGTTACCAGTTCGTTTCCTTCACTATCAGTTCTACCGATTGATTGTATTGCATATCGAATTATCCATGTTCCGTCGGATTGTTGTTCGATAGGCTTAGCAGATTTCAGGGGTAAGATATTTTTTCGCATTGCCTTTTCTTATTTGT
Organism: Bacteroides sp. RTP21281st1_H5_RTP21281_210402; assembly: GCF_040918965.1. Lineage (NCBI taxonomy): Bacteria > Pseudomonadati > Bacteroidota > Bacteroidia > Bacteroidales > Bacteroidaceae > Bacteroides > Bacteroides sp. RTP21281st1_H5_RTP21281_210402. The sequence goes on along the minus strand of NZ_JBCOWR010000026.1, from coordinate 13,246 downwards.
TTTTTTAGTTGTTTCTTAAAGTTAAATTCGCTCTTTATTACAAAAACTTCCCAATGTCCTTCAACGTATATATATTGCCACCATTCAGGAGCAATAATCTTTCCGATTTTACGCCTTAGATTGTACGTATTGAAATGTCTCATCAATCCATAGTAACTGTTCATCGTAGCCACGAAAGTCTCAATATGGGCTTCGCAGAAGCCTTCTTTTGCGATCTTGTTATACTTGCTGACTGCATCATATATATTTCCCACGACACGATTTGAAATATAGATTCGATTGGGAAGTATGAATGCGCCTACGAACAAAACACCTTTTGAATAGTGTTGTATATATATCTTTCTAGGATGCAGTTCCAAAAGCAACTGTTCTTTCAGATAGCTATTGAGCAAAGGGACATTCTTCAGGACATCCTCTTTAAAGCGCATGACAAAGCCAAAGTCATCGACAAAACGCACATAGTGTTTTATCCCGCATATCACAGTCACATAATGGTCAAACACCGAACCTATGAAATTCGCAAATTTTTGAGAAGGAAGATTACCAATGGCGACACCACGTTCCGGGCTGCTGTAAAACAGACTTTTGTCTTTCGGCAGTTTATCCCATAGATGTAAGGGAGACTTCCTGCGACATTTTTTTTGTGGCTGGTGAAATATGACAACCCGGAGCAGATACAGCAAACATTCGATGTCATCTCCCTTGTAATTGTCGCGAACGAATATATCAATCATTTCCCATAGCAGAGACTTTGACATGGACATAAAAAAGCTTTTTAAATCACCTTTAAAGATGTATGCGTCCTGTGTATAGT
>NZ_JBCOWR010000026.1:0-12282 GCF_040918965.1 Bacteroides sp. RTP21281st1_H5_RTP21281_210402 | reverse complement strand
GTGATGCACAATACGATCAATATAGGCGGCAGCAAATACTTCACGCAAAACAGGTCTCTTGCGCATAAAACAGTCAGAGAAGTCCGGTTCATAGTGACCGTACCTTATACTTTCCCATACGGCAACCAGCCCCGTATCATAATTGAAGGAAAACTCAATACAGTCATCAGTATTGCGCTTTTGCCTGCAGCAGTCATCGTATGCTTCTATAATTGAGGATAAGGGTATGTCATAGATCGGTTTATCTGTTGCGGAAACGGGACGAACCCTGCCTGCGCTATTCTTGTTGTTCGTGTTCACGTTGCCGTTGTTCATGTTCACGTACCACGCGTTCGAGGATTCAGCATTCACTGTCTTGGTCTTTCCCGGTTCGTCACCGGAGGAATGCCCAATAGATAAATCAGATTGCTCTCCCATAAACTCCGTGAAGATTATGGCTCTGGCTTTACGGAAGCTGTCTTCTCTTGGGAAGCGGTGAAATTTCGCCACCCTAAAATTTGCTTTTCAACTGACGTGACCATCTCAATGATGTCCGCTGTCGTCTGAATATTGATCAGTTTCCGGTCTCGACATACCCTTAATAAGAGTTTCAATGTATCAAATTTAACAAGGAATTCGTTCAGGTATTCCACGCGACGCGGAAGACTTGAATTTGCATAACGGATCAGCTCACAACAACGAAGGGCGGACATCATAAGTTCCGTACCGAATTCGTACCTGTAATTCTTCGGAAACTTGTCTCTTGCATCAAGTATCAACATTAATAACCGATACATTAATTGATAGACTGGTCTGTCCTCTGCTTTTCCCATGTTAATTTTTGATATTTTTAAAATTTTTCTTTTACTCCGCAAAGTTAATGATTGTCAAACTATTAACACTCATTTTTTCAAAATTTTAAAACTAAAAAAGCCCCTACCGGGGCTAATTAAATGTAACTATCTAAGAGATAAAGAGTTAAAGAGACAAAGAATCTATTGCGGAAACGGGACGAACCCTGCCTGCGCTATTCTTGCCGTACGTGTTCACGAGGCCGCCGTTCATGGACACGTACCACGCGCTCGAGGCGTCATATTCGGTGCTGCTCCAGTACCAGTCGGTTGTAATTATATTTTGATTTCCAAACATGGAAGTTACAAGTTCATTGATTTCCAATTTATATTTAGCTATCAGCATGAGTTCGCCCAGTGCGGGAAGGTTCCACACGGTTGTATCCTCTATTCCATTAGATTCAAGGGTACAGGCTTTATATGCCCGGGCAGTTTCAGCGGCAGGAGCACCGACAGTTCCCTGGGTATCTTTAACACCTGCAAGAGTTTCTATAATAATATCGGTGTTGGATTTGCCGTCAAACGTATCATATAAGCCTTGATTACCGCTGCCATAGTTCTTCAAGCCCCTAAGGTCGGTAGCATAGCCACCCCACTTGAATGTTTTCGTACCGCCTGCGTCAATACAGTCACTCTTGGCGATAATGAACTGGCGACATTCGGCACGTACACGGATACCGATACGGATATATTTCGAACGGTTATTCGCGCTCATGGAGTTCCATTCGGAAGCGGTGAAAAAGACCTGTTCACCGTCTTCAATTCGAAGGGCAGCCAAAGACAAATCAAGGAGCGTACCTGCCCATTTCATATACTTGGCGATCTCGCTTGCAGGGGTGTTTTCATTGACGGTTGTAAAACCTATTGACTGCAAAGCTGAAATTTGGTCTTGTTTATTCAAGCGCAAAAGCATTGCGCTCCCATTATTTTTATCCATTTATTATATAATTTTAGGTTAATACTATTCAGAAGCAATAGCTCTCACATGAAGAAGAATGGAATTTTTATTCTGAACCGTACAACGTCCGGTATTCAGTTCGAATGTCCAGGCAGAATTATTATCCCAAATCGTACTTGACCAATAATACTTATCGGTCATCAACATACTGTCACTGCTCCAAAAGGTACGCATCATCTCATTGATTTTATCGCGATAGCGGTACATCAGCAACATTTGCCCGGATGACGGCAAAAACCAGTTGGATTCATCCGCGATACCATCACTCTCCAAAGTATAAGCGCGGTATGAACGGGCAGCTTCAGCAGCAGGAGCGCCGATCACACCGCTATTATTTTGGTCTCTCAAAGTTGCGATGATAAGGTCGGTATCTTCCTCGCCAGTGAAACAGCCGTACATGGCGCCCAGTCCCTTTTGATTCAATCCGTCAATGGCTTTTCCTTGACCACCCCAATAGAAGGCAGTAGTCATGTCAGCATTGTAGCACTCTTGAGCGGCAATTACAAAGGAATGCCCATGTGCCCGGATACGAAGACCGCGTTTGATATAAAGTTGTTTATTGGCAACAGTTAGGGAATTCCATTCGGCAGCGGTAAAGTATGCCTTGGAGTTATCAGAGATGCGGTTACAGGCAAGACAGAGGTCAAGAAGCCCGGCAGCCCATTTGATACGTTGTCCGAATTCCGAAGCACGGGAGTTCTCGGTAATATCCGAGAATCCCACTGCGTTCAGAGCCGCCACTTGCGCCTGCTTGTTCAAGCGCAGCAGGGTCGCGCTTTGTTCTTTTGTACTCATAAATTAATTGATGTTTACTAAGTCGTTAATATCCATGTTATCCTTGGCGAAGCGTTCGAGATATTCCTCGTAAGATTCGCCATTATAATAATCCATTATTTCACCCACATTATCCAATGTGACTTCGGGATAATAAGGTTCACCACCATAGGCTTCCGAATTGAACCAATCAATCATCTTGACATAGGCATCGATAATGGTGGAAACGGTCAAACCTTCAAACCCGTTCCGGATCGCTTCTATATCCGAGTTCTCGATAACTTCATCCAGCAGATAGTTTCCGGTAAGTACGGGCTTCTCTACCTGATTACCGTTTTCATCCAGTCCCCCGATACCGAGCTGCAGGATTTCCAGCACTTCCGAACCGTTCCCGATGAAATCACGGTTGGTGATACGGATATGGCGGAATACGACATTACCTTCCTGCGAATCGATTATATCGCGGATCATTTTTACAACGTCGATAAGCGGGCAGTTTTCCACGCGCAGTGTGGTGATGTTCGGCATGGATTCAACAACGATGCCTGTGTCCGCATTCAGCCCTTTATAGCTCAACTTATCGAGGTTCATCAGTTTGAACTGTGTCATGGTGGTCGGCAATTCCGCATATTGAACCGGACAGCCACCCACAAAGTTGACGATCTGCAAGGAACTGCCGTATGCCAGCAGATGCAAAAGGCGCGTTGCTCCGGTCAGGTCAAGAGATACCAGCTTTTTGAAGTTCTCGACGTTCAGGAGTCTCATATACGGTTTTTCACCAAGCGGAAGGTCTGTGACGCTATTGTTAGCGTATCCTTCGCGCTTGCTGCCGAATACCAGTTCCTCGACACGGATCAGCGTAGTGAAGTCCTTTGCCTGTGTACCGTCGATGTTGACAGTGCTCAAATCACCCAAAGACTTGATCTTCGATGCACCGATGATATAGATCGCGCTCGATGAGTTTGAACCGTCGAAATGGAATGTCACCTTTGAACCGTCTTCTTCCGCCCATGCCCCCTGTTGTGCAGCAGGCGTGTTGAATCCCGCCCACAATTTCCACTGTTCGCTTGCGGTCACTTCGATATTGATGTTCTCACCGATAGCGCGGAACATGCACATGTTATTTGCCTTCAGGATCGTGCTGACACCGAAGTACGCATCAAGGAAATCATAACGGGCAGACACGTAGTAATGTCGGTAAGGGATACCCATACCGGAAATTACGTTGAATGCCTGACCGCCCGGATTGGTGATATACTTCGCTACCGAGTCACGGCAGGCAACGATTGCGGGTATCATCAGGTGGTCTTTTTCTTCCGATTCACGTAATACGGCTTCATAGGAGAAGGCAGACTCGCCACCCGGAAGGCGCGATGTACGGATTTTCTCTGCGGTCGCTGCAAGTCCGACCTGATCATAACGCCACATGCCTTGCCATACGACACTCATACGTCCGGCAAACACGTTTTCCCCTTCCATGACGCTATCGAGCATCACATTATACGGAAGTTTGAAAATACCGGAGTTATTCTTTCCGTTCGTACTGTCCGAGTCGTAGTCATGATTCATATACCAGCGATAGACACCATCCGGGCACAAATATAAAGCCCACATACTGTTCTTTGACAACTGGTCGACGCCTGAATGATACAGGATACGAACCAAGTACGCGCGGAAAGAAGCCACGCTGCAATACTTGTCCATTTCCTCAACCAGTTTCCGGTATCGGTTTTCGAGCGTGTCGCTGACCTGTACCCCGTTGATACTGATTTTGCCGCCTGCCATACGGTTCTTCGGATTGCATGAATACACCCATTCGCAGAACTGTTTCCAGCGGTACGGTGTCTTCTTTCCAAGCGCGTAGGCAAGGCTCATGTCATCATCATCCGGTGTACGGAATTCAAAGAACATCGTCCATTTCGGGACAAGGCTTTCCGTTGACAGTTCCCCACCGTACAAGCCTTTCACCCACTTGCTGTGTGTCGACTGCATGGTCATGAAGTTATCGATGTCATCGAAGATGCACATGCCTTCATAATCGAGCATTTCAACGCATTCAACCGGGTTCAGGACACGTCCGGTAACGGCAGTTTTCTTGCCGTTGAAAGAGATTGTCCCGGTAGTGTTCTTCCATCCCCCGTCGACATATTCCATGAACTTGTACGAAGCGTCCGTCGATTTGGAAAGCATGTAGATCGTATCCTGATCGTAGTCGCCAGTATGGGACATGAAATAGGATTCCGTCACGTCCGGAAGGTCGATGAAGTCGCCATAACTCAAACAGTCGGCATTATAACCGGGAACGTCCTTGAAACCGAAGGTCGGTGGGTTTCCCTTGTCGATGTTCCAGTCACCACGACACCAGAAATAGGCGTCATTGATATTCCCGGTATCCGACTTGAAGACAAGCACACTGTTACCATCGATAGAGGTACGCAAGTCCAGCGTGTTGTTTTCATCCGCATAATACGCGTTTTGCGCTGGTGTCATGTATTCCTCGCCCAAAGCCTTCTGCATATCGTTATTGATACGGGAAATCGGGGTGTTCACCTTGTCGGGTGATGCATAGTTGACCTTCAGGCAGACTTTGTCGAACGGAATACTTTTGCCACGCAGAATGATTTTTTTGTTTGCGATTGCGTCGAGCAAAGCCTGCGGAGCAAGTTCCGGATACATTGCGCGGATAGTTGCCTTTTTCAGCTTGTATTTCCTGTTCTTATAGGTCGGATAGAAGGCGGATGTCGTACCCTGATTGGTCGTTTCCACGTTCTCGATAATAAGGCTCATGCCTTTGTCCTTGCAGAACAGGTACAGGTCTGTATATATCTTGGTGGACGTGTCCGTTACGTTGTCAAGCGTTTCAAGTTTATAATCCCCGTGCGGCATTTCCACCAGACAGTCGCACATTTCAAGTGCTTTGTTCAGGTCGATTTTGTTGTCGGTAAGGATGTCATTCTTTTTGTTCAAAGCGATCATTTCATCCGTGTCGGACTTCCCGATTACAAACTCGTCGTTGATTTGTTCGTCAGCCATTTCCTTTTCCCATGAAAGCAAACGGTACATGTACAGTTCCCCGGCTGTTCCGGAGAAGCTGATTTGTTCGGACTGCTTGATCGCGCTTTGTCCTGCCGTATACTTGGATGCGCCAATCAAGTCCCCGTCGCAATACAGTTTGATATAGCCTTTGCCGTCCTCTTCCGCATTTGCCTTTTCAATGACGAAGGCAAACTCGTAGATGTCACCCGGTTTGAAATACCGTTCGATAAGTTCAGTTCCGAGTGCTTTGAAGTACACGCATTTTGAAGTGATACGCCACCCGATTTGGTTTGCTTCGTCCCAGCATGACACGACGTTCGCATCAGGATCGGCAGCGTTCTGCGTCTTTATCTTGATGATGGTAGTCGATCCGGTCTGCTCAATGTTGGTACGGTTATAGGGACGATAAGTACACAATGCGGTGGCATCATCCGAAACCTTGAACGCCTTTCCTTCGGTTTTATCGATGACAAAGGCATTCGTGGAATAGTTGAACCCGTTCTGTTCCATTTCGTAAACTCCGTACAGCCATGACTTGTCCTGATCCGAATTGTCCTTGTCTGCCGGATTGAAATAAATCATATAGCTGGAATCACCGTTGATGTCAATGACGGAACTGTTAACGGAGTACTCAATCGTATTGCTTTCTCCGGCTCCGCATTTTCCGTAAATACTCAACACGTTCCTGATATTGTCCGCAATCGAAAAGCCGTCAACACGGGTGGACAGGTTGAATGTACTGTTACGTCCTACTGATACGGTAGTCATCACCGTATCGGTTTCACTATTGTCCCCGGTAGAGGTATTGGTAACTTTTGCGACCTTGTGTATTTCAACATGGGCATCGGTAGCAACATGACCGGGATCATAGCACGCCACTTCGATATTGAGGTTTGCGTACTGTTTGGCAACCCATGCTGTTTCCGTGTCTTCCGAATGTGCCAGCGCGACAACAGGCATAAGGCTGGACGGATTAACGATCATTACGTCAAAGAACTGGAAGTTCGACCATACGCCCGATTCCACGTCCTGTGCGACGACTTTGATAGTATATGCACCATGTTTCAGCCCCAAAGACGAAACGTTGATTTGCAAGTCCTGTGAGCGTGTAGAAGCTACGCTGGTCTGTGAGATCAGCTTCCATTCGTCACCTGTTTTGATATGAGCCGTAACGGTTGACTTATTGGCGGAGGACAGTTTGAACACGTCCGTCATGGTGACGAGTCCCGAACCTTCCTGCAATGTTTTGTACAAAGCCCATACGCGCGAAAGTTTCAGGTTTACAGCCGTGACGCTGATTGTCTTCTGTGCGGTATTTCCCCCGTCATCGGTAGCAACGACCACGAACTTGCGGTTCATCGCTTCACTGAAATAGCTTTTAACGGGAATCGTGAAAGTGTAGTCCGTATCTGACGAGGAACTTTCCCGGTTCACGTTGAAAGTTTCAAGCGTTTCACCTGTTGACTTGTCTTTCAGTTGCAGGGTTTCGATGTTGTTGTATGAAACCATCTCACCCGATCCGGTACGCGACATGATCGCAAGCCTGATTGTCAGGTCGTCAGTTCCGAGTGCGGCATACAGGGAGGTCTTTTGCGGATAGATGTACACGATTGTCCCGGCAACGTCCCCACCGCCACCAGTTCCGACTGCAAAGGTGAAACCGTCGCCCAGCGGAAGCCCTTCCGCGTTCTTCATGTACACGCGCACCGTTCCGTCTTCTGCCTGCTCGCCATCCACGTCGACGGGCATGGCATCATAGACCGCACCACCTGCTACCGGGTTCACGCTGTCCTTGATGATTTCGGAATCGGTTTCGACTGTTCCTCCAGCGGCAGAACCGAAGTCGTTCCATGCTGCCAAGTCATTATAATCGGCACGGGACGCGCACAACTGTTTGGATTCAAATGTTTCCTTTCCGGTACGGTAGATAATAACCACACCGGGCTTGATACATTCCGTTTCATTCGCTGTCTCGTAAGCTGTCAAGGCATTGATAGCTGTTTGAAGAATATAGTATCCGTTTGACAGTGGTGCAATTTCATCAACCAGCAGCACTGCGCCTTTGCCCGTCATGTCATCACCAGCACCACCGAAGTCCGTCCAGTTCGTTTCTGTGGCAAAACCTTCAAGGGATGATCCGGCAAACTGCTTTGACTCCCATTCACCATCAGCAACTTTATAGGTTAATACTATACCCGGTTTGCGGTAAGTTATATTATCCACATCCTCCCTTTCCGTTATTGCGGCAATAGCTGCGGGCAAGGAATAGACAGAGCCGCCACAGATTTCGTTGACATTGATAACGGACAGGGCTTTGTTAGCCAGCGACAACGCTGAAGACGCGGTAGCCTGTGCGTCTTCAGCCGATTTCTTTGCCGCTTTTGCAGCCAAGTCCGCAGACGCGGCTAACTGCATCGCGTCGGAGTCGGCAGAAAGCAAAGCCCCGGCAAAGTAGATGTAGGTTTTGTTGCCGAACAAGTATATTTTATTCTCGTGCGGGTGTGTGCGGTCGGTATTCATATAGTCATCAACACCTTTCCAGCTTGGGTAATACTTGTTGTCAACGAAGCAGGCAAATTTACCCAGACTGGCGACAAATACAATTTTACCGTCTTCAGTAGGCGCACTGGACTGCTCCAGCACGATGGAAGGGTCAGTTACTATTTCGTCAAAGCGTTCCGTTGAATGATGAACGAAATCTACCATTAAAGAAGACACGTCCTGTGATGTACTGTCAGCATCGTCAGAAAGGCTTTTAAGTTTACCCCACACTGTCCCGTCTTCGCTTTCCGATGCTTCTTCCGTACCGACATTATCGGATAGTTTTCCGATGTTCTCGTTCGCTTTTTTGGCGGATTCCGCGGCTTCATCGGCTTTCTTTTGTGCTGCATCAGCCGTATTCTTTGCCGTTTCTACATCTTCTTTTTTTGCATATACAGAAAGGTTACCCGTTGTTGAGACAAGTTTCCAGCCCGGATTTTGAAAGGCGTAGATGTTGCCATTGTCGACTGCATCGGGATGGCTCTCATCATATACCGTCACGATCTGACCGAATTTCAACGGCTTTCCGTCAGAGCCAGCCGGGGAAATACTGTCCGCGTTCATCTTCGCGACGGTCGTATATGTATTGCGGATACCCAGTCCCACCTGATTCTTTTCCGCTTCATTGATGACATCCAGCGTCTCATCAATCAAGCCGCCCACCTCATCAGGTGATATGGATAGGGAGTCTTTCTTTGCGGAAAGCTCCTGTGCCCGTCTTTTTAATTCGTATATTGTTGCCATACTTCTTTTATTTATGGATATTTTTATGAACGATAATCCGATGGCTAGAATTCGGACTAACATATAGAACCTGATTGGTGATATGAGAAAGGTATAACGCACCTTTTTCCGCATTAAAATTGACATATACTGGAACAATTATCTCGCCATTATCAGATTTTGCTACGATACACCTATACGAGTGGGAATTATCGCCCGCTATGAATTTGAATGTTTCAACACTTGTGACTGCTCCTCCCATAACACCGTACTTAAACCCGAGAGATGTGATAATCTCTATCACGTCTCCCTTTTGAAGAAGAGGTATATCTTCCTCGAACATTTGGATTGTTGCCTTATTCCCTTCAGAGTTTACCGATACCTCTTCCACCGATAGTGACAGCGAACGGCTTGTCAGTTCTTCCAACGTCTTCATGTTTTTTTGCGAAACAAATAGGTCACCCTCTTTTACCGTATCGGTCAGTACTACCTTTCTGATCCGGTAAACATAGCCCTCTGATGCGTCTTCATAGTTCTCCTTTTGTTCATCTGTACTGACCACTTTCCAATACAGGTTAGCGTTCATTACACCATTGAAACTGCCTTCCTCCACCTTGTAAACCTCTCCGTTAATGACTATATATCCTTTTTCCCAATGGTATGATGTCGGATATCCGGCAATAGAAATAGGAGGTGGAATGTTACAACCGGAAAGGATAACATTACCATACGCACTGATTATTCCTTCCACGGTTTCAGCAAATGCGCTTTGCATAAAGTCCAAATCATCAAGATAGAACGGTTGTCCGCCTTCTTTAAATAACAGTTTATTCATATTCGTATATTTTAAGGACATAAGAGCGTCCGGCTGGTTTATAATAGTCCACTAAATTTTTAATCTCACTTTCATACGCAGCCAAAAAAAACGGGATGTTTACTATAAAATTGCCCGAGTAATTTCCTTCACCACGTTGCTGGATGTATTTTATTTCTGCCCCTTCGCTCCGTTTATGCAGGTAGGACGGTATCTGTTCCTCCCTGCGGTAGTATAAGCGTGACTCTTTCCCTGCTATATCTGTAATGTATATTTCCCTGTTTTTCAGAAAAAATCTATCGTTCAAAACTTTTTCAATATATACCACCTGACCGTTTATATTCAGCTTGTCGATAGCCTGTTTACGGTAACTTTTAAACAGGGTGTAAATAAAGATTAAAGGAAGCAGGAAGATTGATATAATTGTAAAAATCGTCCTTTTCCGCAACGATGGGCGAAGCACATACTGCGCATATTTGATAATATCGAAATCATACCACATAAGTCAGGGATGTTTCAAGGCTGTTCAGAATAAAACATCCAGATACAGCCGTATAGTTATTATTTTTAATCACGTTATATTCCGTAGCGGATGCCGCTTTTGCGGCACATTCTCCAAGTTCGATGTCCAGCACCCCTTCAACCTTCTGTATCGCGTCGACAAGCTTCGTTTTATTGAATTTACCGCCATACTCGATGCCTTTCAGGTAATCGTTGATAGCAGTGACAACAGGCTTGCTGCCATCGGATAAACGAACACCGGAAGCGTTAAGAATCATCGGGTCGACTTCTATGGTGGCGTTGATACGGATATCGTCCGCTTTCATTGACTGGATGGAGAGAATCACCCCGGCAATCTTGATTGAATTCATATAGCTTTTAAATGCCGTTAGAACGTCCCCGGTCAAAGGACATGGAAGCCCGCCTTCGTCTCCGGACACGAGTATCTGAATACTTCCCCCACGATCTTTGACCGCCACATACTTGACAAGCTGTTTGGCTTCGTCGATAGCGGAATACCGGAACTGGTATTTTTCCGGATCATAGACCAGCGGATCACCATACTGAAAAGCCAGCGCACTGCTATGATACCAGCGCACCGTCGGTATGATATTAGCGTCAATCCGTTCCTCTACGTCCGTCTTGAACTGGTCAAACATTTGCTCTATGACGTGCGCTGTTGCCGCAAAAATGTAGAACAGGGTGCTTTCTATTGACACGGGAGAAAACACCGAATCAAAGTCGGCATCACCTGTGATACCATATATGTCCCGGATAATGCTATTAGACATATAGGCATCCGTCATTTCTTTCTTTATTTCTGCGATTGTTCTAGCCATTATTTAAATTGTTCGGTAAATTGTTCAGTGAAAATTCTCAATCGTATTGCATTCGACGCGGTTTCAGAAGTAGCCGGGCAAACGGAGTTCCTCCGGCAGTAATCAGCCAGTTCACTGTTATACACCTTCTCCGGTATTTCGATTTCCTGTCCGGCTTGCAGGGTATCTGTTATACTCATATCGTTCGTCTTGGCAAGCATGAAAGCCGCTTCGATTGTACCATATTCCTGCACGGATATATCCAGCAAGGTTTGTCCGGCTTGTACTACTGTTTTCATCTTACATTTTTATAAATAAAAAATACAAATGCAATAAAAAAGGCTGCTATTACGGCTTTTGCCCACGGAGGAATGTACGCGACCTTTTCAACGATCTTTGTATCATTCTTCTCCTGTTTCTCGAGTTGTTCCTTCAATGTCAGCAGGGTTTCCCGAATTTCTTGTATTTGCACCTGTAACTGTTCGTTATATGTTTCTTTCTCCTGCTTGGTTGACGTTCCTGTCGCTGTTTCCATTGAGGTCGGGTATTGTTTCCCTGTGCTATCCGGTGGCGAATAGTTCGTCTTCTGCCAGTTGAATTCCATTTGCTGCATCATCTCGATAATTCGCTCAACGTTCTTGTTTACGTCGACCTGCGCTTTGTCTGTAGAAACTTCTTCCTGTTCCGTCTGCTTCTGTTCCGTGTTATCCTGATGAATGGTCGTATCAATCTTTGACGAACGACAGGAACAGACAGACAGCATCACGATTGCGAGTAAAAAAACGAGTATCTTTTTCATTACGGTCGAACGATTACAGGTGGTAAAAATGAGGTAAATTCACTCTTTACGTCGAAGCAGGGACATTCTTTCATCCACTCGCATTTTTCGACGATGCCGTTCCCGTTCTTGTCCGGACTGGTATCGCGATGTCCGAGGATATCAATAATGTCATGGCGGTTGCAGATGTCCTGAACGAGCTCGCGAATCGCTTTCTTTTGTGCATCCGTCCGGGTATCCTTTGCCTTGCCGTTCTTGTCCAGTCCCCCCTCATAGCAGATACCGATTGAACATCGGTTATAACTGGTATTCGTACCGGGAACGATAAAGTTGTCATGTGCTCCGACTTCGTTTTCCGCCCGCATGGGGATCACGCGACCGTCTTTCCGGGTATAATAGTGGTATCCCCATTTACCGAAGCCGCGGGCTACATGTGAATCGTTGATTTGTTTCTCTGTGAAATCCTTGTCTTCGCGTGTTGCGGAACAATGGATGATAATGTATGTAGG
>NZ_JBCOWR010000025.1:0-51995 GCF_040918965.1 Bacteroides sp. RTP21281st1_H5_RTP21281_210402 | reverse complement strand
ATGAACTAATTTCGAGCTTGTGCAGATTTATTTTTAATGCTTAATGGATTTATGGTTAATGATGCATGGCTTTATTCATCTGACAACTGTTTCTTTTTCGTCTGACAGTTGTTAGACGAAAGAATAACAGTTGTCAGACGAAAGTTCAACAATTGTCAGACGAATAAAGTTATGTATAACTGGGATTAAATCATTGCATACTACCAATAAAATTTTAGAAAAACTAAGTTTAGTTCATTTCCATACAGTTTTACTCTCCTTCAGTCATTGAATCACATTATTAATAAAAACAATCCCCGGCAGTGATACTGTCGGGGATTGTTTTTATTAATTTACTGGAACTTTAGTTCCGTTGTCTTTTAGGTTTTCCGGAAAAGATAGTCAGTTCGAAAATAGTAAATATGATTTCGACTGTTGAATAACCGTTGAGGTCATATTCCAGATTCTCGTTATCGGAGTAGTATCTGAGATAAACAGTTGGAGTTCCATTATCGAAATCAAGGAAAAGATAAGAAGTGTAATCGTAAATCCCCAAATTGGCAAATTCATTTAGTATGGCAGTGTTGAAAAGCGTACACCACCCTGTTGTTTCTTCGTTTCCCGACATCTCGAATCTGCGGTGTTCTTTGTTGAAAGCATCTTCATTCACATGTTTGAGTTGTCTTTTTATGTCTGAACTGAAAGACAGACGTTGTCTGATGAAATTGAGTACCTCTTCTTTTGTCATTTGTTTTAATTGAGCTATTTCCATTCTATTTGTTTATTAAGTCACCAAAGGTACTCTCTTTATTCGGTAATCAAACAAAAAAGAAGTGTTTCTTTTAAGAAACTTACTTTTTGTCGTAAGGGCACTTTAAACGAAAAAGAGGAAATTCTCAGTGAGAATCTCCTCTTTTTTCATCTTTAACGAAAGATTGAGTTATTTCTTCTTACGGTCACCGTAACGGCTCATGAACTTATCAACGCGACCTGCAGTATCCACCAATGTAGATTTACCTGTGTAGAACGGGTGAGAAGTGTTAGAGATTTCAATCTTCAGCAACGGATAAGTTTCACCTTCGAATTCGATGGTTTCTTTTGTTGCTACAGTTGATCTAGACAAAAACATGTCACCATTTGACATATCTTTAAATACTACCGGACGGTATGATTCTGGATGAAGGCCTTTTTTCATTTCAGTATCTGTTTTTTTTAATTTATATTCTGTTACTATTTTGGTAAGAAATAGTGTAATGGTCATTTTCAGAGCGCAAAGATAATGTATTTCCGTGAAATAGAAAAAGGTTTTGCAGAAAAAAAGATGATAAAGTACTTTAGTGCCCTATTGGGGTAATTTAGATTATCTGCTACCTGGCTATTCTATCTTTTAGTCATTTGTTTGCAAGGTGGACATTACAATCTAATGCCGGGCGAGCTTTCCTACTGGAATTTGATGTCTGATTTAAACCTTTTTCTACTATATTTTTCTTTCCGATGTTCGTTATTCGGTGGATAATGCTTACTTTTGCGTAGAATTTTTATTCACTAACAATAAACTTTAAACAAAATGGTAAATTACAAAGATTTAGGATTGGTAAACACGAAAGAAATGTTTGCTAAGGCTATCAAAGGTGGATATGCTATCCCGGCATTCAACTTCAACAATATGGAACAGATGCAAGCTATCATCAAGGCTGCTGTTGAAACTAAATCTCCTGTGATTCTTCAGGTTTCTAAAGGTGCCCGTCAGTATGCTAACGCTACTTTGTTGCGTTACATGGCTCAGGGTGCTGTAGAATATGCTAAAGAATTAGGCTGCGCACATCCGGAAATCGTTCTTCACCTTGACCACGGAGATACTTTCGAAACTTGCAAATCTTGTATCGACTCTGGTTTCTCTTCAGTTATGATCGACGGTTCTCACCTTCCTTACGAAGAAAACGTTGCATTGACTAAGAAAGTGGTTGAATACGCTCATCAGTTTGACGTAACAGTTGAAGGTGAACTTGGCGTATTGGCAGGTGTAGAAGATGAAGTTTCTGCTGACCACCACACATATACTGACCCTGAAGAAGTTATTGATTTCGCTACTCGCACAGGTTGCGACTCTTTGGCTATCTCAATCGGTACTTCTCACGGTGCATACAAATTTACTCCGGAACAATGTCACATTGACCCGGCTACAGGTATGATGGTTCCTCCTCCATTGGCATTCGAAGTATTGGACGCTGTAATGGAAAAACTTCCGGGATTCCCTATCGTTCTTCACGGTTCATCTTCAGTTCCTCAGGAAGAAGTTGCAACTATCAACAAGTTCGGTGGTAACCTGAAAGCTGCTATCGGTATTCCTGAAGAATGGTTGCGTAAAGCTGCTACTTCTGCAGTTTGCAAGATCAACATTGATTCTGACTCTCGCTTGGCTATGACTGCTGCTATCCGTCAGGTATTCGCTGAAAAACCGGCTGAATTCGACCCGCGTAAGTATCTTGGTCCGGCTCGTGACAATATGGAAAAATTGTACAAGCACAAAATCATCAATGTACTTGGTTCTGATAACAAATTGGCTCAGTAATCATCAGATTATTCCAATATAATAAGAAAGGCTGCTTCCGGTTAACGGTGGCAGCCTTTTTAATTGGTGCTAAAGAGGTCTTCTGTCTAAAAAGAAATTATCATTTTCCATTCTGAAAGAAATCTTCAATTTTCTGTTTGCTTTTCAAATCTTTCAGCCAGTTGGCGGCAGCGTTATAATAATTGGCCATTCCCAAAACAAGTTCACCTTTTTCGTTCAATTTAGCTTGCTCGGTCTTATCATCTTTAGGGCGTGTTTTCAAGAATGCTTCCAAATAACGCTCTGTGCTTTTTTTGTCTTTCAAGGCAGAAAAGGATAGGTGGGCCATATCATACAGAATTTTGTGATTTTGCCTGTCGTATTTCTGATAGCGTTCTTTCATGGATGCCAGTTGCTCTTTATACATCTGTGCCATCTTGTAGCAATCAGTCATACCGATGTAAAGCCGCGTCATGCTACTGTCTTTCGGTATCGACAGATTGATAGCCTGTTCCAAATACTCTACTCCCTGTTTTTTCCACGAAGTTTTGGCGCAGGCACGTCCGAGATAATAGAGAAGGTTTACATTTTCCGGATCGTATTTCCGGGCGGCTTCCAAAAAGTCATGTGCTTCGTAATATCTTTCTATTGCATAATAACTGATGCCAAGATAGTAGCAAGTATGGAAGGAGCTGTCTCCTTGGTTCACCAAGTATTGATAACGGCGAATTGCGGTAGGATAATCTTGTTTCAAACAGTACGCCAAAGCATTCTGGCGGTTGACTGCGATATTGGTAGTGTCGATTTGCCGGTATTTCTCTGTGGCTTCGATGGCTTCGTCGAAGTAGGAACCTGCTATATTTATAGCGCCCAGTTTGGCGGCGGCAAGATAATCGCTCGGATATTTCTCCTGAATATTGTAATAGCACCCGGCTGCGGGGAGCGGTTCACCCATTCCTTCGAAACTTTGTGCCTGCAAGTGCAGGGCAATAGCTGAACTGTCTTTCTCTGTCATCAAACTGCTTTCCCCTAATGCGTCCCTGAATTTTTGCAGGGATAGGAGCAGGTTGATATATTGGATACGGACATATTTGTTTTCCGGATTGAGGTCGAGTGCCCGTTCGTAATACTTCAGTGCCTGATTACTTTTGGCAAGCGTACGGCAACATTCGGCTGCTTCAATAAATGCACGGCTATTTGTGGTGTCGTTCGTGATAATCTCCTGATAGGTGGAAAGTGCTTCTGTGTTGAGTCCTAGCCCCCGCAATGCTTTTCCTTTTTGCAGGAGCAGGGGAGTTGTGGGCTTTTTTGCCGCAATAAGAGAAAGTGCTGCCTCGTAATCATAGTTTGCCATTGCTTCCTGGATAGGGTCGAGGTGTTGTGCCATTAACAGGGTGGTGGGACAGAGCAGGAACAATAGAAGTAACCGTTTCATAAATCGTAATTTTAGTGTGTTGTTAATGAGTTGCAAGTTACTAAAATTATTGCATTTACGAAATATTCGTAATATGTTTCAGATAGATTAACGTACCGATAACACTGGATAACATTGCAGAGGAATGTGATACAACGAAAAGAGTGATAATAAAACATGCCTCTTTCCCGGGAAAGAGGCATGTTCGCAGTAGAAAAATCTACTTTTATAGTTTTAAGGCATACCGAATGGAAACCCGGCAGGAGCACCTTGCCCCTACATCAAGAATCCCAGCAGGATACCGGCAGCAACTGCTGAACCGATTACTCCGGCAACGTTCGGACCCATAGCGTGCATCAACAGGTAGTTGGTCGGGTCGTATTCCAAACCGATAACTTGTGAGATACGTGCTGAGTCGGGAACGGCAGATACACCTGCATTACCGATCAACGGATTAATCTTGTTACCCTTCTTCAGGAAGAGATTGAAGATCTTGACGAAGATTACACCTGACGCAGTTGCAATAATGAATGACAATGCACCGAGAGCGAAAATCTTGATAGAGTCGATAGTAAGGAATTCAGAAGCTTGGGTAGAAGCACCTACTGTCAAACCTAACAGGATAGTGATCGTGTCAATCAACGGGCCGCTTGCTGTATTGGCAAGACGACGGGTTACACCACTTTCTTTCAACAGGTTACCGAAGAACAGCATACCGAGCAAAGGCAAACCGGAAGGAACCAGGAAGCAAGTCAGCAACAAACCGATAATCGGGAAAATCACCTTCTCCGTGTGAGAAACGGCACGCGGCGGTTTCATGCGGATGACGCGTTCGTGTTTGGTGGTGAGCAGTCGCATGATAGGCGGCTGTATCACCGGAACCAACGCCATATAGGAGTAGGCGGACACCGCAATGGCTCCCATTAAGTTAGGTGCCAGCTTGGATGAGAGGAAGATGGCGGTCGGACCGTCTGCTCCACCAATGATACCGATTGCTCCGGCTTGCATCGGGTCGAAACCTATTTCCAATGCAATCATGTATGCGCCGAAGATACCGAACTGTGCAGCAGCACCGATCAACATCAGTTTCGGGTTAGAGATAAGTGCCGAGAAGTCCGTCATGGCGCCGATACCCAAGAATATGAGTGGCGGATACCATCCGGAAGTTACTCCCTGATACAATATATTCAAAACTGAACCTTCTTCGTAAATACCGACTTTCAGACCGGCATCCATATTAAAAGGTATATTACCGATCAGCATACCGAACCCGATAGGAATCAGCAACATCGGCTCGAACTCTTTGGCTATCGCCAAATAGATGAACACCAAGCCTACGAGGATCATCACCACGTGTCCTACGGTAGCGTTGGCAAAACCCGTGTAGGTCCAGAAGTCGGCAAGGTTGTTTCCTAAAAAGTTTATAAAATCTCCCATATTATTCGATAATTACGAGGTCATTACCTTCGAGAACAGAATCTCCCTTATTTACATTGATGGCAGTAATCTTGCCGTCTTTGTCCGCATTGATATTGTTTTCCATCTTCATGGCTTCCAATATAATGATGGTCTGTCCTTTTTTTACAGTATCGCCTACATTCACTTTGATGTCGAGGATAACACCCGGTAGCGGAGACTTGACGCCAGATTTGCCGGTAGACGGAGCAGCCGGTTTCACAACTTGGGTAGGAGCGGCAGGCGCGTTAGGCATAGGACGTACCACTACTGGCTTTGCAGCCGCTTTGGGTTGTTTCTCCATTTCTACTTTATAATGTGTACCGTTCACTTCTACATGAGCGATGTTGTCTTCAATATCTCCGATGGTTACTTTATATGAGTTACCGTTGATTTTATATTTATATTCTTTCATCGTTTTTACTTTTTATAGGGTGACTTACTTTCTGGGAGGAGTTTCACGCAACGTGTAAATCTTCGAACTCCACGGTGAGTAGCTGCGTTTCACACGAGTGATGGTCAGTACTGTATCTTCTACGTCGTGTACTTCATCCTGCATTTCGTGCAATGCCATAGAAATGGCAGCGTAAACTTCGCCCGGAGCCTGTGACAGCTCTTTCGCTTCTTGTTTGTCGACGCCTTTCGTTCTCATAGTATTGCGCTTGCTTAAGTTGACTGCAACTTTGCCGACAACTTTGAAAGCAATGAACAGAAGAATCAATCCGCAGAATACCACACTCATAGCAGAAATAGACATACCGATACCATTAGCATCATGTTCCTCGAACTTTTCCATCTTAGCATTACTGTTAAGAGTTTGGTTGTTGGTGCTCGGAGTAACGTATTTGTCACTGCTTGCTCCTTTTACTTCCCATTCTGCTGCACCGTCACTTATGCGTGCATATGATTGGTTAGGGCCGAGAGCGCCTGCCGGTATTACTATCTGATCCATCAGCTTTTTGCCGGAGTCGAATAGGCCAACCCAGTTGGCTGTTTCGGGATTCAGCTTGAAGCTGGTGTGGAATGTTCCGCGGTTAGGCTCGCCGTCCGCCCAAAATAAAGCGTGCTGGCGTGGTTTCACTAGCGTAAGTATATCACCTTTCGGGATAAAATAAGTAACTGTATCGCCCGGTTGGCTGCTTACTTTCAGCAAGCAAGCTGCCAGATCGGCGCTACCGAATGATTTATTGAATATTTCAATCCATGCACTGTGCAGTCCGTAATCATCCTGAAAGTTGGTTTGGTTGTCTATCAGGACTTCGTTCAGCACTAGCTTGTTGTTCGACTTTTTCTCTCCACAGGAAGTCAGTCCAACCAGCAACAGCAAAGAAAGGAATATTCCGATTTTGGTTTTGTTCATAATCGTTCTTGTTTTAATGTGAAAAGTTGGATTACAACGGAATATTACCATGCTTCTTAGACGGGTTGGTCAGCTTCTTGGTCTGCAACTGCTGCAAAGCGCGGATAACACGGAAACGTGTGTTGCGTGGTTCAATCACGTCATCAATGTAACCGTATTTAGCAGCATTGTAAGGATTGGCAAACAGTTTCGTGTATTCTGCTTCTTTTTCAGCAAGGAATTGCGCCGGATTTTCCTGATCCTTGGCTTCGCGTGCATACAGTACTTCTACTGCTCCTGCACCACCCATTACTGCGATTTCAGCTGTCGGCCATGCATAGTTCATATCACCACGAAGTTGCTTACAGCTCATCACGATGTGAGAACCACCGTAAGACTTACGCAATGTGATAGTTACTTTTGGTACGGTAGCTTCGCCGTAAGCATACAGCAATTTGGCACCATGAAGGATAACGCCGTTGTATTCCTGTCCTGTTCCCGGAAGGAATCCCGGTACGTCTACCAATGATACGATAGGAATATTGAATGCGTCGCAGAAACGGACGAAACGTGCACCCTTACGAGATGCGTTACTATCGAGCACACCTGCCAAGTATTTAGGCTGGTTGGCAACGATACCTACGGACTGTCCGTTGAAACGTGCGAAACCGATGATTATATTCTTGGCATAGTCTTTCTGGATTTCCAGGAACTCACCATTATCAACAATAGCACCGATTACTTCGTACATATCGTACGGTTTAGTCGGGCTGTCAGGGATAATATCATTCAAAGAATCTTCCAGACGGTCGATCGGGTCTGTACAATCTACATAAGGAGCTTCTTCAAGATTATTTTGAGGAATGTAGCTCAACAGATTACGAATCAGCGCGAAACCTTCTTCTTCTGTCTTAGCGGTGAAATGAGTGACACCCGATTTGGTAGAGTGAACACTTGCGCCACCAAGGTTTTCCTGGCTTACATCTTCGCCTGTTACAGTCTTTACAACTTTCGGTCCGGTAAGGAACATATAAGAGGTACCTTCCATCATCAATGTGAAGTCCGTCAAAGCCGGAGAATAAACGGCACCACCGGCACAAGGACCGAAGATACCTGAAATCTGCGGAATAACACCTGAAGCAAGGATATTGCGCTGGAAAATTTCTGCATAACCTGCAAGGGCGTTGATACCCTCCTGGATACGTGCGCCACCCGAGTCGTTGATACCGATACATGGAGCACCCATCTTCATTGCCTGATCCATGATCTTACAGATCTTCAATGACATTGTTTCGGACAATGAACCGGCAGAAACTGTGAAGTCTTGTGCAAAAACATATACCAGACGTCCTTCGATAGTACCGCAACCGGTTACTACGCCATCACCCGGATAATGTTTTTTCTCCATGCCGAAGTTCGTGCATCTATGCTCAACGAACATGTCCATTTCTTCGAAGCTACCTTCATCCAGCAACATAGCCAAGCGCTCGCGTGCTGTGTATTTCCCTTTTTCATGTTGCTTCGCAATTGCTTTTTCGCCGCCCCCGAGACGTGCTACGGCACGGCGTTCAATAAGCTCTTTAATTTTTTCAAGTTGATTACTCATGAGTTCTTGTTAGTTTTTAGAGTTTATGATTAATGTTCGCAGAGTTCTGTCAGCACGCCAAGAGTTGATTTCGGATGAAGGAAAGCGATGCTCAAACCTTCGGCACCTTTGCGTGGAGCTTTGTCGATGAGGCGGATTTCTTTGCTTTCAGCTTCAGCCAAAGCATTAGCTACGCCATCTTCAACAGCAAAGGCAACGTGATGAACACCTGCACCTTTGTTTTCAATAAATTTGGCAATGGTACTCTCAGGGCAAGTCGGCTCCAACAGTTCGATTTTTGTTTCGCCTACTTTTAAGAAAGCGGTTCTTACTTTTTGATCTTCCACTGTTTCAATGTTGTAACACTTCAGACCTAATACATTTTCGTAGTAAGGAAGGGCTTCTTCGATGCTTTTTACAGCGATGCCCAGATGTTCAATGTGTGAAATCTTCATAACTATACTTTTATTATTTGGTTTTAATTATGTGCTTATACGGCATAAAACAGCACAAAGAAAGACAATTCTTACCTAATAAAGAAATATTTCAGCATTTAATTGTTGGGTTATAAAGCATAAAAAATGGTAGGGAAGTGGCACAAGAAGTCGTTTTGTAATCTTGAGATTGCATTTAGACATAAAATTTGACTAGGAGTTTGTTCAGCCAAGTCCAACTGACGCGGAACCAACGGCGCGTGCTACTCTGCTTTCCGCCGAAGCGAAGCACGAAATCACGATAACCATGTTTGCGGAACGGAAGTCCTACGTCCATAAATTCCATATGTCGGAATCCTCGTTCGTGAGCGTCTTCCAGGGCTTTCCAAACGGCGAGTACACCCGGATATTGCATCGCATAGGTCTTTCTCATTCCCCCTGAAAACCAAAGGAATGCATTGTCATCGGAATAGATGCAGACGGAACCTCCGATAATTTTCTCCTTATATTTGACGATGAATATTTTTGCCTGTTTTCCTTTGATAAACATACTGTTCATATGCCGGAAGAAATCATTGGCAGGGAAGTATCTGCGTATGCGGGATGAATAGACTTTGTGCAGCATCCGTGAGAAATCACGTATTTCTTCTACCGTATGTGCTTCTTCTACTCTTGCTCCGCTATTAAGTCCTTTTTTAATCTGCCGGATACGCGACGGACTGAACCGGTCTTCAGTCTTTTTCATACTGTGCAGTGAATTTCGCACCCGTAACCAATTGACCGGAAAGTAATCATTGCTTCGGAAGAACTTGTAACCGAACATGGCATTATTCAGATTACGGAATTCAATAAGGAAGCAGGTACGTGATGCTTCCTGGGTAAGATGCTCAAGCATCTCGCCGAAAACTTCTTCCGCCTTTTCTTTATTAGTATAGAGAGTTTCATCCAAAGCTTCGCCTTCACTATATACCACGCAGTGCTTCACCAAAGAGGATGGAAGCCATCTCTTTGCCTTACGGATAGCGGCAAGTAAGCGTGCCACCGGTTTGCCGTCTTCTGTCGCTACTATTAATAAGGGTGTATAGCCCGGAGTCGCTTCATAAATCTGAAACAGCTCTTTGGAGTGGAATGTGTTCTTTCCCGATAAATCAGGAATATCCTTTCCTTTATAATATGTGGTTAGTTTAAGTGGCATCCAAGTACAAATTTACACTTTTTATTCTTCATTCAACAATAAAACAGAGAATTTGTTGGCAATGTTTAAACTTGTCAGTCCTTTCTTTAAAGCAGGCATATGGAAAAAAAGAATGAAAAAGAAGAATTTTTGCATGATAATGAGTTATTTGTGGGTACAAAATAAAAAATATAGCGTCTCTTTATAGATTTGAAACAAATATGTTATGTCAAATAATTAATATTAACTTTAACTTAAGACGAATGAGAGATTATGCATTTGTTGAAATGTGGAAGATGCAACATAGACGCATTTCCATGATTTTGGGGCTGGCTTTATTATGTTCCCCTATTCCATATTCTGTTCAGGCAGAAAATGGGAGCTCTAATACTATGGTACAGATTACGGCACAAACAAAAACTGTGAAAGGAACTGTTTTGGATGAGAATGGAGAACCTTTGATTGGTGTCTCTATTGTAGTGAAAGGTACGGGTACCGGTACAATTACTGATTTTGACGGTAAATTCTCAATTGATCTTCCCGGAGGGAGTAAAGAACTGTTGGTTTCTTATATCGGATACAAAGATCAGACTATAACTGTAACGGGAAGTTCACCGTTAAGTGTGAAAATGATTCCGGACACGCAAGCTTTGGACGAGGTAGTGGTGATTGGTTATGGTACGGTAAAAAAACGTGATTTGACAGGAGCCGTTACTTCCGTTAAAAGTGGAGATATTACAGTAAGTCCGGTGAATAACCCGATGGAAGCACTCCAGGGAAAGGTGGCTGGTCTGGATATTATGAAATCTTCCGGTAAGGCAGGATCTGATGTCGATATTCAATTACGCGGAACTCGTTCCATTTACGGCTCAAATTCTCCTTTGTTCATTATTGATGGAATCCAAGGAAGTTATAATCAGGTGAATCCTGCTGATATTGAGTCTATTGAGGTGTTGAAAGATGCTTCTTCAACTGCCATTTACGGTTCGGCCGGAGCGAATGGTGTTGTAATAATCACTACCAAGCAAGGCAAGACCGGAAAGGCGACGGTCAACTTTGATGCCTATGTCGGTGTAAGCGGATTTGCAAAATTTCCTCACGGCATGATCGGTGATGAATATGTTAATCTGAAAAGGGAAGCATGGAGGACTAAGAATAATGAGGAGTATCCTGAATTCATGTCTACCATCTTTGATAAGCAGGGAGTGCTAGATGCATATGACGCAGGCAAGTGGATTGACTGGGTAGATGAGGTTATGGGTAAGAACGGCGTCCAGCAAAACTACAATTTGTCAATAACAGGAGGAACTGAAAAAACGAAGATTTTTGCTTCCTTGAATTATAACAATGAAGAAGGGTTGATTAAGAATGATAACCGTAAGCGTTATAGTATGCGTTTGAATCTGGATCAATCTATCTTTTCCTGGGCTAAGGTAGGTTTTAATACAAACCTGACATATACAGATGGAAATACCCGTAATCAAAGTGTTTTTGTAAATGCGTTGACTTTCCTGCCTTTAGGGGATGTTTATGACGCTGGTGGTAATATTAATTATGAATATTGCAAAGATGGCGGGAAGGTCAATCCGATGGCTGATGAAGCCAAAGACCAGTATGTGAATAATACCCGCAGCACTTATTTTACCGGCAATGCTTATTTGGAATTAACCCCGCTGAAGGGATTGACTTTTAAATCAGTGTTGGGAACGACTTTGAGTAATTCCCGCAACGGTGTTTTCTTTGGAAAAAAATCAATAGCCAATATTACTTCCGGCTATCAGGCGCCTCTTGCCGAAATATATAATAGTGCTTCTTATGCTTATAGATGGGAAAATGTACTTACTTACAACTTTACATTAGCTAAAGACCATAGTTTTGGCGTGACGGGAATCACATCTTATTCCAAAAATCAAGATGAAGCAAATGAAAGCCATGCTCAAGGTCAGGAACTGGCGGCACAGTCATTTCATAATTTGAGCGCGGGAACGGAAAAAGTTCAGGTAGCGTCAAGCTTTTCGCAGACACAGTCGATGTCTTATGCTTTCCGTTTGAATTATAGCTATAAAGGGAAGTACTTGTTCACATTCTCCAATCGTTGGGATGGGGTTTCCCATTTGGCGGCAGGACATAAATGGGATGCTTTCCCTGCTGCTGCAATCGGGTGGCGTATCAGTGATGAGACGTTTATGGAGAAGACTCAGAATTGGTTATCTAATCTGAAATTACGTGCCGGCTATGGTGTAACGGGTAACTCCGGCCGTAAAGATGCCGCTTATTCTTCTACTACGGGTAGTTATACTTATCCTTCGGGAGTTGGCTTCGGCAATAGTGCAGCCGGACATATTCAGTACGGCGGTACATATGGAAATCCGGATGTTGGATGGGAGAAATCATATAATACGAATATCGGTATTGATCTTGGACTATTCAATGGGAGGATTAATCTGGCGGCTGACTGGTATAATACAGATACAAAAGATTTGCTGTATTCACGTACAATGCCGATTACTTCCGGAATAGCTGCATGGGGATCACCGATGAAAGCATGGCAGAACCTCGGTGAGACTAATAATAAAGGTATTGAGTTGTCGCTGAATACCCAAAACATTGTCAAGAAGAATTTCACCTGGTCTTCCAATATTACTTTTACGGCTAATAAGGAAAAAATTGTCTCTTTGCCGGATGGAGACGTAAAGGCGGAGAAACTCTTTGAGGGTGAGGCAATCAGTGTTTTCTATGATTTCAAGTATTTGGGAATATGGTCGACCGCCGAAGCTGAAGAAGCAGCTAAATATGGCTCTAAACCTGGTGACATAAAGGTCGCTACCGACGGCTCTTTTAATGACAAAGGTATCCATTCCTACAGCAGTAATACGGATTATTTTATTTTAGGTAAAAAAACGCCGGACTGGATTCTTGGCTTCCAGAACAATTTTACTTATCGTGATTTTGATTTGAGTTTCTTTGTTATGGCGCGCTGGGGGTATATGGTTAATAATGACGTTATCACTCGTTACAATCCGACAACTAGTCTGGATAACTCACCGACAGGAAGTGATTATTGGACTCCGGAAAATCAGGGAGCTTATTTGCCTCGTCCGGGACTTCATGACAAGGCCGCTGATTATAAAGGATTCACTTCTCTTGCTTATATGGACGGTTCTTATATCAAAGTGAAGAATATTACTTTAGGTTACTCTCTCCCGAAAAAGTGGCTGGCTAAGATTCGCATGGAAAAACTTCGCGTATACGCAACAGCTTATGACCCGTTTATCTTTGCCAAAGAAAAACTGATGAGAGATCTTGACCCTGAAAATAACGGTGCGTCCAATTTCCCATTGACCAAGAGATTTGTATTTGGTGTAAATGTAACCTTTTAATTAATTGAGAGTTATGAAAAATAGAAAAATATACAATATATTGTTAGCTGCGGTTTGGATTCTTGGAGGAGCGTCTTGTTCTTTGGATGAATATAATCCGGGCGGTTCTTCTCTTGAAGCATTAATGACAACACAAGATGGCTTCAAGCAGGCTATAAATAATTGCTATTTCGGTTTGCAACGTAGCTTTTATGGTAAGCAGATTTATATCGAATTGGCAGAAGCAGGTACAGACTTGTGGACAGCCAAACAGAATTCTAATACAAATGCCAACTATTTTAAATATGCGGAAGGTGGTTCTATGAACCAAAATATGGCTCAAAGTATCTGGAATTCGGGATATGACGGCATAGGCTCATGCAATATAGCACTCGCGTTGGCTGATAAGGTAATAGATTGGGATTCGGAAGAGGTTAAGAATGAAGTGCTTGCCGAAGCGCATTTCCTGAGAGCCCTATATTATTATAATTTGGTGGAGATATTTGGCGGAGTCACATTTATCACTGCTAAAAATGAAGGTGTGGATACAGCTCCCGTCAGGACAGAACCTTTGGAAATTTACAAAAACTGTATTATCCCGGATTTGGAATTTGCCGCTACTTATTTACCGATATCCCGTCCCAAGGAAGAAGGACGTGCATTGCGTAAATCTGCCAAGGCTTATTTGGTAAAGGCTTATCTGACAACCAAAGAATATGGATGCTCTGATTATTTGCAGGCTGCCAAGGACTTGGCGGATGAGCTAATTCGGGATTGTGAGACTGGTGGAGCAGATTTGGATACTTATATGTACCCTACCTACGACGATGTTTTTGCTGATGCCAACAATCAGAATAACAAAGAGTCTATGTTCTCAATTGCTTGTAGTACTCAATATGGAAGCGTCAATAAATGGCAAAATAATTTAAGTTGGATGGAATTCTATTGCAACACATATTATTTTCCGGCTATTGAGAAGACGGAGGATGGTATAAAGCAGTGGGGAGGTAATCCGGAAGGAACATTTATGCCTTCTAAATATTTGATGGACTTGTATGTTCAATCTGATAATAAGTTAGATCCCCGTTATGCCGCTTCTTTCAAGACTTCATGGAAAGCTAACAAAGATTTCACCTGGTCGGAAGATAAAATCAAGGAGATGGATAGAGAAGGTAATATTACAACTAATACTTCTTTGGCTGCGGGCGATGAAGCTATTCGTGTTATACGACCCGAGGAAGACGATTATGTAACTTTGGCAGCGAATAAATTGAAGGCCGATTATATGATTGTTGATACAAAAGATTTATATGGTACTGATGGCAAGGTCAAGATGAACTATACTCGCCAGAATGACGGGAAAACGGTTTTAAATCCTTTTTATTATTTCTATCCGTCTTTGTCCAAGTTCAATACAACCAATATTATTGTTTCTAACTGGAGCAAAGGACGCTATGGTAGTAATGCTTCCATTATAACTATGCGTATGGCTGAAATCTACTTGTTGGCAGCCGAAGCGGATATTTATCTGACAGGTGGAACGAATGCGAATAAATATATTAATAAGGTGCGTGAACGGGCTAATGCTTCTCAATACAACGGTGCAGTAGATATTCAATATGTATTGGATGAACGGGCGAGGGAACTGGCCGGTGAAAGTGTCCGATGGTTTGATTTGAAGAGAACGGGTAAATTGACCGAAGATTATTTGCAGCAGAAAAATCCGGATGTCGGTCAGTATTTCCGGGATAATACCCATACTGTGCGTCCTATTCCGCAATCATTCACGGAGATTATAGAGAATGGTGTGGAGTATCAGAATCCGAATTATTAATATGTTCGGGATATTGATGAAATGATAGTAGGTTAAAATTTGATAGAGAAGGATATATCTTGTGGTGTATCCTTCTTTTTTTATCCTGTTTTGTTTATTTTTGCTGTATTAATACGCACTGTAAATGAAACAACCACTATGATTGAAGAAATTTTAGCTTACAACAAGCATTTTGTAGAGAAAAAGGGATATGAAGAGTATATTACGAACAAGTATCCCGACAAGAAAATAGCTATTCTTTCCTGTATGGACACCCGGCTGACTGCTTTGTTGCCGGCCGCGCTGGGTATAAAGAATGGGGATGTAAAAATGATAAAGAATGCAGGAGGGGTTATTTCCCATCCTTTTGGTAGTGTGGTTCGTAGTCTGCTCGTTGCTATTTTTGAACTCGGTGTCGAAGAGATTATGGTGATAGCCCATTCCGATTGCGGAGCCTGTCATATGCACAGCGAAGAAATGCTTGAAAAAATGAAAGCGCGGGGAATTAATCCCGAATATATCGACATGATGAGTTTCTGCGGAGTGGACTTCCATGCATGGCTGGATGGTTTTGAAGATACGGAAAAGTCGGTGAGGGGAACGGTAGATTCTATTGTACGCCATCCTTTGATACCTTCGGATGTGAAAGTTTACGGATTTATTATTGATTCTACTACAGGAGAGTTGACGAGAGTAGTATAAGCAGGCTCTTTATATCTTATCAGGAATCTCTTTAGATTGTCAGGCTTCTCTTTCGGATTATCAGGACTCTTTTCGGATTATCGGAAATCCAACCGGAATATTGGAAAATCCCTTTGGAAAAGGACAAAAAAATAAGGCAGCTCTTTGTTAGCTGCCTTTATCTTTTTGCGGTTATATACTTTCTTTGACTGGTGCACCCGTTTATGACAAATGGGGTGTCCGTACATCTCGATTTCAGCCTCCCGGCTTGCCTTACGATTCGCTTTAATGTAATCGTCCTGCGTAATTTGCTTTTTCATACCATGATATTATTTGTCAGTGCAAAGATACTATTTTATTTTCGATTACGCCTGTTTTGCACTATCTTTGCAATTATTAATCAAATGAAACCCGGAAACAATATGGAAAATTTCAGTGAATTGATAAAGAACCGTCGCAGTATGCGCAAGTTTACCGATGAAGAGCTGACACAGGACGAAGTCGTTACATTGATGAAAGCAGCCTTGATGTCCCCCTCTTCCAAGCGCAGTAACAGTTGGCAATTTGTAGTAGTCGATGATAAAGAAATGTTGAAAGAACTGTCTCATTGCAAAGAACAGGCTTCTTCCTTCATAGCCGATGCCGCTTTGGCGATTGTCGTAATGGCTGACCCGCTGGCGAGTGATGTCTGGATTGAAGATGCCGCTATTGCTTCCATTATGATACAGTTGCAGGCGGAAGACCTCGGGCTGGGGAGTTGCTGGGTACAGGTGCGTGAACGCTTCACTGCTACCGGAATGCCTTCCGATGAATTTGTACATGGCATACTGGATATACCTTTGCAACTTCAGATTCTTTCCGTCATAGCCATCGGGCACAAAGCAATGGAACGCAAACCCTTCAACGAAGAACATCTTCAGTGGGAGAAAATTCATATTAACAAGTTCGGAGGAAAATAACGATGGGAGCTGCCAAAGCAAATAATAGCAAAGATACCTATATGGCTACCGCCGTTACCTTTATGGTAATCGGAGCACTATATCTGATTGATAAACTGATTCATTTTTCTTCCATCGGTCTGCCTTGGGTGATGAATAAGGATAATATGTTGCTGTATGCTTCTATCTGTTTTCTTATTTTCAAACGCGATAAATCCATCGGTTTCGTATTATTGGGACTTTGGTTGGTGATGAATATCGGTTTGGTAATGTCATTGCTGGGTTCGCTTTCAGGATATTTGCTGCCATTGACATTACTCATCATCGGAATTATTTTATTTTGGATTGCAAAACGGTAAAGAAACGATGAATAGAAGTATAGAAGATACTCCGATTGTGTTTATCGGTGCCGGAAACCTGGCTACCAACCTGGCAAAAGCACTTTATCATAAAGGCTTCCGTATCGTGCAAGTGTATAGCCGGACTGAGGAATCCGCCCGTATCTTAGCCGGACAAGTGGAAGCGGAATATACAACCGACTTACAGGAAATCTCCAAAGAAGCCCAATTATATATCGTATCCCTGAAAGATGCCGCTTTTGTGGAACTACTGCCCCAAATAACAGAAGGCAAACAAAACGCCCTATTAGTACATACGGCAGGAAGCATCCCGATGAGTATTTGGGAAGGACACGCGGAACGTTACGGAGTATTCTATCCGATGCAGACATTCAGCAAACAACGTGAAGTCGATTTCCGGGAGATACCATTCTTTATAGAAGCCAAGAAGTCGGAAGACGTGGAACTACTGAAAGCAATTGCCGCCACTCTCTCTGAGAATGTCTATGAAGCTACTTCCGAACAACGCAAGAGCCTTCACCTCGCGGCAGTCTTTATCTGTAACTTCACCAATCACATGTATGCTTTAGCGGCAGATTTGCTTGAGAAATATAATCTGCCGTTTGATGTCATGCTTCCGTTGATTGATGAAACGGCACGTAAAGTGCACGAACTGACGCCCCTGGATGCGCAAACCGGTCCGGCTGTGCGTTATGATGAAAATGTGATAAGCAATCATCTTGCCATGCTGGCAGACTCGCCGGCATTACAGGAAATATATAAATTAATGAGCAAAAGTATCCATGAGCACCATCAATTATGATTTATCCCGTATCAAAGCGTTAGCTTTTGATGTAGACGGAGTATTGAGTTCTACCACAGTTCCGCTGCATCCTTCCGGTGAGCCGATGCGTACTGTGAATATCAAGGATGGGTATGCTATCCAGCTTGCAGTGAAAAAAGGACTTCATATCGCCATCATCACCGGCGGACGGACAGAAGCGGTACGCATCCGTTTTGAAGGCTTGGGAGTGAAGGATTTATATATGGGTTCTGCGGTGAAGATACATGATTATCGTGCCTTCCGTGGCAAATACGGATTGGCTGACGATGAAATATTATATATGGGGGATGATGTTCCCGATATAGAAGTGATGCGGGAATGTGGACTTCCCTGTTGCCCGAAAGATGCTGTGCCGGAAGTAAAATCCGTTGCGAAATACATCTCTTATGCGGACGGTGGCTGTGGCTGCGGACGTGATGTCGTAGAGCAAGTCTTGAAGGCACATGGTTTATGGATGGCGCAAGATGCTTTCGGGTGGTAAGAACAACCTGTGATATCAATAAAAAGTATTTTCAATCGTAAATAGTAATAGTATATAGTAAATTATCAAATCTTCAAATCTCAAATCGTAAATAGAATAATGCTTGATAATCTAAAGAAATACCAGATCATACTGGCTTCCAATTCACCCCGTCGAAAAGAACTGATGTCAGGTTTGGGAGTAGACTATGTAGTCAGGACATTGCCCGATGTCGATGAATCTTATCCCGATACGTTGGTTGGTGCAGAAATCCCTGAATTTATCGCCCGTGAGAAAGCCGATGCATATCGCACTATGATGAAACCGGGAGAATTGTTAGTGACGGCGGATACCATCGTTTGGTTGGATGGAAAAGTTCTCGGCAAGCCGGAGGGCAGGGAAGGGGCTGTTGAAATGCTTCGCGCTCTTTCGGGAAAATCCCATCAGGTATTTACGGGTGTCTGTCTGACAACTACCGAATGGCAAAAGAGCTTTACCGCTTCTTCCGATGTACTGTTCGATGTCTTGTCTGAAGATGAAATCCGGTACTATGTTGACCGTTACCAACCTATGGATAAGGCGGGAGCTTATGGCGTTCAGGAATGGATCGGCTATATCGGCGTCAAGTCTATTTCAGGCAGTTTCTATAATATAATGGGACTCCCCATACAGAAACTGTACGGGGAGTTAAAGAAATTATAATAAATCCAGCATCAAAGGAATATCCTCTTCTCGAATACCTTGTTTGAGAAGAGGCTCTTCGTCTTTATGGAACATTTCAAGAAAACGCTCCCGGTTTCCACAGGCTGTTATCGCCTTTCCGTAGAAAACAGCAGCCTTCTGTATATCTCCCATCACCCATGCAACGTGTCCGGCATTCATATAGTCGATGGCCAATGGCTTTTGCTCGATGATTTTCTCGTAATACTTCATTGCTTGCTCATATTTCAGGCTGATAAATGAGCACCATCCGATACCACGCCATGCCTTTACACAATTACTTTCAATGAAATCCAGTTTGAAGAAGTAATTCAGTGCTTCTTCATATTGTCCCATTTCAGCCAGGCAGCTACCGATGTGGAACGTGACATTCACATCTTCCGGAGCAACTTCTTCCACCTTCTTGTAATAAGTAAGGGCAGCCTGATAATTTCTGTTTAAGCGATAGCAAATAGCCAGATGGCGGTTATTCCAAATATTATCCGGCTTCAGCGTATCTGCTTTCAGGTAGGCTTGGATAGCTTCTGCGTATTTCTTTCTCTTTTGCAATGCATATCCGAATTTCTGATAATATTCCGCACTGTCCTCTCCGAATTCACTGATAGCATCCAATTCCTCAAAAATTTCGATAGCCTCGTCCCAACGTTCCTTTGACAAATAGAAATCGGCAATAGGGAATAATACATCTTCCCAAGACAACACGTTGTCGAGTGCAGGGATGTGATGAAGATCGAGCTTCTCTTTAAAAATATCCCTGAACTCCTGACGGCGTACGCTAAGTTTGAAAAAACGGTAAAGGTCGTGCAAATACTGATTGCTTACCGTTCCCGGACGCTCATTGAACCGTCTCATTGTGTCTGCATTCGTTTTTTCAGCCAATTCGGCTACCTGTTGTTCGTTCAGTTGGCTCAACATCATGTCCTGCTGCATCTTCGGCAACTGATGAATCGTGAAAAACAACGAATACTTATCGCTATTACTGAAAAATCCCGATTGAAGAATCAAATCCAATAAACTGCTTCCACTGTTTCCCGCCTGTTTAAGTGATTTAAACACATTAGACTGCTGTTTGCTGAACGGATAAAACCAGTTGTGTACTTCGCGGAAGAACGGATAACTCTTCAAAGCGGCAAACGTACTCATATATACATCAGCTCCTTCCAATTGAAGTTCGTTCATTTCACGTAATTTATCTCCCAAGCCGGACTTCTCGAAAGCATCTTCCCAGTCCGGGTTCTTGTCGTCATTCTCCTCGTCGTTCTCCTCAAAGCCAAACCTCATATTCTTCATCGAAGAAACATTCTTCAGCATTTCGGGAATAATCTCTTCCCGCATCTTTTTGTCGATCTTCTCCGTCTCTTGACACAGCAACATCTGACGATAAATGCGTGCGACGTCCTCTATGAACCAAGGAATCTCTTCCATGAGATCCACCCGTTTGATAAGTTCCGGATAGAAAGGAAGCCGGTTCCTATAAATGTGGAAGATAATCATTGCGCCCACCAATGCCCGTTGGCTGACGTTGACGTTCGTATGGCGGTATGCATCAAGCAGCCACATGATTTTCCGCAAGTCGAAACATTCCATCAAACTCAATGTGACAGCACTGACGAACAAGCATAAATCATCTCCCGGAAGTAATTCCGATGTAAGCATGCCTTGTGCCTCTTCCTCATCCTGGGGTGTCCATGCACTGTTTGTCCATGTCCTGATGAATATAAATTTGAGTGTATCCTCATGCCGTTTCAGGACTTCGTCCATTTTTTCGTCAGAAAGCAATCCGCTGACTGCCAAGTCGTCATTAAATGACTCCAATATATGCAATATTGCTTTAATGCCGTAGTCCGACAAATCAGGCGACACGGGAGTACGGCGTACCTCGTGATAATATCTTGATGATACGTTATCCAGTATAAGCAACCGTGACTGGTCGGCAATTCCCCATGTGTCCGCTACCATTTTCTGATACAGATTCCAGCGTTCCGGGTCATTTGCTCCCTGCCGCATATAGTCAAGCATATACTTGTACGAGGTCTGCAATTGCTCCAGACGTGTACGTAAATCCCAGTCAGGACATTGCCACAACAAGGATTCCAGTTGCATCAAAGCCTCTTTGAGTCTTTTATCCTCAAGTAAGGTACGTATATATGCGTATTGTTCATTAATCGTTTTTTCGTTCATTGTGATTTAATTATTTATTTTTTTCCAATCCAGGTCAGACGTTTCCAAAGACCCTCAAAAGGACCGTGTTTGTGGTGACGAAGCCACCACGAACAGAATGCCATTTGTAATAGAACAAAAAGGATGCCAAAAAGGAAACTGTATGTAATACCTAAATACCGCCCCAGTTCGAATCCCCAATGATAGAACAAAAGGGAGCCGAAAATAGATTGTCCGAGATAGTTAGTTAAACTCATTTTTCCATAAGTTGTGAAACGCATAAAGAAACTGCGGTCTTTCACATGGTAGAAAGTCAGCAATAATCCCGTCACCAGTAACACCATAAAGCTAAGGTTGCTGAATGAACTTAGGATAAGTTGTAAGGGAACAAGTACGGCACTCCGTTCTATA
Source organism: Bacteroides sp. RTP21281st1_H5_RTP21281_210402 (assembly GCF_040918965.1). Lineage (NCBI taxonomy): Bacteria > Pseudomonadati > Bacteroidota > Bacteroidia > Bacteroidales > Bacteroidaceae > Bacteroides > Bacteroides sp. RTP21281st1_H5_RTP21281_210402. The sequence goes on along the minus strand of NZ_JBCOWR010000025.1, from coordinate 30,340 downwards.
AATTCCGGCAACATATTGTTGAGCCCGTAGATAGGGAAGAAGCAGAGAAGGGAAAAAGCCAGTGCTTTCAGCCACAAACGTTCGTTCTTTTCACTGTACAGGAAATATTGACGGCGGCCGACAAGCATACCGAACAGGAATAATCCCGGTGTTTGCAGGATACGTCCGTGTTCCAAAGCCCAGGTCATGTTAGCCATCTGTCCTTCCCACATATTCATACGAACCGTTTCGAGGAATGTTCCGTTTTTTTGCACATCGAATGCGATGCCAAAGTAATAGCGTGCAAGACTTTCCCCTGCCACATAGTCAGGATTACATAAAGCATAGATTAGCTTTACCCAGTCGATAGGTTGAAGAATAAGTAAAGTGGCAAATATAAGAACAGTACGGTCACTCATCCGGCAGAATATCGGCAGGATAATTCCAAGGATGGCATACATCGTCAATATCTCTCCCGTAAAGAAAGCTGCGTTGAATTGTCCGATAATGAACAAGATAAATAATCTCCATAAGAACCGCAGGCGGAAATCCTTTCCTCTCCGTTGCTGGTTGTTATCCTGAATATAGAAACTAAAGCCGAAGAGCAGGGCGAATACGGCATATGCCTTATTACTGAATGCAAAGAATAATCCTCTCCAAATGGCCTGGTCGGTGAACTTCATCCATTCGAAAGGCACTTCTTTCGGAAAAGAATAGAAATTGAAATGTTCGATACTGTGCAAGAGGATAATTCCCATGACTGCTAATCCTCTTAATACGTCGGCAACGTCTACCCGGGCGTTGGGTTCGGCGATTTTGTGTTCCATGATTCTTTTAGTTTCTGTTATTAATTGGTTTATATAATAAATTTAGGCACGGATTACGCGGATTTCACGGTTTTTAGAATGATGAATATGTAAAACAACAGCGTTAATTCGTGTAATCCGTGCCAAATAATATAAGATTATTTTGGCAAGAGACTAAGTTGAGTTAAAATCTCACTTGTACTTGTGCCTGTATCAGATTGGAGTCTTTTTGTCCGTCTCCTTTTTTATTGCAAAAGGTATATTGTGCTTGTAGACGGCATCTGGGATAAAACCAGTATTGTACGCCTGCAATATAATTATTCTGTTTGAAACCGGCAGCCTTGTTCGGGTTGAAATAGTCATACGAAGCGATGAAATCGAAGTTCCGGGCAAAACGTACGCTACCTGTTGCGTAGAAACCTTCACTTTTCACATTTCTGTCTTTTCCGCCAAGATATTCCGAACGCAAATTGAATTTGGGAGTAGTGACAACTGCTCCCGCACTCCAACGCTTCTTGGCATAATTTTCTCCGGCTTTAATTTCGGTATATTCCGAATCCGCTATCGCATGTCCCGTTCCGCGAATGAACGAACCGCCTACGGACAACCACTCCAATGGATAAACCATCAAGTTACCGACAACATCTTTCTGGCTATTCTTATCTTTTGTATTCAATCCCTGTCCGTTCATGACAGCCACCTTGTATTGCAGAAAGTCATGGAACAATTTACCGTGGAGCATCATACCGATGTCCCGTCCCGAAGTCATGCCGTAGCACTTGTCGCTGCCGCTTACTCCCGCCAGGTAACAGACAGACTGCGAGTAGCAGTTAATTAACTCCACCGTGGTAGGCGATAATTCATTTTCGATGGTATAAGGAACTTTAAACTCACCGATACGAGCTGTAAGTCCGGGCAGGAACTGATAGTCGGTATAAACTTCGAGTAGCATCCCGCCGTTATAGAAGTCATACATGAAATCACAAGTCCATCGTTTGGTAATCTTTCCATGTGCCATGAAAATGATACGTTTGATGTCGAACGTATTGTCCGGTTTGGCAGCGTCGTCATATGTATATCCGAGTTGCGCATATCCTGCAAGGCTGATACGCTCTTTCAGGGTGTTCACTACCTGGTTCAGTGAGGTCGTTTTCTCTTGTGCAACGAGAGTGTCCTGTATGCCGGTTAAGCATAGCACGATGACGGAGAGTTGGAGGAGTGTTTTTCGCATGAAGTAGTTGTTATTTGATTATGGTTGATACTTATCAAACAAGGGCAACTCTTTTCACAAAGAATTGCCCTTTTATTTTTAACCTTGTAAAAATCAGCTATAAATTCTTATTCTTGAATAGCAGCGATACCCGGAAGAATTTTTCCTTCGATTGCTTCGAGCAATGCGCCACCACCGGTTGAAACATAAGATACACCGCTAGCCAAACCGAACTTGTTGACACAAGCTACAGAGTCACCACCACCAACAAGTGAGAAAGCGCCGTTCTTAGTTGCTTCAACGATAGCTTCACCTACTGTACGTGAGCCGTGAGTGAAGTTTTCAAATTCGAATACGCCCGTAGGACCGTTCCAAAGAATAGTCTTTGATTCTTTGATAACGTTAGCGAAGATTTCTTCAGTCTTAGGGCCGATGTCAAGACCTTCCCATCCGTCAGGAATTTCGTCAACCGGACAGAATTTAGTATTTGCATCGTTAGAGAAAGCGTCAGCAATCTTGGCATCAACAGCCAAAACAAGGTTTACACCTTTTTCTTTTGCTTTCTTGATCAAGTCCAAAGCCAGGTCGAGTTTGTCGTCCTCACAGATAGAGATACCGATTTTACCACCCATAGCTTTAGTAAATGTATAAGTCATACCACCTGCGATAATCAGGTTGTCTACCTTGCCCAGCAGGTTTTCGATGATTTCGATTTTAGAAGAAACTTTAGAGCCACCCATGATAGCAGTGAACGGACGTTTGATGTCGTTCAATACTTTATCAACAGCTTTCACTTCTTTCTCCATCAGGTAACCGAACATCTTGTTGTCTACATCGAAATGTTTAGCAATCAATGCAGTAGAAGCATGAGCACGGTGAGCAGTACCGAATGCGTCGTTAACGTAGCAGTCAGCGTAAGAAGCCAATTTCTTGGTAAATTCTTTCTGGCTTTCTTTTACAGCCTTCTTGGCAGCAGCCTTTTCTTCGTCTGTCGCGTCTTCCGCCAAACCTCTTGGTTTGCCTTCTTCTTCAGCATAGAAACGAAGATTTTCGAGCAACAGAACTTCGCCCGGTTGCAGGGCAGCAGCTTTTACAGCAGCTTCTTCACCCATGCAGTCATTAGCAAACTGAACTTCAACGCCCAGTAATTCAGACAAGTGCTTGATGATATGTTTCAAAGAAAATTTATCGGCAACGCCTTTCGGACGGCCCAAGTGAGAGCCAATGATAATGCTACCACCGTCTGCCAGAATCTTCTTCAAAGTAGGAAGAGCTGCACGCATACGAGTGTCATCTGTAATGTTGAAGTTTTCGTCCAGGGGCACATTGAAGTCCACGCGAACAAATGCCTTTTTACCGGCAAAATTGAATTTGTCAATTGTCTGCATAATACTCTATTTTTATTTAAAAGTGTTTTTAGAATTCTTCTTTTAGAATGACCGCAAAGTTACTATTTATTTCGGTTCTCTGCTATTAAATCGTTATTTATTCTTGCCTTTTGGTGTCTCTTTTGTAACTTTATAAGTGTTGCAGAAATATTTGCACATCATTTGCAAACCACAGGTGACACATTTTGGAGTGCGTGCCTGACAAACATAACGACCGTGCAGGATGAGCCAGTGATGGGCAATCGGTACGAGTTTTTCCGGAATATTCTTCATCAACTCCTTTTCTACACTGAACGGAGTTGTGCAACTGTCCGGCACTAATCCGATGCGGTGACTGACGCGGAACACATGCGTATCCACCGCCATGGCAGCCTTGTTGAATACCACGGACTGAATGACATTCGCCGTCTTTCTCCCCACACCGGGCAGTTTTATCAAATCCTCCATATTGTCCGGCACCTGGCTATTGAAGTCATTTACCAGCATTTTCGCCATTCCCACCAGATGTTTAGCCTTATTATTCGGATATGACACACTTCGGATATATTCGAAAACCACTTCCGGTGTAGTGGCCGCAAGGGCTTCCGGCGTCGGGAAATCCCTGTACAAAGGCGGAGTGATTATATTCACCCGCTTGTCTGTACATTGTGCGGAAAGGATTACGGCAATCAGCAACTCATACGGGTTATTGTAATGCAATTCAGTTTCGGCCACAGGCACGTTTTCCTGAAACCAGGCGATTACTTTCTCATAACGTTCTTTCTTTCTCATCGTAGTTTGTTTTTATGATAATGAGGCGTTACTTTGATTCTGAAATAGATAGCGGAAACCACCGTCAGGCAGGCTCCGAAAAGATAGGCTTTGTCAAATGTACTGATTTCCGCAATATATCCCCCGACCAGCATACCGATACCGATTCCCACATCCCAGGACGTGAGATAGGTCGAAGTGGCTGTTCCTCGTTGGCTGTTGGGTGCAAGATTCACAAACAGCGTATTGAATGCCGGAAACATAATCCCGAACCCGATACCCATCAGCAGTGCAATACCGAAAAACAGAACCGTGCAAGCCCTATCATTCCACTGAATCAGATACACACAGGCCGAAAGCAGGAAAAAGCTGCAAACCACCAAATATAATCCGGCAGCTATTACTTGTGTTATTTTTCCCCGGTCTACCAGTTTCCCCGAAAATATCCGCGAGATAGCCATGCCGACTGCCATAAAGGTAAAGAAGAATCCTGTTTGTGTGCGAAGCCCTATCTCATGGGCATACATCGCCACATAATTGGTCGTCATACCATACGGAATGGAAAGCAACAGCAGGCTAAGTCCCGCAGGCATTCCCTTTAGCAGGATAAAGCGGTCGAGCGAAATAGGTTCCCGTTTCACAGGGGGCTTATAGGGCGTCTTTACCAGACTTGCGGATAAAAAGCCCAAAATGCAGGAACCGAGCGCATAACAGAAGATTGTGGGAAAAGACACTCCCGCGTCATGCAGGAACAATCCGAACATCGGCCCGATGGACATCGCCATATTGTTTGTAAGCCCGTAATAACCCAACCCTTCCCCTCTGCGGGACGAAGGCATAATATCGATTACCACCGTATTGCCACCTACTGTGACCATCCCGAATGAAACGCCATGTATGATTCGGAATATAATAAATAAGGTAAGGGAGCCGGCAATGAGATAGCCGCCAAACATCATCATAAAGATGAAGTAAGCGAAAAGATAGAGAGGTTTGCGGGCAAAAGTATCGAGCAGATAACCGGAAAACGGACGGATGCAGAGTGCCGCCACCGTATAACAGGAAAGCACGATACCGATAGTCGAGTTTCCGGCTTGGAAAAATTCGGATAAATAGAACGGCAAAACGGGAATCAACAACCAAAAACCGAAGTAGAGCAGGAAGTTGGCCGCCAAGATGAAACAATAACTGGAAGTAATGAGTCTATCCTTTGCCATAATGAATATTATTTAATGTATCAATAATACTAATGTGCCAATTTCCTGCGGATAAAGCGCAGCATATTGGCACATTAGTATGTATGTGAACACATTATTTAGTATGCCGCTTCGAATTCTTTTAAGAAGCGTGTGTCGTTTTCGGAGAACATACGAAGGTCTTTCACCTGATATTTCAGGTTCGTGATACGTTCGATACCCATACCGAGGGCATAGCCGCTGTACACTTTGCTGTCGATACCGTTGGATTCAAGTACGTTCGGGTCTACCATACCGCAACCGAGGATTTCCACCCAACCGGTGTGCTTGCAGAACGGACAACCTTTTCCACCGCAGATATTACAACTGATATCCATTTCGGCACTAGGCTCGGTGAACGGGAAATAGGAAGGACGCAGACGAATCTTCGTATCCGCGCCGAACATTTCCTTGGCGAACAACAGCAATACCTGCTTCAAGTCCGTGAACGATACATCTTTGTCTACATACAGCGCTTCTACCTGGTGGAAGAAACAGTGTGCACGGTAGCTGATAGCTTCGTTACGATATACACGTCCCGGACAGATGATGCGGATAGGAGGTTTTGAAGTTTCCATGACACGGGTCTGCACAGAAGAAGTATGCGTACGCAATACTACATCCGGGTGAGCTTCGATAAAGAAAGTATCCTGCATGTCGCGTGCCGGATGGTCTTCGGCAAAGTTCAACGCCGAGAATACATGCCAGTCGTCTTCGATTTCAGGGCCTTCAGCGATGCTGAATCCCAGACGGGCAAAAATATCAATGACTTCGTTCTTTACAATGGTAAGCGGGTGGCGTGTACCCAGTTCTACGGGATAAGCCGAACGCGTCAAATCCAGTCCGTCGCAACCGTTGTCCTGACTTTCAAACTGCTCTTTCAGCGCGTTGATTTTATCCTGCGCCTTTGTTTTCAGTTCATTCAGTCTCATACCGACTTCCTTTTTCTGTTCGGCGGCTACGTTACGGAAATCCGCCATTAAGTCGTTAATGGCTCCCTTCTTGCTAAGGTATTTGATGCGGAGAGCTTCGAGTTCTTCGGCATTGGAGGCGTGCAAGGCTTCCACCTCTTTCAGAAGTTGTTCAATCTTAGCTATCATATTCTTGATATATTGTTATTCAGTTTCTTAGTAAAAACCTTGCAAAGATATAATATTTATTTCAGTTGGTGAAATCTATATAGACGTTTTTATAGAGCAGCTTACTTTAGGTTCGGATTTAAAATTGCGTCCTCGTAAGGATAGGGGACATACATTTTGCTGTCATCCCATGTACCCGTGACGGGTACGATTTCCTTTCTTTTCACTCCGGGAGCCACCTCAATCTCCGGGTTTTCCTTGCGGTATTCAAAATGGTCTTTGTACCGGTACATTCTGAACATATCCCTGGCTCTGCTCGCAATGCCGCCCCAATAATAGCCTGCCATTTCCCAACCGTGTTCATTGTAGGCGGCTTCCGCCAGTTCTTCGGGACTCATCGTTTCTTCATAAAGATTGGTTTCTTTGCCATCAGCCCTGTTGCGTACCTTATTTAATACTTCGACGGCTTTCGCGTTCATCTCTCCCGAACGTCCTGTCGCTTCGGCATACCAACAATATACCTGTGAAAGCCGTATCAGTTGGAAAGTCTTTTCGCCTGCGGCATTGACCGGGGCGGGATTGGTGTAATCAAACTCCGTTCCGCGCACGGCACCTTCCACGGTTTTCATGAAAACGGGCGCAACCACTTCGCGGGAAGGGGGATTAGTGTCATACCACCAGTCGTATTCCTTACCGTCGTTTAATATGATTTTGGGAAAGTAAGTGGCGTCTTTGCGCGGGCCTTCCGGAAATTCTTTCCAAAACTTGATTTCCCCGTTTGTATCTCCCCATCCGCCTTGTGCCATATCCTGAAGAAAGTCGGTCAGAGGAGCAGCCTGGTTCGTTTGATCCCTGTTATAATAGATACCCAGCAGGAGTTCCGTATTCTTATTATTGTATTCCCAGGAATATACTTTGCTGTATTCATCCAGTAGTTTATAATAATAGGTATGATTCTCTGTACCGTCAATCACTTCCTTGGCTTTGCCGGCAGCCAGTTTATAATATTCCGTGCCCTTGTTGAGCGGCCAACCTGCCATGCACATGTACACATATGCCATTGTCGCTTTCACTGCTCCCCGGCTTACGGCGATATTCATTCCGTTTCTGGCATAAGGCTCTTTGGTATAATTTACAGGGCAGTCTGTTTCCGCTATTTTCAGGTCGGATACAATCAGTTCATATATCTCTTCTTCCGTTTTCAATGGGGCGTTGTAATTGATTTCTTCCTCTAACATGACAGGTACCTTTCCCCAGGTTGTCACCAAATAGAAATAAGAATAAGCTCTCCAGTAATGTGCCTGTCCGATGGCTGCCTTGATTTCATCTTCTGATACATCAGGGGTGCGTCCGGCATTGTTTATGATAAAGTTGGCTGCCTTGATAACCTTGAAACGTTGTTCCCACATGCTGGACAACCATGAATTATTATCCTTCACGTCAAACTGGTCATGCTCCCTGAGCGGCTGTTTGTTACTGGAAGGGTGGGTGGAGATATCATCGCCGACCAAAAAGTTAGTGCCGCAAAGGTTGTTACTGGCTTGCGAACTTGCTATCACGGAATACAATGCAGTCAGTGACGCATCGAGGTCTTCCTTGTTGCTGAAGAAATTCTCCGAAGTCAACTGTCCTTTAGGGTCTTCTGTCAGGAAGTCGTTGCACGAAACCAGGCACAAGCCCGCCAAAATGAATGGCAATGTCTTTCTGATATATTGATATGCTGTTTTCATCTTGTTCTTATATTAATAGGTCAATGGTTAAAATCTGATTTTAGCACCGAAAGTAATAGTTCTCGGAATAGGATAAGCGCCATAGTCCAGACCGTCGTAACTGGTATAAACTTCCGGATCCATTCCTTTGTAACGGGTGATGGTGAAAAGATCCTGCGCGCTTACGGACAACTGTATGCTCGCGAATTTGGCAACCCGTTTCGGGATACGGTACGAAATACTGATGTTCTTCAATTTCACGAAAGAAGCGTCTTCCAGCCAGAAGTCCGAGTTCGCATAATTTTTGCTGTCCGTATTGGTAAGGCTCGGATAAGCAGCTTCCGCTTTGTTGCTTATATGATCCCAACCTTTGAAGTATGCATCCCGCAAGGTGACGAAACGTGAATTTCCGGTCATGGAAGCCGCCGTGTAACGGCTTATATTCAGACGGTTGTATCCGGTGGCGGCATTGAAGAAGATATTTACAGTCCAGTTCTTCCAATTGATTGTATTGTTCCATCCCATTGTCCATTTCGGGCTTGCCTGTCCTTTGACTACCAGGTCTTCGGAAGTAGGGCTCGTGGTCAGGCTGCCGTTCGCTTTCTGATAAAGATTGGCGCCTTTGTCATCGAAACCTTTCCATTGATATACATAGAAAGACCCCATCGGGTAACCCGGTTTCATGATTTGCATCGCGCCGCCCAAGTCGCTGTAATTAGCTGTCAATACAAAATCGCTGCCGGCAAGGTTGGTTATTTCATTCTTCACGTAAGCGGCGTTGAAACTTGTTTCCCAAGTCACGGTTCCTTTCACCGGGAAGGTGTTGACGGAGAATTCGACTCCCGTATTGCGCAACTCGCCCTGGTTTACCCAATACGTACCGCCGCCGTTATACTTGGGCACTTGTTTTTGGAAGAGCAGGTCTTTGGTCATTTTCTTGAACCAGTCGAATGTGATATTGAAACCACCCAGGCTCAAGTCTACCCCGAGGTCGTATTGATAAGTCTTTTCCCATGTGATGCCGGGCGTAGGAAACTGATTTCCCCAATATCCGGTGTAAGCGTTGGAAGTCCCCCAGCCGTAAGCTACGCCCGACAGCATTCCTAAGGTACTGTAAGCACCGATATCCTGATTACCGGTCACACCGAAACTACCTCTTAGTTTTAATTGTTCCAGTACATGCTGGTTACTCATGAATTTTTCCTTTGCTATATCCCAGGCTACTGCCGCAGATGGGAAATAACCCCATTTATTATCTCCCTGAAATTTGGAAGAACCGTCGGCTCTCAATGCCGCAGTAATAAAATACCGCTTCTTGTAGTCGTAATTGGCACGTATGATTCCTGAAGCCAGAGACGCTTCCGTGTACGAGTTACTTGCGTTCCTTATCGCGGCGTTGGCGATATTCCAGTATCCTACACTCTCATTGTTCAGGTTCGAGCCGTTACCTTGCAGGCTTGTGTCCCATGAACGGCTTATTTCCCATACGGCCATCGCCGTGACACTGTGGTCGCCGAATTGTCTCTGCCAGGTCAGGTTATTGGTATTCTGCCAGTAGTTGTGCATATTGCTGGTATTACTCATGCTATTGATAGCGCCGGGTGCTTCCAGTTTAGATTTGAAAGAGTAGGAAGGACTATGGTCGTAGTCATAACCACCCTGCACGGAGAGGGTAAGTCCTTTCATTATTTTAAATAAGAAAGTCAGGTTCGCGTTCAGGTTATAACTGTAACTGTCGCTGTAATTCACCATCAGTTCACCGTATGGGTTCGAACCGTTGGCGATGTTGTACGGGTCTCTGTTATATACGCCGGTTTCCGGGTCTTTCATTTCCATCGTAGGAGAGAAGTTGGTGATGTGAAACCAGTTGGCACCGTCGTTGTGCTTATGCAGACTGGTGGCGTTCATCTTTGCCGATATTGTCAGCCACGGTTTTACATCCGCGTCAATATTTGCCCGGATACCATACCGTTTGTAATTCGTCTCGATGGTGACCGCTTCCTGATCCAGTACATTCCCTGAAATAAGATATTTCACCTTGGCGTTTCCACCCGATATGTTCAGCCGATAATCCTGCGTCACTCCGGTGTGGGTGATAAGGTCTGCCCAGTTAATCCCTTTCGTTCCGTTCTTGTAAGCCGCGAGGTTTTCGGGCGAGATAGTGGATGATCCGCGGATATCATTCAGTGCTGTCGCATACTCGTAGGCATTCAATAAATCATACTGCTTTCTCACGGTAGAAAGACCGATGGACGCGTCAAACGTAATACTTGCCTTTCCCTCGCTGCCACCTTTGGTGGTGATTAATATAACGCCATTCGACCCCCGCGAACCGTAAATGGCAGTGGAAGAAGCGTCTTTCAGAACCTCCATAGACTGGATATCCGACGGATTGAGACCATCTAACCCACTGGAAGATATGATTCCGTCTATTACATACAACGGGTCGCTGCTTTTATTAATAGAAGTAGTACCACGTACGCGTACCTTCATGCTTGCTCCGGGCACACCGCTTGTCGCGGTAACTTCCACACCGGGGGTACGGCCCTGAAGTATGTTTTCCACCCGCTTCACCGGCTGATTCCTGAACTGCCGGGTCGACACACCCGAAACAGAACCCGTCAAGTCGCTTTTCTTGACTGTTCCGTATCCTACCACTACTACTTCTTCAAGTAACTGGTTATCTTCTTTCAGTATGATATTGAGCGTGCCCCTTTTTCTTACCTTTATCTCCTGCGGATGATATCCGATGTAAGAAATAACGAGAGTAGCCCCTTGTGGCGCTTCCAGTGAGAATTTGCCGTCCATATCACTGGTCGTTCCGGTTTCTTCGCCTTTTATTAGTACAGAGGCTCCGATAATAGTTTCTCCTTGTTCGTCATAGATAATTCCTTTTATTGTTCTGTTGTCGTCTCCCCCGGCTTCCTGTATTTCTGTCGGCTGTTCTTCAGGCATACTTGCAGCCTGCGAAAACAGATGGGATGGTAAAAGAAACATAAAAAGAACGCTTAACAACCATTTGCTTTTTCTTATTACTTTCATGTTTGATTAAGTTTAGATTTGTTATAGGGGTTGAATATGGTTATTATTTAACAAGCAACGTGCCAGAATACAGCGTGTTATCTGTTTGTTGGGTGAAAATGCTTGATTATTAGTGATATATAATGGATGAAAAAAGAGTAAACTTATTTGATGTGTAGAACCGGAAATTGTGTTGTTGTGTAAAAAATCCACAGTGTTGTGGAGTGTATTCCACATTCCCGGTATATATTCCCGATAATTCAGTTTTTTTCTTTGAGTATATTTGTCGGGAAGGGCGAATGTTTACGTAAGATGTTTTTATTCAGCTACATTTTTTTATGTACCATCGAAATAATTTGTATCTTTGTTCCCGATACGTACCGAAAATCCGGCAACTTATGAAAAAGATTGTTTTCACTCTTCTGCTTTTGACTTTTTCTTTCCGCCTTATGGCTCAAATAGATTATTTGGAGCCGGTGCGACCTTTTTCTACTTATAAAGGTGAGTTGGGCGAATATTATCGTAATGTGTTTTCTTTACTAAATACAGGTTTTCAAAAACAACCTTATGCACGTTTTGTAGCTATCCCTTCCTTTTCACCCGAATATGCAATGTCGGTTGAAAAGAGGAACGGGCGTTATTCCCTGATTTCAAATACGCTGTCGCGTACCTACTGGCAAGCGGAGAAAGGAACAGTGGGAGTGGAGACTAAGTCGGTAGTAATCAGCGCATCCCTTTACCAGTCTTTAGGAGCTATTTTTCGTTTAGTCACCGAGCAGATACAGGATTTGGATGGTTCCAGTGCAGGTTTGGACGGAATTGTCTATTATTTCTTTTCTACTGATGCGAATGGGAAAGAACAGATGGGGCGTAAATGGTCGCCTGCCAAGGGAACTTTGATGGAACGTCTGGTGTTGGTTTGCCAGTCGGCATATATGTTGTCCAAAGGTGACAATATTTCGGAGCCGACTTTGGCGGAAGAGGCTGCCGCCTTATTGAAATCGTTGCAGCAACGTACTAAGGAACAACCGGATGCTTATAAGAAACCGATGTATGTAGGCATTTATCAGATAGGCCCTCGTTCACAAACGCTTTCGGGTAGGCAAGTCGAAGAACTGGCTCACTTTCCGGACATGAGTGCGGAAGAATATATCGCCGGACAGATGATTTATCCGGAAAGCCTTTTGGAAAAGAATGTATCGGGATATGTCCTCTGTGAATTTACTATTGACAAAGAGGGAGTGATTCTTCGTCCGCACATTCTGCGTTCCACTCATCCTGAATTTGCGGAAGAAGCACTTCGCATAGTGAAAGGGATGCCGAAATGGTCGCCTGCCCTTGTCGGGGGAAAGCCGTCGGATAGTAATTATACCTTGTATATTCCTTTCCGTCCGAAGAGTTATCGTGCCAAATAAATCAGTGCTCTCTCCCAAGTAAAAACGCGAAATCCTCTATCACCTATCACTGGCACGGTATAATAGTACCTTTAATTTCTTCAAAAATCATTAATACAACAAACTTATCTTGTTCTTAATTGTCTTATAGCCATGAACCTATAAAAAAGAAAACTTATGGATGATATGATTAACAGACATGATTCGATTGCCGAAGAGAATATCGAACCGAATGGTCGTCCGGCTACGAACGATTTTGAAGAATGGAGCGGCGAGGTGGCCGACCGTGCCGACAATGTGTTCAAGAATGACAAGAAGGACGGTCCTATCAAGGATCGTAAGAAACGTATAAAGGAAATGGATGAAGTGATAAAAAAAGACCTTGAATAAAGGTCTTTTTTTATTTTAGTGTGCATAAAGCATAATAGGTTATTCGAGAGCGTAAAGTTACTCCATAAAATAAATCAAAAAAGAGCAACTCTTTTCAGAATTGCTCTTTTTTTAGTGGAGAGTATCGGACTCGAACCGATCACCTCGACACTGCCAGTGTCGCGCTCTAGCCAGATGAGCTAACCCCCCTTTTTCAACCTTATATGATAACGTTTGCAAACGAATCCTTTTTTGTTGGCGCAAATATAATGCAATATTCTGAAATAATTGCTATGTTTGCGGTAAATAATTGTTTGAAAAAAAAAATATGCTGATTTATAATACTACTTTTCAGGTGGACGATGCCATCCACGACAATTTTTTGATTTGGATAAAAGAATTCTATATTCCCGAAGTGCAAAAACACGGCACATTGAAAGCGCCGCGCATTTGCCGGATTCTGAGTCATCGGGAAGATGGAAGTGCCTATTCTCTGCAATGGGAAGTGGAAAGCAGCGGATTGCTGCATCGTTGGCATTTGGAACAGGGAGTGCGTTTGAATGACGAACTTACAAAAATATTTAAAGATAAAGTGGTCGGATTTCCGACATTAATGGAGATAGTGGAGTGATTCAGCCGGTAAAGGAAAAGATAATCCTGGGGATTGACCCCGGTACGACAATCATGGGATACGGAGTCTTGAGAATCAAAGGAACCAAGCCCGAAATGATTGCCATGGGAATTATCGACTTGCGCAAATTTGCCAATCACTATCTGAAACTGCGCCATATCCACGAACGGGTATTGGGCATTATTGAAAGTTATCTGCCTGACGAACTGGCTATTGAAGCTCCATTCTTCGGTAAGAACGTGCAGTCTATGCTGAAACTGGGACGTGCGCAGGGAGTAGCGATGGCGGCGGCATTGAGCCGTGATATTCCTATCACCGAATACGCCCCTTTGAAAATAAAGATGGCGATTACCGGAAACGGACAGGCTTCGAAAGAGCAGGTGGCGGATATGTTACAGCGGATGCTCCGTCTCTCGAAAGAAGATATGCCTGTCTTTATGGACGCTACGGACGGACTGGCTGCTGCCTACTGTCATTTTCTGCAAATGGGACGCCCTGTCATGGAAAAGGGGTATAGTAGCTGGAAGGATTTTATAGCGAAGAATCCGGATAAGGTAAAGTAAACTGATGGGTTACTGATAGATTATAGAAGATAATCATAGAACGAAAAACGTTATCACAGGAGAGTATTAGGATGGGAATTAATTATTCAGCAATAGTAGGGGTTACTACAGTGGCAACAGTGATGAGTTGCTCTTCAGCGAAAAAGGAATATGCTTCTTTTGAGTTATATCCGGTTCGCACTGGAAGTCTTACGGAAATGGAATATGCGCCGGAAGCAACTAAGTTTATTCTTTGGTCGCCGACAGCGGAAGAAGTGCGCCTGATGCTTTATGATGAAGGCGAAGGCGGACACGCTTACGAAACAGTGAAGATGGAGCGCGGAGAGGACGGAACTTGGACTACCATAGTAAACAAGGACTTGCTCGATAAATTCTATGCTTTCAATGTGAAGATTGACGATAAGTGGCAGGGAGACACACCGGGCATCAATGCCCATGCGGTCGGAGTGAATGGAAAACGTGCCGCTATCATTGACTGGAAGTTAACGAACCCGGAAGGGTGGGAGAGCGACCAGCGTCCACCGTTGAAATCTCCTGCCGATATGATTATCTACGAAATGCACCACCGTGACTTTTCCGTCGATTCTACTTCAGGAATAAAGAACAAAGGAAAATACCTCGCACTGACCGAACACGGAACGATGAACTCGGACAAACTATTGACCGGCATCGACCATCTGATAGAACTGGGCGTGACGCACGTCCATCTCCTTCCTTCTTATGACTATGCTTCCGTAGATGAAACGAAACTGGACGAAAACCAGTACAACTGGGGATACGACCCGTTGAACTACAACGTCCCCGACGGTTCCTACGCAACTGACCCTTATCAGCCTGCCACCCGTGTGAAAGAATTCAAGCAAATGGTGCAGGCACTTCACAAAGCCGGTATCCGTGTGATTATGGATGTAGTCTACAACCATACTTTCAATACGGCAGAGAGTAACTTTGAACGTACCGTTTCCGGCTATTTTTACCGTCAGAAAGAAGACGGCAGCTTGGCGAATGGTTCGGGATGCGGCAATGAGACGGCAAGCGAGCGCCCTATGATGCGTAAGTTTATGATAGAATCCGTCCTCTACTGGATGAAGGAATATCATATCGATGGTTTCCGCTTTGACCTGATGGGAGTGCATGACATCGAGACAATGAACGAAATCCGCAAGGCGGTGAACGGAGTAGACCCGACAATTTGCATCTATGGCGAAGGCTGGGCGGCCGAAACTCCCCAATATCCTGCTGATTCCCTGGCAATGAAAGGAAACGTTGCCCATATGCCCGGAATCGCCGTTTTCTCCGACGAACTGCGTGACGGACTCTGCGGCCCTGTTTGGGAAAAAGAGAAAGGAGCTTTCCTTGCCGGAGTTCCGGGTGGGGAGAATAGCGTCAAGTTTGGTATCGTAGGAGCTATTGAGCATCCGCAAGTACGGTATGATTCGGTGAATTACAGTCAGAAGCCGTGGGCGGAACAACCGACTCAAATGATCGGCTACGTCTCCTGTCACGATGGCTTATGCCTGACAGACCGGTTGAAAGCGAGTATGCCGGGGATTACTCCCGAACAACTTGTACGCCTTGATAAATTGGCGCAAACGGTCGTCTTTACTTCGCAGGGCATTCCGTTTATCTATGCCGGAGAAGAAGTGATGCGTGACAAACAAGGAGTGGATAACAGTTACAAAAGTCCGGATGCGGTCAATGCCATTGACTGGAGACGCAAAACGACGAATGGCGATGTCTTCATGTACTACAAACGGCTGATAGACCTTCGCAAAACCCATCCCGCTTTCCGTATGGGAGATGCGGACAAAGTTCGGAAACATTTGGAGTTTCTTCCCGTAGAAGGCAGGAACCTGATTGCGTTCCGCCTGAAAGACCATGCCAACGGGGATCGTTGGGGAGATATTGTCGTTGCTTACAACTCCCGTACTACGCCTGCCCGTCTTGAAGTGCCTGCCGGCAAATACACAGTCGTGTGCAAAGACGGTATGATAGACGTCCGCGGATTGGGAACACAAACTGGGGCGGAAGTGATTGTCCCCGGTCAGTCTGCGCTGATAATGTATAAGTAAAACTCACTTTGCTGCTTGCACCTGCCTTCTAAAGCCTGTCTTAGCTTGGATGTAACATGGTAAAACGTATTTGTAACATTTGCAAACGCTGATGTAACAGACAAGAAACATTCTGAATCGTAATTCCTCGGCGGTAGGGAATAAACTTCTTAAGTTTGCACTGTGACATTTCGGATGGTTTTTCCTTTCAAATGCTCACAGGCTAAAACATAAGAGAAAATACAGAATGAATAAAATAAATAACAGTACCATGAAAGCACAGACTCAAAAAGTGTCGATGGCCGAGAAAATCGGTTATAGCCTGGGAGACGGTTCTGCGAACCTGATTTTCCAGATGATGATGATGTTCCAACTTTTCTTTTATACAGATGTGTTCGGAATCAAAGCAACAGCAGCAGGAATGATATTACTCGTCGCACGCATATTCGATGCGTTTGTCGATCCCGTGGTAGGCATCCTGTCCGATAGAACCAATACCCGTTGGGGGAAATACCGCCCCTGGCTATTGTGGACGGCTATCCCTTTTGCTGTATTCTTCATCCTGGCATTTACGACACCCGACCTTAGCGAGCGTGGTAAAATAATCTATGCAGGTATTACATATACCTTATTAATGTCCATTTATTCCTTCAATAACACACCTTATGCTTCCTTGGGTGGCGTGATGACCAGTGATATAAAGGAACGTACCAGTATTTCGTCCATCCGTTTCGTGACGGCTACGATAGCCACTTTCGTTGTACAAGGACTTACTCTGCCGTTAGTCTCTAAATTCGGACAGGGAGACGACCAGCGCGGATGGTTTCTGACAATCACTCTGTTCGCCATTATCGGAGTCATTCTATTAGTAATCACTTTCTTTTCTGCGAAAGAACGTATTACTCCGCCTGTGGGACAGAAGACTTCCGTGAAACAGGATTTCAAGGACATTGTAAGCAGCCGTCCCTGGAAGTCTATGTTTATCCTGACCCTTTTCCTGTTTACGACATTGGCTATGTGGGGCAGCAGTATGTCCTACTATTTTAATTACTTCGTAGATAAGACAGCCCTTTTCGATTTCCTGCAAAACTTCGGACTGGTGAGGGTAGAAGGGGAAACGTATGGAATGTGGCATACTTTTCTTGATGCTTTCGGCTTGATAGCGCAGCCTGACCATAGCAATGTATTTGCAGTAGGTTTCAGCCTGTTCAATATGATTGGTCAGATTATCACTTTAGCGGGTGTAATTTTGCTTTCCGGCTATCTTTCCAATATCTTTGGCAAGCGGAATGTGTTCTTGATTTGTCTGGCACTGACCGCATTGTTTACAGCTTTGTTTTTTATGGTAGATTCAACGAGCATCGGTACGATATTCATCATAAACTGTTTGAAGAGCTTGGCTTACGCACCTACCATCCCGTTGCTTTGGGCGATGATGGGTGATGTAGCCGATCACTCCGAATGGGTGAACCATCGCCGTGCTACGGGTTTTGTCTTTGCAGGAGTGGTTTTTGCATTGAAAGCCGGATTAGGTATCGGTGGAGCTATCTGCGGCGCGATTGTCGATTCGTTCGGTTTCATCCCTAATGTAGCACAAACAGAGAGTGCGCTCTTTGGCATTCGCCTGACGTCCAGTGTGATTCCTTCTATCACATTCTTTATCGGAGTGATTGCGTTGTTCTTCTATCCGATTTCAAAGAAATTGAATGAGCATATTCAGGCAGACCTGACAAAACGAAGACTGGAAAACAATTGATTAATAATTAATAGAATTAGATAAATATGAAGATTTCGACAAAAACAACTGTATCATTCTTATGGGTTGTGGCAGCATTGATAGCAGGCTCTTCGATAGCTTCTGCGCAAGAAAAGAATACTTTGAAAGAAGCCTTGAAAGATAAATTCCTGATAGGAACGGCAGTGAATACACAACAGGCATCCGGCAAAGATAAAGTAGGAGCAGAGGTTATCCGGAAACAATTTAATGCCATTGTAGCGGAGAATTGCATGAAAAGCCAGGAAATCCATCCTGAGGAGAACCGTTATAACTTTACAAAGGCGGATGAATTTGTAGAATTCGGCGAGAAAAACAATTTGACGGTTACAGGACATACCTTGATATGGCACACTCAACTTTCCCGTTGGTTCTGCGTGGATAAGGATGGCAAAAATGTTTCTCCCGAACTCTTGAAGAAACGGATGAAAGAACATATCACCACCGTTGTGAAACGTTACAAAGGCCGTATCAAAGGTTGGGATGTAGTGAATGAAGCATTTGAAGATAATGGTTCGTATCGTAAGACGAAGTTTTATGAGATTTTGGGAGAAGAGTATATTCCTCTGGCTTTCCAGTATGCACACGAAGCCGACCCGAACGCCGAATTATACTACAACGACTATTCAATGGCTCTTCCAGGAAGAAGGGCGGCTGTTGTGAAACTGGTGAAAGACTTGAAAAAACGGGGTATCCGTATTGATGCCATAGGTATGCAGGGACATGTCGGCATGGAGTATCCGAAAATCAGTGAATTTGAAAAGAGTATGCTTGCTTTTGCCGAAACAGGAGTAAAGGTGATGATAACGGAACTGGATCTGACAGTTATTCCCTCACCGAATCCCAATGTCGGTGCGGAAGTCTCCGCTTCTTTCGAATATAAGAAAGAGATGAATCCCTATCCGAAGGAACTGCCTGCAGAAGTGGCAAAAGCATGGACAGCGCGTATGAACGACTTTTTCCGTCTTTTCCTGAAACATCAGGATATTATAACCAGGGTTACCCTTTGGGGAGTGGCCGACCATAACTCCTGGCGCAACGACTGGCCGATGAATGGACGCACGGATTATCCGTTGCTTTTCGACCGCAACTACCAACCGAAACCGATAGTCGACTTGATTATCAAAGAAGCAGTGCGGAAATGAATCATTTGTCTGAGCGATAATATTAACTTTATTAGTAAAAAGAATAGAACCATGAAAACAGAAAAAAGATATTTAGTTCCCAATGATTATATGGCTGATCCTGCCGTACACGTATTTGACGGCAAACTCTACATTTACCCTTCTCATGACTGGGAAAGCGGGATTGCCGAAAATGACAACGGGGATCATTTCAACATGAAAGACTATCACGTCTATTCTACGGACGATGTGATGAACGGTGAGATTACCGACCACGGTGTAGTGCTGTCCACAGAGGATATTCCGTGGGCGGGACGTCAACTTTGGGATTGCGATGTTGCTTTGAAGAACGGTAAGTATTATATGTATTTCCCGTTGAAAGACCGGAATGACATATTCCGTATCGGAGTGGCTGTCAGCGATAAGCCATACGGCCCTTTTGTGCCGGAAGCCAACCCGATGAAGGGAAGTTATAGCATAGACCCTGCCGTATTGGACGATGGCGACGGTAATTACTATATGTATTTCGGTGGTTTGTGGGGCGGACAACTTCAACGTTACCGGAATAATAAGGCGTTGGAATCGGCTGTTCTGCCGGAAGGAGAGGAAGAGGCTTTGCCGGCTCGTATAGCCCGTTTGAGTGGGGATATGATGGAATTTGCGGAAGAACCCCGTCCGGTGATAATTTTGGATGAGAATGGCAAGCCGTTGACAGCAGGAGATACCGACCGTCGTTTTTTTGAAGCTTCCTGGGTACATAAATATAATGGTAAATACTATTTCTCTTATTCTACGGGAGACACTCATCTGCTTTGTTATGCGATTGGCGACAATCCTTACGGGCCGTTTACCTATCAGGGCGTTATCCTTACTCCAGTAGTGGGGTGGACTACCCATCATGCCATTGTGGAATTCAAAGGTAAGTGGTACTTGTTCCATCACGACTGTGTGCCGTCCGAAGGGAAGACATGGCTTCGTAGTCTGAAAGTCTGTGAACTCCAATATGATGCGGATGGGCGGATTATCACCATTGAAGGAATAGATAAACTTTGAACTATTACTTGTGAGAATAATATCTATATTATTAGCCTTGTTCTTCTGTCTTTCGTCCCGTGCGGAAGATGGAAGCGCCCTGTGGCTTCGCTATGCGACGGGTACGAAGGCGGAAATTAGTTGCAGGAAACAATCGCCGACATTGAATATTGCCGTTTCCGAATTACAGAAACATTGGAAAGGCGGTATACCTGTGGCTTTGGAAGTAAACGCAACTAAAGAACTGCGTGCACTTGGAAATGAAGGATACACCATCCGTACTTCTGCCGACGGCAAGCAAATCACTATTGCTTCTTCCGGTGAACAAGGCGTGCTTTATGGAACTTACCACTTACTCCGTCTGCAAGCTACGGAACAGCTTTTGAATCCAAACCCAAGCTCAAATTCAAGCTCAGACTCAAACTTGAGTTCAAACTCTAATCCGGACTCAAGCTTGAACGCTCTGAATATCTCGGAAAAACCGGATTACCGGATTCGTATCCTGAACCATTGGGACAATCTGGACGGAACGATTGAGCGTGGCTATGCCGGACATTCACTTTGGAAGTGGGAAGAACTTTCTGCCGTAATCTCTCCCCGTTACGAAGCCTACGCACGTGCCAATGCTTCTATCGGCATCAACGCAACCGTGGTGAATAACGTTAACGCAAGTCCCAGGATTCTTTCCGACGACTATCTGCAAAAAGTAAAAGCACTGGCTGATATCTTCCGTCCTTACGGATTGAAAGTATATCTTTCTATCAATTTTTCATCTCCGGCCGCCCTGGGTGGCTTACCTACTTCCGACCCTTTGAATAAAGAAGTAATCGCCTGGTGGAAGAAGAAAGCAAAAGAGATTTACTCCCTGATTCCCGATTTCGGCGGCTTCCTGGTGAAAGCGAATTCCGAAGGACAGCCCGGCCCGTGTGATTACGGACGTACTCATGCCGAAGGAGCGAATATGCTTGCCGATGTGTTGAAACCTTATCACGGTATCATCATGTGGCGTGCCTTCGTTTACTCGCCCACGGACAGCGACCGTGCCAAGCAGGCCTACCTTGAATTTGAACCTTTGGATGGAAAGTTCCGCGACAATGTAATTGTGCAGATAAAGAACGGCCCGATTGACTTCCAACCCCGTGAACCGTTCAGTCCGCTATTCGGAGCCATGAAGAAAACGCCCGTGATGCCGGAATTCCAAATCACACAGGAGTATCTGGGCTTCTCCAACCACCTTGCCTTTCTCGCTCCCATGTGGAAGGAATGTTTGGATAGTGACACTTACGTGCAAGGCGCAGGTTCTACCATCGCCCGTGTGACGGATGGCTCTCTGTTTTCTCATCCGTTGACTGCTATTGCCGGAGTTACCAACATCGGTGACGATGTAAACTGGTGCGGGCATCCTTTTGCGCAAGCCAACTGGTATGCCTTCGGGCGTCTCGCCTGGAAACATTCCCTTTCATCCGAAGAGATAGGCGAAGAATGGCTGAAGCAAACCTTTCTACCCATTT
The DNA here is from genome assembly GCF_040918965.1 of Bacteroides sp. RTP21281st1_H5_RTP21281_210402. Classification (NCBI taxonomy): domain Bacteria; kingdom Pseudomonadati; phylum Bacteroidota; class Bacteroidia; order Bacteroidales; family Bacteroidaceae; genus Bacteroides; species Bacteroides sp. RTP21281st1_H5_RTP21281_210402. Next base: position 8,714 of record NZ_JBCOWR010000025.1, on the reverse strand, counting down.
CCGAACAGTCACGCAGTGATTCCGCAAATGAACTGTCACCAAAAGAGAGACAACAACTTCACTCTCAACTCTCCCTTCTCAACTCTCAACTTCTCCAAAAGTCCAGGGAAGCAGTAGTCGATTATATGATGCCCCTCGGACTGCATCACATCTTTGCATGGGGACATCATTACGGGCCGGAACCCTGGTGTGATATTCCCGGCGCCCGTCCCGACTGGATGCCTTCTTATTATCACAGGGCGGATAAGGACGGCATCGGATTCGACCGCAGCAGCAAAGGAAGCAATGCGACTGCACAATATCATTCTCCTTTATGCGAACAACTGGATGACGTAGACGTCTGTCCCGAAAACCTGCTTCTTTGGTTTCATCATGTGCCTTGGACTTATCAGATGAAAAGCGGTCGGACACTTTGGGCGGAGTTATGCTATGCCTACGACCGTGGGGTGCAAGAAACCAGAAACTTCCAAAAGTTGTGGGAGCCTATGGAGAAATACATCGACCCGGAACGTTTTCGTGATGTACAGCATCGGTTGAAGATTCAGGCACGGGATGCAGTGTGGTGGAAAGATGCCTGTTTACTGTATTTCCAGCAATTCAGCAAGCAGCCGATACCTTATGAACTAGAACGTCCGGTGCATGAATTAAAAGATATGATGGAATACAGGCTGAATATTACTAATTTTGAATGTCCGCCTTACGGATTTACTAAATAGACAAGAAAAATGCTTGTTCTGTGATAAAATTGTTACCTTTGCGGACAATAATGAAACAGAATATAAGAATATGAGCCAAAATACATTTAGCATGGCGGGGGGCGTTGCACGCAACCCGCTTGTGCGTTTAGCCAAACCTGTCACGGCAACTATCGGTGCGGATGAACATATAGCCATTGTAGGGCCTAATGGTGGTGGCAAAAGCCTTTTTGTAGATACATTGACCGGAAAATATCCGTTGCGCGAAGGAACGCTCCAGTATGACTTTTCCCCTTCTGCCACTCAAACCGTTTATGATAATGTGAAATATATCGCGTTCCGTGATACTTATGGAGCGGCGGATGCCAATTATTACTACCAACAGCGTTGGAATGCGCATGACCAGGATGAAACACCGGATGTCCGCGAAATGTTGGGGGAAATCAAAGACGAACAGTTAAAGAATGAGTTGTTCGAGCTCTTCCGTATCGAACCTCTTCTTGATAAAAAGATAATTCTTCTTTCCAGTGGCGAACTGCGTAAGTTCCAACTTACAAAAACACTGTTGACAGCCCCCCGCGTCCTGATAATGGATAATCCGTTTATCGGACTGGACGCGCCTACCCGCGAACTTTTGTTCTCTTTGCTCGAACGTCTGACAAAGATGTCGTCTGTCCAGATTATTCTGGTACTTTCCATGCTCGATGATATACCGTCGTTTATCACCCACGTTATTCCGGTAGATAAAATGGAAGTGTTTCCCAAGGTGGAACGTGAAGCCTACCTCGATGCTTTTCGCGACAGAGATATAGCTGTTTCTTTCGATGAATTGCAGAAGCGTATCATTGATTTGCCTTATGACGGCAATAACTATGATTCGGACGAAGTGGTGAAACTGAATAAGGTAAGTATCCGCTACGATGACCGTACTATTCTGAACGAACTGGACTGGACGGTGCGTCGTGGGGAAAAATGGGCGTTGAGCGGAGAGAACGGCGCAGGAAAGTCCACATTATTGAGTTTGGTTTGTGCGGATAATCCACAATCATATGCCTGCGACATCAGCCTTTTCGGACGGAAGAGGGGAACGGGGGAGAGCATTTGGGAAATCAAGAAACACATCGGATATGTAAGTCCCGAAATGCACCGTGCCTATCTCAAGAACCTGCCGGCCATCGAGATTGTTGCGAGCGGCTTGCACGACAGTATCGGTTTGTACAAACGCCCCCAACCGGAGCAGATGGCTGTCTGTGAATGGTGGATGGATATATTCGGTATTGCCGGTCTGAAAGACAAACCTTTCCTGCAACTTTCCAGCGGGGAGCAACGTCTGGCTCTGTTGGCACGTGCTTTCGTCAAAGATCCGGAATTGCTGATTTTGGACGAGCCGCTTCATGGATTGGATACTTACAATCGTCGTCGGGTCAAAAAGGTTATCGAAGCCTTCTGCAAACGTAAAGATAAGACGATGATTATGGTAACACATTATGAATCAGAACTTCCAGATACGATTACAAACCGCATCTTCTTGAAAAGAAATGATACGTCAATATATTAGAATATGATTTCTAATATTTTTTAATGAATTGATTGCTTTTTGTGTTATTTGGTTATCTTTGTGTTTAATTAAATGCAAAAAGTAACCACAAAGATATGAGTAGTAGCCAAAATGCCATAGCTGTATTGTACAGGAAATATTGGCAAAAGCTCTATATTCATGCATATAATCTGCTGAATGACGGAGAAAGCGCAAAGGATGTATTGAGCGATGTGTTTTGCTCAGTACTTGAAAACAGCGAGCAGTTTGAGGGGAAGACTGATTTGCTGCCTTTATTCTATGTCATGGTGAAAAACCGTTGCATTGACCACATACGTCATCAGAATGTAGTGAACCGGAATGCGGAAAGATACCTGGAAGAACTTTACAGCGATTGGACTGCCAAAGAGTATCGGGACTACGAAGATAAAATCAACCGGATGCAGGAGAGTATCCGTCAGATGGCTCCGCAAATGCGCACAGTAGTGGAAGAATATTTTCTGAACGAAAAGAAATGTGCGGAAATCAGTGAGATTTTAAATATCAGTGATAATACAGTCAGAACTCATATTGCCCGGGCTTTGAAAATACTCCGTAAACGATTGAGTGTCTTTTTATTTATTACAGTTTAATGTTGAATCCTGCTCTTCACTGGTTTCACGCTTTAGCTGAATGGTTATAAGTCAGATATTTATGGTGAAGGGAAGTAGAAAAATAAAGTAAATAACCCTTCACACCCTTCACGCACTTATATGGATTTGTTGGGCATATATGTCTGACGTGTTGGATCTATATGTCTAACATATTGGAGCTATATGTCCAATACGCACGGCATATATCTCCTGTAAACAAGGTATTAATACCTGATAACTCAAAAGTTAATACCCAATGGGGCATTTGCTATAAGCTAATTTGTTTTAGCTTATAGCATATTCTTTTTTGCTTATAACATATTTACTTTAGCTCATGGCATATGAAAAAAAGAGGTGAAGGGTGTGAAGGCTAATTTTTCTGCTTCCCTTCACCATAAATATCTGATTTATAGTTGTTCATCTGAATGGTGAAGGCTGTGAACCATCGGGACGATTCATTTACTATTATAACTTACATGAACACCATCATCCCAATCCCGCCAAGAATAAAGATGATTGATGTGATTATCATCCCGACCCTCAATCCTTTGTCGCCAAACAGGTCGTACAGTAAAAGGAGAAAATTAAATCCCTTGTCGCGTTGTCCCGTCATATCGAATATCCACTTCCATCTGCGAATGGCGCCGATAAGAAGTAAAGTTCCCAGGGCGATAATTATTAAACCGCCATTTACAGGGGTGATGTTACTGAAAAAATCCGGTTCTTTATTCATATTCATTTTTCTTCTATTTCTTGTTGTTTTTCATTTCACAATTGCACTATTGGTAATGTATGGCAGCGTGTCGCTTTTAGGTGGTTAAGCAGATTATTATCAACTAAATTCTATAATGATTATAACTTTATTGTATGCCCTTTCAAAGTAATCCCGTCAGTGAAAACTTGCTTTAAGGATAGTTTAATACTACTTTCCACATAATCTGTCATATCTTTAAATTGAGCATAATCAACGGGGATTATTGTCAGGCCCTTGTCTGATTTTCTTTTAGCATATTCATTGAAACGGTGTTTTTTATCAATTCCCCAACTTATTTCTTCTTTTATTGGTAAAGATATATTGACGCTTATAAACTTTTCCTTATCTGCCAAATAAGTGATACCTCGTTTTCCAATACAAATTTCCTTTTTTCCAATTGCTCCGCCAAGAGAAATTTCAATAAATAAAGTCCAATTAGTTATTGACTCATCCACCTTAATTTGTCCTGTCAAATCTTGAAAATAAGTTTCAATGGCATTATAATCAAAGCAACTCATTTCTGGATAACCACTTGAATAATCAAAATTCATAGTTTTTTGATATTGATTCTGAGAATAAAGTCTCGATGTAACCTTTATTTTAAATTTCATATTTCACTATTTGCACTGTTACTAATGGTTTGGAAAGGGGCATCGTTTAAAGGTTAGCTTTCCTTGTTAGCAACTAAATTCTATAAAGAACTATTATACATTCCAATATATTTAAGTCCATTGAAATTATTCTCTTTATTCGGGACAACAAGAGAGGCATCCGTCAAGTACAAAACTGCATTTCCTTTTTTTATATTCATCACTTTACATTTTGTCAGGACATCCTCTATGTCGTCCATATCTATAGGTACTTCCTGCAACAAGATGCTAATATCTTGTTCTTCGTTGAATAAAGGAATAATACCTATAAAATCTTCTTCATATTCATCGGTATTTATATCTATACAAAATCGACAAGGAGAATCCTGTAGATTGAAGTAATCTTCATATTCTTTTTCACTTCCAGAAAAAGTACCAATCCATATATGGACTTTTTTCATTCTTTCTAATGGACTTAAATACATAACAGTTTATTTAGAGTTATTGATAATGGATCGGTGAGAGACTGCGTTTAGCTGTTTACTCGACCTTGTTAATAGAATTTGTCATTTTCCCCAGTACTTCAAATATTCTTCTTTTATATTCAACTGCTCTATGAAACGTTCTTTCCCGTTATCATATGTGGTTGTTAATGTTGGCTGATTATCAATCATATATCTTTGCTCTTCAAATGGTGCTGGATATGGAAAGCTATTTATATATTCATAGTCTAACCCCGTTTTCAATTTATCTAAGTCCTCTTTTTTGACTTTCTTGTATAAAACGATAAGTTGTGCGCAGAACATATCATAAACAAGGCTTGCATATAAAGACGAGCTGATATTTTCATCGACACATTCACCCGTTAATCCAATTACAAGACATTTTGTAATCTTAACCTTTCTAAAATTGGGCGAAGGTCTAAAAAAACATTTCTCTCGATTGTATGGAGACTTAAACATGAACTTATGAATATCTGGATTATATTTTGCGAATGTAAGAAGGATGTGATAATTAAACTTATCCTCTGACATCAATTTAAGTTTGAAGAGGTAATTTTCGTAAATGTACTTCCATACATATTCACTTATCTTATATGATACACGAGGACGATGTATTAGAGCTTGATAATTTGTTTCACCGCTTTCTAATCTTGCTATTTCCATATGTTGTTTCTTTACTATTAATGGGATTCAGCTAACTGTGTTTAGCAGTTAAGGTGAATGTTAGTCACTTTCTTGTTATTAGACTGCTATTTAGCATACTCTGTATAATTTGATTTCGACTTGAAACGTTCTTTTTATGCCTTCCAAATTTTAATCAATTCTTTTGAAAATATTGAAATTGTTTTTTCCTCTTTATTTTTACCAAACCTAGTTACTGCTATTCCTATTTTAAAATAAACTTTAAATCCCATTGTGTTTAAAGGCTTTTCTATTTTGCCCAATGCTTTTACTATATTATTGTCGTTCAAAATATCAATATTTTCAAAAAGAGCCCTGTACCTACCGTTTACTAAAGAGACTTCATTTACTAATCCCTTTTTATTAAATTTGACAGAAATATTATCCCAATGTGCATCTGTTCTTTTCAGATAGTCGTGTAATACTATATCTGGATTTTTATTAAATAGTAGTTTTACTTCTTCTTCGTTCATTCCAAATTTTATATTACCTATAGAGATATAAGGATGTATCAATAAATCTTCTTCCATATTTTTAATTATTATGTTCAGTGACTAATGTTGGGCAACGTGCTGTTTTAGGCAATACGCTGTTTGTTACCGACTTTTATAAAGACTCTTCCACATTTGCTAAAACCTCACAATCACAAAAACCACCATGTTCACGCAGACAATTAACAATATCATTGAAGTTTATATTATTTTCTTGGCAGAACAACTTTGTTAAAGTATAGTCATGCTTGCATCCTGCTTTTAGATTATTATCCAAATAATCTAAAAGTTTTTTCATCATACCTATATCTACTGCTTGGCTACCTTCACAATGAATGTCTTTAACTATCTTATCAAAAGTTGCATTATAACCCAGACCAGCAGGAGTTGGAAAAATGAAAGCATTTTCTACATTTTCTGTGCTCAATCTGGGTATGGCAGTTTCAATAAAAAAAGTTAGCTCCCATTTGTGAGAAACATATTTTTTCATGTCACTATTCGCTTCTATGAATAAAGCCCCCGAATATTCATCTGGAAATAGATATAGATATTTCCGAGTATCTTTTGCTATATTCAATGCTATTTCTCTTTTACTTTTATTATAGAGAACATATAATGAATCTGTATGCCTCACATTATTTATAAAGGACATATATCTGTCATCCGGTGTTTTCTTGCAAAGTTGTTCTATTTCATTCTTATTCATTTTCATCTTTATATTAGTCGGTAATGGGATGCAGCTTGCCGCCGTTTTAGGCGGTACAGGTGCGTGTTACCGATATTCTTTTACGAACATTGCCAAAAACCAGCAATTATTTCACCTGTCATATTGTGCTTGTATAAATACAAGGCACCATACATAAATACGTAATCCATACCATCCCTATAACCTTCTTCGTCAATCTGTAAATAGAATGAATATCCGTCTTTTTCCAATTCTTCATAATAGTAATCTTTCCACTGAATAAAACGTGGTTCACCACCCACTTTGATAAATTGAAAATCGCTGTCTTGTGGGTAATAATAATTGCTAATAGAATTAACAGATAATTCTTTGATGCTTTTCTCTGAACGAGTACCTATGTCTGAATACTCGTGTTCTATTACTTTCACTGTTACTGACGGATAGATATTATTATAGAGCAATGTGTCAAAGTCACCATGTATAAAAATAGATAGCATCATATTTTCTTTTTCAGTATGCACCAATGTTGCATAAAACAAATACCCATCAGGAATGCTATTTTCTATTATTAGTGGAGGATTTCCACCTATTCTTCCTTTTACATTAGCATCAAAGGGGATACATTTGGCATATAGTTCGTTCATATCTTTATGTTTTAATAATTATCGGTAATGATGTCTATAGGCTAACCGAACTTTGGGAAGGTTGAGCCGTTTGTTATGTGTTCAATTTCGATTGAATATAATAAAAGTAATTTTGCTAATGGATAGAAATAATTAATCGTTCCAAAACCTTCTTTTACAATCATGCGTTTACAATTATAAGTTGAAATATTAAATGATTGTTTTATTAAATCATACGCAGTATTTAACATCATTATTTCTTCATTTTCCAGATTCTTTAAGATTATTAGCAAGCAGTTTTGTACGAATTCTTTTCTTTCGTTATAAAGTAAAAAAGCCATTGTAGATATAAACTTATCATCAATAGTGTCCTTCAAATAGGATGATGCTATTTTGTAGTAAAAAGATTCTATATTTTCATTCAAATCTGTTATTATTGGCAATACGGCTTTATCTATTATATCCATTATTTCTTTTAGAGCTTTTTCTTGTTCTTCTTCATATAATAGGCTCCAATGATGTCCAAAACATTCATTGTAAACAGAAAAGTTATCCAGTGATAAATATCGACTATGCCATTTACTAAAATCTTTATGCTTAACGTTGAAACAACAACTATTCAAATATATCCATTCAGCCTGTCTATTATTATAATCAGTATTTACAACCGATTATTACTCAATATTTTATAGATAATAAGTCAGAAATATGGTTGTTATTTTTAATTGCACATTCTAAAAGGTGAAGATTTAACGCTTTTATTGATTATTAACTCAAAAAGGACATCAACTTGGGTCGTTTCTTCTCTTTTCCTTGCTATTCGTTTCCGATATTCCACTTTTGTTTTGGTCTATCTCATATGTACTGCAAAGGTATTGATTTTTGTTTGATATTGCTCCTTGCTTGCTCCTTGTCGTAGATTAATTTTCACACAGGAATTTTTGTTCTCTTTCTATAGGGGCTTGAAACAATCCATTTATTGGAAACAATTAAAGACGGAGCTGGTTTGCCCCAGTGCTTTTTAAGAAACAGGGCAATTATTTTATCTCCACAAAGGCTCTTGTTCCCAATTATGAGGAAAGCCTAATAAACGAGTTCTTACTGATGGGTATTTCGATAAAAGCTGCTTGAAATCTGCAACAAAAGTGTTGCCCATAGAAATGGAGTTAAGCCAATACACCACATAGCAGAGTTGCGGATAAAGTGTTTGTTCACGGAACGAGAAATCCGTAATCCATGTGTTTGGCATACGCATAGGCATCATTGGCTTGACAGGAAAGACCCGATTTGACAGTCTTGAATGATGGGCGCAGCAATTACGAAGTACGGGTCTGGGTACGGATTAAAAGGCTAAGTGATTATTTCCAGTCATTTAGCCTTTTTAATTATCTAATTTTTCCCCACATTTTCCCCACAGCTGTCTATTTATATATTTTAGAAACATATCAATAGTTCGTTAAAAATTCGCCACGCCTAAGCGGCTCTGGCAGTAAATAAAATGAGTTCTTTGAAAAGTTTGTCAA
>NZ_JBCOWR010000024.1:0-57123 GCF_040918965.1 Bacteroides sp. RTP21281st1_H5_RTP21281_210402 | reverse complement strand
ACAAAGCCCGGGCTTGAGAAAGTCTGGGCTTTGCGCATAAAAAAAGGCTGTGTCAGCGTTTTGACACAACCTCTTCTTTATTATCGGCTGTATATCCAGTCTTAGTTTCTTGGCAAAGCTTCTTTTACTACCATTGAACGACCTACATATTCAGCACCATTCAATTGTTTAATAGCATTGTTAGCTTCTGTATCATCCGGCATTTCGATAAACGCAAAACCTTTTGATCTTCTAGTTTCACGGTCTGTGATTAACTTTACTGAAGCAACTGTTCCATACTCTTCCATTACATTTCTCAAGTCTGATTCCTTAACATTATAGCTAAGATTTCCAATGTACAAATTCATAAAATACAAATATAAAAAATTAATAATTCAATAAGAAAGTTTTGGGAAGAGCTAAATTAGAGATGGAAATGCTCAAGTAAATGAGAAGATTCATGTAAAATAATCAAATCGCAATAAACCTCTTTATTGTTGTTGATGCAAAGTAAAGCATTCTTTGGGGATAATGCACTATACTCCCTCCTTTTTCTTTCAACAAAACATCTTTTTTATGAAATTAGGCCAATACTTAACGCATTTAAGCCTTATTGCTGGTGATTTTCCAAGTTTATCATCTGAATTTTTCTTTCGGCAGCCTCTTCATTACAAACTCCTCAAAAAACTGTTTCTTATAACTTCCGCCTATAGCTATCTCATAAAACTTGATAAAAATATCATTCGTATCGACGTGACTCCGGAAACAATTAGCCATATACGCAAAAAGTACGAGTAGCTGAGATTGATTGCTAAATAGATGCCAAAGTACAGAACAACCATACAAAAAGGCTATCCTCCCCCAAAGTAAGATAGCCTTTTCCTCAATATATCTGTTATTTATTACCCGCAGTGGAAATACTTATGTACCAACTCCAACATTTCCTGTGGTTTACCATCCAAATCCGCACGCAATGTCTTGTCCTCATAGCTCCGAAGTTTTCGGATAATGCCGTCAATCATTGCCGGACTAAATACGTTGTATTGTTCAAAGATTGCTCTTTGCTGTTGCAGGCAGTCGGCAGAAGCTTCGCAGCTATCCGGCAATTGTGCCAATACTTTCAGTTTATCTTCATTCTCTTTTTGATGGATATTCACGTTCACATATGTTTCGCGGGCAATATCCAATGCATTTCCTAATTCAAAACCATGACGGCAGGCAACGGCCAAACCAGCCAACAGTTGATATAAATCTGCCGAACCATCCGGCGAACGCATTTCCACTGTCTGCTTCTGACTGGTGTCAAAATGGCTTTCAGTTTCTAATGGATTTGCCAATGTACACATATCTGTCTTGGCAGCCCAGCCCAGGGGAACACGCACTAATACGGAACGGTTGCGATCTCCCCAGCAAACATTGGTAGGTGCCTCCTGATGAGGGACAAGGCGGAAGTATGAAGTAGGATTCGTATTTCCAAAGGCAGTAATCGAAGGAGCAAGTACCATCATTCCGGCAATTGCCTTACGGGCTGTTTCGGACAAAACGCCGTCTTGTAGCATTTGATTCTTTCCGTCTTTCATAATACGCATATGAACATGCAAGCCCGAACCTGCTTTACCTGCTGTAATCTTAGGGGCGAACGTCACATTATATCCATATTTATATCCCAAATTACGAATTACCCATTTGGCTATCATCAGTTGGTCTGCTGCCTGCAACACAGGAACAGGCAAGAATTCTATTTCATTCTGTTCGTAGATATAACCGTCCAAAGTAAAATTACCAACTTCGGAGTGGCCGTACTTTATTTGTCCACCCGTCTGTGCGATACATGACATACATTGGGTACGGAATTCATTGAATTTGGCATAAGGGCCTGATTCATGATAACCACGTTGGTCGGTTGCCTGGAACATGCCGGTATCCGGTGCTATTACATAATATTCCAGTTCGCCCATAGCTTGAAATTCCATTCCGGTGACTTCCGTAAAGGTCTTGTTTGCTTTGTAAAGAGTATGTTCCGGTGCACTTTCGAGCGGCTCTCCGTCTTTATTGAAGAAAGAGCAAAGCATGGACAGGGTCGGAATCTCCGCAAACGGGTCAACAAATGCAGTACAGAAACGGGGAATTACATAAAGGTCACTGCTTCCCGCTTCTATAAAAGAGAAAAGACTGGAACCGTCTACCCGTTCTCCACAAGTAAGAATAGCTTCCAGATAAGCCTCGTTATTGATAACAAAGTTCAAAGTTTTCAGACGACCGTCTCCCGCAGGGTACATAAAATTAACCATGCGGATATCTTTTTGTTGGATAAATGAGATAATGTCAGCTTTGGTAAATTCAGAAGTCGGCTTCTGAAGGAATGCTACCAATTGGTTGGCATTCATTGATAAATTTTGATTCATAATCGGTTGTTTTTCGTTGTTGTATGATTAAAAACGGTTTGTTGAACGCCAAAGATAAGGAAAAGATAGAAAAACAAATAAAAATAGGTGAGATTATTTCCTGACTATTTAAAGCGTTTTAAATCTTTCTTCTCAAAAATCCATTCCGGAGTGTATAGTTTTCCTTCATCAGTTTCCGCCAGTTCATACCAGGGAGACAACCTTCGACTAGTAGGATTTACAAGGATATGAATCTGCTGTGCAGGCATATAGCTCTGTGCCAACAGAAATACTTTCTTTTTTGTATCCAGGTGAATGGCGACATCTATCACAATGACAGCATGCCCGGGTGAACCACCTTTTATAAAAACATCACCGGGTTGCAGAGAAATATAAGGTACAGTTTGAAGTTCTTGGGATAAAGAAGCCGTTCCGGCATACATAAAGACGATATCCAGGTAACCGCGGAAAGTTTTATATGAATAATCCTTACCCTTGCCCGAATCATACCATTGCACCTGATTCCCACTAACCTTTATACGATTTCCTTCCGCCCATTTCTTATATTCAGCCGCGAATCCACTTGTAAAATTGAATTTTATTTCGTCATACCGTTTGTGCTTCCACAAGTATTCCGCCCGCAAACGTATCACGGCATCGGCACATTGCTGCAAATCACGATTACCTATTTCCATATCCACCACGGCAAATGCAGCGGCCTGATTCGATTTTTCTCTTCCATTATGAAGCAAGACTTTACTACCTTTTGGCAATAAGGGCAGAGTGCGCAAATAAGCAGTAAAAGAATTATCATGACAGTCCTCTCTGACATATCCTGTCGGTGGAGTAATTCTGTCCGCTAATTTCTCTTGTCCCCATGATTGCAGGGCTGCCAAAAACAGTCCTGCACAGATTAGCAAATACTTCATTCTATATCCTTTTTATTGATTATATATCAGTAAACGACACCTTTTATTTCTTCCATTCATCAAGTTTGCAAAGCGGATTCTTCTGAAATTCTTCCCAGTCTTTTCTCAACAGTTCTTCGCAGGCGATAATTAATTGATGAAGTTTATTTTCCATAATGTATATTTTAAGTTGTGTGAGACAAATATAAGTAATTATTGTTTAATACGAAGACGAATATCTATTTTTCTTCCGATTGAGGGGATGAACAGCGTGTGTACGATGCAATGTTTCAGCATCTATTTCCGTTAAAAAGCTTTGTTCTTGTCTTAATGCTCCAAACGTGCTGACCTGAAAAACTAATCGGACGCTTCAACTGTTTTATTTTCAGTAGAAACCTCTAAATTACAATCACATGAAGAAGGATATGCTTAAAGAATTACTGGCAAAGCCCGGAAAAAAACATTTGGTATCGGATTTCGATTCGTCATTCACGGGTGATTTGTCCAAACAGGACGCTAAAGAACAGTTGGCTAAAGATGCTGAGAAACTCTCAGAGCTGCAAAGTATGCTTTACGCACAAGACCGGTATTCGATTCTGATTATTTTTCAGGCGATGGACGCAGCCGGAAAGGATGGGACTATCAAGCATGTGATGTCCGGCATTAATCCGCAGGGATGCCAGGTGTATTCATTCAAACAGCCCTCTGCCGAAGAATTAGACCATGATTATCTTTGGCGCATCAATCGTTCGCTGCCGGAAAGAGGACGCATCGGCATCTTCAACCGTTCACAATACGAAGATGTGTTGATTGCCAGGGTGCATCCTGAAATCATTTTATCCAATAAGCTGCCGGGCATTGAAACGATGAAAGATATTGATCCTGACTTCTGGAAACGCCGTTATCGGCAGATTAATGATTTCGAACGTTACCTGACGGAAAATGGTACAGTCGTTCTGAAATTCTTCCTTAACGTATCGAAAGCTGAACAGAAAAAGCGATTTATGGAGCGATTGGACGATCCGGCAAAAAACTGGAAGTTTTCTTCCGCAGACATCAAGGAACGCCGGTTCTGGGATGAGTATATGAAGGCTTATGCGGACGTATTGACGGAGACATCGACTGAAGTGGCTCCCTGGTATGTGATTCCCGCAGATAATAAATGGTTCATGCGGTATGCAGTGGGACGAATCATTTGCGACCAGATGCAACAATTGGACTTGCATTATCCCAAACTGTCAAAAGAAGGGCTGGAAAAATTGGAAGAATGTAAGAAAAGTGTATCAGACATTAACTTTTGATTCGCTTGCGCTTATCCTTTTTTATTCTAACTTTGTGGAAAGACCTACATATAAAACAAAAATTGATAAGCTATGGACATTCAAGTATTTATTCAGAACTTTAGAGAGGCATTCGGAGAATCTGCCGAACTGCCTCTTGTATTTTGGTATTCGGATAAACTGGAAGGAGAAACCGGAAAGATAAACGGTTGCTTCTTCAAAGGTATGAAGACGGTTAGAGAAGGTGGCATTATCAGCCTGAATGAAGAGAATATCGGCTGCGGTGGCGGCAAGTTCTATACAGGTTTTACTGAAATGCCGGAACGCGTGCCGACTTTTGTTTCACTCAAAGAAAAGTACAAGAAGACTCCGCAAATGGTTATTGACTTTGTGGAGCAAATCGGAGTTTCGAGAACGGAAAAGAAGTATCTCCACTTTGCACGAATAGATAAAGTGAAGAGTTTTGAAGAGGTGGAGGGGATTGTTTTTCTAGCCAATCCTGATATGCTTTCCGGGCTGACGACATGGGCTTTCTATGATAACAACGCAGAAGACTGTGTAGTTTCTACTTTTGGTTCCGGTTGCAGCAGTGTAGTGACTCAAGCTACCATAGAGAACCGGAAAGGCGGTAAACGTACTTTCATCGGTTTCTTCGATCCCTCCGTCCGCCCCTATTTCGAAGCGGATAAACTAAGCTACACTATACCTATGTCAAGGTTTAAAGAGATGTATCTGACGATGCGCCAAAGCTGTTTGTTTGATACACATGCATGGGGCAAGATTCGGGAAAGAATGGATGCTGAATAAGGCAAAAGAGAGAATCAAATAGTTCCAAAATAAGTTTCCCGGTATGAAACAAATAGTTTCAAATAGGTCTGAAACTTTTCTGTCCCATTTTTAAGAAAATAAGCAAATAGTTCTTTTCCCGGATTAAACCTTTCCGATAGAGAGAAGTCTAATTTTTAAGATATCATCGTTCTATTAAATACAAAAGTTATCAACGAAAATGGAAACATCTGTCAAGCTCTACTCGCTGAATTACAGCAATGTAAAAACTTACCTGTTCGCTCTGCTGTTTGTAGCAGGCAACATTGCACTTCCACAACTATGTCATCTTATACCTTATGGTGGTCCTACCCTGCTGCCTATCTATTTTTTCACATTGGTTGCAAGCTATAAGTATGGATTTCGCGTAGGATTATTGACTGCAATTCTTTCTCCTGTCATTAACCATCTGTTGTTTGCCATGCCTTCGGAAACCGCGCTTCCGGTTATACTGATAAAATCCACTCTACTCGCCGGAGCTTCTGCTCTCGCCGCACGAACACTGAAATCTGTCTCTTTATTGGGTGTTCTTGGAGTCGTACTCTCCTATCAGATCATAGGAACTGCTTTTGAATGGGCGATTCTCGGTGATTTCCATGCAGCGGCACAAGATTTCCGTATCGGTATTCCAGGAATGTTGATCCAGTGGTTTGGTGGCTATGCCCTGTTAAAAGCGATTGCAAAACTCTAAACTCAAAATTTAAAAACAATGGATAGAAGGGACTTTTTAAAAACAGTAGCGATCACCGGAGCAGCTCTGACTATACAGCGTTCGGAAGCTATGGAGATACTAACTCAGACTATCAATAAAGCAAACGGGGATAATCCCGACCTGGTGGCTGTTATGGGCGGAGAGCCGGAAGCGATGTTCCGCCGTGCCATCAGCGAACTGGGTGGAATGAAGCAGTTTGTGAAGCCGGGACAGAAAGTAGTTGTAAAACCGAATATCGGTTGGGATAAAGTACCGGAACTGGCGGGAAATACAAATCCGAAACTGGTTGAGGAAATCGTGAAGCAATGTTTTGCTGCCGGAGCTAAAGAAGTGACGGTATTCGACCATACTTGTGATGATTGGCAGAAATGCTACAAGAATAGCGGTATCGAAGCAGCCGCCAAAAGTGCGGGAGCTAAGGTAATGCCTGCTCATCTGGAATCCTACTACAAACCGGTAGACCTGCCAAACGGCAAAAAGATGAAGAAGGCAAAAGTACATGAAGCGATTCTGAATTGTGACGTGTGGATCAATGTCCCTATCCTGAAGAATCATGGCGGAGCCAATCTGACAATCTCAATGAAAAATCATATGGGGATTGTATGGGATCGCGGTTTCTTCCATCAGAATGATTTGCAACAGTGCATAGCGGATATATGTACATTGCAAAAAAAGGCCGTGCTCAATGTAGTAGACGCTTATCGGATTATGAAAACCAATGGGCCTCGGGGACGTTCGGCATCAGATGTTGTCCTGGCAAAAGGATTGTTTATTTCACCGGATATTGTAGCCGTAGATACGGCTGCCGCCAGGTTCTTCAACCAGGTACGTGAGATGCCATTGGATATCGTAGGACATCTCTCCAAAGGAGAAGCTTTGAAAGTAGGAACTATGAATCTTGACAAACTGAATGTCAAGCGAATTAAGATGTAAATTATAATGTTAAGAAAGATACGTATCGTACTATCAGTCCTGCTTTTTGCACTGATTACTTTTTATTTTATAGATTTCGCAGGGATATTACCCAATAGTTTTCATAGGTTAGCACATATTCAATTTATACCTGCGCTGATATCATTCAGCGTAGGTATATTACTTTTTCTTATTGTACTGACTTTGCTGTTCGGACGCGTTTATTGCTCAACGATTTGCCCGATGGGTATTCTGCAAGATGTCGTTGTACGCATTTCCAAATCGACAGGAAAGAAAAAGAAAAGGTACAAATACAGCCCTGCCAAAAATATATTGCGATGGAGCATCGTCGGAGTGCTGGTTATTGCTTTTATTGGCAAATTCACTGCCGCAATAGGAATATTGGATCCGTATAGTGCTTACGGACGTATTGCGGTGCATATATTCAAGCCTGTCTATATGTCAGGGAATAACTTGCTGGAATCTGTCTTTTCCAAATTTGAGAATTATACATTTTATCAGGTAGATACGTCCATGCTTAGTCTTTCTTCCCTGCTTATCGCAATACTTACATTCGGAATCATTATTATATTGGCATGGAAACATGGAAGAACCTGGTGCAACACAATTTGCCCTGTCGGGACTGTACTCGGATTTTTAAGCCGCTTTTCTTTATTCAAAGTTCGCATTGACGCTACGAAATGCAATGGTTGCGGGCTTTGTGCTACCAAATGTAAGGCTGCCTGTATCAACAGCAAGGAACATATCATTGACCATAGTCGTTGTGTAGATTGTTTCGATTGTCTAGGGGCTTGCAAACAGAAGGCTTTAGTTTATAGTCCTGCAACCAAAAAGCAACAATTGCTTTCGGAAGAAGCTGCTACACCGGCAACTACTGATTCTTCCAAAAGACGTTTCCTTGTTGCCGGCCTTATTACTGCCGGAGCAGCACCTAAGATACTCTCACAAGTCCAGGAATCTGTGGCAACCATGCAAGGGAAAAAGGCTTATAAAAAGGAAAATCCGATTACCCCACCGGGTTCTGTCAGTCGGGAGCATTTCCAGCAGCAATGTACATCGTGTCATCTTTGTGTAAGCAAATGTCCGTCGCATGTTCTGAAGCCGGCTTTCATGGAATATGGGCTTGCCGGCATGATGCAGCCTACCGTCAATTTCGATAAAGGATTCTGTAATTTCGATTGTACGGTTTGTGGAGACGTATGCCCCAACGGTGCCATTCTTCCTCTGACTGTTGGGCAGAAACACCTCACCCAAATGGGAACTGTGGTATTCATCGAAGAAAACTGTATTGTCTATACAGACGGAACCAGTTGCGGAGCTTGTTCGGAGCACTGTCCCACTCAAGCCATCGCCATGGTACCTTACAGGGACGGGCTGACTATCCCTCATGTGGATACAGAAATATGTGTAGGTTGCGGAGGTTGTGAATATGTCTGTCCTGCACGTCCGTTCCGGGCCGTATATATTGAAGGAAATCCTGTACAAAAAGAAGCAAAACCATTTAAAGAAAGCGAAGAACATAAAGTTGAAATTGATGGCTTCGGATTCTAACTTCCAAAAAAACTATTCATTATATTCCGCCTACTTTCAATAATTTCACTAAATTCGTGGCGAACTAAAGAAAATAGGATTTCATGGAGGTATATACAAATAACTGGAATAGCCGGAAATATCAGATTGGCTATGCTCTGAGCGGAGGGTTTATTAAAGGATTTGCCCATTTGGGAGTAATGCAAGCTCTCTTGGAGCATGACATCAAACCGGACATTATCTCCGGAGTAAGCGCGGGAGCACTCGCAGGAGTTTTCTATGCAGACGGCAACGAACCCCACAAAGTGCTTGATTATTTCTCCGGACATAAATTCCAGGACTTGACCAAATTGGTTATCCCCAAGAAAGGGTTATTCGACCTCTGTGAATTTATTGATTTTCTCCGGACGAACGTAAAAGCCAAGAATCTGGAAGATTTGCAGATTCCCTTGATTATCACGGCGACCGACCTCGACCACGGACGTATGGTTCATTTTCATCGTGGCACCATAGCGGAGCGGGTGGCTGCTTCCTGCTGTATGCCTGTCATGTTTGCCCCTGTCAATATAGAAGGAACTAATTATGTGGATGGCGGATTGATGATGAATCTTCCGGTTTCCACTCTTCGACGGGTTTGTAACAAGGTGGTGGCTGTCAATGTAAGCCCCATCATGGCGCAAGATTATAAGATGAATATTGTAAGCATCGCCATGCGTTCATTCCACTTTATGTTCCGTGCCAATACTTTTCCCGAAAGAGAAAAATGTGATTTGCTGATTGAGCCTTATAACTTATATGGGTATAGCAACACGGAACTGGAAAAAGCAGAAGAAATCTTTGAACATGGATATAATACAGCCAACGAAGTGTTGAACCAATTGTTGGCAGAAAAGGGGAAAATATGGAAATAACCCATATTCTCCCAAAAGAACAATGAATATGAATCATAAAAATCTACTCGATATGAATGACGAAAAGAAAATAATCATCTATCAGGTGTTCACCCGCCTGTTTGGAAATAATAACAACCATTGTGTCTACAATGGTGACATAAGCGCCAACGGCTGTGGAAAAATGGCCGATTTCACCCTGAAGGCACTTGGAGAAATCAAGAAACTGGGTAGTACGCATATTTGGTATACAGGTATCATCGAACATGCTACGCAGACAGATTATCGCCGATACAACATCAGTCCCGACCATCCCGCTATCGTGAAAGGAAAAGCCGGCTCGCCTTATGCCATCAAGGATTATTACGATGTTGACCCGGATCTGGCAAACGATGTGCCAGGACGTATGAAGGAATTCGAGAATCTGGTACACCGTACCCATCGTGCCGGATTGAAAGTTATCATTGATTTTGTTCCCAATCATGTGGCCCGCCAATATCATTCGGATGCACAACCGGACGGCACTACGGAACTGGGAGCGAATGATGATTCAAGCCTGTCTTTCAGCCCTTACAATAATTTCTATTACATTCCACAGGCGGAGCTCCATGCCCAGTTTGACATGAAAGACGGTGCTGCCGAACCTTACCGGGAGTTTCCGGCGAAGGCAACTGGTAATAATCGTTTTGACGCCACTCCCAATATTACCGACTGGTACGAAACAGTCAAACTGAACTATGGAGTGGACTATCAGAATGGTGGTACATGTCACTTCTCCCCGACTCCGGATACGTGGATCAAGATGCTGGATATCCTTCTCTTTTGGGCGTCCAAGAATATTGACGGCTTCCGTTGTGATATGGCTGAAATGGTTCCCGTTGAGTTTTGGGAATGGGCTATTCCACAGGTCAAAGAAGCTTATCCTGAAATTCTTTTCATCGCAGAAGTCTATAATCCGAATGAATACCGCCACTATCTGATGCGTGGCAAATTTGATTATTTATATGATAAGGTAGGCTTGTATGATACATTGCGCAATGTAGCATGCGGATATGAATCTGCTGCTGCCATCACACATTGCTGGCAAAGCCTGAACGGCATTGAGAAAAGGATGCTCAACTTCCTCGAAAATCACGATGAGCAACGCATCGCTTCTAGTTTCTTTGCCGGCAATCCACGCAAAGGGATTCCCGCGCTCATTGTTTCAGCCTGTATGAACACAAATCCTATGATGATTTACTTCGGTCAGGAATTTGGAGAAATGGGAATGGACAGTGAAGGATTCAGTGGTAGGGACGGAAGGACTACTATATTTGATTATTGGAGTGTAGACACGATTCGCCGCTGGCGCAACGGAGGAAAATTCGACGGTAAGATGCTTACCGAAGATCATAAACGACTTTATGACATTTATCAGAAAGTACTGACGCTTTGCAACGAGGAAGAAGCAATCACAAAAGGTGTATTCTTTGATTTAATGTATGCCAATATAAATGGCTGGCGTTTCAATGAACGCAAGCAATATACTTTTATGAGGAAATATAAAAATGAATTGTTGTTCTTCGTTATTAATTTCGACAGTCAGCTGGTAGATGTGGCAATCAATATACCTTCACACGCTTTCGACTTCTTGCAGATTCCTCAAATGGAGTCTTACCAGGCAGTAGACCTGATGACTGGCGCTAAAGAAGAAATCAGTTTATTGCCTTATAAACCGACAGACGTTTCAGTCGGAGCCTATAATGGAAAGATACTGAAGATTACTTTTTAAGTAAAAGGCTAAGATTTATATATTCATTGTAACCCGGTCATTATGAATGGCCGGGTTATTTTATGTATATCACTCAAACAAATATTCTCAAAGTCTGTTTTAGGTAGATAAATAATACTCTAAACTCAAGGCTTATGAAGAAGATTAATATCGGGGCGTTCGTATTGCTTTTGCTAATGTCTATATCTGCTTTTGCGGACACCCCTCCCGGTAATGTGCAGACTACTTTTAAGAAGATGTATCCGAAGGCTGCTGGTATAGCCTGGTCACAGGATGGCGGCTATTATTGCGCGAATTTTGTAAAGAATGGATTTACTAAAAATGTATGGTTCAATACACAGGGGCAATGGGTTATGACACAGACTGACCTTGTCAGTCTCGACCGTTTGTCACCCACTGTTTACAATGCATTTGTATCCGGTGCTTACGCAAGCTGGGTAGTGGATGATGTGACTATGGTAGAATTTCCGAAATGGCAGGCTATTATAGTAATCAAAGTGGGACAAGACAACGTAGATATCAAATATCAGTTATTCTATACTCCACAAGGGATGCTATTGAAAACGCGGAACGTCAGTTATATGTATGATATTCTTGGTCCGGGTACATTTTTATCCAATTAGAAGAAACTGTAATATATATATAAAAAAGAAGCCCTCGCAAATCATTGGATATTTGCGAGGGCTCTTTATGTTAAAACAAAAAATCACTTTTTCTTTCTAAGCACTACCGCAGTGCGTGCAGGAATATAAAGCTTCAACCACTCTTTCTTTTCTTTCTTATACAGTGGATCGGCTATTGTAAAATGAACGACAGAATCATCTGCCAAACCGTTTCCGCCGAATGCTACATTATCCGTATTCAATATTACTTCATAAGCGCCCGGAGCTACCAGGAATCCATAATCAGCGAATGACTGTTTCGGGTTGAAATTAAAGACAAATATCAAATCCTTACGTCCATAAGCCAATACCTGGTCGCCGTCATTATGCCAGATTTCCTGAACCGGCGTTGCCTGGAAGTCTTTTACACTCTTGATTACTTTCAGCATTTCTGCGTCAAAGTCACCCATATAGTGATAAGTCAGGTTCTTATTGTCTACCAAGTCCCACTGGCGACGGGCATATTTGCAAGACCATCCGTTACCCTCACGTGGGAAGTCAATCCATTCAGGATGACCGAATTCATTTCCCATAAAATTCAGATAACCACCGTTAATGGTAGAAGAGGTCAATAAACGAATCATCTTATGCAGGGCAATACCCCGATTGACTACATAATTTTCATCTCCTTTTTGCATATGCCAATACATATCAGCGTCAATCAGACGGAAGATGATTGTCTTATCTCCCACCAATGCCTGGTCGTGACTTTCAGCATAAGATATGGTCTTTTCATCCTGACGGCGATTGGTTACTTCCCAGAACATACTGGAAGGTTTCCAGTCTTCATCAATCTTTTCTTTGATTGTCTTGATCCAGTAATCAGGAATATTCATGGCCATACGATAATCGAATCCATAACCACCGTCTTCTACCTTCGCAGCCAGTCCCGGCATACCGGAAACTTCTTCTGCAATTGTGATTGCTTTCGGATTGACCTGATGAATCACTTCATTAGCCAATGTCAGGTAAGCAATTGCATTATCATCCTGATGACCGTTGAAATAATCTCCATAATTACAGAAAGCTTCACCCAATCCATGACTATAATATAGCATAGACGTTACTCCATCAAAACGGAATCCGTCGAACTTATATTCTTCCAACCAATATTTGCAGTTGGACAGCAGGAAATGAATCACTTCATTCTTGCCATAGTCAAAGCAAAGAGAATCCCAAGCCGGATGTTCGCGGCGACCGCCCGGATAAAAGTACTGGTTCGGATCACCGGCAAAATTTCCTAATCCTTCCACTTCGTTCTTTACGGCATGTGAATGAACGATGTCCATAATCACAGCAATTCCCATCTCATGGGCAGCATCAATCAATGCTTTCAATTCGTCGGGAGTTCCGAAACGGGAAGAAGCGGCGAAGAAACTGGATACATGATACCCGAAACTTCCATAATAGGGATGTTCCTGGATTGCCATAATCTGAATACAGTTGTATCCTTCCTTAGCGATGCGTGGAAGTGTTTTTTCGCGGAATTCGTTATAAGTTCCGACCTTTTCCTCTTGCTGTGCCATTCCGATATGACACTCGTAGATCAGCAAAGGATTGGTGGTAGGCTTAAATGTTTTCTTCTTGAATTTATAGGGTTTTTCCGGTGCCCATACTTGTGCACTGAATATCTTGGTCTGTTCATCCTGAACGACGCGTGTAGCCCAGGCAGGGATACGCTCACCTTGACCACCATCCCAATATATATTCAGCTTATACAAGTCTCCATGATGAATGGCATCTGCCGGCAGGTTGATCTCCCAAATCCCGTTCTTTAGTTTTTTCAACTTGTAGGCAGCTTTTTCTTCCCAGTTGTTAAACGTACCTACCATATATATGTGTGTAGCGTTCGGTGCCCATTCACGAAAGGTCCATCCTTTATCAGTGCGGTGCAGTCCGAAATAAAGATACCCCGACGCAAAGTCTGAAAGAGTTTGTTTTCCCTTATTGGTCAGTTCGGCTTCCTTGTCCAACACAAACTGATGACGACCTGCGATAGCATCGGCAAAAGGTTCCAGCCAAGGATCATTTTTGATAAGATTAAGTGTCTTTTCCATATCAGAATTGAATTTAGATTATGCTTTTACTTTTACGATTACTTTCTTCACACCGTCCGGAGTAATGCCGGGAGCGTGTCCGTCCTGTGGAAAGAAGATAGCAAACATTCCCGGTTTCACGGCAACGTATGTTTCAGCTAATCCTTCAAAGAAAGTAATGTCCTTTTCTGCATTATAAGGAGCATTTGCAGGAACACAGTCCTTAGCAGCAGTATAACCCATAATTTCTGTTCCTGACAATGGAATCTGAATATCTATAAATTCGTTATGTGTTTCCAGTTTGGCCTCTTCCCTGGTCTTTGGCTTAGTTTGTGCGATATTCACCAGCAGATCTTTTCCTTTCAATTCTGTCTTACCGATTTCCATGGCTTGAAGGTCATGAGATTTCAGAAACTCAATAGCCTGTGCAAATAAAGGATTTAAAGACGCATATTTCTCCAGATTTTCTAAAGTATCTACTACCATATAAGTTCAATTTTAAAGTTTATATTTTAGGTATTATTCAAAATCATCAATCGTGTAATTTATAAAATCGGCAAACCGCTTGAATTGACGGAATACCTTATCTATCTGTTCCAACACATCCGGTTGGGTAAAGAAGTTATCGGGAACATTATAGGAACAAACGTATTCCTTGCATTTCAAATAATCAATGTACTTGAAATCTTTCGGGAAGCCTTTAGGAGCTGTTTTCAGGAAGTCCTCTCCTATCACCGGAAAGTATTGCTTAAATTCCGGGTCTTCCACGATAGTGACAAACTCTTCGATATTATCATAAATAGACTGCCGAACGGCTTTCAGGATATTGGAAGGCAGGCACAGGCTTCCACCGGCAAGCATAGAGCCATCGGGTTGCAGATGCACATAGTATCCACAATGATCAGATTTCTTGCCCTTTGCATTGATATAACCACCGAAATGTATCTTATAAGGTGTTTTATCCGTAGAGAAACGGGTATCCCGGTAAATGCGATAGGTACAGTCTTTAGGTTGAATTCCCCGAATTGTTTCATCAAACAGGGAAATACGGGCAATCACTGTTGCCAAAAAATTGTCAAACTCGGCACGGGCTATCTCATATTCCGCCTTATGCTCATTAAACCACTCACGATTATTGTTCGCGGAAAGATCTTTTAAAAACTGAAAGATAACGGGTATGTTCATCTTTATCATTTTCTATTATTATCCCACAAACGTACAAATTTTATTTCATATAAACTACAAAAGGAGGCAAAAGGACATAAAAAAAGCATCGGCCTGGTAAACCGATGCTCTAACACATTTATCAAAAAAACAGACTCTTCTGTCTCTGACGTACTTTAGCTTTCACAAGTGGAGTACAATCTCTTTAATTAATCTTATATCTAATACTATGAAAAACACATAAATATAACAGTACAAAAGAGGCTTTTGTTCAGCAGTTCTCTGTATATTTCAGTTAATTATAGTTTATAGAATAAAATGTTTATCATCAATGGGTAGTATGATACGTCCCCAATCAATCATTGCATTGAATAACATGACTTTAGAGTACTCGCCTAAATATGCTTGTGAAATGTCTCTTTCCACAATCAGTTGCCTGTCCAAAAGCTCGGCACGTTTTGTTCCCCGGAGCAACGGATGAGAGGGTGTATACCACATTTTTCCGTCATAGAGTGCTACATTGGCTATGGAAGTATCTGTCAAATAGCCGTTTCTCACGATTAAGACATCATCCGCTGTTTTTCTTTGGGCATACAAAATATTCAATTCTTCCCGGTTCGTACTTTTATAAGTATAATCAATAGTATCGGCTACAACCAGACGTAACGAAGAAACTTCCCGCATCTGATATGGTGAATATGTAATTTCTTCTATTTCTCTGCCATATACAATCCGGCATTTATGAATTCCCTGCAATGATTGCGGAGATATAAATTCCTGCAAAATGAGTGGGGTACTGTCTTTCCAAAAGGCAGCACGAGTTCGATTAAACCGCTCTGTATGATAGTCAAGATTGTAAATCTTTCCATCTTCTATCCGGATGGTTTCAATAAATGGGCACATATACTTTTTGTTTCATTTCATTATACTCACTTTCCACATCACTCTGACAAGTGATTCCACCACCACTTTTAAAATACATCTTCTCTCCTTCTTGTTCTACAAAACGTATCATAACAGCACTATCCAAATTTTCACCGTCAAAATATCCCATGATACCTGTATAAAATCCTCTGTCATAGTTTTCTGCTTCTTGAATGATCTGCATCGTTTTTTTCTTTGGAGCACCTGTTATAGAACCTGCCGGCAACAGTTTAAAAATGATTTCTCCCAAGTGTTCCTGATAATCCTCCGGCAAAACACCCTGAATTTCCGAACTTGTCTGAAGAATTGCACCTTGATTAGTATGCAGCGTATCAATATACCGGTAACGGGATACCGATACTTGATTGGCAACCATACTTAAATCATTACGTATCAAGTCTACAATGGTGGCATGTTCTGCGGCTTCTTTCGGGTCATCCATCAATAACCGGGATGCATCAGGAATTGAAGCATCAATAGTCCCCTTCATCGGATATGAACTGATTTTCCCTTGATGGATACGAACGAATATTTCAGGAGAAAATACCGTAAATGAATCTCTAAGCCATAACTTGTAGATAGCTTTTGAACGGAAATAAATATCTTGCAGAGTGAGATTGGTTTCTATTGGAGTTCGGCAAGTCAGATTAGTAAGAAAGCTATTTCCTGCGAAAATATTCCGTTGAACAATATTGAACGAATGCCGATAAATATCAAAAGATTCAGGAAATGATTGCCAATGAATATGTTCTTGCTTATTATTTAGACAAGAATTCCCATTACTTTTATCCGATGTTGATTGATTAGTAAATCCGTTCAGATTATATAATAATTCAGTGGGATCTATGGACGAAATTTCTTCTACATAAGAAGCATCTTGTAGATAATTAATTATAAAGATAAAAGGGCAACGTAATAGGCCCCAATTATTCATCCGTTTGACAGCTTGTTCCTTAGTATGTAAATGCATAAGAATCCTTCAGTGTTTAGGGAAGGCAAAAGTACACAAAAAGTATAGATTAGAAAAAAAAGCAATAAAAAAGGGTTGCCAAATGTATTTATAGGCAACCCTTTATATTCTTTATAATAATCTAAATTACTTCATGGCAGCTTTCACCTGCGGAAGCATCTTTTTCACGTTCTCGTTTTCCGGTGATATTTTGGCAGCTTCTTCCAGATAATCTACTGCTTCTTTGAACCTTGCATCAGCTTTTTCTTTTTCTGCAGCATATTTGTCAGCATCTGAATTTGCCAAAGGAGCGGCTTTCTTCAAAATATTAGCACCGTCATTATAGCAAAGAACTCCCAAGCTATACAGAGCATTTGTCTTATAAGTCTTGTGATTCAAAGGAATTACTTTCTTAAAACAATCTTCTGCTTCCTCAGCTTTACCGGCTTTCTGAGCTGCAAGTCCTGCTTTCAAATAATGAAGACCATAATTCTTTACCATTGTCTTATTATTCGGGTCTACTTTCAAGCCTTCTTCCAATGTAGCTACATATTCATCAGTCTTCTTTAAAGCATCTAAAGCCAAAGCTTTACGGGCATACGCATTTCCTGTGTTGAATTTCTTTTGGATTGCAATATCAAAGAAAGTAACAGCTTCTGCATATTTCTTTACTTCATCAGCAGCTATACCACAATAATAAGCTGTCGCAGAATCTTGATTATTAGTCTGCTTTAAATATTCACTGAATTTGGCGTATGCCACAGGATAATTTTTTGCATTGAATGCATCATTTCCTTCTTTCTTAATTTGGTTAGGGTCGGTTTGAGCAAAAATGTTGGTTACTGTGATACAAAATGCAAATAAAAAAATAAATTTCTTCATAACTTTATGTGTTTTTTAGTTGTTTATCGCCCAAAAGTAAACCTTATAATACAAAAACACAACCCTATTTAAGTTTTTTGAGCTTTTTGAAACCTATATAACGTTCGTTATTCTTCGTAAAAAGAATGATTCACTACTCATCCATACTACAACAGAGAAATAGACAAAATATTATACTTATATAAATTACTGATTCATAGCCATAAAGAAAAATATGAATAAAAAAGTGTCGGAAAGTTTTTGAGTTTTCATAAAAAGCACTACCTTTGCATCCGTAAATATGGATGGTTCCGTAGCTCAGCTGGATAGAGCAACGCCCTTCTAAGGCGTGGGTCAAGCGTTCGAATCGCTTCGGAATCACTTAAAGAGGTTGATTATTTTAAATAGTCAACCTCTTTTTTGTACTTACAAATTATTATAACCTACAACGGAAACTATCACTCAAAGGCTGTTTCTTATTGCTAGAGACCACTTTGATTTAATAAAATGTCCTGTCGCTGCGCAAATGTAGACAGACTATAAATCACAAATAAAACAACCGCCAACAAACGGCTGGAATGTAAAAAACATGTTCTCATACTATTTCTTTAATGATGTTTTCTTTACTTTGATAAAAGAAGATAATGATTCAACTTTTTCTTTATATTTTTTCTCATTTACCCGATTCTTATTTTCCTTTTTATCAATCCGGTGGTCAAACAGCATGCTCGCTTTCTTCACGTCACCTTTCATCCATTCAGCATAGCTATAACGCCGGTCAACAGCATTATCTCCCCCCTCCCATTGAATATAAACTTCCTCTTTAGTCTTAGCCTTCAAATTCTTGAAAACTCCGGCAAAGCTTTGTCCGCTCAATTGCTCATCAGGCACAGGAAGTTTACAAAGTTCGCATAAAGTAGGATATAAATCAACAAACTCCACCATAGATTTGGTTTCTCCCTTTTTCATTCCCGGTACACGGATAATTAACGGTACATGAGTAGAAGTATCCATCAGATTATGCTTTCCTATAAAATCATGTTCGCCCAAATTCCACCCATGATCTCCCAACAGAACAACAATCGTATTCTCCGATAACCCCAATTCGTCCAACGCATCCAATACCTTTCCTATTTGCGCATCCACATAGCTCAAACAAGCATAATATCCATGCTTTACTTCCCTCTGAAAATCAATATCACTCGTATCCGTAACCCGTGCATAAGCGTAAATCTCTGACGAATTACGAACTTGTTCCGGCAATCCTTCAGGTCTGAAACGATTGGTAGCCATGGGAATTTCGTCACGTTTGTATAAATCCCAATACTTCTTCGGAGCATTAAACGGTAAATGGGGTTTCCAAAAGCCGCAAGCCAGGAAGAAAGGTTTACCTATCTCTTTCATTCTCTTTAAATCACTAATAGCCCGGTTCGCCAGTTTACCATCATCATAAGCAGTATCAGGCACATCGGCAGACTCACAGAAAGGTCCCCGCATTGTTTTCGGATTAATCGTCTTCCCCGATTCCGAATTCATCCAAAGTTCCCATTTGTTATATTCTGCCCAGTAGACATCATATCCATCCGGATGATTCCTATAGGGCGGTTCACTCCATGAATCAGCATGGTCACTCATATGATGAAACACTTTTCCATCCGAAACTGTATGATAGCCATTCTGTGTAAACCATCCTGAAATAGGTATTGCCCCGGGACAATCTTTGCTGGCATAAGCAGAAAAACTGATAAAACGGTTCGGATACCGGGGATATACACCTGTCAATAAACTGGCACGGGACGCTCCGCTCACCGGTATATTGCAATAAGCATTCTGAAACAGGACACCGCTTGCAGCCAAACGATCCATATTAGGTGTCTTCACTTCCTTTACTCCATAACAGCCTAACTCGGGGCGCATATCGTCCGCCATTATGAAAAGAACATTCATTCGGGATACATCCTGTTGTGCCCGCATCATAGAAGAGAAACAACAAGCCGTTCCGCAAAGAAGAGTGTATTTTACAGAGAATCTATTCTTCATTTTACACGTTAAATTTTAAAGACCTGCAATATACTAAAATATTACAGGTCTTGTATATATTATTAACTCAAAATTACTTAGTCCATACCGGATTTTGTTCCAAACTCGTATTCAGAGCCAATTGCTTCAATGGCAACGGATAGAGATAATAATTAATTCAGAAAAACAAAACTCCGATTGATGAAACAGAAGTCCTGCTATCCATCTATCATTACAAGCCTACCGGTATTTTCAGCAAATACCAAACGATAAACAGCAATGTCCAGGCAAATAAGATAGCCAATGAATATCTCCAGGTATATTTAAGTAATGTACCATAAGTGATCTGCTTATCATACTGACGCATATAAGTCAGCACCAAAGGCATATAAAATAAGAAAGGCGTAATGGCATTTGTCGAACTGTCTCCGATACGGAAAGCACATTGTGCCACGTCGGGAGAAATACCCATCTGCGCAAACATCGGGATAAAGATGAAAGACATGAAAGCCCATTTGGAAGTGGCAGATACCATAATCAGATTGATAAATGCCGTAAACAGGATAAATAAGACCAAAGCCGCCAATGGAGCCGGCTCGAAAGAAGAAACCAGTTCAGCACCCATAATGGCAAGACATTTGTCCAAATGCGAATATTCGAAACAGGCAAACATTTGAGCAGCAAAGAAAGCAATCACGAAATAAACGCCAAGAAGTTTCATTGGCTGCGTCAGTCCTTCAATCACATCATTATCCGTGCGATAGCGACCGGAACTGAAACCATACGCCATGCCCGTGATACCTGCTCCCAAAGAAAGAAGAAACAAAATACCGGCAATGAACGGTGAATGCATCAAGCCACCATTCACACCGCGCAAAATTCCATAAGAGGAAAAAGTAAGCCATAAAACAAGAACTACATAGACAGCCGCCACCATAATGGAAATCATAATCGCCCGTCTCTCTTTGCGGGACAGGGGACGATAGGCTTCCACCTTTACACTTCCTTCGTATTTACCCAATCTGGGAAGAAGCCATTTTTGAGTCACCCAATAAACAATGGCAGTAATAACTACCGTAGAAACACTCATAAAGAAGTAATTGCAAAGAGGTTCCGTATTCCCCTGATAGCCTGTTTGAGCCAATGCAGCTTCCTGCGTGGTATGAGCCAGCAACGGATCCATTGTACTCAACACAATATTGGCACTATATCCGCAGGCAACGGAGACATAAGCCGTCACAATCCCCGCAATCGGATGAAGTCCCACCCATTGAAACAGCATGGCGGCAATAGGCAACAAGATAATATATCCACCGTCACCAATAGCATTCGACAGCAATCCGAGAATAATTACCCACAAAATAATTTTCCTCTTCTCCTTCCGGTTCCCCACCCCCATACGGATGCACGCATCAATAAAGCCTGAATGTTGGGCGACCCCCAGTCCGAACATGGCAATAATCACCATACCCAACGGAGCAAACCCTGTAAAGTTCTTGATAGCGTTCCTCAACCACCAGCGGATTCCTTCCGGACTCAACAGGCTTTGCACGCGAATATCCTCGCCAGTCTGTGGCAATGTCACTTTCAGTCCATAAATATCACATATCCATGAAAGAAAGACCACTGCCATTGTTAGCAGCATGAACATTGTAGCAGGATGGGGCATACGCCATTTTGTCTTCATCGCTTTTAAAGTTTATTCTTCGTCAGCTTTTTTTTAGTTATTCTTCGTCAGGCTCCAAATTATCCAAATCAATAATACGTAATTCCAATGCACGGACAGCCAACCGGGTAGCATTCACTCCCACCCGCTCTCCATTCGGGAAAAGGCGTCCGATAAGATCATTCTGTCGTTTCTCCAATGATTTCACGCCGAAAGGCATACCTTTCAGGTTCGCAATCATCTCCTTCGTATACCCCAAAGCCAGATGGCGGAGAAAACGCTCGTCATATTCATCAATATCATAACTGATTACCGCTTCCTGACGTTTCGCATCATTGGCAACAGACCTCTTGAAGCGCTCTACAATCTTTTCCAGAATCGGATAGTTAAATACCAGCTTCTTACCATCCATAACAGCCTGTACATCCGTCTTAGTCAGCAATTCTCCCGTCTTTAGGATAATTCCGTCAGCTCCGGCATTCAGTACATCCACCCACAGCTTTTCATTCAGAATCTCACCTGTGAAAATCAGTACGTGGACATCTTTATAGCGTTTGAATATATTCCGGCAAATATCCACTCCGATAGTAGTAGACCCACCCAATCCCAAATCCAGTAATACCAAATCAGGGAGTTGCGCTTCCATCAACGGCCAAAATTCACTTTCGGTCATGGCAGTACCGATCACTTCCGCATTCGGTATTTCGTGACGGAATATCTCCTCCGTACCTTTTAACTCCAGTTTTACATCCTCTACGATAATAACTTTAAACTTCTGTTCTTCCATTTCCTTATCTAATAACTTTTATGTGTTTTCTTTTTTATCTGCGCGGAACCGTGAAATAAACCGTAAATCCTCCATCCGCAGCAGGTTCGGCATTAATACGGCATCCCCTGCGTCCCGCAAATTCGTCATGGTCACGGATAATCTGCTTGCACACCAAATATTCCGTACCCCGCAACTCCCCTTTTTCACCGGAAGTCATACGTGCCAAATTCGGGTAGAACAACTGGTTCAGTTCCTCCACACTCTTTTCACGTCTCGTATCCGTAAAGAGGAAACGAATATATCCATCATCCTTACGAACCTGCAAACGCAACACGCCATCTTCACGAACCGTCAACGCTTCGTCAATCAGATTTTCCAATAGAAAACGCAACTGGTTCACGTCTCCTATCACCTTCGCTTCCATCGGTTCCATCTCCAGTTCTATCCTCTCCGTCCGGTTCTTCATCATCTTCTTGAAATATTTTCCGGCAGCATCAAAAAGCTCCTGCACCGGAATCACCGTCCGCCGGAAAGTAACCTCTTCCAACTGACGGGAAGCACACGAACTCAAGATAGTAAAGATACCCTTATAATATTCAATCAATTCCGTCATAGTCTCCACCGCTTCGCGCTCTTCCTTTTCCGAAAGGCTCAGCGTATTCAGCCGTCCTACAATCTGCTTGATTTTATTCGGATAATAAATCGTTTCATGTTTAATTGTAGACAGACAGTTGTCAAGCACCATATTCTGTACATGCAACATACTGTCCTCCCAGGAAGCCCGACGCGTTTCTTCATGCGCCGACTCAATATCCCGGTATTTCGTAGCCAGTTTCACTACCGCATTAAATACCACAATAGCCACATACCGAGCCACTAATTCAAAGAGCAAACGATCCGTTTCCTGCTCCGAACCTTCCCTACACTCAAGATATAACACACCGACACATTGATGTTCTCCCCCCGCTTCCACTTTCAACGGAATAGCCAGCAGATGTTGTTCTGCAAGATACTCGCCGGAGTCAAAACACTGCTGCACCATTTCCGGCATCTCCTGTCCGGGACGCGAAGCATACTCCAGCCGATGCGTCGTTTCATTATACACTGCGATGCCCATCCGGTCAATCGTCAATAATTCATTCACCGAGCCGAATGCTTCATTCACAATACGCTGCGGGATTTCTTTGAGCGTACTCTCCTCGCGTTGAAGTGCTTCCGCATCCTCCTGCTCCTGCAGTCTAACTATAGATGCCGCAAATACTTTCTGATTTATTTCAAGCACCTGTTCGAGGTTCAGCCGATTCTGTAACAGCTTCCGCATATACAGAAAATAATAACCAATCAAAGAAACAACCAACAAGACAAAGCATAGGATAATCCCCACCGTCTTATTAGTATTCGAACGCTCCAACTGCCTGCAATATGCTTCCAATGTCTGGTCTTCCCCCTGCAACTTATACAAATCCGTAAAAGCCGAATTATTATAACTGTACCCATCCAGTTGCTTCAAAGCCAGGAAAGCGACCGCCGCTTCATTTCTTATATCCAGAATCACATGATAATCCGAATCAAATAATTCATTCCACCAACTGACTTCAGCAGGTATTCCCGTACCTACAAGTTTCATATAACGATGCGGACCTTCCGGACGCGCATACTTTTCATAATGCTCGTTCAGCAACGACATGGCAGAGTCCACATACTGCAAGGCAAGCTCGTAATTTTCATCCACATTGGCAAAATATGCAGCATTGGCATAGTCCGACGCAGCATCCAGCAAGTCCTCATAAGCAGAATCAGTAACTACCACTATCGAATCTCTCTCCTGCGACATAGGCGGAATCGGGTCATGCAGGCAAGACACCATTCCCATAGGAAGCAACAGACAAAGCAATACGCCAATTACCTTACGCACTCCCAAAGGCAAACGGAAATAAAAACGGCTTCCCTTTCCCAATTCACTCTCCACATCGAAGGTACATACCCGGAAGAGTTCATTCGTTTTCTTATATTTCTCAATGATTCCCTTACAGTTCATCAGTCCGAAACCACTGCCTTTATTTTCTTTCAATTCATCAGGATTCTCCGCATTCTTAATTCCGATCACCCGCGAATCATATACTTTCTCACCAATAATACGCGCCACATCTTCCTCCGAAATACCACGTCCGTCATCTTCCACAGAAATCTCCACATACGTATCCGTAGTACGTGCGTAGACCTTGACAGTTCCTCCTTCCAGAGTATATTTACGGGCATTCTCCGCCAACGTATTTATCATAAACAGAGTCAGCGCCCGGTCTGCCTTCACCATAACAGTAGTCGGTTCAATCTCCAACGTCTGTTTTTTCATCTCAAAGGCACGCCGTCCTTTTCCCAACAGTTCAAACAATTCGTCAAGACTGAACGTTTCGATATTCAGGCTCAACGATCCCTGCTTCATCTTGATCCACAGAGCCAGAATATCGTTATACTCATTAATAGTAGTTACCAGTTCATCAATGTATTGATACTTCTCCTTCTTTATCTTTTCATCATCAATATATCCCTTCTCCGTAAGCTTGTGCACCTCATTCAAAATACGGTCGATATAAGGATTAATACCATTCACAATAGCCATACAAGCCTTTTTTATCAGATTCTGACGCTTATTTCCCGCAATATGCTGCTCATAGATATACCGTTGTTTTTCCAACTGCATCCGTTCGTCGCTCAATGCTTCCACCATCTGTTCATTGTCCGCCGCCCAGATAATATAAGGTTCAAGCACATGCACCAAAGCCTTTTCATCACGGTTCATCCGATGTGCGGGGACAAGCGCCGCTTTCCCCTCTTCGGGAATATCCAGTCTCATCCTATCCTTACCAAACAGATTGTCTATTCCTTCCTGAATCAACAGAACATTCATTGGAATGGAAGAAGTAATATCCCGGCAAAGCCCCAAAATCTGTTGCAGACGTTCCACATCAATCTGATTCCTTATCTTGGAACGCCTGTTGAAGAACCACCAAAGAATCACTACCAGCACCAATCCGACAATCACCAAAGAAAGCACAAGTGTCATCTGCCTCGAACCGGCTTCCAATGAAACATAACGGCTCTCCAGTTCCTTGTCCTGACGGGTAAAGTTCAAAATATCCAGATAAATATTCCGGTTGTAATCAGAGGCATATTTCATTCCCAATCCCGCATACGATACGCTCAATTGTTCCCGGATTCTCGAAATCCATTCGGGTACAGTCTTTACATTCTCCTGCGTAATCCACGGCACTCCCGTATAGGTCGTATCTCCTTCGGCAAACGTATATAGCTTATCCAGTGTATCCGCCTCATGGTGATAATAGAGCATATGATGGCGATTCACACAGTCCAATGCTTTCGTAAGCGTATCCAACGCTTCCGAATATCGCCCGTGCGTATTCAGGTATTTGCCGATAGAGACATACGCCCCGGCAATCTGATATAAATCATTATATTCACGGAACTTTTCGAGTGCAAGCTGTGCCAGACGCAAAGGTAAAAGCGAATCTACCGAAAAGCCGAACTGGTCTAACGCATGTCCTCGTCTTGCCTGAAATAAATCGAAGTCATTGGGGGCAATCATCAGGTTGGCAAGCCCTTGCAGGCCATTTCCTTCAAAATAGGGATGATTGCTCTGAACTGCCGTCCGCCAAGTGTAATAAAGGTGGTCGAACTCGCGGAGCTTCCTGTCTTCCGGTTTACCGGCTTCCACCAAAGAAGCAGAACCTTTGAGATAATGATAATAAAGCAATTGGTTCGTATCCGCCAATGCTTCATCTTCCGGTATCTGATTGAGCGAGGCAATCGCTTCCTGACGTTGCTGGAGATAATAGTAGTAAATAGAAGAAACGATGAAAAACTCCGTGAAAGCATAATCCAGCCGGAGCTTCTCGTGGCGGTCGGCAAACAAGTCGCTTTCTTCACGAATACGCTTCATGCGTTTCAGTGCACTGTTCCGGTAATCATAAAACTCCTTGTTCATGGCCGTCCGCTGACAGATTTTCATCAGTCCGATGTCGGCAATCAGTAGTTCGAGTTCGTTCTTGGTCAGTTTGTACACCTCTTTGTGCAAGGCTTCGGCACGGTCAAAATCCATGTTCATGTAAGCCCAGAATCCCAGGTTGTTGGATGCCTCGGCTTTCCCCGATTTATATAAGTTTACCTTACGATAAGCCTGCTCGGCATATCTATAAGAAGAATCGAGATTCCGGTAACGAAAAGCATACGCTTTCCCGTTCAGTGAATCAATCAGACGCACCTCTTTGGTCGGCACCATATCAGTACACGAGAAAAAAGAGGCGAATAACACTACACCTATTATATATAGAGGAAAGCGTGAACTCATTTTATTATCGGATAATTAACGACGGATAATGGATATTCCCCATTATTTATTGCAAATCTACAAATATTTCCGATAAGTTGGAGAGAAAAATATTTTTTATACAATAAGTCCTTCTAAATAATAAGAGAAATTCCTACCTTTGCAGGCAAATTAACAAATAGGTAAAACATCTATTACAAAATGAGCGAAAAAGCACCCTTTATGGTATTCTCGGGAACGAACTCGAGATATCTTGCAGAAAAAATCTGCGCAAGCCTGAATTGTCCTCTGGGAAATATGAACATTACGCATTTTGCCGATGGTGAATTTGCGGTTTCATATGAGGAGTCAATCCGTGGCGCACATGTATTCCTGGTTCAATCCACTTTCCCAAACTCAGACAACTTAATGGAACTTCTCCTGATGATCGACGCTGCAAAACGTGCATCTGCAAAGAGCGTTGTAGCTGTAATCCCCTATTTCGGATGGGCCCGTCAGGACAGAAAAGACAAACCTCGTGTATCTATCGGAGCTAAGCTGGTAGCCGACCTGCTTTCTGTGGCAGGTATCGACCGACTGATTACCATGGACTTGCATGCAGACCAGATCCAGGGTTTCTTCAACATTCCCGTAGATCACTTGTATGCATCAGCCGTATTCCTCCCCTACATCCAGTCATTAAACCTGGAAAATCTGGTGATTGCTACACCGGACGTAGGCGGTTCAAAACGCGCCAGCACTTTCTCCAAATATCTCGGTGTGCCATTGGTACTCTGTAACAAATCACGTGAAAAGGCAAATGAAGTTGCTTCCATGCAAATCATCGGTGACGTGAGCAATAAGAACGTCGTACTGGTTGACGACATCGTAGACACAGCAGGTACAATCACTAAAGCTGCCAATATCATGATGGAAGCCGGTGCAGCATCCGTACGCGCTATTGCCAGCCACTGTGTGATGTCTGATCCGGCGTCCTTCCGTGTACAGGAGTCCGGTCTTACTGAAATGGTATTTACCGATAGCATCCCTTACACCAAGAAATGCGCAAAAGTAAAACAGTTGAGTATCGCCGATATGTTTGCTGAAACTATCAAACGCGTTATGAATAACGAGTCTATCAGTTCACAATACATAATCTAAGCGAATCAATATCGCTAAAAAGAAAACGGTGAACAAATATTGCACTACGCAATTTGTTCACCGTTTTCTTTTTGGCATTTCTATTTTTTATTGAAGTCTTCCTAATTTATAGGTTCCTTTCTTGATAACCTTTCCGTCCTTATCCGTTTCTACAAACGGGCCATCCTTTTTTCCCTGTTTGAAGAATCCATCGAAGCGGTTGCCATCCTTGTCGACTTGTACACCTTGTCCTTCTTCCAGTCCGTCAGCGAAACCACCTTTATATTGCATACCTGCGACAGTCTTTAAAGTACCTTGCCCGTTCGGGCGATTATCTTTCCAGTCACCATCGTAAACGTCACCATTGCTCCATTTGTAGATACCCTTTCCGTCACGTTTATTATTTTTCCAGTCACCTTCGTACACTGCACCGTTCGACCACGTGAAAGTACCTTTGCCGTCTTGCATACCATCCTTGAAGTTTCCTACATATTTATCACCGTTCGCGTGATAGTAAACACCCGCACCGGTACGTTCGCCTAAAAGATAGGAGCCTTCATAACGGTCACCCGTGTGGAAGAAGTACGTACCTTTCCCATGCTGAATATCATCCGCCCAGTCACCATCGTATTTATCACCATTGGTATATTCAAAGACCCCTTTACCATGACGGACATCGTCTTTCCAGTCACCCTCATACTTACAGCCATCATCCCAATTCATGGTACCTTTGCCGTTCTTCTTGTCGTTCTTCCAGTGACCACTATATTTTGCGCCGTTCGCCCAGGTATAAGTACCTTTGCCTTCGCGTTTATCATTAACCCAGTTGCCTACATACAAGTCACCGTTGTGATAATACATCGTTCCTTCACCATGCTGGTAATCCTGAAACCACATACCGTCATAACGGTTATTATTCATAAAATAATAGATACCTTTTCCGTGCTGCTGGTCTTGGAACCATTGCCCTTCATACTTTTCACCGTCGGGAAACATATAAATACCGTAGCCTTCACGTTTTCCCTTCACGTATTCCCCTTCGTAGACATCACCGTTCTTAAAGACTGTTTTTCCTTTCCCATTCGGTTTACGTCCTTTCATTTCACCAGTATAGACGCTACCATCCTTGAAAGTATAGTTGCCAATCTTTATTTCAGTAGAGAATGTATCTTTGATTTTCCCGAAAAATCCGCCTTTTTTTCCTTCATTTTCTTGTGCCATCGCTCCCGCTTGTGCAAGGAGAGCCAATAAAAGTGTAGTATATAGATATTTCCTCATTTATTTTAGTAGTTACTCTTTTTTAGATTTACAATTTGGACAAAGATACAATTTCTCTCCCATACATTCCCCTACCGGAAAGCAAATTATGACAACTTTTTACCTGCAATGACCTCTTTTAATGTCTCTTTGCATAAATAGCGCTGTGCCAAATCCTGTATCTCCGCAGGTGTAATCTCATTCACAGCGTGCAGGGAATGAGAAAAATAGTCGTCAGTCAGACCGGAAGTAGCTATAAATATCCATGCGTCCGAGAGCGAGAAAGGCGACTCATAGCTCCGGCACATTTCGCCCAGCATATAGTTTCGCACCATTGTCAGTTCTTCCATAGACAC
Organism: Bacteroides sp. RTP21281st1_H5_RTP21281_210402; assembly: GCF_040918965.1. NCBI lineage: Bacteria > Pseudomonadati > Bacteroidota > Bacteroidia > Bacteroidales > Bacteroidaceae > Bacteroides > Bacteroides sp. RTP21281st1_H5_RTP21281_210402. The sequence continues at coordinate 27,784 of NZ_JBCOWR010000024.1, read as the reverse complement.
AGGTTCCTGATGCAGACGATCTATTTCGTGATACACTTCCTGTATCAGCGGTTCCACATATTCATTGTCCGTCTCCGTGGAAACAAGCAGCATCCCGCTATCAGGATAAAACATGATCCCTGCCGAAATTCCATAGGTATATCCTTTTTCTTCGCGGATATTAGACATCAGGCGGCTACCGAAATAACCACCGAACAAAGTCATCAGTACCCGCAACTTCGGATAATCCGGATGTTCACGGGTAATAGTGGTACATCCCATTTTCACTGCACTCTGCATCGCATCCTCACACTCTGTAAAAATTCTCTTTTCAGGAACAGCGGCAAAAGGAAAGCTTAATTTCGGCATCTGTAATTGATGTTGTCCGAACGGAACACCAAAAGTATCCGTCACCCGGCGAATAGTATCTTCTGTCACCTTCCCGGAAAGGAAAATTGAACAGTTGCCCGAATGATAATGCTGTTCGTAGAAATTACGAAGTACATCCGGAGTGATAGTATGGTAATCTTCTTCCATTACTATCTTTCCGCATGGATGCTGTTCTCCGTAGAGGGATTTCAGCAGACTGCGATGTGCCAGGAAGTCAACTTTGGAAGTATTGACCAAATATTGCTGGATATTCGTATCCAGGATAGTCCGCAGTTCTTTTTCCGGGAAAAGCGGTTCCTTAATCATGGACTCTACTATCTCCAGTGTTTTCGCCAAATACTTATTCAGAGAATAGACTGTGATATAAGCATATTCCGAGGCACTCGACAATTCGAGCCACGAACCATAATAATCCAGTTTTTCGGCAATTGTTGCCGCCGTATATTTCGTAGTGCCCTCACGCAGCATCCGGTTGGTGAACAACGCTTGCAATTTCTGCGACTGCTGCCAGCGACCTCCGGCAAAAAGTATATCCATACGTACCACATCCTGCTCACCGGCATTAATAACGGTCAACGGAATACCATTCGGCAAAGTAGACCGGACGGGAGCAAGTATCCGGAAGTTTTTCAGGGTTTGTATTTCAGGTTGTATCGTGCGATCCATAAAATTTATCCTCTGTTTTTCAAAAATTCCTCTGCACGTTCCAAGTCCTGGGGAGTGTCAATACCAATCGTTTCCACATCACTGATACCTACCTTTATCTTATACCCGTTTTCCAGCCAGCGAAGCTGTTCCAACGACTCGGTTATTTCAAGAGAAGACTGCGGGAGAGCCGTAATCTCTTTCAGCACTTCCGTACGATAGGCATACAGGCCGATATGTTTATAATAGGTATGTCCTTTTAGCCAGTCCTGCTTTTCAACATTACGTTGATAAGGTATAATAGAACGACTGAAGTAAAGTGCATTCCAGTTTGTATTGATTACCACTTTTGGTGAATTCACGTTTTCGAGTACGGCAAACGGTTCATCGGCAGTGAAAGGCTTCACCAATGTGGCAATTTGTGTAGTCGGGTCTTCAAAACAAGCCTTTACAGCATTCAGCTGCGAAGGCTGGATAAAAGGTTCATCCCCCTGTATATTAACAACGACATCGAAATCACCACCTATCTTGGTACAGGCTTCGTAACAACGGTCCGTACCGCTTTTATGATGAACAGAAGTCATTACTACCTTACCACCGAAGGCTTTTACAGCCGCTTCGATCCGTTCGTCGTCAGTAGCTACATAAGCATCGTCCAATACACCCGCTACTTGTTCATATACACGTTGTATCACTGTTTTTCCGCCCAGGATAGCCAACGGTTTCGCGGGGAAACGCGTGGATGCGTAACGGGCAGGTATTATTCCCAGAAATTTCATATCTGAATCTATTTTAATTCTTCCAATCCCTTCACGATATACTCCCTTTTCAAGTCCTCGGGTTTCAATACCCTGTCGTCAAAAGCGAGTAAATCAATATCCAGGCAAACTTTTTCCTCTTTCTTATCTTCCGGACGACGGCCGGCAGATTTCTCGATGGCTTTCAACTCCTTCCTTACCCTCTCTTCCCCGGCTTCGGAAAAGAACTGTGCTACCTGATTGGAAAATAACGCCGGACTCCGAAAAAACAAAGGCTGCGTTTCCTGTTCGGACGTGAAACGGATGGAAGGAAACAAATCCGCCAGCTTTTGCCGTGCAAAAAACAGATTTTCCTTCCGGTTGTAGTTACTTCCAATGCAGATGATACACTTATGCATGGCGGGAGAAGAAGCTTAGTTAAACAAGTCGTCCAACCCCATTTCTTCCACTTCGCCATTCGGAGTTTCCGAACCGGCACAAGGGTCAAATCCCTGAGGAAGTTTGAACGTTTCTTGCTGGTCATATCCCAAAGTTGGGTCATCATATACCTTCTTCATATAGAGTGCCCAGATAGGCAGTGCAGCAGCAACTCCCTGTCCATAAGTCATTCTGCCGAAGTGAATATCACGTTCATCGCCTCCTACCCAGCAACCGGATACCAGTGAGGGAGTGAATCCCATAAACCAGGCATCGGAGTTGTCATTGGTAGTTCCCGTCTTTCCACCCATATCGGCAGTGATACCATAACGGCGGACACGTCCACCCGTTCCTTCATTAATAACGGCACGGAGCATGACAAGCATCTTGTAAGCACTCGAAACGCTGATAACCTCTTCCATCTGCGGTGCAAATGTAGAAATCACATTACCGTCACTATCTTCAATACGGGTAACAAACAACGGGGCTACACGAATACCCTTATTAGCGAAAGCTGTATAGGCGCTCACCATTTCACCGACAGAGATTTCGCAAGGGCCGAGACAAAGTGAAACGACTGGGTCTATAGCCTTATTGCGTACACCGAAACTATGAATAAGTCTCACCAGATTATACGGATTCAGTTTACCCATCAAATAAGCGGAAATCCAGTTGTCCGAGTTGGCCAGTCCCCATTTTAAAGTCACCATTTCACCATAACGCTTGTTGTTGGCATTACGTGGTGACCACGGAGTTCCGTTCTCGTCGATCAATGTCTGTTCTACATGACGCACCTGGTCGCAAGGAGAGAAATTATTCTCCATAGCCAGCGTATACAGATAGGGTTTGATAGTAGATCCTACCTGACGACGTCCTACCATAGCCATGTCATACTGGAAATACACATAATTCGGCCCGCCTACATAAGCCTTCACGTGTCCGTTCATCGGATCCATCGACATGAATCCCGTACGCAGGAAAGACTTGTAATAACGGATGGAGTCCATCGGGCTCATAATCGTATCCTTATCCCCTTTCCAAGAAAAGACAGTCATCTCTTCCGGCTTGTCGAATGCTTTCCGAATCTCCCGCTCCGAAGCTCCCGCTTCTTTCATCAGACGATAACGGTCAGTCTGCTTCATCGCCTTAGTCAGCAATTCTTCCACTCGTTTTTCCGGCAAAGACCGTGCATAAGGAGCATTCTTACTACCCTCTTTTTCCTTGAAGAATACCGGTTGCAGATAATCGCCCAAATGCTCTTTCACAGCATCCTCGGCATATTGTTGCATACGTGAGTTAATGGTAGTATAAATCTTCAACCCATCCGTATAGATATTATAATTCGTTCCGTCTTTTTTCTTGTTTTTCGCACACCAGCCATATAGCGGATTCGTCTCCCAGGAAAGAGAATCCTCGTAGAACTTCTGCATTTGCCAACCGCGATAATCACTCTTCACCGGCTTCGGTGCGGTCATTACACCACGGAGATACTCGCGGAAATAAGTCGCCAGACCTTCTTTGTGATCTACACGATTATAAGTCAACTTCAACGGAAGAGCCTGTAAAGAATCACATTCCGCTTCTGTGATATATCCCGCTTTGCGCATCTGCTCAAGCACCACATTACGACGTCCGCGGGAACGTTCATTGAAACGTACCGGATTATAAAGCGACGGATTCTTGCACATACCGACCAAAGTAGCCGCTTCTTCCAGTTTCAATTCCTTCGGTTCGCAGCCAAAATAGGTATGAGCCGCCGTCTTGATACCGACAGCATTATTCAGGAAATCGAACTTATTGAGATACATGCTCAGAATTTCTTCTTTAGTATAGTAGCGTTCAAGTTTCACGGCAATCACCCATTCGATAGGCTTCTGAAAAAGACGCTGAAGGGTATTTCTCGCTACATTTTCCGTAAACAACTGCTTGGCAAGCTGTTGTGACAAGGTACTACCCCCACCCGCATTTTTCTGGAACATCAAACCGCGTTTCACAAACGCACGAAACAATGCCTTGGCGTCAATACCTGAATGTTCTACAAAACGAACATCTTCCGTAGCAATCAATGCATTAATAATATTGGGTGACAAATCCTTATAGGCCGTATATACGCGATTTTCCTTGCTGTAAGACCAAGTACCAAGTACCTTATCATCTTCCGAGAAAATCTCCGTCGCAAATTTATAGCTTGGATTCTCCAATTCCTCAACAGGCGGCATATAACCTATCCAACCTTTTGAAATGGAAACAAATATAGTGACTACAGCCACTACTCCAATCGCCAATAAAATCCAAAGAGCTTTTATTATTTTTCGAATCATGTTTTTTCTAGCTTAAAAAGACGCAAATAATTAAGGTACAAAGGTAGATAAAATCCGGTATTCAGCCAACGAGTTTGATTATTATTTCAGTTTTGTTAAATACCACATCCCTCTAAAACACAAAACAGGCGGGAAAAATCCCGCCTGTCCATTCATACCTAAAATTATATCTTATTTATAAGACATCAATTACATCGTTGCCGCCTGAACACCAATCACACCGGCAATTGCACCGGCAACAGCAATAATCACTTTCAAAATCATACTCCAAGTTCTTTTCATAGACATTCTACTTTTTAAATTAAACATTAAACAAGCTATCTGACAGCCAAATATGAACTGTCAATTAATCAAGCGGCCGGGTCAGGCGTTTCTCCGTCATCTCCCCCTTCATTGCCGCCTCCTTCATCACCACCGTCATCCGGTTCTCCCGGCACTACGGTAACACTAATTTTCTTCAGATATTCATCCAGGCTAATCAAGTCCAGTTTCTCATCTGCCCGTGTTGCAGTCTTTGTAACACGCAGTTCCTTATTCGCCTGAAAAAAGATACGAACACTCTCCACACTTTTAGCAGTAATATCCTTCGCCAGCTCCGCACCTTTCGAACGGGCAGCCAGCATAAACACTCCCAAGCCTTCGATATTCACCGACTTACCTTCCAACAATTGCTCCTTCATTTTATCCACGAAGTTCTGAATCACACTCTTGATATCACCGACAGACAGAGAGGAACGATCCTTCATCTTCTCAGCGAGATATCTCAGATTGACAGACTGACCCAAAGTTATCAGATGCGGATAAAACCTTTTGGGAGAATTAGGGACACGCGGATCTGTCGGCCGCGTAATGACTTTGTAAATTACACTCATAATACGTTTTTTAAAGATTCAAATTCAAGTTATTTATTCACGTTTCGTTGATCAACGATGCAAAGGTGCGGCTTTTATCTCGTATAGAAAAGGAAAAAGCCCCTTGCGGAGCTCTTTCTATTCAATCAAATGCATAATAGGCTATTAATCAATAATATAATTATTTTTCTATGTATCCTTATTTACACCTTTTATCAACAATCTATCCAATTAGAAATAAAACGTTAATCAACATACCCCTAAAACCAATATATTAACCATCTTCACAGAAAAAAGATATATCATCACATTCAAACCTTTTATTTCACTACAATAGGAATCATTTTACTATCCATGCGATTATCCCATATATATGCGATATAAATTACAGAATCTTCCATAAAATAAATTATACGATGATGAGGATACTCTAATAAAGAACGGTATTGTTTCTCTCTACCTACCAATAGTTCTTCTACCTTACCTAATTGAGGATTAGACTGTAAAACACGAACAGCATTCAATATGCCATTTCGAAACTTATCTGCAGCTTTCTGACCTAAATTCTTCTTATACCACTGAAATATAGCCTTGAAAACATCTAAAGCTTCTTCATCCCATTCAACTTGAAACTCTACCACGACATTATTCTCTTTAAGGCTTCTTCATTACACACCTTTTTTCCCTGAGAAAAATTCTTTTCTACACAGTCTAAAATAGTATGAAGTTCATCTATTGAGCAACAACCTGGTATAGATGTAGAACTTGAATAAGCTCCATATTCTGAAGTTGGTTCTGACACATGTGAAGGATATTCTTTCTTCTCTATATCATGAGATTCTTTCTTTTTCATTTTATGAGTTGTTTTATACCACAAAGGTAACAAGTAAATTCGAAAATAGATACTATTCCTTAATTATTTTCCCTTAAACCAATAGAAAAGACATCAATCAACATACCCCCTAAAACAGATATATCAACCATCTTCACAGACAGTTGATATATCATATATACAAACACATATCAGCTTTTACGCCAATATGAGGGTATAAGTCAGGAATATACCGCTGTATTCTTCTTGACTCGTATAATACAGGGAATTGCTGAATATATTCAATATCAATATTCAGCAATTCAGCTATCATTACCAAACTTGTTTTTCGACTGTTTTCATTTAACGATAAACCGCTAAAGGCTTTCTTAATTTCATCAACAAAGTTGTCATCGTATGACTCCTACTGTTCTAAAGGATAATAGGGAGTGAACAATGTACATTCCCCAAAAGTGCAACTGTCATTTTTGCAAGATGAGATATTTGCCTATTATAAATCACTCTATCCGTTTGTCTTTCAGTTTGTTGATTGCAGCTTGTAATTTTTTCAGCAGTAGAATTGTCTGCTTCAGTTCTTTTTGCGAAGGAGCATGGCTCCCCTGTACACTTGTATGCGACAAGGGATGAAGAGATGCTTTCTGGTATAGTTTCATGACGTTAAGTATTTCATGGACGAGCGTCATCTCAATGCGGTATTTGTCTATTTTTTCTCTGATACGGGTAGCCAAGTTCATCTGATTTTCCGCATTAAGTGTCACTTGAATTTCATCCACTAAGTCAGCCGCATCTTTCTCTCCATTGAAGTAACACTCTTTTTGGTTGCATATACGGGCCAGAACTTTATCCGGTTCTTCTACTGCTCCCAATAGCAATAACTGTGAGAATTCGTATATCGCATATTCAAAACGTTGTCGAAGTCGGTTTCCCATATTTACCAAGTCGACATCGGGGCTATTGAGTTCGGCTGTAAATGTTGAAGGGTCCTTCTGTGCTTCTTCGTTGTTTGACAAGCGATGTCCGAAACTGAATTTGTATAGATGCGTACATACCCATTTCGCTTTTTCTGTCGTGATTGTCTCGTGAACCAAATAACGTGCCGTATGGTAGAAATTGATATTGTGCGTGAAGAAAAGAATTTGACAGTCGCTGAATGTCTCCACTATGAAACGCATAAAAAACGTACGGTTCGACGCATCCATACTGGTAAGCAAGTCATCAAGCAACAATAACCGTCTTTCTGTGGTATTGGGTATGCGTCTCACCGCAGACAATAACAGCAGGATGGTAGCCATGTGCAACTTCGCCTCATTGAAATAATGAGGTAGATTTTGGTCAAACGCAAGTTGAAAGCTATTTTCTGATAATGTGCAAGTATAGTCGTTTCCACGCTCGATGGCAATCTGTAAGTCCTCCATGAAATGTTCGTGAAGCAACCGATTTACCTCTTGTTCCATCTGCTCTGCATGGGTCTCTAAAAAACTGCGTATATCGGTTATCGGCAGAAAGGCTCTTTGAAGAATGTTGGACAAGTGAATGGCATCCGCCACTTCCACATCATCGTGGGTAAGAACGGACACTTGATAATCTTCTATGGGAAAAGTGTCATAATCCTGTCCGTTTATCATCAAACAGAATGGCTGGTTCTTTCTTCCTTGGAACCGGTACTTATCCAATATGTCAGACAGGACATTGGCCCGTTCTTCCTCTGTCATTTCTTCTGATACGGATGCCGCAAACAGTTTTTCGCGATAAAATATCAACTGAAAAGCCGCTGTCAACGAACTTTTGCCCGAACCGTTTTCTCCGTAGAGCAACAGGTTCTTTTGGTTCAAAGGAAATTCAAAAGACTGGGCAAAGCATTTAAAATTTTCAAGTTCAATCTTATTCATAACCCGTCATAAACTTTTTTAAGAGAACAAGTTGTTGCTCATTGCGTTCGAGAATATATTCGTAAGAAACAGTTGGCCCTATCCGATAGGCTGACAATCGTGCATGCAAAGTTCCTCGTTTCAGCTGTGGAACGACTAACAGATTGCCTTGCAAGTTGGCAATAGAGTCATAAAGTTCCTCTTGAGGTTGTCCGTGAAGGGATTTCCAATCAGTTCGTTTGACCAACCTGTCTATCGCATATCTAGACAACGGGGCCTTGCCCTGCAAATAATAGGCCAACAAAGCAAAACCGGTTCTCAACCTTCCGGAGGTATAAAACTCCCATTCTGTAATAGGTTTTACAGGAAAAGTAACTTCTTCATTCCACGAAGTACGTTTGATAGCTGAGTAAATATCAAATTTCACAGTTGTAGTGGATCCCATCGAATAGACATATCGAACGAGTCGCTTAAGGAAACCGATAAATTCATCTGTATTCTCATATCCATTTACATAGAGATAATTAAGAACAGCATACTTTGGGTATTGGTTGGTGTAGGCTTCCAATACTTGCAGCCAAGGAGCGATGCATGAAGCAGAAACCGTCATTTCACTTAAATAATCTGACAATTCCAATATTTTCATGAGGCTGTCCATAAATTCGACATACGAACCATGTAAAGGCGAGAAATCCTCGTTCAAGAAAAAGTCACGCAAATTCTTCTCACTGCCGGATATGCCTTCCTTACCTCGAACGATATGCGAATAGAAACGGAATATTTCATCCATTCCATACCCTTGCCTGTCACATTCTGCCTTGAACTCTATCCAACGCTGGATAAAATCATCCGTTTGACGGATCAAAGCCGCTTTGTTGTAAAGTCGGGCCTTGAAGATATCGGCATCCGCAAGGTTCATTCCCCGATTGTTGATGGTTTCGAATATAGTCAATGCCTTGCCACAAGCATCGTTGATGGTAGAACCAGTCAATTCGATGGGCAACAGATGAACACGTTCTAAAAGAAACTTGATAAAGTTTTTGCACCGTTCGGCATTACGTTGTTGATAATTCCTAAACCAAGTGTAGAACCATAAATAGTTGGCGATAATGCGGTCGTTACATCTGTTTTCATTGACTTCACCTCCCTTGTTCATATATGAGGCTATCCATGTATCCAACATTTGGGATTGATGTATTTCCTGTAAGGTTCCGTCATCATCGTTTTCAAAGATTTCTGAGGTTATTTTTTTTTCACTGTTTTCACCTTCCCAAGCCTCTATTGAAACGAGTTTCCCTAAAATGCGCATCTCCGGATAGAGACTATAGAGCACTTTCAGGATCAGCCATAAAGTGATAAGTCGTTGTTGCCCGTCAACCAGGTGAAGTTTACTAGGAGAGTCATCGCCTTTTGCAAGTATGATATTACCCACAAAATAATCCCGATCCTCTCGATAAGCATTGGTCAAATCAGTATAAAGTTGCAAGCACTGTTCATGCTCCCAAGAATAAGGTCTCTGAAACGAGGGAATGATATATTGTTCTTCGTTCAGAAAAATGCTTTTCACACTCTTTTGCTCTGCGTTCAATGATAATGCCATAATAACGTTTTTATCTTGTTGCTAAGTTCCAATTACAAAATTAGGCATAAAAAATGAGATATGGAAATATTGAATAAACTCTTCCAATTTGAAGAAAAAAATGATATTTTTCTCATAGACACTCATTTCATTTTTCTTACTATCCAACTCCACCTTTATTTTTTTCTCCAGTCTTGTTCCTATTTTACTAAAGATGATTACGAGCATTTTTCATTTTTATTGGCATCCAGTTGTCTTGCAAATATTTCCACAACTTTATCCGAACTTTTTCAATCCCATGAGAACATAGCGGTAATTGTTTTAAATGTTATAATTAGACATTATAAGTTTAATACAATATATAAACAGCCCGCCGTGATAATCGACTTTCGGCCGTATTGAAACAAAAACGCAAAGCGGTCGCAATGCCTTAAAGTAGCTCCAAACATTATTTATCTTCTTTGTTAAAACACTTTATTCACTGTCTATGATTATACTAATATATTCTTCTAATCCTTCATGCATTAAAGCAGGATATCCCCAATTCGCAGTCAGAGCATCAAATTCAATAGCAGACACAATTCGGCAAGTACCAATTTTATCTAAATCCAATAAATCTTTATCTCCAGTCACCAAATAATCCGCCTTAGAAACAATAGCCAACTCCAAAAGATAATCATCTTTTGGATCACGACAACGAGGCATTATATTTTCTAATTGATACAATTGAGTGTCTTCACTCATAAAATCCAATAGCAAAGCTATTTGTTTTTGAGAGAAATACTTCATCAATTTTGGTCGTGAACTAACTTCCCGTATTTCGTCCAAGAGTTCTTGGGAAACGACCAATTCAAAATTTGGATGTGATAACAAGCTTAAGAGACACGAAAGTTTCCGACCTATCAAAAAGCTAATCCATAGATTGGTATCAACAATCACTTTAATTTCATTATCTATTTTCATACTTTGCCTTTCTGACTGCTTCTACTTCAGCATCTATATCAGACAATGAAATCTCATCGTTCTTGAATACTTCCAACAAATGTTGCAACTTAATCTTTCGTGTTTCTGCTTTTAATTCACGGCTTAACTTCATTTTATCTTCATCAGACAACTGACGTATCAAGTCTAAGACCTGATTATAGCCCAAACGTATTTTCAAGGATGCTGTTGCCATTTTTCTTCTTTTTTTATATATATTGCAAATATAGCATTATTATTCATTCCTTGCACATAAACTCCGTCTTTATTTATACCATTTTTCAACGATCTATCCGATAAAAATAAAACGTTAATCAACATCCCCCCTAAAACAGATATATCAACCGTCTTCACAGACAGTTGATATATCATACATACAAACACATATCAGCTTTTACGCCAATATGAGGGATAAATCGTAAGCACTCAATTTTATAGGGCACCCCCCTTTGAAAGGGCACTTTTCAGTGCCCTAAATCGAGTTTTGTTAATTAATTAGTTTTGAAATTAACATTGGCTTGTAGCCAAAGTGATTTTGTCAGGAACCATGTTAACATAATCCCTGCATCCGTTAAAGATATTTTTGAAAAAAGTTCCGATGAAGTTCCAGATAGAACTGCCATGAAGCTTTACCGTTCCTATTACACTATGATAAGTTGCAGCCATCTCAGTACCGGCATCATCACATTTACGCTCACTCATAAAGAATTCCTTTAAAATAGTGGAAAAGCGTTCAGCTGCCGGTTCACCACCTTGGTTGGAAGCCTTGACAAACTTGTGTTTGGCATGAGACATACATAGTGCATTTGTCACTTTTACATGTTTGTTCATAATTCCCACAATTTGAAAAACATCAATGAATCATTCCTACTGCGTAGATCCTGTAATTGCGGAACCAATCATATCAGCGAGTCCATTTAAGGTAATACCATCGAGGAACGGATAATTTCTGTTGTTAATTATCCATTCAGCCGTTAACCAAATACTAACGTTGTCTAATATATTTAAATCGTGGATATTGTTATAACTTACATCTAGATGAAATTTATCATCATAGAACTCACACGCTGTAGAGACTAAAGAATTGAGGTCGAACATATCTTGAGGAAAATATTCTTTCCTCATGGCATCAAGACAGTCATTGTAGTCAGGGTAGTGAGACATAAACAGTTTGTAAAGCAATTTGTCAGGTTCCCATGACGAACAATCTATCTTTTCTGTATAAATTGGTGTGCCTAAATAGAGATTGAAATAACGTTGTATTGTATTGTAACCAGGATATGGTCGTAATTTCCCAAATAAATCTTCAAGACTCTTACCTTTGTCAACGGTATTGGCACACATGGATAAGAGTTGGTCAATTATATGAAAAAGGAAAAGTTTATGGAGCGCCTTATAGGTTGACAGTAATTCTGAGACTTTGAGGCTACTATAGAGTTGATCATGCCAGTCGGGCTTAACAGCACGCGACAAGTCAGATTTTGGGAAAAGTGTCTTGTATAAGGGTATGGAGGCATCTCCTCGGTGCAGTGCTATTTCGCATAGACGAAAATATCTGCCACCGTTTCGAGCCAATAGGTTCGTTATCTGTGGTAGCCATACATCTTCATGCATATTATTCAGATGATACCGCATTATCGCTGCCCAATATAAAAGACACAAATTTGTAATTTCCAAGTCTGTAAGATCCGTTTTCACCAGCTTACATTCAACAATTCTATATATAACCAAAATGCTGAAGGTTATTGGGCGAACCATAGATTTATCACGCAACAGTTTTGAAAGTTCTGGATAGGTTTTTGACTCTGATATGTTGTTGCAGGCTTTAAGAATTGACTCGCCAATGTTGAACATCTTGTCTTGATCTGTTTCTGGCTTTGATTTTGGACGAAAAGAACAGCTCTGACTTTTTAGAATATTTGATATAGTTTTTCCGAATGTAAAGGAGTAGCTGAATTCCAACACAGATTTAATAATTTCCTCAATGCTGTCAGTCCGCTGGATAACTATCATTGTGGAAAGTTGGCGCAATAACCGGGATAATTCAAAAAGTTTATCTTCATCAACGGAGGCTATAAACTTTGCGGCATAATCAGGAAAATACTGCCACTCAGGACTGAAAATTTGCTCCAAGTAATATACAGGCGGTCGAAGTTCAGGACAGACGACCTCGACAATTGTGTCGAGATCGTCTGTTAAGGTCGTAACTTTTTCAAATATGTCCATGCATCAGCGAGGGGTTTCTGAAATCACCACGTTCATTTCGTGATAGACACCGATTTGGGATGTTGTCACCCTATCAATTTCGACTATTGCTTTTTCCGCAACATCTTTAGCGGCCTTTTTCAATTTGTCGGGAGTGCAAGCATCTTCCAATATATTCCTATATTCAATCAAGGGAAACGATAGGATTTTAGGTACACGTATTAAAGACTCTAACTTGAAACGCTCATGGGTGGAAATATTCAACGACGAGTCTTTTATTTTCTGATTGAGTATAAATTTACTAGACTCGGCAAAGTCGGTCCAAAGATTGGAGACCTCTTTCAGTGCATCAATTAAGGCTGAGGCTTGGTCGGCGATAAAAATTGCCGACATCGTAGTCTCTACTGAATGTCGGGGTTGACGCACTGATTGAGGTTGGCGCTTAGAGGGAATATTACCAAAGAGCGAATAGGCCAACCCTGCAATGCCTCCGAATGTCAGTATCTTCGACCATAAGGCTACCGATGCCAGCCATCCCACTCCTCCAATCATGAGAACTGTCAACGATGCGTATTTAAGTATTCCGCTGCCTTTGCAATCTCTATTAGAGGTTGTATAAGGTTCGGCAACAACTTTAGCACTACTTTCTTTCTGCGAAGCAATGGAAGTTTCAATATTATTTGCGGTCTTTCCCAGCAAATCCTTTAGCTTGGAAGCAAAGGATTCGGTGGCTGATATTCTTTCGTTGATTGTTTCGATCATAGCTTTCCAAATTGTGTCTTAAGACTGTTTAGATCGGCGACAAGTTGTTTTTTCTCCCTTTCCGTATTCTCCTTGTCGTTGATCAACTTTTCCTTTTCGTTGATGAAGCTTTCGAGAGCTCCAATGAGTTTATTGGTGATACCTTCAACAAAAGGTGTCAGTTCATTATTAAGGTCATGAATTTCTTTGAGCACCTGCTCCTTCAGTCCATCATAGAATTCTATGTATCGAGTGTTCATGCCCGACTTGAAGATGCCTACCTTATCGTTTGCTTGCTGCTCGATTTTTTTCTGCGCCTCGTCTGTGGTCAGTCGCGTATCGCTGTAGTTGGTTGCAAGGCTGACGTGGTCACTTTTACGGGCATACTCATCTAGTCCGATTTTTTGTTTGTCAACCCAAGATGCTGTATCAAGAATCTCACGCCCAATCAGCACTTTGTCAATCACTTTTTCAAGAGCCTTCGTATAGACGGAGGCTTCAATTCCGATAGTGTTGTCTTTGTTTGCAATTGTCTCTATACATTGGAGCAGAGACTTAACGAGTTCATCACGCTCTTTAGAGAATTGTTCCTTCCAAAGTCGTTTAAGTTGCTCGTTGAGTTTTTCAATTTGCTCGTGGTGTGACGAAACCACTGCTTCCGGTTGGACTCTGTTGACTGAAACATTTTCGTGTTTCACGTTGCCTCCAAACCAACTGGTATTGGTCCCTTTTCTTGTATAAAAGACCGATTCATAGTTGGTAGCATAGGTATTATTGAGAGTTATCTTGTAGGTTACCAGTTTGTCGGCAAAAAGAGTCTTATTTACGAACGCTTTCAATCTACTAATAACAACTTCTACACATTCATAGAGAGCTGTCATCCCTTCTTCATGAAGGATTTCAACAATACCAATCTGATTCCTGAGATCTGCAAGATTCACAGATTCTAAGAGGCCCTGATTTTCGTTAATATCTTTGATTTCAGCGTCAAACTGGTTGAGAACCTCTTCGCGTAGCACCCGGTTCAGATCGTCGTATCGTTTTGCCACGACGCGATCTTTGTTGGATAAAAATTCCTTGAGCAGGAAATCCTCTTTCAAGTGTTGGAAGCCCCCGAGCAAACTGAGGTTGACCGGGAGTTCCGGATTCTCCTCAGAAAAATCTTCCGGAAACCATTCTTGCAATTGCGTTAGCGTTGCGACTTCTTCTTCAAGTAGATGGGCGGCTTGCATATTGCCGCCTACCTTATTGAGCTTGAGGCGTATATTCTCAGCGTAGGGACAAGTGGCACTCCAAAGCACGTCGTCGCCATTTGTGAGCTGGGGCTTAATTTTCCCGTTAAAGGTATTGTGAAGTTCACCGCTATTCTCATAAACTCCATCCTCATAACCCACGTAATCTGCCATTGCGGCTAAGAAGTTGTCTGGAAGGTTACCATCAATTGCTTCCGCTTCAAACAGTAAGTCGAGCTTGTTGAATGTGAAGAGTATTTTTGACATTCCTCCTTTGATAATATGGCCGTTGATGAAGGATATGTCGGTTTGAGTCTGCGAACGGTCGACGCGAGTCATCAATATTGCTGCATGAGCTTCTTTAAGGAAATTTTTGGCTACTCTGTCGCGTGATTCCACAGGATCGTTAATTCCCGGAGTGTCTACAATCTTATAAGACTCCGTTAAGCCGGTTGTATCGTTTTTGTAAGTGAGCAATGGGGATTTGACATAGATATATACAGCCTTTACTACAGGTGCATACATTCCGGTAGAACCTACATAATTAGTGAGAGTTCCAGATACCTCTGACAGATCGGTAAATCGTTCGGAATCATGGGGCTGTCCAATCTTTTGACCACATTCCGGATGTTCCATCATCTTTGCATAGAGTTCATAACACGCTAAAGACGATTGGTAATCAAGTCTTTCTTTTTCGCAAAGTTCCTTGAATTTGTTTTTAAGGGCATCTCCTTTTAATTCGGGATACTTCACTTTGAGCTCATTTAAGGAGTTATTAGTTAGAATATATCCTCCTTTGATGTTTTCCCATTCTTCTTTGGTGTAGTATTCAACTTCAAACCGCTGATCCTCAAGATCCTCTACATACTGTATTACAGTTAGACCTGCCGTCATCGGAATGGAGGCGGTGGGAAGCACCTCAACGCCTTCAAATAGTAAAGCGTTGAGCAATGAAGACTTACCTGCTTTCATCTGGCCCACTATGGCGATAATAAGCTGATTATTGTCTCTTGCTTGAATCTCCATAGCTTCCCGCAAATTTAGTAGACGGGTTTTCACGGCGCTTATCGCTTTTTTTCTGTTTGCATCTGTTGAGATGGAGGAAACAGAATCCAGCTGCGTGATAAATTGGTTCAACTTAGCTATATTCATTTTTTTGCTTTTATATTATTTTACTTTTGAATGCAGTATTTCTTCCGGAGTTCGACCCAGTACGTCCTTTTTACTAATTAAAACGGGGTAGCGGTCCTTGATGTTAAGGAAAAGTGATCCATTTCCTCCTTCAGCCGCAGCGTGAAGTATATTACGACCTTCTCGGTCAGCAGTACGCACAAGACGGTCTTTACTTTTGCCCAGGCTTGAGATTATAAGCATAAGGGCTGGAATATTTCCTCGGTAGGCCGCATAGGTCATCAATGAATGACCGGTGTTGTTGTAGGTATGCAACACGTTGAAGCCACCGTCTGTCGATAGGGCTTCAATGAGCTGCTCCAGCTCGTAATCACCTACATCGTCAGCGGCATCGAAAGGTGATATAACAGTGCCATACGAAGATGGTAAAACCGAGGTTACCTTATCAATGCCTAAAGTGTCTCGTCTCGACTTATACCAGTCCTGGATTGCATCATAGAGCTTATCAAGTTTGTTTTTTACGTTGGAACATATCTCTATAGCCTCTGTATACAGGGTAAACAGCTTAGAATATCTATCGTCTTTTTCCTGCTCCGATTTATTGAAATAATTCAGCAAATAACATATTTCATCATAGAAATGATCTTCTTGCAGTACCGTACACGAGTTTGATAAACGATATATAAGGTTGCTCACCTCTTTTGGTAGAGATTTATGACGGATAGTATATTCTCCTAAGAATTTGGATGTTACAAAAGTGTTGATTGTGGCTCGTTCGCCTTCCAATGATTTTTTGCGAGTTTCTTGAAAGACTATTTCTTTTAGGAACAATTGCTTGATTTCATCGAGAATACTATCAATTTCGGTATGTGCCTGTTGTTGGGATACAAGTTTGTTAATAGCTTGCTTCATGCATTTGTATACATCCCTGGCTTCGCCTCCCGACCGGGAGAGGAACCCATATTTTTCCGGATTGGTTGAGGATAAGCACACGCAGTCGATTACTTTGTTAAAATCCTTTACACTACTACAAATGTTTGTAAAATTGTCAATCACTTGCTGGCGGGTTTTTAACTTATTTACGGGGCTCAATACAAAATGTGGCATGGACGAAATGTAGGACGAAGTACGTGAAACCGCCTGTACATCGGTGATTGAAGAATGTTTTGCAATATATTTAGGAAGAAAACAAAAAGTTCCGTTCCTTCTATTTTGCTTCCGTTGCTTCTATATTCATTCCGGTGGACTGTGCTGTAAATAGGGAAAACAATGAGAGCTAGATTGAATAGGCGAAGGAAAAGCTGTATGTTACTTCCGTTTTAGGCTTAAAATAAAGGCTATATACTCCACTTAGATGGATATATAGCCTTCCTTTAATTTAGATGTAGAAATACATTATAGCGGCTTAAAATGCTATTTTCGCGCGCTTCGAATAAGTACTCCTTGTTGTATGATCGCTTTTTTAGTAGCGAAGGAAACACCATCGGACAACCCTTTGTGGCGTAGGGTTTCTTCCGTAATACCTATCTCTTCAGCAGTAAATTCAGAATAGATTGCTGATATGGAACCAAAAAAACGGCTTGTTTTTTTGAAAATGAGATGAACATGTATAACCTTAGTCTCTTTAGCCATAACCTTACTTTTAGATATTTGTAATACAAAAAACTTCCATATAGTTATTATATAGAAGTTTTTCTAATTGCAAATATACGAAATAAACAAAGAAAATAAGATGCTTTCTTGACATTTTTCGTATCAAATACGGACTTTGTGGAATTGTTAACTTATTGTTAAAAACGGGTAATTCTGTACTAACACCCATACAGCACCCGTGCTGTTTAAGAAACAAAATGTGCATAACACCCGTATAACACCCGTACTTTTTCGAGTGTTTTTTGCATTGAGTTTTGACCTATAATATATAAAACAGTATTGAGTTTGCACCTCTAATACATAAATAACTTATCTAATTTTTGTCCTTTCGATACTGTTATACTGCTTGTTATCAGGTATTTACACATTGCAAATGCAAGAAAAAATATCCCTAAAAGAACTTGCTTATACTTCCCAATACCTCGTATAATTTAATAACGCGACTTTTATCAAACTCTTGCTCATCGTAATCTTTGGTATTAATAGGGACAAAACGCAACTTGTTTGGGTCTTGTGATTTGCGAAGTATCTTAACGGTACGAATAGTGTCTAATACAACAGCATAAATTTCACCATATTGCACGTCATTCAATGTACAATCCTTCAAAGCTATTACATCTCCATGATTTATTTTGGGTTCCATAGAGTGTCCAGTCACATTGCACCATACCACTCCACTTTTATTGTATGGGTAATAATTAATATAATAATCTGGGCATTGTGTTTGATCATTAGGTGTTAAATCAAACCCTCCTATAAAATCCACATTATAATATGGTGCTCCTTTATATTCTTGGTTGATAGTTGGCATTGCATTTACATCAGGTTCGGAACAAAACATAGAACCACGCCCAGTTATAAGCCAATCTGTATTAATTTCAAACATGTTTGAAATATCATATATGATATCATAAGAAGGTTTAGCATTCCCCACTCTAAAAAGCCTAGACAGCTTTTCAGAACTTTTATAACCTAATTTGTTAGCTAATGTTAAGCTATTCATAGATTTATAATCCATAAATTCTTTAATACGAGATACGATATCGTTATTCATAAACGTTAAATTACATACATGTTTGAAAATTAAAGCTATTCTTATTTGTGTAATTTCAAATAAGTTTGTAATATTGCAGCGTGTTACAGATTAACAGCGCTCAAATGTATGAATAATAACTCAAAAATAAAAAGGTATGAAACAAATAATTGAATTAAGAGACACCGAAAAACGAAAGATGATTGCAGAAACATTTGGCATATCTCTCGCAAATCTTAGTCAAATACTCCGTTTCAAAAGGAATGGAAAGAATGCAGAAGCAATTCGCAAAATGGCACAAGAAAATGGCGGTATTAAATATACCGAAGGCAATGAACCATCCAAAGTGAAGGTTTTAGACTCTCACGGAAATGTCACAAACATTATTAATCAATAATTTATCTGCGATATGAAAACTATTAGATTTATTCAAAATGTGATGGTAGGAGTCGGTATAGTCACTGCTATCGCATTAGTTGACCAGATAGAGGTTGAACCATCAAATATGTGGGCGGCTATTGTGATAACAATCCTTTCTGTAATCATTGTCATAGAACGAGAACTAAGATCGAATAACCAATAACGGAACGCAAGAATAGAACTTCCTTCAGGATAACAACTATTAATTTGAATTTGCCATGTTTTCAATGGGTAGTGGCAGAAAGATTTGGAAGCAGCTACAATTCCGGGGCAGTGCCGGGACTTGCACAAATAATAATGTTAATATAATGGCTGAGATATTTAATAATCGGATTTGCGTGTTTGCAAATGAATTAATTCTTTTCAACCCTAAAACAAAGGTGGGAAGCGAGGACGGATTCATAAACGAAAACACCTACTACAAAATGGCGAGGAACGGGCAACTTATCGTACTCCGTCGTGGTATTCCCGGATGTCCTGCCCTAGTAGATTTTGAAACCATGAGAAAGGACGTTAAAAAGGAGTACATTGTACGTAAGGGTGATCCTCGTGCGGAAATTGCTGCTAAAACACAGAAATCCATATTGGAAGATGCAATTGTCTACAGCAATGCCGCCTACGAGTTTTTCAGTGTAAAATACCGTTATGACGGTGACAAGAAGCTACCACCCGCGAAGATTGACGAATATACCCTTAATGTGCGCATCATGAACGCGCTCCTGTCCCTTCGTGATGGTCGTAAAGCCAACTCGATAGGTGGCGGAAGTACACGGATTAACGTTTGGGAAAGGCTCTGCAAATTAAGCAATGACCTGCTGACACTGAAAGACCCGAACGGACGTGATATTTTTCCTCATAACCTGCCGAAAAACTGGAAGGCTTTGAAACGTAAATGCGAACAATATGAAGCGGCACGACGGATCAGCGAAGAAGAAGGCTATCGCAGTGTTATTCATAAATCGTATGGCAACAAATACGCGGCAGTCGTAATGAACGAGGATGCGAAGGCGGTGATGCATAAGTTAATCAGTATGCATAACAATCTGAATAATGTTCAAATCATGGAGGAATACAACAAAGTGGCTTCCCTGATGGATTGGAAACCGATTGACAGCCCTACCACTGTTGAGAACTGGAGACAAAAATTTGCTCTCACAACAATGGCGGGAAACAAGGGTGACAAAGCCCTGAAAAACACACGCATGAAACAGATACACCGCGAAGCCCCGACACAAGCACTTACTTACTGGACGCTGGACGGATGGGATGCGGAACTGTTCTATCAGAAAAAGACTCCCAAAACGGTAAAGAAAAACGGTGAGGAAAAGAGATATATGTACACCACTTATACCAACCGGAAAACAATGGTAGTCGTACTTGATGCCTGTGAAAAATATCCGGTCGGATACGCCATTGGTGATCATGAGTCACCCGCGCTTATCCGTGAAGCATTACGAAACGCAATACAACATACCAAAGAGCTGTTTGGGGAACGCTATAAGCCTTTACAGCTACAAAGCGACAATTATCAAAAGAAGGTGATGGTTCCCTTCTATGAAGCCATGACCAAGTATTATACACCAGCCGCTTTGGGAAATGCAAAGTCCAAAATAGTAGAACCCTATTTCAAACGCCTGAATGTGGAATACTGCCAAAAACAGGCGAACTGGTCGGGCTTCGGTATCACTGCCGACAAGGATAACCAGCCTAATTTGGAAGTATTAAACCAGAATCACAAGTTCATCCCGGATGAAGCCACCGTTATTGCACAATTGGAAGCTATTATAGCGCAGGAACGGGCAAAGAAGATAGATGCTTACCGCGCTGCATGGGAACGTACCGAAGAAGCCCGTAAAATGCCTTTCGGGATTGAGGAATATCTGATGCTCATGGGGGAAACCACCGGACGCACGAATAAGATCACGGGTTCGGGGCTGTTTATCGAGTTCATGGGCGAACGAATCTGCTTCGACAGCTTCGACCTTTCCCTCCGCGACCATTACAACGAAGACTGGATAGTACGCTTTGACCCGGACGATATGAGCCAGGTGCTTGTATCGAACGCAAAACGCCTGAAGTCCGGTCGTGTAGACAAGGAAATTGGGACATTGCAATACATACTGCAACGTGATATCAAAGTTCCGATGGCTTTGGCTGATCAGAAACCGGAACATTTTGAATACCGGGCACGTGTCGACAGGTTCAACAATGAAATGGCGGAGAAGGTAAAGGAGAAGGCTAAAGACGTTGATAGGAGAATCACCACCATTTGCCAACGTATCCCCAAAATAGCTGCAGGAACGGTTCTTGACCGCTACCTGATAACTGACAGCTTGGGACAGCACAAGGATGTCCGGTCAAAAATGAGGGATGACGCCACGGACGCGGATTTCATGGAAGTGACCCAACATATTACCCGGCAAAGTGTAGCAATGGCTTCCACCGGAACGGATGATGAAGATTACGATTACAACCCGCTGGACATGAATTTTTCAAGATGATTTAAAAACAATTTAAAAGATATACAACATGGATAATCAAGCATTAAAAACGTACATAGAGAAGTTAATCAATCGCGGATCATCTGCAACGGAGTTGGCGCGTAAATGTGGAATCTCGGATACCGCCATGTCCCAATTCAGAAGCGGCAAGTATGGAGCGAATGAAGACTCCATTGCTGAAAAGATTGCTTCCGGTCTAAATTACTACGAAAACGCCTGGAATGTAGTGGAAAGCGTCACCAGTTACCAGCAGGTACGCACCGCGTTCGTTGCTGCAAAGAAGAATCATAAATGGATGTGCATATCTTCACGTTCCGGCAGTGGAAAGACACAATCCCTCATAGACCTTTATAACATGAGTGCTGATAATTCAGTCATATATCTGAAGTGCCGGAAGTGGACAGCCCGTAAGTTCCTGACCAAATTAGCCACATGCATGGGGGAAACAGTAACGCGCTATATGGATAACGACGACCTGATGGACTTGATTGTTTCACACATTAACCGTATGGCTGGAAAATCTCCTTTGTTAATCCTTGATGATGCCGGAAAATTGGCGCACAGTGCCCTTTGTACGTTGATACCGCTATATGATGACACTTTACACCGTTTGGGGGTTATCGTAGCCGGAACAGAGACGCTGGAACGTAATATAAAACGTTATGTTGGTCGTATAGAAGGATATGATGAAATTGACGGTAGATTTTGCCGCAACTACATCGCATTACTGGGAGCTACGAAGAAAGATGTCAAAGCCATTTGCGCGGCAAACGGGATCAATGACACAGAGGAACAGGAAACCATTTGGGGAAAGTTGAATAAAGAGAAAAAAGAGCCTGTACCGGGAAAATATGTCTGGTTTACCGATGATTTGCGTGAACTGTCCGGCATGATCGAAGACCGTATAATCAAACAACAAATCGGGCGTGGAGAATTGGCATGAAAGTTTGGAGTCAGAAGAACCTGGAAGACATCCGACATGAATATATTGATTTTGACGGTGAATGGTATCTGGCATTCGGTCGTCCGGAAAAGTCCGGTTGCTGGATTATTTACGGAAAGTCGGGACAAGGAAAAAGTTCTTTCGCTCTGCAGCTGGCACGCAAATTTGATGAAATGGGGCTTCGTGTTCTTTATCTAACATTGGAAATGGGTGCGTGTGACGACTTCGTGAACTCCGTGCTTGATGTAGGTATCAGCAGTAAGACAAACAATATAATCTACTCGGACGAAGCCACTATCAAAGAATTGGACGAATACTTGTCAAAGCAACGTAGCCCGGACGTGATAATGATAGACTCCATACAATACTTCGAGCAGCAAGGGGGAGCGAAAGCCCCCGAAATAATCCGCCTGCGCAAGAAGTATCCGCGAAAGATATTTGTCTTTATCTCGCATGTGGACGGGCGCGAGGTGGAAGGAAAAACCGCCTATGACGTGAAACGTGACAGCTTTAAAAGAATCTACGTGGAACATTTCAAGGCAACATTTATCGGACGCGGCAAAGGAGGTTCACGCGGATATTATATAGTATGGGCGGAAGGGTATCAAAAACATTGGATTGAAAATATTAAAAGCGATAATGATGGAACAGAAGACGAAGAAACCTATCAGTAAAAGCCTTATCAAACGCCTGCATATTATATACAGCGCACAAGGCATTGATGACGAACAAAAGCGGGCTATCCTGCTAAATCTGACAGACGGACGGACAAATACCACAAAAGAGTTGACATACAGCGAAGCAATGTATCTCTGTGGCTATTTGAACGGTGCGAAAAAAGAAAACCGGGATTTGACTATCACCGAACGGGAAATAAGGAGACGCAGGTCGGCTGTCCTGAAGAGAGTGCAGCGGATCGGAATCGACACAACGGACTGGGGAGCGGTGAATGCGTTCTGCCTTGATGTCCGGATAGCAGGAAAGAAGTTTCGCGAACTGGACGGGGAAGAACTTCTCCTGTTGATACCGAAACTGGAGTCAATATTAAAAAAGAAAGAAGATGGCGGATATTAGTGCGGAACAACACCGGATTAACCGGATTAATGAATTACTGGATCGGCTTGACAAGATTCCCAGTGAACTGGATGCCATACATGAAAAATTGTATGCCGGGAATATGGATCGCAATACATTTGCGAAGCTGGTAGACCAAAGGGCATCGCTTTATATTGAAGCGGAAAACAAGGAACGGGAACTGAAAGAAGTATATAAAATCAAATTGTAATTAATCATTTAAAAGTTAATAGTATGGATATTAGTAAATTGTCAAAAGAAGAAAAGGCGGAACTGTTGCGTAAACTGAAAGAGGAAGAAAAAACAGAGTCCATTCAGCGGAAAGAAACCTACGAAGCATTGAGGCATCAATTCATGTTCGATGTGGAAAGTAAACTCATGCCAGTGGTGAATGACGTTCAGGGCTTTTATGATTGGATTGTAGGTGAAAGCAAGGCTTTCCGTAACGTGATGCGGGAATACGGTCAGCTCCGTATGCGTCAGGGTGAAGAGACCGCCACTTTTTCAGTAGTAGACGGGAATTTCAAACTGGAGGTAAAAAGCAATAAGGTGAAAAGTTTTGATGAACGTGCCGATCTCGCTGCCGAAAGGCTGATTGACTACCTGAAGAATTATATAGCCCATTCGGAAAAAGGAGTCGATGATCCGATGTATCAAATGGCGATGACGCTTCTCGAACGTAACCGTCAGGGAGATTTGGACTATAAGTCTATAAGCAAATTGTATGAATTGGAGTCACGTTTTGATGAAGAATATGCGGCTATCATGCAGTTGTTCAAAGAAAGCAATGTCGTGTATAAAACCGCAACTAATTACTATTTCCATAAGCGTGACGAGAACGGAGTATGGCGTCGTATTGAACCTTCATTCTGTAGATTATGATTATAGCAGTTGACTTTGACGGAACCATTAGCCGGGGAAAATTCCCGGCTATTGACGGGGAGCAACCATACGCTGGCGAATCGCTCCGGAAATTACATGATGAAGGACATAAAATCATTATTTGGACGTGCCGTACTGGTGATCAGTTATTGGATGCCATCAACTGGCTTTTGGAACGCCAAATACCATTTGACCGTGTAAATGACCATGATCCTGAAAATGTTGCCAAATATGGGGAAGGCGGGAAAAAGATATATGCCCATTGCTATATCGATGACAAAAACATCGGGGGCTTTCCCGGATGGCTGGCATGCATGAAAGAGATTGAACGGATGGAAGAAGCCTATAAAACTATTTTAAAAGAGGATAAAACTAAAGTATGAACAAAAAGAAGGAGATAATACGCACTATCAGAAATTTTAAAAGGATTCTGAAAAGTGGGAATGTGAAAACGGTATTGACCGTTGGTGATTGGGATATATATGCAAAAACATACACTATTGAGGAAATTGCCGCCCGTTTTTTACGAATAAAAGGTTATAATGTACAAATCACCATATCGGATAATACGGATCATCCTTCCTACCTGTTGGGTTATATACGATTCTATCGTTATGCCAGACTCAAGTTTAATTCTAATTAGAAAAAAGATGAATGCAAAAGACCAAAGAAAACTATGCAAAGCCGGATATACAATCCTGCGTCGCCATGATTACCCCCAACCGCATATCACTTTTAAAAGCGATATAAATCCGGATAGTTGGAAAAGGTATGGGGACAATTATCCTTCAAAAGCGGAAAGAGACCGGGCAATGAAACGTTTATTAACCGATGCAAAAACGGTAGAAGATTAAAAATGACATGAAGCATGATACGTAAACATTATAAGATTACAATTAAAGAAATCGGAGTAGACAAACCCGTTGAAACCGAATACATTGGTTTTATTGACCATAAAGGATTGATAACTTTTTATGGGCTGAATAATCCCGATGTAGAGTGGTACAATATTGAAGAAATTCTCGAATAACTCAACAAAAAGAAGTAATGAATAAAAAAGAAAAAGCAGACTCAAATGTCTGCTTTATATGTAGTTTATTAAGAATAATCAAGACGGGATTCGAACCCGTGACCTTCTCCTTAGCAGGGAGCTGCTCTATCCACTAAGCTACAAGGAAATAATACTCAGGAATTAGCTGAGTCATGGCAACTTGCGTTACCGTTGTTACAAGGTTTTTGAGAACCCCTTTCGCATAACAACGTTGCAAAATTACAAATAAAATTGAATATACAATGAAAATAATAGTAAGTTTTTCTGGCGGAAAGGATTCACAAGCCTGTTTAATTCAAGCTGCAAAACAGTACGGATCCGATAAAATAGAAGCCGTTTTCTGTGATACAGGTTGGGAGCATCCGCTTACATATCAACATATCAATGCCGTATGCCAACAGCTTGATGTTAAGCTAACTATCATTCGTAATGAGAAAGTTGGTGGTTTTCAAAACTTATGTAAACAGATGAAATGTTTTCCCGTAGCATCTCGCAGGGTTTGCACATCAGTCTTAAAGATACAGCCTATGATTGATTGGATAATATCGCAAGATGAAAATTTTATTCTCATTCAAGGAATTAGAGGTAAAGAAAGTATATCGCGTGCAAAAATGGAGCCTGAATGTTCCTATTTCAAGGAATATTTTAATGTCAATAAAGGAATGAAATTGTATCGGAAAACAGCAGTCTTAGAATGGTGTAAAAGGCATGATGCTTCTGTGTTACGTCCTATATTTGATTGGACGGCTCAACAAGTAATAGATTATATTCTTTATAATGACCAACAACCTAATCCTTTGTATAGACGTGGAGCATCCCGTGTTGGTTGTTTTCCGTGCATAATGAGTCGTAAGGGAGAAATCAAAGTTTTATCGAAAGATGTTGATATGACAAAAAGACTTATTCAACTGGAAAAGGAGGTTGATGCTTTGGGGCAAAAGGGACATGCAGGGTTCTTTCCCAAAGGATACATACCGGAACGATTTTGTAGAAAATATGGTGATAGATGTCCGACAGTACAAGAAGTGATTGATTATGTGAACCGTGATGAAGCAATGACAGACATGTTTGAACCGGAAAGTGGATACAACTGCATGAGTCTCTATCATGGACTTTGTGAATAATATGTTTAATTCAATAAGAAACAGATATGAGCATAAAAATAAGCAAGGAGGCGTATGAGAAACTAATCAAAGAAGATTTAGACTTTCTCAATGAGCATTGCCCGGATAGCCTAGAATTAAATCACATTAAAGTAATTATTTGTAGTTCTATCGACTGGTATTATCCGGAAAAGACTAAAAGTATGTGCCTTAGAGATAAATCAAAGGTTTGCAATTTGTGCCACGAATGCGATGTGAATGTATTGAACCCCAATTATTAACGTATAACAAATCAAATATGAATCAAGAGGAAATAATCAAGCGATTAAAGGAAGGTAATAAATTCACCGGACGAAATGGTGCATTTACAGGTATTGTAACCCCATTAATTTATGCTGATAAAGCAAATATGCTGGTGGTTGAATGCGAAAAGGATGGATGTAAATTTCAAGATGATTGGATTTTACTACATACTATTTGGGGATTCCAAAACGGAGATTATGTATTTATTTAAAACAAGATAGATATGAACAGAATACAGAAATTAGAAGCTGAAATACAGAAGCTAAAGAAACAGGAAGCCGATAAAAAAAAGGCAAAATATCAATATCTCGTTGGAAAGTGTATTCACATGGCGCATACTTCTTACGAAAAAATCACAGCGATAGTTAGGGTAAATACTGATGAAATCGGTGATGAAGTGGTATATGATTGTATACATGTATATTTTGACAACAGAGAAGATGTAAGTAATAGTGATTCAAGCATCCAACTTGCATCTTACGATGGTGAATACGTAGAACGAATTGAGAAAAATATCATAAGTCAAGAAGTTTTTGACAAGGCTATGGATGATTGCATTGCGCATATCAAAAGAATGTCTATTAATGTATAACAAATCAAATATGAATCAAATGGATATAAAGTTAAGTAAGATGCAGCTTATTCATTTAGGAAATATCTGCAAAAAAGGATGGGGTGGTTATAGTAAACCCTCCGATGATTTAGAAGAAATGGTAAAAAACGGTCTATTGACAAAATCAGCCGGACCATTCGGTGATGTTGTTTATCGTCCAACTGCCGAAGGACGTAAATTCATTAACTCAATATAATAATGAGAGGTTGTGTCAAAACGCTGACACAGCCTTTTTTTATGCGCAAAGCCCAGACTTTCTCAAGCCCGGGCTTTGTTAT